>JBCBFT010000001.1:0-36937 GCA_038527485.1 Bacteroidota bacterium
ATTTACAGCGACGCGCTTCATGCAGGGCCTTGAGATCAGTTGGTCTACCGAGGCACAAAAAGAAATCAAGTCTTTTACTTTGGAGCGCTCCTTCGACCAGCAGACGTGGATAGAAGTACAACAGTTTGCGCCACTCGACAAAACGGAAGGATTGCTGCGTTTTCATATGATCGACAAAGACATCCATAAAGGAAGTAACTTCTACCGAATCAGGAAGAATGATCAAGCAGGGACCCAAGCTTACAGCAACATCATAGCGGTAGAAGTACTCCCGACCAGCACCCACACCACCTTCTTATTTCCAAATCCTGTGGTTTTTGGGACGACCATAGAACTAGACCTGCGACAGGCCAGTCGTGTGACCATTGGCTTGCGCAATAGTGACCACTCCTTAGTAGCCAAAATTTATTCACAATACACAAGTATAGGTAAGCATATCATAGAGCTGGATATGGCGAATCTCCCACAAGGAGATTATCTCTGTGAAATCAAAGTGGGGAATGACATTGCATACCGAGAAATCAGGAAGTGATTTCCCTTCGTTTGATGTAGACAAAGGAGGAGGTAGGCCGCTAGGGTCTGCCTTTTTTTTGATGTGGGATATTTTTATACAAGACTCTCTCCAATTACTTATCCCCTCGGATTTGTTGCATCTGCAAGGCTTCTTGATAGCCACGAATAGCGTCAAAGATGGCATAAGCAATCTCTTTCTGCCCTGTATCTTTGGCGAGGTAGGACTCTTCTTTAAGGTTGGAGATGAAGCCAATTTCTGTGAGGACAGCTGGCATACCCGACATATACAATACCACAAATGGGGCTTGCTTGACACCTCTATCTATACGGCCTAGATTTTCTCTATAGTTATTTTGAAGGCGCTGGGCCATTTGCAGGCTTTCACTTCGAAAAACATCCTTCAGCACTTGCAGATAAATCAGTCCCTCAGGCGAGTGAGGGTCAAACCCGCCATACACATCTGCATGATTTTCCTCAAACAACATGGCTTGGTTTTCCTTGATCACTGTCTCATATCCCTCCTGGCCCTTGTTGACACCTAGTACATAGGTTTCTGCTCCTTGACGATCCTTTTGCTTCATGGCATTGCAGTGGATGCTAATGAAAAAGTCTCCTTTGGCATCCTGGGCAATACGGCCGCGCTCATGCAAGGGAATAAAGGTATCGGTCTCACGCGTCAAGACGATGTTCATCTGACGATAATAGGTCTGCAAGGTATCGCGAAGGTATTTGGCAACCTTCAGGGCAATGTCCTTTTCGTACTTATTTTTACCGACCGCTCCAGGATCTTTTCCTCCATGACCAGGGTCAATGATGAGTGTCTGGATCGGGAGTGCCTGTTGTTGGGCATAGAGATCAGAAATTCCTCCTCCACACCAAAGACTGAATATCAGCCCAATAAGAATATATTTGGTCATGACCAACCGCTTTATCTGAATGCTACACCTTGATAACGTTATTTGCATGGAAAACTATGTATATTTGGCCGCTGTAAAAATCTGTTTCGAAGCAGGTTTTAACATTTTGCTCTCGACATGTCACTTAGAACCAGATATTTTATCCTTCAACACGTACTCATCATTGGGCTTTTCAGTCTGACCTTTCCCCGTATATTTGCTCAAACAGATACGACAGTCATAGATTCTCCCCCTCCTCCTGTCGCCCAACCCTCCTTCTCGCTAGATTCTGCTTTTAATCCCCTCCCACCTGATTCTTCTCGTACTCAAAAAGGTCCTGCCAACCGTCAGCAGCTTATCATTGATTCCCTCCAAAAGGTGAGTCAGCTCAAAGCTTCTGTTTCCTACAAGGCACAAGACTCTATTGTCTACGATATTAAAAGCAATCAGTTGATCCTCTACAGTTCAGGTCAAAACATGGGACAAATCGACTATGATGATCTCCAACTGAAAGCAGCCAAAATCCAGATCAATGTAGATGATCAAAGCCTATACGCAGAGGGAATAGAGGACAAAGAAGGGGACCTTCAGGGTCAGCCAGAGTTTACCCAAGATGGAGAAACCGTCAAGTCTCGTACAGTAGCCTACAATTTCAATACCCAGAAAGGCCGTGCGACAGGTGGGCGGATTGTGCAGGGAGATGGATTTATCCTGGCAGATGTGACCAAGTATCAGGAAGATGGCTCGCTACATGGCTTAGGAGGAAAGTATACTTCATGTGATCTGGATCATCCGCATTACTACATTCGTGCCCAAAAAATCAAAGTACTGCCCAACCAGCAAATCATCACAGGGCCACTCCGTTTGGTCATCGCAGACGTACCACTCCCTATAATCGTGCCATTCGGATTTTTACCCAATCAAAAAAAGGGCCAGAAAAATGGACTCATCCTCCCACAGTATGGAAATTCTGATACGAGAGGCCTCTTTTTACGTGGAATCGGATATTACTGGGATGTCAATGACTTTTTAGGCATCACATTCAACTCAGACCTTTATTCTCGTGGGGGCTGGCTCGTGGGGGCTACTGCGAACTACAAAATAAAATATAAATACTCTGGGACCATTGGATTTGATTATACCAAGATCGTCCAAAACGAAAGAGGAGATCCCGACTTTAGCCGTACCCTGACATGGAAACTCAGATGGCAACACAATCAACCCATCAATCCTACCGCAAGATTCAGTGCTTCGGTCAATTTTTCCAACTCCAATCAGTTTCAGCGTCAGGCTACCTACAACCTAAATGACGTCCTCAGTAACGATGTAACCTCTTCTATTTCTTTCCAGAAGAGATTCAACAACCTCCCTTTTTCACTCAGCGTGAATGCCAACCATCGTCAAGACCTTAGCGATGGGACGATGAGTCTGGATGCACCCTCGATTAACTTGAGCATGACGCGCCAGACCCCTTTCAAAAATGTTGACAATGAATATCTGGGTTTCCTGAAGCAGCTGGGATTCACCTACAGAATGGATGCTCGAAACTCCATTCCTACTGTCCAGGACTCCCTTTTCTTCGATGTGCTTTTCCAGACATCCGATACCATCAGTTTCTTTGCCAATGAAAATGATACGGCGCTCACGAGGAGACCTGTCAATGAGTTTTTCAACAATGGTGCAAGACACAGCATACAGGGAAATACCAGCATCAAGCTTTTCAAATACCTCAATATTCCTATCAGTTTTGACTATCAGGATTTATGGTATACCGAGAGGACATTGAAGGTGTGGGATGCTGAGAACGAACAGGTTGTAACGAGTCAGGTTCCAGGCTTCATTCGCGCCTTTGACTACTCCGCCAATGTCAATGCCACGACTGTATTTTATGGCATTTACGGATTCAAAAGATCTAGGCGGCAGACGGCTTTTCGCCAGCAGTTCAACCTCTCCATGGGATATACCTATCAACCCGATTTCTCTACCGAAAACTTTGGTTTTTATGACAAGGTCCAGACTGATGCTACAGGAGAAAACTTTGAAACCTACAGCATTTTCTCTGGGGGAATATATGGGAGTCCAGGAAATAGCGAAAGGCAGTCCATCACCTTCGGTTTGGGGAGCTCGCTGGAGATGAAAACGCGGAAAAAGGAGAGTTTTGAGCCTGATTTTGATGAAAGTCAGGATAAGTTCATTCGTTCCAAAATCATCGACAACATTCGAATTGGTACTTCTTACAACTTGGCGGCAGATAGTCTACAGCTTGCACCTATCAGCCTTTCTGCCCGTACCCGTCTGTTCAATAATAAGCTCGCCATCAATGCCTCTTCCACCTTTGATCCTTATGTATATGGCGCGCCTGAGGTCTCTTTTCCTATCGAGCCGATCAGCGCACGGAAGCTGAATCAGTTCTTGATTGTGGAGGAAGGAAGGTTGGCACGCCTGACCTCTGCCCGTTTGAGTTTGACCACTTCTTTTCGTTCCAAAAAACCCGAAAAACGCGGAGTGAAAACGCCAGGGTTTGATGCGGAGGAATTTGCCTACATCCAGCAAAACTACAACCAGTACTATGACTTCAGTATCCCTTGGAGTGTCAATTTGAACTACAACTTTTCCTACTCTCGCAATACCTTAGCCGCCCCTAATATCCGATCTACTGTCAATGTATCGGGAGATTTCAACTTCACCCCCAACTGGAAGGTAGGCTACACTACGGGATTTGATATGGTTTCTGCCAAAGCTACCACTACCAGTATCACCATCACGCGTCCGCTGCACTGCTGGCAGTTTTCCTTCCGATGGGTTCCTTTTGGAGAGTACAAGAGTTATTCGCTCGTGATCTCAGTTAGGAGTGCGACACTCAGCGCTTTGCGTCTGACGAAGAACCAATCTTGGCAAGATCAATTCTCCACTTTGTAAAGCACTGGCCACGCCATAAGGTGATCCGACACAAAAATCTTCCACGATAATCTAAAAGTTCATTCTTTCTCCTTTCTAAATTCTCTTTTTGCGATTGGTTTATTTACATTCGTCCTGGTTTTTCATGCTTGCCACACATTTCAAAACGACAACTACTAGAGGGAACGACATGCAAGTGACCTTTCGCATTCATTTCATGACCCAATGGGGTCAACGCCTCTTCATTCTAGGCGATCATTCTTTGCTCCAGGGACCTCAAAATCAGGAAGGTGTCCCCCTTCATTATCTAGGAAATGGACAATGGGAACTACCAATCAAATTGCCCGATTCCTTCTCAGGTGAGATCTCCTACAAATATTATATTCTCAATGAAGGTCGCGGTAGCCGTGAGGAGGAATTTGGTACCCCCAGGTCCCTTCACATCCCAACCAAACGCTTCAATGAAATCCACACTTCAGATACATGGCGCAGTAGCTGGGAGGAAGATAATGTGCATTTGAGTGCAGCCTTTCTGCGCACTTTGACCCAAAGAGAAGCTCCTATTGCGGGTACGACTCCCAAAGGAAGTATTCATCGCTTTCAGCTAAGAGCAGGGCAGATTGCGCGCAATCATGGCATTGCCATCGTAGGAGGACATCCGGATTTGGGAAACTGGGATGAAAGCAAAGCGATAGAACTGAGCGATGCGCATTTCCCTTTTTGGTCAGTAGACCTTTCGCTCAAAGGCCCCAGCCAAACCATCGAATACAAATTGCTCCTTATAGACAAGGATACGAAAGCGGTCATTGGTTGGGAAAATAGAGACAATCGCCGCTTTGTTCATCTACAAAGCAGGAAAACGAAGCAACTATTTGTCCACAATGAAGAATTCTTTGCGCATCCTCATGGCAACTGGCGTGGATCGGGACTCGCTGTTCCTGTCTTTTCTCTTCGCAGCAAAGAAAGCGGAGGTGTAGGAGAATTTACCGACTTGCGGTTGGTGGTAGATTGGGCAAAGAAAGCAGGGCAGGAAATCATCCAGATTCTTCCGATCAACGATACAGTCGCTACTCATACATGGATTGACTCTTATCCTTATGCAGCGATTTCCGTTTTTGCCCTTCACCCCCTCTTCATGAATATGAAGCAGATGGGTCACTTAAAGGATCAAAAACTACAGCAAGAGATAGATACCTTAGCCGCTTCCCAAAATACGCTGGAAGAGATCGATTACGAAGCTGTCATGGCCAATAAGTCTCGTTTCTTCAAAGCGCTGTATGATCAGGAGAAAAAGAAGTTCCTTCAAGACAAGGGCTTCAAAAGCTGGTTTGAAGCAAACCAAGAATGGCTTCTCCCCTATGCCGTCTTCTCCGCACTAAGAGATATATACAGGACAGCCAACTTCCGTGCTTGGGAGGAACTGGGAACGTACGATGCAGCACAAGTTCAAGCTTATGCAGCGCCCGAAAGTGAAACTTATGACGATGTAGCGATCCACTACTTCATTCAATACCACCTTCACTTGCAACTCTCAGGGGCGACAGATTACGCCCGCGCCCAAGGGATCTCACTAAAAGGAGATATACCTATCGGCATATATCGCCATAGTGTGGATGCGTGGATGTTTCCTCACCTCTACCACATGGACAAGCAGGCGGGGGCGCCACCTGATGATTTTGCTGTAGCAGGCCAAAATTGGCGATTCCCTACCTACAACTGGGAGGTCATGGCTCAAAACGACTATGCTTGGTGGAAAGCCCGAATGAAGCAACTCGCCAACTACTTCGATCTTTATCGTATCGATCATATTTTGGGCTTCTTTCGTATCTGGCAGATTCCAGGTCATGCGATTCAGGGAATCATGGGACAATTCAATCCCAGCATGCCCTTGAGCATAGAAGAACTACAAGCGAGAGGTATCTGGTTTGATTATGAGCGTTTGGTCAAACCTTACATTCGCTGGCATATGCTCCCAACTTTCTTTGGAGATCATGCACACTCAGTGATGCGAGAATTTCTGGACGAGTATGCGCCTCTATGCTACCACTTCAAGCCTGAGTTTGACAGCCAACGCAAAATCGAAGCCTACATTGATCAAAAAGTGTCAGAATTTCCCGATTCCCAATGGTACTTTGATCGCATCAAAAATGGATTGTTGAGCTTGCACTCGGAGGTCATCTTCTTCGAAGCAGAAGGATCTGAAGGTCGTGCCTACGATCCGCGGATTGCCATGCATTTTACCTACAGCTACCGAGAGTTGGATGCAGGGCAACGCGGCGCATTAGATACCATCTATAATGATTACTTCTACCATCGCCACGAAGGATTCTGGCGCGATCAAGCCATGGTCAAACTTCCCGCACTCAAAGAAGCTACTGACATGCTCATCTGTGGGGAAGACTTAGGTATGGTACCTGATGTCGTACCTGGTGTAATGCGCGAACTGGGTATTTTGAGTCTAGAGATTCAGCGTATGCCTAAGGACCCCAAACGCACCTTTGGACATCCTGCAGATGCACCCTATTTGTCAGTAGTCAGTACTTCTACCCACGATATGCCCACGTTGAGAGGTTGGTGGGAAGCAGATCCGACAGCTACCCAGCAGTTTTACAATGAGATCCTGGGAGAAGGAGGAGGTGCCCCCTATTTCTGCGAGCCCTGGATTGCCGAGCGTATCATCGAGCAACATTTATTCTCTCCTGCTATGTGGGCAATCTTCCCCTTACAGGACCTGCTTGCCATCGATGGCAGTCTACGCAGAGATAATCCAGGCGATGAGCAGATCAATGTCCCTGCCAATCCCGAACACTACTGGCGCTATCGTATGCACATCCACCTAGAAGACCTAATTGCCTCCGATGGCTTCAACGCACGATTGAAAGGTATGGTGAAGGCTTCAGGGAGATTGCATGGATGATTTTTGTACACGCTAAGGCGTGTACAAAAATTATGACCACAGATATCGTAGGTACACGCTATGGCGTGTACGAATTAGATGTAGGTGCATGCCATGTACAAATTAGATGATCGGCTAGGTACACGCCATGGCATGTACAAAAAATGACCACGCCATGGCGGTGGTCCTACGCATAAAAATATGGACTACCCACACTTACTCCCCCTTGCTCAAGATGTATTAAAAAATAACTGGAAAGGTGGCTTTACCATTCCCACCCATAATCTATACCCCTTTCAATGGAATTGGGACTCTGGTTTTATCTGTTTGGGGCATCAGTATATGGATGTACAGCGTGCCATTCAGGAGCTAGATTCGCTTTTTTCTGGACAATGGGAAAACGGCCTACTCCCGCATATTATTTTCCATAGTGAAAATGAAAAGACTTACTTTCCCAATTTTGATTTTTGGGAATCAAATGTGAACCCGGGCGCACCTAGTTATCCTAAATCCTCAGGCATTACACAACCTCCTGTACATGGCTTTATCTTAGAATATCTCCTACGTACCCATCCTCAACATGCAGAGCTTGAAGCATTTGCCCGAACCCTCTTCCCCAAAATTGTCCATTATCACCGCTTTCTCTATCAGTACAGAGATCCACAGAAGGAAGGTTTGATGTTTATCTTCCATCCATGGGAGTCGGGTCGGGATAATTCTCCGCTATGGGATGCCTCTTTGGATCGCATCCACTTGAAGCCTGGGGATCTTCCACCTTACAAACGAAAAGATTTGGCACTTGCCGATGCTTCTGAACGTCCCACTTCTGCCCAATATGATCGCTATGTATACTTGTTGTTGTTAGGGAAGAAGTATCAATATGATGGCGTCGGTATTGCAGAAGAGAGTCCTTTCCTGATACAGGATGCCATGATGAATGCCATTTTGATCCGCTCCAATGCAGGCCTGATATCCGTGGGTAAACAATTGGGGCTTGATGTAGGGGAAATAGAAGAATGGCAGCAGCAAAGTCTCCGTTCGTTTCGGGAAAAGTGTTGGAACGAAGCTGTAGGGATGTATACCTCCTATGATCTACGGGAGCAACAGCAAATAGTCGAGAGGGAAATCGGAGGTATCGTTCCTCTTTTTGCTCGCATACCTAACCAAAAGCAAGCAGAGCGTATGCACCAATACCTAGAGGATCTACACCATCGGGGCTTCTACCTCATGCCTACCTTTGATGTAGATAGTCCCCAATTTGACTCGCGGAGATATTGGCGGGGACCGATATGGCCGCACATGAATTGGATGATTCACGAAGGGTTGAAGGAATATAGGTTTGATAAAACAGCCCGAATCGTCAGGGCTGACACACTTGAACTAGTAGAAAAATTCGGTTTTTTTGAATATTATGAACCCGAAAAATCTGTGGCTGCCCAACTTACAAAAGGATATGGAGGGGATAGATTTTCATGGACGGCCTCATCTATCATGGATCTCATCCACGCATCATGAATTATTTAGACTACATCGTCATCTCAGTATATGTCGTAGGATTTTTATTCTTGGGCAGATTGGTCAAGGGAGCGAAATCGGGAGATGAATACTTTTTGGGGGGTAAAAGTTTCGGCTGGTTTCCCCTCTCACTCAGCACGGCTGCCACGCAGATCTCTGCCATCAGCTTCATTTCTGCACCCGCTTTTGTGGGTCTGAAAGAAGGAGGAGGCATGATGTGGTTGACTTTTGAGTTTGCCGTCCCTCTCGCTATGCTGTTTTTGAGCATTTTTTTGATTCCCCCTATGTATCGCGCAGGCATCGTCAGCGTATATGAGTTCCTGGAAAATCGTTTTGGTCCCTCCTCTCGTCTGCTGCTGAGTGCGGTCTTCCAAGTCAGTCGTGCCTTTGCAACGAGTGTGATGATTTATACGGTGGCCTTGATCCTTACGAGTGTCGTCGGCGTCCCCATGTGGGCCACGATTTTGATTATTGGAGTGGTGACCTTGATTTATGCTTATCAAGGAGGCATGAAAGCCGTGGTGTATGGAGACGCCATTCAATTGGGCTTGTTGATCGTCGGGATTTTGATCTGCTTTTTTGTAGGGCTGGAGCTAGTGGGAGGTTGGGGGGCTTTTACTTCCCAGGTAGATGTGACCCGATTAGACGCTGTGAACTTTGGTTCTTTGGGATTTGAAGGGGATGAGTTTGGCTTCTGGCCCATGTTGATTGGGGGCTTTTTCCTATATACCTCTTACTACGGCACCGACCAAAGCCAGGTCCAACGTTTGTTTTCAGCTCAGGATATGGGCACCGTCAAAAAAACGCTCCTCGTCAATGGCTTGATTCGTTTTCCGATCACCATGATTTATTGCATCATGGGACTGATACTGGGTACACTGGTCGCCACGACACCTGAGTTTAGCAGCCTCATCCCTGCGGATAAGCCTGACCTCATGATCCCACTGTTCATTACGAAATATCTCCCGCATGGAGTGATCGGTATTTTGATGGTGGCGATCCTATCAGCTGCGATGTCCTCCCTCAGTTCGACAGTCAACTCGCTAAGTGCGGCTACCATAGAGGATTTTTTCAATCGAGATAAAAAACTGACAGACAGCGAATACGCTCAATATTCACGCTGGGCGGTATTGTTTTGGGGAGTTGTTACTCTGATTCTCGCGTTCTACACGGGGGATATCGCCAAGACGGTCATAGAGGCCATCAATAAGATTGGTTCGGTCTTCTACGGTCCAATGATTGCCACTTTTGTCGCTGCCGTGGGCATCCGCCGCATAAATGGTACAGGGATCAATGCAGGTATCCTAGCAGGCGTAGGAATCAATGTCTACTTGTGGCTTTTTGTCCCTGAGGTATTCTGGTTTTGGTGGAATGCGATTGGTGCTGTGGTGACGCTAGGGGTTGCCTATATAACAAGTCTGCTCGTAAGCTCCTCACAGCGCGAAACGAAGATGTTGGGCTTTAGCTGGGAGGTGAATGGGGTGCATGCAGCTGTACTGATAGGCTTCTTTATCCTCATTGTACTTGTGAGTGCCAATATTGGTTCTATCCTAGTGGGATGATCATCAAATGAGCGACTCAAGTAGACTATGAGCATCTACGCTATGTTTTTCTTTGATCCCTTGGTCCACAGCATCACCAAACATGAGGCGGGAATTGGAAAATCGGGCATACCGACCTTTACTATTAAAATGTGAAATGAGCCCTTCGTGTGTCCAAACCTTGGATGGTTCTTCGCAAGCAATGAAGAGCCACATCATAGCGACGCATCCCCACATCACAGGGTATAAAACAGATGATTTCATGATTTGTAATTTCATTCTGCACAGAGGAATGGGACAATTTTCCCCTTGCTATTTATTCAAATAGTAATTGATATACCCACTAAAAATCAATGCACCCTTTTCCGTCTCTACTGCTATCACTTCTTGAATTTCTTCTCCTGACTGAAAAGGCGTAGAAATTTTATTATTCTCAGCAAATCTCCGCAAGCGCCATGCGTCAAAGCCGTCTGCCTCACCATTTTCTCCAAAATCAAAGTCGATCCAGAACTGGCCATTAGAAAGGGAAAGTCCAAATCCATGCGGGTGGATTTTCACCCCCTCCTTATTCATGGGGAGCTTTCGTTTTCCTGCATGAATACACCAATCTATCCATTCATGGCAAGTTTTGGGGAAGGTGATATTCCACTTATCACTGAGGATATCTAGGGCTTCCTCCTGCCTGAGATGAAACTGCTGCAACAAGTGGTAAAAGTCTTCTAAAATCGTAGGGGCTAAGGGTAGAAAATCAAGTGGCTCGTACTCCATTGCTTTCGCCATTCTTCTTAGGTCATATCGCTGCTTGAGTTTGAGTTTCACCCCCGTTTCGGAAATCATGTAAAGGAGATGTTCCCATGCTAAACCCAACTCATGATGATCTAGATAAGATTTAATGATCGTCTCTCCATCTTGGAGGCCAAGTGCTTGATCCGTCAATTCCTGCTGCACAAGCATTCTTTGTACTTCTTCGGAAATTCGATGGATACTTTGATAGATGAATTTTGTTTCCATGGGAATGAGATGATGATATTTTATGGGAGCCCAGTTGGGTCGAAGCACTACAAGACAACCCCTGACTCCATAATCTGCTTGGCCGTCTCCCGCGCCCACACCTGATAAGCGAAGGTGGAGGGATGTACGCCATCACTAAAAAAGGCCGTCAACGGATCTTCTATCTCCAATTTTTGGCCCCACTCCAAGATCGATATCACACTTCCCTCATAATAGACATCTGCCATTTCCTCCACCAGAATTTTCAGTTCTTCACCTAGAATTTCTACAAGATTGCCAATCACGAACTTCATTTGTGGAGTAAAAGCAGGAAAATCTTTGATGGGGGGCATGTTGCAAAAGAAAATCGGCACCTTGGGGTATCTCTCCTGAATCTGGAGGATCAGATTACGCACATCCTTTCGCCATCTTTGTGGGTGATGCAAGGCAAAAGCATCGTTGGCACCCAGCCCAATGACGACCAAATCGACGGTCTCTTCTGAGATCTGAGGCAAGAACTTTTGCTGGACATCCTTGGCGGTGTATCCACTCTTGGCGTAGACTTTCCATCTGACATCTGTCTGCAACATCTCGGCCAATGACTGAGCCAAAGTACCTGTAAATCCCAATGCATGCGTCTCTACGCCTACCCCTGCGATGGTACTCTCCCCTAGTGTCAGCAATTGAAGCGGTTTTTTAGCCGAGGTGCCACTTGAGGCCATGCCTTCTGTTCCTGTCGCTTCGGGAAGTTTGGGAATGGTCGCCTTCACCTTGGCTCCTTGCATATAAAGGATGGGGAGAAGCGGAAGGGAAATGAGGGCTCCGAGAGGGTATTTGAGGCGCATAAGGTATCGTTAAACCAAGTGATGTGATGTATCAAGATATACATCCTTTGATTAGGAGAAAAATAGCCTCTTCTACATGTAAAGCCGAGTGCCATTCCTAAGATAAAATCTAAAGCTCACTTATCATCCGTATTTTTTGCACCCCATCACGATCATTCCCTTACAAAAAAGGAGAAATATTCTTGTTGGAAACAACGATATAAAAGCGCCCATTTTCGTGATAATTGGATCTTTCGAAATGCTAAAAAGAAGCATTAACTATTTAGTTCTAAGTCTAATAGTAGATAAGAAAACCCCTCCCACATACAACTCCTATCAGCGACAAGAACTTCTGTATCCTTGTATAAAATACGATAGTAATCTACTGTAGTACAGCCATTGGAGCCTATATGATTAAGCTCTATTTCAAATCGACGGATGGCCTCTAAGTCAAGAGAGGAAAGCTCCTTCACTTTGCCCTCGTATTCGGCATAATATTTTCGATTGGCCTTATAGATCCATAGGTGGGCTTTCATTGAATGAAAGCAGCCAAGAGATTGCATTTCAATTGCATAACACTCGCTCTCTTGAAGGCGATCTAAAATAGGAGGATATCCATCTTCTTTGTGATTAAGCTTACCAGGATGAAGTATCACCTTTTGAGTAAAGAATGGAAAAATTAAAACAGATTCAGCTTTTTCTTGCTTAAATATTGATGTGTATGTCAACCTATATTTACCAGGAGATATATTTTCAATGATTTGAGGATTCGTAACTGATAATGGCAAAACCTCAATCAACTCCTTCCCTCGATAAACTTTAACTTCACTTGGGATAAATGTATGGATCCCTTGTCGAGAATCTTTTGTATGAATCTCTAGTTTTCCTTGAGAGGTTAATAGGCAAAAAATGAGCAAGAAGAGTAGAGAAATAAGGGGGAAGTATCTCACTTATTATTCTTTATAGTTGCAGATTCAATATAGGTTAAAAGTTTCAACTCATCCACATGGATAATTATCAATATTCACAACTTATGTTGAAGCACAACTATATTCACTTTCTCACGCGCAGCTTCAGTGAATAAGTGAACTGCCTAAGTTTACATACTCGCCCCTCATTCACCAATTCCTACTAAAATATTGTTGATTCTATATTTTTTATCCTAGTTTGCGCGCGAAGCGCAGGTGAAGGAAATTGTGATGACCATTTGTAAGAATTTTTATCTACACACGCTTGATATTGAGATTTATGGGATCAACGTTTGTTCTGGGTGCAACACCGATTCACCAAAACCCCAAGCCTGTAGAAGGGGGGTACCTTGTCCTTGAAGGCCAGTCGTTTTATAAAATATCGAACTACGATGCGATGCGGCCCTTTTTTATCTCGCTCGTAAGCCCCTCTGATCACTGGTTGTTTATCTCTAGTACAGGTGGCCTCACCGCAGGCCGTAAGAACCAGAGCCACTCGCTCTTTCCCTACTACACCGACGACAAGCTGTCCGAAAGTGCTGAACTCACAGGGAGCAAGACGCTGATGATCGTAGAACAGGAAGGAAAACACTATCTGTGGGAACCCTTCTCCAAGGCCTACCAATCGCTCTATCCCCTGACACGTAACCTCTACAAAAACCAGACGGGGAACATCCTCATCTTTGAAGAAATCAATGAACAACTGGGGCTGACCTTTCGCTACAGCTGGCAGTTTTCCGAAAAATATGGCTTCGTCAAACACGCACAACTGATCAATCTCCGCGAAGGCGAAGCACAGGTACGTGTACTAGACGGGCTGCAAAACCTCATTCCCTATGGCATCAGCTCCATCGTGCAAGAGACACGATCCAACTTGAGCCACGCCTACAAGAAGAATGAACTCCATCCTGAATCAGGATTGGGTATGTACATGCTCAGCGCGATGATCGTCGATAAAGCAGAGCCGAGCGAAGCGCTACAAGCCACGACTGTATGGTCCGCAGGCATCACGCCCGATAACTATCTGCTCTCGAGCCGCCAACTCGATCAGTTCCGCCTGGGACAAGCCCTCACGACGGAGATCGACATGCGGGCAGAACCTGGCAGCTACTTCATAGAGAGCCACTTGAATCTTACCCAAGGAGAAACGCAAGAATGGTACCTCGTCAGCGAGATTGAGCAAGACCACGCGGAAGTAATCCGACTGATCGACCAACTCAGTAGCAGCGACCAACTCCTCACAGATCTCAAAGCAGATCTAGCAGCTAGTACCCTTGCGTTACGCTACCTTGTAGGGATGGCCGATGGGCTCCAAAAGACAGGCTACCCCCTCAGCGCAGGACGTCACTACTCCAACGTCCTGTTCAACATCATGCGTGGCGGCATCTTCGAGGACCAATACGAAGTAGAGAAAGCAGACCTGTTAGACTACGTACGCACGATCTGCCCCAAAGCTCTAACAGAATCTATAGCCTTTTTTGAAGGTCTACCTGAGGCTATTTCTTATCAAGAACTCATCGCCAAAGCAGAGGCTACAGGCGATGCTGATCTGATTCGAATCTCTTATGAGTACTTGCCGATCTCCTTTAGTCGCAGACATGGCGACCCGAGTCGCCCATGGAACCAATTCTCTATCGAGATTCGCAAAGACGACGGAAGCAAAAGCCGCTACTATCAAGGAAACTGGCGAGACATCTTCCAAAACTGGGAGGCCCTTTCGCTTTCTTTCCCTGGCTATATCAACTCCATGATCACCAAATTCGTCAATGCCTCCACCATCGACGGATACAATCCCTATCGCATCACGCGTGATGGCATCGACTGGGAAGTAATCGAGCCAGACGATCCATGGTCTTTCATCGGATACTGGGGCGACCACCAGATCATTTATCTCTTGAAGTTGCTAGAGGTGTCTACTGCCCATGATAAGGAGGCCTTAAGTGCCCTCCTCCAAGCCCCTCACTACGTATACGCCAACGTTCCTTATCGCATCAAGTCCTACGCCGACATTCTGAAGGACCCGCAGGATACGATTGATTTTGATGAGGAGGAAGCTGCGCGTATCGACGCACGATGCAAACATGCAGGGGCAGACGGAAAACTGGTCTACGGAGCAGGTGATGAGCTAGTCAAAGCAACACTGACAGAAAAGTTACTCCTGACGCTTCTGACCAAGCTCTCCAACTTCATCCCTGAAGCAGGGATTTGGCTGAATACACAGCGTCCTGAGTGGAATGATGCCAACAATGCATTGGTAGGGAATGGAGTTTCTATGGTGACCCTGTACTATATCAGAAGGTATATCCACTTCTGCCAGGGGCTTTTCGCAGACCTGGGAGTAGTTTCTTTTGAGTTCAATGCACCTGTACAGGAATTCTTCACAGGAATTGCCGAAGTCTTTGCGCAGCATGTAGATAAAACGGAGCGCACATTCACAGATGTAGAACGCAAGGAAATGGTAGATGCGCTGGGTATGTTCGGTGAGGCCTATCGTACGGAGGCCTACCAAGGCTTCAATGGACAAAAAAGTAGCATCTCGATTGAGGCGATGCAGCAGTTTTTTGCAACTGCCCAGCAGTTTGTCGATCACTCTATTCGCATCAACAAGCGCGAAGATGGTTTGTATCATTCCTACAACCTTGTGACTTGTACAGATACAGAGATGCAGATTTCTTATCTCTATGAGATGTTAGAAGGTCAGGTAGCTGTCCTGTCCGCAGGCTTGCTAGACGCCCAAGAGTCGGTCGATCTCCTGCATGCGCTAAAGTCCAGTCCCGTCTACCGAGAGGATCAATACAGTTATTTGTTGTATCCCAATCGCGATTTGCCACGCTTCCTCAAGAAGAATCAAATCCCATCAGAATTCATCCAAAACTCTCCGCTGGCACAAGCACTACTCGCTGCTGGTAATGCTACGATGCTCAGCCAGGATGTAAAAGGAAACTTCCACTTTGCGGGTCATTTCCACAATGCGGATGATGTTAAAGCAGCCTTAGAGACATTGAGTGGAGAAGGATATGAGGAAATGGTCGCAAAGGAATGCGATGCTTATCTAGACGTATTTGAGCAGATGTTTAACCACAAGGCCTTCACAGGTCGCTCAGGAACCTTCTTCGGGTACGAAGGATTGGGCAGCATCTATTGGCACATGGTATCGAAGCTCCTAGTAGCGACCCAGGAAGTACTTTATGCCTATCCTGAGGCTTCGCTTGAAGTGAGATCCAAACTAGTCGATCAGTATTATGAAATCCGTGCGGGAATTGGAATCAATAAAAATCCAGACCTATACGGTGCCTTCCCTACTGATCCCTACTCGCATACACCTGCACACAAAGGCGCCCAGCAACCAGGTATGACAGGACAGGTGAAGGAAGACGTCCTCAACAGATGGGCAGAGCTAGGGGTAAGTGTAAAGGAGGGGAAGATCAGCTTTGCTCCCACCTTCATCCACCCAGATGAGTTTCTGAAAGCATCTGATACTTTCGAATTCTTCGACGTGAAAGGAAATCAACAAGAATTGTCCTTGGCAGCTGGCGAAATGGGTTTCACCTATGGCCAGGTTCCTGTCATCTATCAGCAGTCTTCTCAAAACAAGCTCCATATCCATATGGAAGGAAATGTGAAGACGATAGAAGGATCGACCCTGGACGCTGCGACTTCCGCTCATATCTTCGGTCGTGATGGTGTCATCGAGCAGATTCGCGTTGAGCTAGCCAGCTAGCCCTAGACCGAATGGACATAATTTACTTACCGTGCCCTATACAGTTTTTGGCTGTGTAGGGCATGTTTCTTCATTATAATATAGGTTATGGATGAGCCACGCTGTAGCGGTGGCTCTACGTCTAGCTAAAATCATACCTCCGCGACCAAACGACCGTCTCCCCAGCCTTAAGATGGATCTTGAAAAATAGCTCTGGGCTGATCACGTGCTGGGTACCCCAAAGATTGATTTTGTCTGTAGGGAAATCTGTGGACTCTTGTATCGTGATGCCATGTTTGAGGTTTGTCAAAGTCCATAAAGCTGTTCTCTTTTCTCCTCCCGTGAGATTGCTGAAGAAAAAAGGCTCGGAGGGTGTTCCATTAAACCGAATGTCGTTATCCCCTATTTCTACTTTCTGCTCTGGGTTTACATTTGCCCCAAATCCTTCTGCCTTCAACTCAAAAGGAAAGGATAATTCATCGTCCTTTCCCATCCATTCTCCCCCTATTCCAAAAAAATTGTGTACATACTCATCCGTCTGAATAGCTTTCTCCCCTGTATTTTTCAATTCGTAAGATATGGCCAAGGAAGAACCCTCTAGCTTGATTTCCTTATTCAGAATGTACGCATAGCCATTGGACACCTCAGAGGTGCAGACAATTTTCATGTGCTGATCATTTCCCTGAAACTCAAAGCTTGCTGGCCTAGTCTCATAAGGATGATGGAAAGCATAAACACTACTGTCTTTCTTCAACAAGCCTACACCAATCTTATGAAACCACTCCCCTACTTCTACCTCATCAAATCCTACAGGGGCCTCTATCCCAAATTCATTGTACAAGCCTTTCCCGAAAAGTTCCTCGCGGGGTTCATTTTGTTTCTCGGAAACGGTCATAGGGATTCCTTTAAACCGTACATGTGTAATTTTCCCTGTCCAGTCAAAGCGAGAAAAATGGTATCCCTCGTCAGGGAGATCTAGAGAAATTGCAAGGAACTCATTTTGAAGTGTGTGGGGCATGACTTTTTTCCTTTGGGCAATAAACGCTATGGCAAATGATTCTTTCGATCTAATCTGTAATTGAACTCTTCTCTCATTTGAAAGAAAGCCAAACACTATTCAGGATGATAGGTACGCACAGCCTCTTTCATTACTTGAGCCTTATCCAGCGTCATCTTCCTGCGCTTCTGTTGGGTAAACAACTCCATTTGGTCGGTATAATGAGGACTTTCAGGTCTTGCAGAAGCACCATAGGGATTGATGGTCTCAATCTCAGGTCCTTCAGGCCCAAACCTAACCAAAGAAATATAGGACTCACCTGCTACAGGCTTGAGCTTTCCATTTTTTTGCCTGCGACTACTCACAGCAGCCAAGACATCAAAAGAACCTCCAAAAGGCAGGCTTTTCTCTCCCCTGCTCAACTGCTGCACCTCCCCCCAGGGCACAGTCTTTCGCCCAAAGTGTTTCATCAAGTATTCCTCCGTCCATTGAATGGCTTCGACCATGATCGTCGGTGACAAGTCGTCCCCTTCCTGAAAAGCCTGTGAACTGCCAAGGACACTCCATATGCGTATAAATGACAAAACAAAGATCGTAGCCGCCTCACTTTCGACATTTGTGACACGATCCCACTTTTGAATCAAGTTCAAGCTAGACGCTACCTCTGGATATTGATTGGGGTCTAGGTGAAAGATCGCCTCCAACTTGGGATATGCCTTGAGGGGCTTACTGTAGGCCTGATCATATTTGATTGTCAAGAAATCCTCCCAAGACAGCTTCTCGTAGCTTCGAATCAGCTCATCAAAGCGAACAGCACGGTTGGTCAAATCACCTGGACGCTGATAGCCCATGGTAGCAGGTACTTTCGCAAGATCGGGATCATCCCCAGGACCTGAGGACAGGAAAGGCGTATGGTTGCAGTTGAATACATAGCCCGAGGGAGGATTGAGCACCTGCGCACAACTGTCTGTAGGATAAAAGTCCCCCCAAAGCGTAGCAGAAGTATCTCCTGGCAAAATGCCCTCCCAATCATAGGCAGGATTTCGTTTGGGGAAATGCCCATTGGAGATATAAAAAATATTGTCCTCCCCGTCTGCATACACAATATTGGTACTCACAATCCCTTGCAAATCCAATGCAGCCTGAAACTCCGTCAAATTGGTGGCTTTGTTCATTCGGTACCATTGCTCCGCAGCCTTGAGGGTCGTCGCGGCGCTAGTCTTGAAGGCAAAAACGCCTTCGCTTGTCTTGATTGTCACGCCGAATTTGGAGCGAAAAAATTTCTGCTTGGCACCTACGGGCAGCAATCCTAGCAGTTTGATGCGTGCCTTGACATCGTAGGACTCTAGTTTCAACCATTGTCCATCCAAACGGTACATATCTTCCTCTTCAGGGTGCATCTCCAAACGATAGATATCCGTCAGGTCGGGATAATTCACTGTATGTGCCCAACCGAGGTACTCATTTACCCCACCGAAAATGCTCAGGCCACCGATAAAGCTCGCGCCAAGGATGTTCCAGCCTTCTTCACTGACCAAATGTGCCTCATACCACGAGTTCAATCCCTCCAAGGGCTGATGAGAATTGATGGCGAGATAGGTTTTACCATCCGTCGTTTTTTGGGAAGAAATGGCAAAAGCATTGGAACCCCTTTCGCGCATCTCTTCGGTTTTCTCTACCCTTTCATTTAGCACCATCACCAAATCACGATCGGCTCCCGAAAGCAAGGCGAGTCCAACGACATAGGCTTTCAAAATATCTTTGGGACCGATCGGAAAGAGTTTCTTGTGCAATACCTCCTTGGGGTGGGAAGCTGCGTAAGCATTTACTCCCTCCACGTATCCATTCAGCACTTTTTTAAAATCTGCGGGTACCTCTGCCTCGTAGGAGGTCTCCACGACTGTATGCGGATCGAGTAAATGCACCGCCACATCAAATATCGCTCCTTGCTTGCCATTGACAAGTCCGTTGAGCCCTTTTATGGGCAGCAACTGCGCTTGCATGGTCTTGAAGTCGTCTTCAGCAGATACCCAGGCAAAACCATAAGCCACCTCTGCGTCTGTCGGCGCAAAGACGTGTGGAGTCCCAAAAGTGTCACGTACGATTGTGATATTGGCAGGATCTATTTGCGCTAAGAGAAACTGGGCATTTAAAAGGAGCAGGAACAGAAAACATTTAGGCATATGTGTAGTCGTAGTATGGGTTAATAGGGAAAGTTAACCAACATATCGGAAATAGAAATACCAGAGAGGATCAAAAAAGATCCCATCTGGCATGAAAAAATCTCGTGTATCTTTTAGATCCTGTCAGAAACCTCAAATCTGCGAAAATTTTGCGCTTTCAGAACCTGAAATCTCTGCTTTTTAGCTAGATGTTCATTGTTCCAAACAGGGGCTTATTCACAGGCGCACTTGGGCGGATTGCTGCTGTTGAAGCTTCCAGCAACCTCAGCTAAAAACGCCGTTAGAATTATTAGCTCCTCGTCCACGTTGCTGTAAAACTGTGTACCAGATATATGAGGATTGGCGTACTCACTCACGGCAGCTTTCATGGCGGGATTTGGGAAAAAGTAATCGGTGTACGCTGTCGTATGCTGCTCTCCTACTTCAGCCAAGAAATAAGCCATGGCGAAGGTATGTGCCTTTTGGCCTGCCTTATCAATGCCACATTTCCCGACAAAGGGATCAGTAGCCCCTTCAAGACCATTATCCCATGCCTCTTCTAAATCTTTAGCGGCTTTTTCACAGACGGCGGGTGAATTGACGATGTCCACCTCAAAAGTTTTAGGATTTCCTGGGATCTTGTACCTATCGCTGGTTGCTGTAGAAATATCTACCAGATACTGGGTCACCATATTGATGATAGGTTCTCCCAGCAGATTCTTATCACAGAACTTCTTATTTCGATAGATCGTGCAAATCTTCTTCACGCTGTCTTCCTGCCAGACATGTGGGATCACATCCAAGCGATTGTTGTACGCATGGTAGTTATCAGCTCCTAGCTTGCTGACCAATCCATCTGCAAAGGTAGCATCTCCCGCTGTAGGGCCTGCATATACCCAGGCATCGACTTGGATGCTAGAATCCAAGTTGGCGCGAAGATAATTAGAGTAGACCTGGGTCAAGGCACCTCCCAAGCTATGCCCTGCAACAGAAACCCGTGCATCACTTTTACCTGCCAATACACTTCCCAAAAACTCGAGCAACGTCTTACTGGAACCCCGATCTTGTAAACTTTCCAGATTTTCTAGTCCCAAACGTGAACCCTTTGAGATTTTTCCTCCTGTAATGGATTCTGGCGACCAGTTCACATTAAAATCTTCTTTGAGCCAGTCATCATACGAAATCTCATTTGTCCCTGCGATGCCTATCGAGTAGTGATTGGTCCCCTTGAGCTGAGTGCAATACATCATATTCTCGACTGTGTAGGGATTAGGTGCTCCGCTTTCCTCTGTAAGAAACAGTGCAGGTCCCCAAACCAAGCTATCTTTACCTGTGATGTTAGAGATAGCTGTGTCTCCTAAAGCCCAGTTGATGCGCTTGGTTGCAGTATCTGTCAACCAATTTTTGGCTGGTTTTTCAAACTCATCGGAGGAAAGATCATTGACGACGTCAGCCATCCAAGCATGAAAAAACTGGGTGGTGGCTTCTGTACTGGGAGCAGATTGGGTATCTTCTTGAGTATCTACAGGTGGCTCAGGATCTTGCGGACCACAGGCGATCAGTATACCCATACTGATGAGTAATATAAGGAGGGAAGAAACTTTCATAGGAATTTAGGTTGGAGTTCCATAAAGATGAAATGCATGATCTTTTATTTTAAAAAGCCATACATTCCTAATAAATGAAATCTCTTATCAAAACAAAATTTCCTATAGAAGAAGATGTATTCTTACGTATAGATTCAGGTAATTCTACCTAGGTCCTGACTCGACAAGTTAAATCTCCGTCTGATATCCCAAGCCTTCATTTGCTTCCATCTCCTCAGCCTCCTTTAATATGGCTTTAAAGTTTTCTGCAAACTGGATCATTTTCGCGTAGTCCTGAATCTGGGCCAGCTTAAAACTGTTGCTGAAGATCAAAATCGCTTCTCCATTGCTTTCAAAATGATGAAGTCCACTAATCTCAATGAGTACCTTCAGTTTTTCCGTCAAAAAGTCATCCATTGACTGTATATCCTCTACCTTCACGATGTAGTTTTTGGGAAAATGGGGATAGAGCGTGTAATCGATGTCTTTGTGCTCCGAAAAAGGCAGGACCCTCTCCAGCAAAATCTTTTTCTCAATCGTGAACTTAGGGATGGAGAATGGCAATTTGAGCAAACCAATGGTCGTATCGTACTCATCGGGTAGCATGAAAGCCCCCTCTTCAAAGGTGACATCCAATAACTCTAGATGCATATCCTGATCCTGATCAGAGATGCAATTGTACTCCGCTTCGATGGGACGCGTCTTGAAGAAATAAAAAGATTGAAAGTATTCGAGATCCTCGACGGGTTCTACCTGGAAATTCCAGCCATAGCTTTCGGCCATCTCCTTGAGCATGCGCTGACGCTTAGTAAAGGGTTCTACAGCATCAATCTTGATCTTGGTAGCCAACTTGTGATTGGTTGAAGAGATGTGCCTTTCCAAGCCTCTGATCTCAACTGTCCCTTCTGTATTCTGATGCATCTTCTGGAAGTCGTAGAGCAACTCGAGAATGGTAGATCCCACCAAACGTGTCTCAGAGAGGTCTATACTTACTTTGGAACCTGCGGGTATCTGCTCTAGGAAACCGTTGAGTCTTAGGATACTCAGGAAATTTACGATCCCCCTCAACTTGAGCATATAGCTGCCATCGGGTTTCAGGACCATATTGGAGCCTCCATTGAAGATCAGGTTAAAAAAGCGGGGTGGCGAAACTTTTGTCAGTAATAGATGCCCCAAGAGGGCAATGGCCAAGCCTCCAAACAAGCCAATCAGCAAATTGGTGTAGAGGGTAAGGATCATGGTGCTGACAAAGAAGATCAACTGCTCAATCCCATGACTATACACCTGTTTAAATACTTTGGGAGAAGCCAGTTTGAAGCCCGTGTACACCAGGAGAATGGCAAAGGCACATAAGGGTACTTGCTGCAAAATAGGGCTCATCACCACAATAAAAAGCAAGAGAATCAACCCTTGGTACATATTGGACCATTTGGTTTTGGCTCCGTTTTGAACATTGACGGTGCTACGGATGATGACAGCAATAATCGGGAGTCCTCCCAAAAATCCTGCGACCATCGTACTCAGTCCAATTCCTGTGAGGTCCTTATTAAGGTCTGTCTTTCGTTTGTAGGGATCGATTTTGTCAATGGCCTTTGCGATGGCCAAGGATTCAATGCTGGTAATCAGCAAAATAGAGACGACCGTCGTCCAGAATTCAATCGTATCAATCTTGCTGAAATTAGGATAAGCGATAGAATCCAAGATATTGTCAGGAATATGAAGCAATAGTTCAGGGCCAACTTCGAAGTTTTTGCCCAAAAAGGGGATTTCATGAGCCTGAAAAAAGTCGAAGAGATAGGCAAAAGGAATCGAGAGCGCGATCACCCACATCGGAGTAGGCAGGAGATGGAATAACTTATAGCTGATCCTAGAATGGAATATCAGGAGCAATAATCCCACGAGCGAAATCACCACCACAAATGGATTGGCTTGCGGCAACAAAATGACCGCATCCACCAGATTCCCTACGATATTATACTTATCTGAGTGGGTTCCCAGCGCTACGTGTATCTGCTTCGCAAATATGATCAATCCAATGGCTGCAAGTAGCCCATGAATAACGGATGAATGGATCATGTCGGCAAAACGCCCCAGTTTCAGCAATCCTAAAATAACTTGAATCGCACCTGCACAAACCACAGCAGCGAGCACGTAATAAAAGGCTTGCCCTGTCCCATCATCCATGATGGCAATACCTCCTAGGATGACAGCGATGACACCTTTGGCTGGTCCATTGACTGCTATGTGTCCTCCACGATACAGCGTCGTCACGACACCTCCTACTACGGCAGAGATGATTCCTGCCATCGGAGGCGCACCTGCCGCAAGTGCAATTCCCAAAGAAAGCGGCAAGGCAATCAATGCCACACTGATCGCCGCAATCAAGTCGCTCTGCCAGTTTTCGACTAAGCCCCTAAGTCCTTTTTGAGGGGTTCTTTCCATATGATTAACTTTCCTCACATATAAGAGTATATATGCTAGAAAGTATATTAATTAAAAAGAAGCACAAATACTAGTAGAAAGAGGGGTTTTCCTGTTTGAATAGTCTAGGAAAATATATTTCGCGTGAGAAACTGGATCCAAGTCTTACAGGCGACATTCAGCTGTATATCAGCCCAATCAGATCCCTGCGGATGCTTTAGCATATCCGTTAATGATCAAATAAAAAGCAACCTTATCCAGGGCTTCTGATTTGAGGAATATACGGGCCGAAGAAATACTAGTCCTTACTGGATGTTGCGAGAATCAGCTTGATTGTATCCTCTAGTAGCCAATTCCCTCATTCAAAAAAGTAACCACATTTTCTCTTTTAGCTGACAGATCTTTACTCTCCCATATGTAAATGGCATTCATCGTAGCAAATTAGCGATTGTCAGGAGAATCGAATCGCTTTGATCGGTGTAATACGACTGATGACCAAGGTAGGAATAAACATAAAGACGGTGCACACAATCACTGTTCCTATGTTTACCAATAAAAATCGTCCCCAAACCCAGGCTACAGGGGCTGTCTTGATGAAATAGTCTTCCTGGTTCAAGGTCAGCCAATGAAATGTATCCTGTGTCCAGAGTATCCCTAAGCCCAAAAAATTTCCGATGATGATGCCTAGCAAGATGAGGAAGAAGGCATTCCAGATGAAAACCACCTGAACCGATCGATTAGGCAAGCCCATCGCCTTGAGGATGCCAATGGTTCGCGTACGCTCGATCGTCAAAATAAGGATCACCGTCGTCATATCGATTACCCCTACAATGATCATGAGGATCAAAATGGCCCATACATTTTGATGCTGAAACTTGAGCCAATCAAATATCTCAGGGAAGATCTCTGTGATGGGGGTAGAATCGAAGTTAAAAGGAATGATATAGTTGATTTCTGCTACTGCCACATCAATTTTCTCCTCACAAACCCTAAAGTAGTAAGGAAATTGTGGCAGACGTTCCCATGTACAATATCGTTCTAGCTTGTCCAAGTCCAAATTGACCTCAAAACCCGTCACTTGTGTGCCCTCCCAGTCCCAGATCCTTTGTAGGACCCGCATATCGCAGATCACAATCAGGTCGTCAAACTCTTCCATGCCCGTCTCATAAATCCCGACTACCTTGACGGCTTTGCGAGGGATCTTCCCAGAGAAGAACCATACCCTGGCCACATCCCCGATTTTCAGTTTCAGCTTTCGTGCCTGACTCGCCGAGATGAGGACTTCATTAGAGGATTTTTCAGTATCATAATTGGGGATTTCTCCCTCTTGCAGGACAGAAGAAAAAAACTTCCAGTCGTAACTGCGAGAGACACCTTTAAGTTGAACACCTTCTGAACCATCTCTGGACTTGAGCAGCCCTTCCTTGAAAACAAAGCCCGAAACAGATGACACATAATCCAAAGCACGAATAGAATCCAGCGCAGGTTCAGTGGTAAAAAGAGGGGTCACTACCGTATCGTTGTACCGATAGATCTGTCCAATCTGTATGTGCGAACCAAAACCAATGACTTTTTTCTGAATCTCTGTCTCAAAACCCTGAACCAAGGAAAGAGAAATCTCCATCGTCGCTAAAGCTAGGGCAATGCTGAGAACCGCTAGTCCTACAACGAGCGAGGAAGTCTTGCGCTTGGATTGAAAAACGATTCTACGTGCAAAAAAGATAGGAAAATTCATCTACAGCGGCTTTTGGAAAGCAGAAATCAAAAACTATATACGAAGAATATGGTCACCAATAGCTTTTGTATGTGTTCTGTTCTTTAACTTTAACGCAAACTTGATCAAAATGGCTCGATTTCTCCAATTTTTCTCTATTCCCTTCCTTTTTTTCTGTTTTTTCTCTTGTACCAATGAAACTCAAAACGCTCAAAACCAAGAGGTAGACTCCCTAACAAACGAGAAAACTTCACCTGTTCAAACGCTTATTCCTTCCCAAAGTCCTCCCGTTAGGATTGGAGCAGAAGTCCTGCTCTCTGATTTCGAAGATCAATTGGCAGGTAAGAAACTCGCCATTGTTGCCAATCAAACTACGCGTTTCCCTAATGGAACCCACCTCGTTGACAGTCTGCTAAGCCGAGCGTTTGATGTCCAGAAAGTCTTTGCACCTGAGCATGGATTTCGTGGCACAGCAGATGCGGGAGAGACGGTAAAAAGTGGCCAGGATCAGCGTACCCGACTGCCGATCATTTCGCTCTATGGCAAAAATAAAAAGCCGAGTCAGGCCCAACTTGCAGGGATTGATCTTGTGATCTTCGACATACAGGATGTGGGCGTCCGACTCTATACTTACATTTCTACGCTTTCCTATGTCATGGAAGCCTGTGCTGAAGCAGGAATCTCCGTCATGGTACTGGATCGCCCCAACCCCAATGGATGGTATGTGGACGGCCCAGTCTTGCAAAAGGGAAGCGAATCATTCGTAGGAATGCATCCCATCCCCGTCGTTCATGGCATGAGTATAGGTGAATATGCGCAAATGGTGAATGGCGAAGGCTGGTTGGAAAAGGAAGCAAAAGTAGATCTCACCATTATTCCTTGCGAGGGCTACACACATGAGATGCGCTGGGCAGAGACCCAACTCCCCTGGGTAGCGCCCTCTCCCAATCTCGGAAGCGTACAAGCAGCTTACATGTATCCAATGCTGGTCTGGTTTGAGCCTACGCCTGTGAGTGTAGGACGTGGGACAGATAGTGCGTTTACAATCGTGGGGGCTCCTTGGCTTGATTCAATGAGTGTGGACACAATCGCTGCTAGTCTATTTGCAGATGGAAATATTCAAGCAACCCCTATTTCATTTACCCCAAAATCTCTCGTCGGAAAGTCCAAGTATCCCAAGCATCAGGATAAGCTTTGCGAAGGGATGATCTTTGAAAGAGAAACAAATGGGGTCCAACTATTCAAAAATACCCTCCAGCTTTTCCGCATATTTTATGACAGACATCAGGCACAGTTTCCCGGAAAAACCTTCTTCCAAAAGGGCTTTCACAAGTGGCCAGGTAACAAAGATTTCCAACAGCAGATTTCCGAAAACGTTTTAGTTGAAGAAATTTACGAATCTTGGCAAGTAGAGACCGAAATATTTCGGGAATTGAGAAAAAAGTATTTGATTTATCCTTAGAGAGATGGAAGAGAGGAAGTGATAAGAGTAGATATAAGACCTTATTCTCCCATTCTTTACTCTTACGTTTAAGCATACTGTAACCTAAATTCTATCATGTAATTTTCGAGTTCAGTCACCAATCACTTGTGGCGGCGTTGGACTTGGAATTTGGTGGTCGGGGTCCCGAGGTTATAAGCTCGGGATTGGGCTGAAATTCCATCCTGAGGTTCAACGCTAGGGACGCTGAAGGCGACTGTAGTAGATGAAGAGAATAAAGGTTACAAAGTAACTAAGCTACACAAACTTCTATGCGACATATCAAACTACTACTCTTAACGCTATTGGTTTGCGGGTTTTGGAGCTGCAATCAAGGAGGAGCAGTACCTCCTACGAGCCTCACTTCCCCCAATGAGCAAATCAAAATCGATTTCCTTCTCACAGCAGAAGGACAACCCGCTTACGCCGTTTCGTTCAAGGGAAAAACCGTGGTCGATACCTCCACACTTGGCTTCGATCTTCGAGACATGCCTGCCCTTGGAAAGGGGATGGAAATCCAAACAGTAAACGTCAGTCAATTCTCCGAAACCTGGGAAATGCCATGGGGTGAGCAGCGCGAGGTCATCAACAACTACAAGCAGATGACCGTCTCTCTCAAGGAAACAGCAGCCCCCAATCGAATGCTCAATATCATTTTCAAAGCCTATGATGATGGCATTGGATTTCGATATGATTTCCCAACACAAGCAGGGCTAGACACGCTCATCATCATGGACGAGCTCACACAGTTTCAGATGACAGGCGACCATCGTACATGGTGGCATCCTGCGGATTGGGATTGCTATGAGCTACAGTATTATGACACAAAGATCTCTGAGATCGATACTACAGGTAAAAAGGGTGACAACACCGCAGGATTTACTCCTGAGCATGCGGTCAATACCCCCTTTACGATGAAAACAGCAGATGGCGTCTATCTTTCTATCCATGAAGCCAACCTCACAGACTATGCGGGGATGACCGCAAAGGTAGATACAGCCAACTTGCTGTTCACCAGTGATCTCGTCGCTTCTCGTCGCTACGGATGGAGCGTCAAGCGTGCCCTTCCTTTTCAGACTCCTTGGCGGACCATCCAAATCGCAGATCGTGCAGGAGACCTGATCGAGTCCAACATGATCGTCAACCTCAACGAACCCAGTGTCATTGAAGACATGTCATGGTTTGAGCCTACAAAATATATGGGGATTTGGTGGGAAATGCACCTAGGACTCAATACCTGGAAATACGAAGGCGGGCAGCATGGAGCTACCACGGAGCGCGCCAAAGCACTCATCGACTACTGTGCAGAGAAAGGATTCGGAGCAATCCTCGTCGAAGGATGGAATACAGGATGGGAGCGTTGGATCGGCTTCCCCGATCGTGAAGGCGTGTTTGATTTTGTCACACCTTATCCTGACTATGATTTGAAGGAAGTCGTTCGATATGGCAAGGAAAAAGGAGTAGGAATCATCATGCACCATGAGACTTCAGCTGCTACGCAGACCTATGACAAAATGCGAGATTCTGCCTTCCGTATGATGCAGGAATTGGGTATTCACTCAGTCAAGACGGGTTATGTAGGTCCGATACAGCCTGAGGGAGAATATCACCACGGGCAATATATGGTCAACCACTACCGTCGGGTATTGAAAGACGGAGCCAAATATCAAGTAGCCATCAACGCGCACGAGCCCATCAAGGCTACAGGCATACGCCGTACCTATCCCAATGCGATCGCTAGAGAAGGAGTCCGTGGACAGGAGTTCAATGCTTGGGCCAATGATGGAGGAAACAAAACCAGTCATTTACCAACAGTAGCCTTTACAAGGTTGCTTGGAGGACCGCTAGATTATACGCCAGGAGCCTTCTTGAGAAAGCTGGAAGCCTTCGGAAAAGGCCATGGAAGAAAGCTCAACGATCTCCATACGACCATCGGACATGAAATTGCACTCTACGTAGTGATCAATAGCCCCATTCAGATGATCTGTGACTTGCCAGAGCATATCGGCAATCATCCTTTCTTGGAATTTATTCAAGAGGTGGGCGTCAACTGGGAGACTACGAAGGCGCTAGACGGAGAGCCTGGAGATTACGTCGTCATCGCAAGAAATGAGCGCGGAACAGACAAGTGGTTTGTCGGAGCCATTACGGACGAAACAGGACGCGATGTAGAGGTCAAATTAGATTTCCTAGAGCCTGGCAAAACCTACAATGCAAAGATTTATGGCGATGGCGATAATGCCCATTATGAAACCAATCCTGACGATTATGAAGTTTCTCTTCAGGGCGATCTCACAAGTGAAAGTACGATCAAATTGACACTCGCCCCTGGTGGAGGCGCTGCGATCAGCCTACTCCCTGCTGGAGAATAATAGGAATAATATTCTTTTTATGAGACCTCTGCTTTTGCACGAAGCAGAGGTTTTTGTTTGTCTATATTTCCCATCCGTAAGTACCTGAAGCAAGTTCCATATATGATCTTTTTTACCTTTCAGTTGTAGAAAGAAAGAAGGCTAACTGGAATGAGATAAAGGTGTAGATGCATTTCCCTGACTTAACCGCTTTTTTTCGTAAATTTGGCTCTATTCGAAAATGATTATAGGCAACTTTAGTTATGAATATTTCGGTTGTTATTCCATTATACAATGAAGATGAATCCCTTCCCCCACTCATAGAATGGATTCACAAGGTCATGATGGAAAACCAGTTTACCTATGAGGTAGTGTTTGTGGATGATGGGAGCCGAGACAAATCCTGGTCTGTGATCGAGGCGCTGGCGCAGGATTATCCTGCTGTAAGAGGCATTCGGTTTCAGCGCAACTACGGCAAGTCGGCAGCTCTTCAAAAGGGGTTTGAAACAGCAGAAGGCGAGGTGATCATCACCATGGATGCAGACCTTCAGGATAGTCCCGATGAGATACCAGAACTTTATCGCCTGATTGTAGAAGAAGGGTATGACCTTATATCGGGATGGAAGAAGAAGCGCTATGATCCCATCTCTAAAACGATTCCATCTAAGTTCTTTAATTACATCACGCGCGTCGTTTCAGGCATCAAACTCAACGACTTCAATTGCGGACTCAAGTCCTATCGAAAGGATGTAGTCAAAGCCATCGAAGTATACGGAGAGATGCACCGGTACGTGCCGCTACTCGCCAAGTGGGCAGGATTTGATAACATAGGAGAAAAGGAAGTCGAACACCGTGCGCGCCAATATGGTAAATCTAAATTTGGACTCAACAGATTCATCAACGGGTTCCTGGACCTCATCTCTATTGTCGTAGTCCAAAAGTATCTAAAGAAACCCATGCACTTTTTTGGAGCTTGGGGCATGGTTTTTACCCTCATCGGAGCTGCTGACCTTCTCTATTTGGCCGCAGTCAAGATTCTAGATGGAGAGTTGGGCAATAGACTCCCTGCCATTGCTTTTGGCAGTGTGATGTTCATTTCAGGCATTTTACTCTTTAGTACAGGATTGTTGGCCGAATTGATTGGCCGCAATTCTCCCTACAAAAACCAGTATACCATCAAAGAAAGGCTGGAAAATGGAGAAACCTTTGCTGAAAAAGTTCCTGGTTGAAGCTAAGTATACCTTATAAAAATATAGAGCTACCTGGGAGGGTGGCTCTTGCCATTTAGAAATATTCCGCCTTGAACATGAGGCTAAGACCAAGCAATGAAAATATTACACTTTCAGAACAGGGGTTTATTGAAAGGAAGGTTGTTTTTTCCCTTCTTTGCAGACTAAAATAATTCATACAGTTCATGGGACTTGGGTCCGTGAGGTTCCTACTTTTGCACTACTACAGGATCGTATAACTGGAACCTTCACGACTTTTGCTCTCGCATCTTTCACATTCGATTTCAAGCACTATGAAATATCATTTGATTTCTGGAGGTTGTGGCTTTGTAGGCCGCAATGTAGCCAAGCACCTCCTTCGCACGACTCAAGATCGGATCATCGTAGTAGATGACTGCTCCGTAGGAATGCCTCCTGCTGAGTGGCCCATGCCTGAAGGAGGTGTCTTTTTAGGAGGAAGTCCCAAACGTACCGTAGGAAAAGCCGAGTTTTGGGGGGAGAATGAGGAGTTCATCTTTTGGAATGGTGATTTTCGCTATTTCCTTCGCCATATGCTAGAAGAAGAAAACTGGCTCAAGGATTCGCTGGGACTTACGGACTTTGAGAAATTTGCCGATGTCTTTCACTTTGCTGCTATCGTCGGTGGCCGTGCCAAAATAGACGGTGATCCTATGATGGTAGCACTAGATCTTTCTATCGACGCAGAGTTTTTCTACTGGGCCGTTCGTCACATGCCTTCGCGCGTGCTTTTTCCTTCTTCGAGCGCAGCATATCCTGTGGACCTCCAAGGGGAAGGCGATTATGTGGCCCTTAAAGAAAGTGATATAGACTTTGAAGGGGGAAAACTAGGACAGCCCGACATGACCTATGGTTGGTCTAAACTGACGGGAGAATATCTGGCGCGCATTGCGGCCGAGCATTACAACCTCCACGTAGCCTGTGTACGTCCGTTTTCGGGCTACGGCGAAGATCAGGATCTCTCCTACCCTATTCCCGCCATTGCTATGCGTGCCGCAAAGAAAGAGACGCCATTTGAGGTATGGGGGACGGGCAAACAAGGTCGTGACTTCGTACACATTCAGGACTGCGTGGATGCCATCATGTTCGCCTTGGAAAATATCAAGGACGGAACGGCCATGAACATTGGCTCAGGCAAAATCACTTCCTTCCTGGAAATCATCAACGTCTTTACTCAGTTTGCTGGCTATGCCCCCCCCATCAAGCAACTGCTGGACAAACCTGTAGGCGTGCATGCGCGCCATGCCAATATGGACTATGTCTTTCATTCTCTGGGGTGGAAGCCCAAACTGAGTCTAGAAGATGGTATGAAGCGCGTGTACGACGCAGCTGTCAAGAAGGCGGAGGGCCAGCAAGTTTCTTAAAGTATCTGGAAAACGTATGAAACATGCTCAGCAACTCATGAGGTTGTTGAGCATGTTTCTTAAGTACTTTCACAAGTAAAAAAGTGGAACACCGTCTCCTCCAGATTGTATCTGGAGCATATATTTAGCTTCAGTTACAAACTGAAGGAGGCCAGTTCTATGCATAGCTGTTAAGGGAAATCTTTACACTACACGATCTCTTTTGGAAGTAGTCTAGGGTTGAAACCACTAGCCTAGATTCTACCACCCTTTCAGGGTTCAAAAGCTTATTTGTTGTCCTGAAGGGACAGTGTCATATAGCATGTGGAGTTTAGTCCCATGCTCAAAGCGTATGCGACATAACCCTATTTTATTTGTCTACCTCCCACCTAAGACCTGAGTGCTCTCACTTGTTCCTGCTTACTAAGCTCTTTTTGAATTTCGAACTCTTCCATCTTCCACATATAGTCCAAAACGTCAATGATAGACTCATCCAGTTTCTCTAGAGAAACCTGAAAATGGTCGAAAACTAAATCAGTGGGTTCACCTTCCTTGACCATCGTAGTTAAGCTCTTGAGATTGGCAAGATGCGGACGGAGCTGATGCGAAAGCTTTTTGATAAGGATATCACGACTACACTTCAAACTAGGGTTGTATGCGTGTATGGGTAACATCATGAGACTATTCCAACGAATAAATGGTGGATGATTTTGAATACATAGGCAATTAACTATGAATGGCGCATGGTCCTTCTATTATTTCGATTTATGTAATATTTTAGCTTTTTTTTGGAAAAAATTCAGATAAAAGGAGCTTTATTCTACGTAAGGTTAAAGGAGTATAAGTAGATTTCTTTATCCTAATTTCCCAATACTTCCCCCAGTCTAGTCGATTAAGTCCTAAAAATAAAAGGTACAATGCCCGTCAGACATTGTACCCCCATCCTCCTGAAAAGTTAAGCCCTACCTACATTCTCCCCTCATTCCTCTCAACTTTCAGGAAATACACCACGGTCAACTTATTGTTTGACAATCTTGATAACCTCAAATAGCTGTGCGCTGCGTAGCTCTACCGTGTAGATGCCACGCGCCAGGGTCGAAAGATCCACCTGCTGAGACTGACTCAGATTGATCGACTGACGCAAAACCAACTGTCCAGTAACAGTTCGCACATTCATCTCTACTGCGCCTACACCATCTACAGATTGAAGCGTCACCCATCCTGTGGTAGGGTTGGGCATCAACTGAATACGCTGCCTGACTTCCAATTCATTTACGCTTGTCACAACTTGGATGATGGTTCCCAATGTCCCATCCAAAATACCTTTAGGTGCTTGAGGTGAAGCATGAGCCACAGGACGTCCAGCACAAGTCTGTGATAGGTCAATCAACTCATCATCTCCAAACTCATCTTTAGGGAAACCAGGAGTAAGCGTTTGGTCGATCCAGTAAATGCCTGTAGTATTCCCATCAAACGAAAGACTCGTATCCAGTGGAGCTGCCTGAGTCGTAAAACTCGAAACTCCTGGAGGGGCAAATAGCGTATCTTGCTGGCGCGGATTGTCATTCCAAGTAGCATAGATGTAAAAAATCGAAATGCTATTTGGGTTCGTCACCTCCCAGTTGAGTTTCTGGGTAGCAGGATCAAAGCAAACGAAGTTCAAATCTAAATCCTGAATAATGCCTGGCTGTTGAAAAGTGGCTTCGTTAGAGAAGCTAGATATATCCGACACATTGAATGCTTGCACACGATAGGTGACATCGACCCCGAAAGCTGTGGTGGTATCTGTGAAGCTTGTCGCATCTGTCCCCAGTGTTGCGACTTGTTCAAACGCGCCACTGCCAACCTTACGCTCTACGGTAAAGCCATCTTCATTATTCGCATTATCTGTCCAGCTCAGCACAGGGAGAAATTGTGTGTCGTACAAGATTCCGAGATTCGTCGGAGCTCCTATACCTGTAGCAGGCGTAGCGATCCAGAATATCGATCCCACATCTTCAGCTCCGCCTATATAATCAAAAGGTGACTGTCCATCTATGAATGCAGCGGCATCATCCCAACGACCGATAGCAACTGCATTGCCTACTCTAAATCCATTACCTACCCCCCACTGGGCAAAGTCTCTTGTTACAGCAGCATTCTGATTGTTGAAGCCCAACACATTGGTAGAGAATAAGAAGATTGATCCTACATCTAGTACCCCTCCAACAGTCAACACACGAATCGTCACCTCTTCTCCTGGCGCCAGATCTAAATCTCCAGCTACGATCTCCACTTCCGCAGGATTTCCTACCTGAGGATAAACCCCAGCCTGCGTACAGAAGAAGTAATTGCCAATATTTCGATCTACAGTATCGAAGTTTTTGATCACAATGGTATCGCCCTCAGGGATGATACGCGACATACGAATGGCTGTATTGTCTATCCATCTGGAAGATCCTAGGTCGCTTTGTCCCCCGACAAATACAAATGGTGCCTGTCCTTGGACAAAATCAATTGCACTGGTCCATCTTCCAGCATTTACCGATTGTCCCACACGTGGCTGATTGGCGGCACCCCACTGTATGTAATCCGCAATGTCAGTAGCTGCATTAGAACCAAATACGGGATTAATGAAGAGTGTCAAACCACCATTGGCATCGGGCAGGGCTTGAATATTGCCTGATCCTGAGGTCAAGTCAAACGTCGCCTCATCACCAGGAGCCAAATTCAAGCTACCTGTAATGTTGGTGTAGTTATTCAATTGATTGTACTGGCCAGGACCCAAGCAGAAATTATATGTCGAGAGGTCTTCGGTTGTACCGCCGAAGTTTTTCAACGTGATTGTCTCCGTAAGCGTGTTGACTTCGACGAATCTTATAGCAGCAGGCGCTACAGAACCCGACCAAAAACTTGCACCTATATCGTCTGCATCTCCATTATAAGCAAAGGGAGAATTTCCAGAGACAAAGTTATTCACATCATCCCAGCGACCTGCATTCACGGCCTGTCCCACGCGGGGCTGATTGGCGGCTCCCCACTGCACATAGTCTGCGATATCGTTGGCTGAGTTGGAACCAAATACGGGATTGATAAAGAGGGCCAAACCACCATTGGCATCAGGAAGTGCTTGGACATTGCCAGATCCAGAAGTCAAGTCAAACATGGCTACTCCATTAGGAGCCAAATTCAAGCTACCTGTAATGTTGGTATAGGCGTTTAGTTGATTGTATTGACCTGGACCCAAGCAAAAATTATAGGCTGAGAGGTCCTCAGCTGATCCACCAAAATTCTTTAAGGTAACCGTTTCATTTTGCGTGTCAATGTTCACGATGCGCACGCGCGCAGGAGTTGTCGCATTCCAAAAAGAAGCCCCTACATCTGCCCCGCCTCCAACAAAATAATAGGGCGCTGCCCCACTTACGAAGTTGTATACATTGTCCCATCTACCTGCAGTTACGGCTTGTCCCACGCGCGGCTGATTGGCGGCACCCCATTGTACGTAATCTCCCAGATCCGCTGGCGAACTTGATCCAAAAACGGGATTGATAAATAAGGCCAAGGCTCCATTGGCATCAGGTAAAGCGGCTACGTTGCCCGTGCTAGAAGTCAGGTCAATGATTACAGTTGCATTGGGGCTAAGGTTCAAGCTACCCGTTATATAGGTGTAGTTGCTGAGCTGGTTATAGTTCCCAGGTCCTAAACAAAAGTTGTAGCCTGAGACATCCTCTGCAGTCCCTCCAAAGTTTTTCAGTGTGACTGTTTCATTGGTGGGATCGATGCGTAGGATACGGATATTGGCAGGAGTCGTACCCACCCAAAAAGTAGAACCAAAATCTGTGGCATTTCCTGTATAGTTGAATGGAGCAGCTCCCGTCACAAAGTTATTGGCATTGTCCCATCGACAAGCGAGAACAGCTTGGTCCACACGAGGCTGATGGGCTGCCCCCCACTGCACATAGTCTCCGAGATCATTGGGGGAGTTAGAACCAAATACAGGGTTGATAAACAACGCCAAGCCCCCATTTGTATCTGGCAAGGCCTGTACATTGCCTCCGCTAGAAGTCAAATCAAAAGTGACAGTTGAATTGGGGGTAAGATAAAGGCTTCCTGTGATGTTCGTATAATTGTTGAGTTGGTTATAATTACCAGGACCCAAACAGAAGTTGTAAGTGGAAAGGTCTACAGGACTTCCTCCAAAGTTCTTCAAAATCACAGTCTCTGTTCCTGTATCCAAACTTAGGATACGAACCTGGGCAGATACATACACCCCCCAAAGCATCATCGCTGAAAGGAGCAGCAAACTAAGCGAATAGTTTCGATTAAACATATAAGTGTTAATAAAAGATTACTAATAATAACAAGTGCACAAAACATCTCCTGCTCCTTCAGAATGGCCTCCTGAGAAGATCTTATGTTAAAAAGAAGCATGAAATGTATGTCCTCAGTGTGTCATAGACACCGAGCCTGCATTTGTCAAAAAATGATGATTCGTTTGAATTCCCCTAATTCGAATGCAAGGTGCAAGGATTCTTGAGTAAGGACAATCCTCATATAAGGGGTTTTTTATATCGGTATACTCCTCTAAAAGGGGGATTTTTCAATATTATTGTTAATGGAGCATTATCTGGCACTATTTTCTATGTTCAAACATCTATAAAATTTTCATCCATGGATATAAATATTTTGATTCTACCTTAATCCATCTAAATATCATTTATATATTTATATATATAATTATTCTAATCTTGCAAAATCCCCCTTTTGGGGGATTAAAAAATGAGGACATTTTTCCTTCTTGTGCTTGTATTCAATTGTGATGATCAGGAATGAATTCAGATAGGATTCATTTTCTCTGTAGAGACGCGATAAATCGACGTCTCTACACCTAGGCTCCAATTGGATAGTAGATCTAC
>JBCBFT010000001.1:36947-185573 GCA_038527485.1 Bacteroidota bacterium
TACCTGCATGTATAACTTATCTGGAATTTATTATAGCCAAAACCAATTCCTAACATCCAGTTATACTTTTCACTACGTATATGTCAGGATTACTATCTACAAGAAATTTAACCTTTACTCATAACCTTAACACTTTTTAAATGAACAACTTTACAAAATGGGCGTTGACTCTCCTACTCCTCATGGGGATGGGGCAATACATACATGCCCAAGAAATAGCTTATGCTGCCAAACTCAGGGGCGCACAAGAAACCCAACCACGCCTCACGAACGGAGAAGGCTTGCTGGTCTTTGTCCTAAATCTTTCTGACTCTACTATGGAAGTCTTTGGGGACTTCGAAAACTTGAGTTCACCCGTTGACACCTCTATTGCAGGAGGACTTCACGTCCACAATGGACTAGCAGGTCAAAACGGAGGAATAGAGTTGATCTTGACTCCGCAGTTGGACAGTGACTTTCTTGGAGGATCAGTAGATGAGGAATTTCAACTTACTGCTGCACAAATTGAAACCTTCAATGATCGTGGGTTTTATGTCAACCTCCACACGCTGAACTTTGGTTCGGGCGAGTTGAGAGGGCAAATTCAAGAGGGAGACACCAATCGAATCGACATAGACTTCCTTTTCTCGGCTAATCTCTATGGTAGTAACGAAGTGCATAACGTCATGAGCGACGCACGTGGAGCCGTCGTACTTGACTTGATTGGAGATACCTTAAGAGTGAGTGGCTCCTTCTCCAATCTCGCGGGTCCTCTAGCGACCGATATCGTGGGGGGGGCACATATTCACTTAGGATATGCTGGACAAAATGGCGGAATCGAACTCGTACTCAACAGCGAACTTGACAGCGACAGTTTGGGCGGGGTCTTCCTAGCAGATAGTAACGTCTTCGTCCTCACTGCTACGCAAATCACCCAGCTTCGCAACCAAGAGTTGTACGTAAACATCCACTCACAAGCTTTCCGTGCAGGAGAACTCAGAGGACAGATCGTATCTCAACCTAAAGCTGTTTTCCGTTCCTTCTTGGGAGGAGCGCAGGAAGTGCCCAGTGTGCTGAGTGCAGGACAAGGTCAGGTGATTGCCGCTTGGGACTCTGATGATAATGGGGATAACATCCTGCAAGTTTCAGGATCGTTTGCAGGTCTGGGAAGTCCGTTCAATACGAATATTGGCGCCCACCTTCATAGAGGATATGCAGGGCAAAACGGAGGGGTAGAGGTTGCGTTGACACCTGTACTTTCCTCAGGGGACTCTAGTGGTATTTTTGCCACAGACGCCAATACATTTTTGACGACTCCTGCTATTGAAGGGCTCATTGCGGGAAGAGAACTCTACGTCAACATTCATTCTACCAATGTTCCTTCAGGCGAACTACGTGGACAGGTTGTTCCTGAAGGGAACTTCTTCCTTTATCAGCTACTATCGGGAACCCAAGAAGTAGATCCTGTATTTACGACAGCCAATGGCGCAGGCTACTTTGAGGTACGTGGAGATGAATTGGTGTATACAGGTTCGTTTCAGGGCTTGAACAGTGGATTCAACGAAGCGATTGCTGGTGGTGCACACCTTCACTCTGGTTCAGCAGGACAAAATGGGGGTATTCGCTATCTTTTGAGTACAGAACTCAATGCTGCGCAAGACACAGGCTTCTTCCGTGCAGATTCTAATACCTTTGCTACGAACCCTGGCATCACAGACACCCTTCGTCAGCGTGGGCTTTACACGAATATTCACACAGATGACATTCCTTCAGGAGAATTGAGAGGACAGCTACTAGGAGAAGGTCAGAACTACTTCTTTGCTCCGCTTTCAGGTGCTTCTGAAGTACCTCCTGTCAACTCCACAGGCTTTGGAAATATCGCGTTAGAGTGGAGAAATGGATCTGTATTGGCTTCGGGTTCTATCAATGATCTGGCGACACCCTTTGATCCTAACATCGCAGGTGGCTCTCATATCCACTATGGACTGGCAGGACAAAACGGTGGCATTGCCTTCTTCCTTACACCTTCATTGGCGAGTGACAGCTTGAGCGGAAACTTCTTCCCTTCTGCCAACCAAAATGATTTCTCGGCTGGTGCGACAGACACGCTGCTCAGCCGCGGGCTATACATCAACATCCACACAAAAGGTAGCCCATCAGGTGAGCTAAGAGGGCAGATCCTCCCACCTGCACAGGCCTACTTCACAACTTCTCTTGCAGGGAAAAACGAGGCGACACCCGTTATTTCTTCAGGACTTGGAGGACTCAAAGGAGAGTGGACCAATGGCGAGTTGGTATTGAGTGGTGCTTTCAGTGACCTAGACAGTGATTTTGATCCAAATGTCGCAGGAGGAGCACACATCCACCTAGGCGCAGCAGGTATGAATGGCGGAATCGAGTTATTTTTGACTACTGCTTTGGACAACGATCTAAGGGGAGGTGCTTTCACAGCTGATTCCAATACCTTTACCATCTCTGATACTTTGTCAGGACGCATCAGCTCAGATAGCTTGTATGTCAACATCCACTCTGTAGACAATCCGAGTGGTGAGCTGAGAGGACAGATTCTTCTAGAAACCAATGAGTTCCCTGCTCCTGCGCCAGGTATTACTGCACCTCCTTCAGGTACACGTCTGACGATTGAAGGAGATTCTGCTACTGCTTTCACAGCGACATGGTCACGATCAGAAGATGCCGATGGCAACAAAGTAATCTACACTTGGGAGTTGGCGGCTACTACGGATTTTGCAGCACCACTTGTATTTACCAATACAGGTACAGACTCTAGTTTCACGACAGACTTTGCCACTGTAGATGCCCTACTTTCAGGGGCAGGATTGAATGTGGGAGACAGCGTGACATTGTATCACCGCGCATCTTCTTTGGATGGTGCCGTATGCACAGTCGGTGCGACAGACAGCGTAGTCCTCACACGTGGCACCTTACTCAATATCGGATCGATCAATGTAGCCGAGTTGAGTGTGTATCCTTCTCCGACACGTGACATCCTCAATATCCGCATGAAGGAAGTCCGTGCGCAGAGCCTACAAATTCGCATCATCGATGTCTCAGGGAAAGTAGTCCTTTCTCAAGGACTTAATGTTCAAGCCAATCGCGTAGATGAACGTCTACAGGTAGGACAGGTAGCGGCAGGGATCTACCAGTTGGTGATTCAGGATGAGCGTGGACAGTTATTCACGACGAAATTTGTAAAAGAATAATCATCACTCGATTTTTTGATGGGAGGCTCCTGTTTGGGGGTCTCCTTTTTTTATGGGAAAATGTCAGCAAACAGCAGGATCACTCGAGATTATGCATGTTCATTTCCAGCTATCCAAGAATTTCTTGCTTTCTAGCAGATTTCCCAGTACAAATACCTGAGAATGCTGAAGCGCTGCACTCTCCCGAAATGCTTCTCTAACTGTCAATTGCTCTCCTGCATAGTTGGCATGAATAAAGAATATCCCTTCTTCATTCTTCAGGATAAACCCTACGTGCTGGCTTAGTCCTACGACAAATAAGCCGTTCTGCGGTAGATCATGTAGATATTTGTAAAGGGTATTTCTACTACGAAAAGTCTGAATCTGGGAAGGATCGCAGAGGTCTTTGATGATATGAGAGGAGGCTTTTTGTGCGAGTCGATAGCGATTCAGAGGAATGCCCAGATCTCTCAAGGTCGTACTGACAAAATATCCACAAGCAATTTTCCCTTTACGTGGTGTTTCCGTAATTCCATTAAAATCCCAAGAAGTCCCGTACCAATAGGGGAAGATGCTGTCCACCAAGGCATGATACATAAACTGTTGTTGTGTTATCTTAGGGAAACCTTGTGAGCGATAGGTCTTCATTCTTTGCTTCAACGCTCGATAGGCTTGTATGTGCGACAATGTATCGAGTGTATCAGGTTGAAGCTCTTCACAGTTATTAGACATTTCGAATAGGATCGTCTGTTGCGGCGGAGGAATCAACAATTCCCTTCCTACTACCGACATACAACCCAAAGCAAAAAGGATCATCAAGAGTTTCATTCGTGCTATTTATTCGCATAATGAAAGACAGGAGGAAGGTTACGAATATAATGGAGGCACTTAGCGACGAGAATGTCCGATCAGAAAATCAATGACTTTCTGATCGGGCATCTCACAGGGTTTTAGATAGTCTTTCTCTTGAGTGAGATAAAAATTGAAGCTGATAAAGTCGGTTCCGCCCAATTCCTCCGCAAATACCTTCAGGCTTTTCCCCTTATTAAAGTCAGAACGTGTCAAACTGTACGTCTTCCCTTGATACTGAACTTCAGAATACCCTTGTGGAATATTCAGGATAATACCTTTGAGATGAGGAATGGCGGAGTGAGAAGAATCAGGCTTCATTTCGATTTTGTAAGAGGCTAAACGAAAACCCTACAAAAGTAATGAATCCTGCTACGAAAATCCCATCGTGGAAGTAGCTACTAAACGGGATGTACTCCCAAGGGTGAACAGCAAATGTCGCCCCATAGAAAAATGATACCTTTATACTAAGGAACCATACGCTCTTACTTCCTTCTCCCTGAAAATCGAATCTTTTGTACCCAAAACAAGATCATAAGTCCTACGAGGATTGAACAACCTGCGATAAAGAGTGCATCCTGGATAAAGAAAACACCTTCGGCAATCTCCTGCCCTAGAGGCATCCACTTCGAAGAGCAAAAACAGGCAAACTCGCGTACGATATTTACAAGGAATCGATTGAGGAGACCAAAAGTGAGGATCATCCCTGCATAAAACTTCAGGAAGGAGCTGCTTTCGCGAAACCGTATGAAGTAGAACAATTGAGAAAAGATCGCAGGAAAGGAAATATTGGCCACTTTCACAAAGATGATGAAACCTGCCATAGTAGAACCTGCTGCGATGCCTCGACTATGATAAAGCCAGTTATACTCTCTCCAAGCACGGATGATTTCTGAGTCCTCCGATAGGTACCCAAAAAGGTAGAGCGAAAAAATAAGCACTGCTGGTAGCAAGAAGAAAGTCCCCACCCATCTGACAGCCCGTGTCAAAAAGTCAATGACTTGCTGGCTGGTATCCACCATTTGTTCGTCCCCACGTGCTCGTAAATAAAGAGAGATCGGCACGACAATCGCAAATGCAAGGAAAACGGTCGGTAGAAAGCTAAGTATTAAGGCTAAAAATACCATGGCTGATAATTCTAATGATAAGTCATTGGACGAAAGACTTCGAGAGTCGAGAGCAGAGGTTTAACATACTGTCAATGAGAGTATGTTACTTCTACCCCCCCCTTATTCCATCTGTTCTACTACTTAAATGCGTAAAGATAGGACAAATAGAAAGTGCTGCATATAAACAAGATACTACACGTGTATCCTTCTTTCATCAATTCTTGGGTTAGAAGTTACTTCATTTTAGGAAGAATAAAAAGGTGAGGGCTTGTAAAAAAGCAACATTTCGCTTAGCCGATTCTTTCTCAAATGGTGATCACCCGCACACCTGCTTGTTGAGCCTTGTGCATCTTGGGGAGCAGTTGAGCTGCGCTTTCAAGGGAGACAGTTTCTGTGACGAGTTGTTGAGGGCTAAGTCTACCAGACAGGATCATTTGGAGCATCTCGTGGTAGCGAAATGCCTGCATCCCATGAGAACCATATAGTTCCAGCTCATAGGCAATCACTCTATCCATTGGGATGGGTGCCAAGGCTTTCTCAGGGGGAAGAATACCAATTTGGACATGCCTCCCTCTTCTGCCAAGGGAAAGTAAGGCCGTCTGAACAACCGATTGGTTTCCGATCGCGTCTACGGTTAGGTGTGCACCGCCTCCTATCATCTCACATATCGCTTCTGGCACATCTTCTACAGTTTGAGAATTTAGGACCGCATGTGCACCCAAAGATTGGGCAAAAGCCAATTTTTCATCCGCTATATCTACGGCGAGTACTTGTGCTCCTAGGCCGTGTGCAATCATGATGGCAGAAAGTCCTACCCCGCCACAGCCAAAAACGACAACCCATTCTCCCCCACGCACCCTTCCCTGGTCTACGACGCCTCGAAAAGAAGTCGCAAAGCGACAGCCTAAACTAGCTGCCGTCACATAGTCGATCTCTTCTGGTAGCTTCACCAGGTTCGTATCCGCATAGTCGATGGCGACATACTCCGCAAAAGAACCCCAAGCCGTAAATCCAGGTTGAAACTGATCGGGACAGACCTGATGATTCCCACTCAGGCATGTGCTACAGCGCCCGCATCCTCCCACAAAGGGTACCGTCACCCGATCTCCCTTATGGAATTTCCTGACTTCCTTCCCAGTTTCGACTACAACCCCTGCCAGTTCATGTCCAGGCACATGGGGTAACAAGATGTCTTTGTCATGCCCCATCCATCCATGCCAGTCGCTCAAGCATAATCCTGTAGCCTTGACTTTGATGATGACACCCGTTGCGTTAGGATCTGGGGAGGGAACCTCTCGATAGGATATCGGTCCCTGGAAAGTTTCATAATAGAGCGCGTTCATGGGCGGCCAGGGATTTGGAGTTCGCGATGGTAAATGGCATGATTCTCTGCGTCGAAGCAGACAAAGAAGACCTCTTGGATCAGGGAAGATTTGTATTGGCTGACAGTCTCTATAGCTACTTGCGCAGCTTCGAGCTTGGGATAGCCGTAGATCCCTGTACTGATGTTGGGGAAGGCGATAGAACGAATCCCATTAGCTTCTGCAAGCTTCAAGGAATTGAGGTAGCAGTTGCGAAGCTTTGGGGGCTCGCCCCTGTGGCCGCCGTTCCATCGCGGACCGACCGTGTGAATCACTTTTTGTGCGGGCAGTTTGCCTGCGGTAGTGATGACGGCTTCGCCGACCTTGCAGCCGCCCTGTCGGGCGCGGATCTGCCGACATTCGTCGAGAATCGCGGGGCCTCCGGCCCGATGTATTGCTCCATCTACCCCACCTCCTCCCAAAAGGGAGGTATTGGCTGCATTGACGATCGCGTCGACTTTGATTTGGGTGATGTCACCTCGTATGAGTTGGATATCCATTGTATGAGACGTGAAGATAACAGATATCAGAAGTCAGACTTTGAATGTGGCAAAAAGTCTGATATCTGATGTCTCAGAGTCTGATCTCTGAAATTAATTTCGCTTATACATACGCACAGCGTCGGTAATATAGTTTTGAGGATTGAACGCATCATTGAAGGCAGAAGACAGATTTTCTTGTTTGCCCTTTAAGATCAAAATGCGATCTCCAATGAGGTCATTTTCCTGGTATTTCCGAAGAATCTCTTCGTATCTGTTCAGGTTTTCCTTGATCTCAAAGGTGATGTTGCCAAAACGAATTTTCAAAGACTGCACGGTCTGCATATCGTAGTACATTTTATTCTTCCAAGCCTCATCATTTCGTCTCTTTTCTTCCTTGACTTTCTTTTCCACCATTTGTTTCAGTGAATTTAGATAATCCAAACGCTTCAAAGCATCGGTTTCCTCCAGATACATTTCTCGAAAGTCCTCGTTTTTGATTTCCAAAAATTGAAAGATGTCCAGAAGCGTATTTGCCTGAAGTTGTTGTAGTTCTTCCAATTCTTTTGTCGTCTTATTCCAGCCTGTCTCGACCAGATTGATATCGTGTGTATACTGACTCAAGATCATCGTAAGCTCAAACATCATGATGCTCTGCTTTCTCAGCTCCCGTTTTTTCTTGCCTATGGATTGAATAAATTTATCCATTCCGATAAATAATACTTCACTCAAGGGTCCTGCAATCGGTGCTCCTTGCGCAAAATCGCCCGCCGTTTCCAACAACTTAGAGGTAATCTGTAGCGTAGCATCCTCATTTTTGTTGGTCTCCACATAAGAGGTAAACCCCTTGAACCACTTCTGATACCCTGGATACTGCATGGGATTGCCGACAGAGGTCAGGGAAGAAAAGAAGTCTCGCGAACTATTGAATAGGATCAGAGGACGTAACTCTCGCTCCATGGAGACCAAATTGATCACCGCAGATTGATAGTTGCTACTGTAGATATTGAGCTCTTTCTCCCGCTCTGCTGCTTGTATCCCCTCCAATTTATTGACACGATCCCGAAGTTTCTCAATGATCTCATCAGTATTTTGCGTCAGCTTTAATGCTTCGTCGATTTTTTGAATTTCAAGATCTAAAACGACAATCTTGTCTTCTAACTCACGTGCTTTCTGCTCTCTATCCTTCTCCAGTTGCTCTAAGACTTTCTCGCGTATCGCCGCGTCGTCTATTTGTGCCCATATGGAGCCAATGCAACTCATCAAACCAATCCATATCAGGAATTTCAATACCAATCTCATATTCAGGGTTCATCTTTTGAATGTAAGCGAAATACAAAAGATCCTATGTGAAGACCTTTTCCATATTCCATGACGAAAATAGAAAGGCTTTACTTATAGTAAACTTTTTTCTGCAAGCGTAGCTAATCCTTTTGCGAACCGAGTTCCTGCGCACGTGTCAATGCTGCTTGGGCTCCCGTAGAGATCGCTTCTGTCAATTGGGTTTCCACAAATGCTTTGAGTGCGGCTTCTGTTGTCCCTCCTTTCGAGGCTACCTTCTGTATCCAGTCTTCACAGCTCAGGCTGTTTTGGCGGAAAAGGCTCAAAGCTCCTGAAAAAGTCTGCTGGACCAGCAGGTTGGCATCCCCTTCACTGAAGCCCATGTCGCGCGCCGCACGTATCAGCGCATCCATGAAGAAGTACACATAAGCAGGACCCGATCCTGATATGGCCGTGACAGCATCAATTTTTTCCTCTTCCTCTACATACAACGTCTTCCCTGTCGTTGCCAGTAAGTTTTGGATGGTGCCAATCTCTAACCTAGAGACTTCGTCTGTAGCTGTAAATGCGGTCATCCCCGCACCGATCTGCGAAGGGAGATTAGGCATCGCCCGAACGATCTTGGGACTTCCCAGTGCCTGCCTGATCTGCTCCATGGTAATCCCTGCCATGACACTCAACATCACCTGTCCAGGGTCCACAAAGGGTTCAATTTGGGAAAATAAAGCGGGGGCGTCCTGAGGTTTGACGGCCAAGATGACCAGATCTGCCTGCTTGACAGCGGAGAGATCCGTCTCGATATGGGCAATATCTAGACGGGAAAGGTCGCGAATACGTTCTTCTTTCTTTCGTTCGAGGATGTATAGATGGTCTCTAGAGACTACGTGGGCATTCACGAAGGCTCGGGCAAATGTTCTGCCCATATTGCCACCACCAATGATCAGGATATTCATAAAGCATAGGGTTTACTCGCCATGTGTACGAATGAATCCTAAAATAGATCCTATTATGTGGTAAACGTTTGCATTTAATTTCTTCGCTTCGTCCCCTATTCCCATGAAAACTCAGAAAATCAACTCTTTAAGGTTTTGCTGCGATGATAAACAGATAATCTCCTTTCTCATGGATAAAAGCAGATTGGACTTGTTTAATTTCTCCTGACTGAATGTCATTCTGCAACTTTGTTAGTCCGTTTTTGACTTCTTCTCGGTGGGCCAGTGCTGAAAAAGAAGAAATGCCGTTACGCAGACTTGGATCAAGGTAGCGTGAAGGATCATGCTTCCCGACATACAAAAATCCATCCTGAAGATCGGGTTTTACTTCGTAGATTTCTTCCGAAACTATATGAAAATCTGCTCCTACCAGGGCATTTACCACTTCTTCCTTGGAAGGCATTTGCACGATCGAGTCTTTCATCATTTGCGGGAAGTAATGATTGAGCCAGTAGCCTTCCATTTGATCGGGGGTAGAAGTAAAAATGACCATTCTACCTCCCGTCTTCAGCGCAGCATATAAATGCCGAAATCCATTGGGTAAGCTATCCCAATGGTGGAGCGTCAAGCTAGCCAGAATTCCATCCACTGATTCAGCAGGCATCTCCAATGATTCGGCTGTCCCAATAAGCCAGTCTATTGTGGAGTCCTTTTCTTTTGCCATCTCAAGCATACGTGCTGAAGGATCTACACCGATAAATTGTCCTCCAGACTGAGTCAATACAGAAGTATAGTTCCCTGTCCCGCAGCCGATATCCAAATATCTTTTCCCTGGTTTAAGTTGGAGATGGTACTTCATTCGAGAAGCTAAGTAGGGGTCTGCTTTGCGCGTTTGATTGTAGTTCTTTCCTATGCGATTGTATTTAGCAGTCATATACGGTTTTTGTCAAATTAAGCGTAGCTATCATTCTATAAGGGGATTCACATATCGGACTTAACATGCAGGTAGTTCAGCAAACGTGCAAATGAATTTGGCTCTGTGTAGCACATATGATTGACATAAAAAAAGCCTGCACTCATGACGAATGCAGGCTTATATACTAAGTTTCGTGTCTTCCGAAAGGATTACATCATGCCAGGCATGCCTCCACCCATTCCAGCAGCAGCACCCAAGTCAGGACCTGACTCTTCTGGCTCGTCAGTGATGACCGCCTCAGTAGTCAAGAGCATAGATGCGATAGAAGCTGCATTTTCGAGTGCCGAACGAGATACCTTGGTAGGATCGATGATTCCAGTAGCAAAGAAGTTCTGGTACTCTTCGATGCGCGCATTGAATCCATAGTCTACGGCTTCGTTGTTACGCACTTCGTTGAGGATGACACCTGCTTCCAATCCAGCGTTAGATACGATCTGGCGGAGTGGTTCCTCCAATGCGCGGCGTACGATGGCCACACCTACACCGACATCACCCTTGAGCAGTTTGTCGTTGATTCCACCACGTCCAGGCTCGATAGAGCTGATCGCACGGACCAAAGCGACACCCCCACCAGGAACGATTCCTTCTTCTACCGCAGCCTTTGTTGCGTGAAGGGCATCGTCTACACGATCTTTCTTCTCCTTCATCTCTACTTCAGTAGCTGCACCTACATAGATGACAGCTACCCCACCGCTCAACTTAGCGAGACGCTCTTGCAATTTCTCGCGGTCGTAGTCAGAAGTAGTGGTTTCGATCTGTGCTTTGATCTGGTTTACGCGAGCCTGAATCATCTCAGCATCACCTGCACCATCTACAATTGTCGTGTTGTCTTTGTCGATGACTACCTTGTTTGCCTGTCCCAGCATGTCAAGTGTCGTATTCTCCAGCTTGTATCCACGCTCTTCAGATACGACTGTTCCACCTGTCAAGATGGCAATATCTTCAAGCATCGCCTTGCGACGGTCACCAAATCCAGGCGCTTTTACAGCAGCTACTTTGAGTGAACCACGGATTTTATTTACAACGAGTGTGGCAAGCGCCTCACCTTCGACATCTTCTGCGATGATCAACAAAGGACGACCTGTCTGTACCGTCTGCTCCAATACGGGAAGCAGATCCTTCATGGCAGAAACTTTCTTGTCGTGCAACAAGATGAAGGGGTTCTCCAACTCAGTCACCATGTTGTCGGGATTGGTCACGAAGTAGGGAGAAAGGTATCCGCGATCAAACTGCATCCCTTCTACTGTCTCAAGGTAAGTTTCAAGTCCCTTGGCTTCTTCTACCGTAATGACACCGTCGCGTCCTACTTTTTCCATCGCATCCGCAATGTACTTCCCGATTTCCTCGTCATTGTTAGAAGAGATCGTGGCTACTTGCGCTACGTCCTTAGATCCAGAGATCTCTTTAGACATAGAACGAAGTTGCTCGATCACGACTTTTACAGCCTCATCGATTCCCTTCTTCAATTCCATAGGGTTGCGACCAGCTGTTACATTTTTCAGTCCTTCACGTACCATTGCCTGAGCGAGTACAGTTGCAGTAGTCGTACCATCTCCAGCGATATCAGCTGTCTTAGAAGCAACTTCCTTCACCATCTGAGCACCCATATTTTCGATGGGATCAGCCAGTTCAATTTCTTTGGCTACAGTTACACCGTCCTTGGTGATATTGGGTGCACCGAACTTCTTGTCGATGACTACGTTGCGGCCCTTAGGGCCTAGTGTTACCTTTACGGCGTTTGCGAGGGCATCTACCCCACGCTTCAGCTTATCTCTAGCGTCTACGTTGAATTCGATGTTTTTAGCCATGAGTAATGGACTTTGTTTTGTTTCTTGTTTGATGAATGAAAAACCAAAATCGCATAGAAGGGGCCTATGCTAGGGTAAGTGAATTAGACAATAGCGAGAATATCAGACTCACGCATGATCAGATAATCGTTTCCTTCCAAAGAAATCTCTGTACCTGAGTACTTACCATACAGGACGTTATCTCCTACTTTGACTGTTACAGGCTCATCTTTTTTTCCAGGGCCTACAGCTACAACTTCGCCGCGCTGGGGCTTCTCCTTTGCTGTGTCAGGGATGATCAGTCCTGAAGCGGTTGTCTCTTCCGCAGGTGCAGGCTTTACTAGCACACGGTCAGCCAAAGGTTGAATGTTCAATGACATAGTTATGTTGCGATTTAAAGGTTTATAACTTTTATCACGGTTTATACGGTCGCAGAATCAGAAAATGTGCCAATGAAAATTTTGGCATAATTTCCTTGAAAATGCTGTCATAATGGCAATACCCTAAGCTGTTTGTCAGTTTGACATGACAAGGTGTATACGCATCTTGTCCAACGCAAGGATACGGACCTACTTTTCCTGTACTAGACAGATTATCAGTGCATCCCTACCCTAAAAAGAGACATGCCACTTTGACATCGCCGCAAAGATAGGATTTTTCATTCGGCAAAAAAGGGGTAGGTGCATTAGTTTTTTCAACATGGGGATAATATGTAAGGAAAATACCTATATTTTTGAATATCAGTACATTCAACTACTTACATATATTCTTTTTTACTTTCATTTTAGCGCTTTATCTGAGACTGCCACATCTTCCTAAGCCATCCTCCGAAACTGTAGACACCAATGAAGAACATATGACTTCCTGTCAAGACTTTATGCCCAGGTGTTTCCGTATAAATACCTAATTCCTTGAAAAACTGGTTACGTTTTGGGTTAGCAGATCGATACATTTTCTGCCAGTTTTCCTCTGTAACAGGATTGTTGACAGAATCTTTATCCGAAACAAGGTGTGCGTTAAAATCGATGTTGGCCATTTGGAGATGCTCTTGGCAAAACTGATTGGCAAAGGCTATCACCTCCTGAGGCACCTCATGTGCATAATGAGGATAATAGACATCAAAAATGCTTGATACCCTTTCTACAAGTTTGGGATTTATCGTATTAAAGGTCAAGATGAACTTTTTGAAGTACCAAAACCTGCCTATGTTTTGCTTGATGAAACTGAGATTGCTTTCCTTGGCGAAGTTTTTCACATGCGTATTGGCCCAAGCGTACTTGTAAGATATGTTGATATAAATGACAGGGAGCGGGTGAGGAGAAAAAGGCGTAACTACTCTTAAGAGTGTGTAAGCTTGACAGGCTACGATTCTTCCTTCTACTTTATAAAGATAAAAGAGCGGATTGGTCTTCTCGACATGATTGATTTGGATATGATTTTCGGGTAACTCATGGTGAAGGTGATGGACCAAGTCATTGAGTTCCTGGAGTTCTTGATCTGTCAGGTCGGTGCCTCTCTTGATATCAGGCCTTACCATAAAAAATATATTTGATTCGTACGATTTGCAGCAAAAGTTAGTCGATTTGCGCGATATCCGAAAGCCTAAATAGCGATTATCACGAATGAATTCAGATAGGATTGATTTTCTATGTGGAGACGCGATTAATCGACATCTCTACATAGAAAAAATGTAACTGGCCATAAAGCAAACTCGAATTATGTGATGAGAGGCTTGAAATTGGATACTTTATAAAGGGAGTAAAAAGTGGATTGAAGTACGCCTGTGAATCAAACACAGGGGTACTTCAAAATAAAAAAGAAAGACGTAACCTACTGCTCTTTCATAACCTTGAAATGAGATCGCATGCCTTGAGACTCTACAATCACCACATACATACCCTCTGCCCAAGAATCGGTAGAAAGTGTACTGACAGCCTGAAGGGGCTGAAACTGATGAATGAGTCTACCTCTTATATCTGTCACTCGGACCTGCGCGCCCTGTAATTGGAATTCTTCCAGCTCAATGGCCAGGTGATGACGCACAGGATTGGGATATACGCTGACATGTAGGCTGGACTGTGCACCAATAGTCGTCGCGGTGACTGTGATCGTCTTGCAAATGGTATCTTTACATGCATCAATCCCATCACCATCTCCCACATTGGCAATCGCACATACCTGATACGTACCAGGACTAGTATACGTATGGGTAGCCGCTACACTTGGAAGCAGGAGTTGGTTATTTCCATCTCCAAAGTCCCATCGAATCGTGTTGACATCGATATTTACACTGACACTAGGGACAAAGCTGTAATCACTCCCATTGGGGAAAATCCCGAAGTCAATGCCTGTTTTGCATTGTGTGCAAGAATCCACGTTGACCGTCCAGGTGACTGTGTCGGGACATCCTCCTGAGTTAGCCTGACGGATGGCTGTATAGGTCGTCGTGACATCTGGATCGACAAGCGGAAGGTTACAATTGGTGCAACTAAGCCCCACAGCAGGAGACCATGTATAATCTCCACTTCCACCTGCATTCAAAATGGCGGTCTCATTTGCACAAATTGTGATCGTATTTGTCTGCATCGGGGCTTCCGCCAGTTGTCTAATCTCTTCTTCAGTAAGGGCTCGATCGTAGAAGCGAAGCTCATCTATTGCTCCCTGAAAGTAGGAAGTATTTCCACTGCCTAGGTTGGCATCGTCTCTTCCAATTGTTCCACCTGTAGGTTTAGACGGATATTGCAGTGCCCCTCCTGTCCCCGAAAAGCTTCCACATTCTTCCTTACCATCTACATATAAAGTGACATCATTGATGTCCCTGATGACAGCCGCCACGTGGTACCATTGTGCGCTTACTAAATCTGTCGTACCTATCCTGGTTCGTCGCGCAGCAGGTCCTGGAAGTCCCCCATCAAAATAATTGGCAGCCAGTAAGTCTGTGGTTGACTTCAGGAGAGAAAATCCATAATAGATGTCTTCTGAATCATCATTGGTGAAAATAGGACGTAGCAAGTTAGATTGATCTGTAGGTAGAATCCATGCAGCAATGGTTACGGGCATTTGTGGCTCAAAATTTTGGTTGCTGACCACAAAGATGTAGTCATCGATACCATCAAAGAGATAGGCGCCATCGGGAGTCCCCATACGATCCACTGTCGGAACCGCACCTGAGTTGAAAGTCCCATGATTGTCATTGCCACTGTAGTCTAGAATGTCTCCATCTAATGGATAATAGGCTACGAGGCCTGTTTGGAGGGTGGATTGTGCTTGTGGATGGATAACCAAAAAGCAACAACCTAGCATTAGGAAAATTTTGTGTTTCATGATATATCTGTTTTAACCCATGTGAGTTAAATGGGTATGGATAACATATCAAATATAGAAACGAAGATTCTATCTACAAAGATCAAACACCTCCAATATTAACAAGTCCCTCCAATCGTTGAGCATGCGTTTCTTTTCTACTTATTGTTTAATACCAAGGAAGTTGAAGCAGAAATCCTGCTCCAACTTCCTCTCTACGTTCTTCTTACTAATATCCGGAGAGCATGAGATCATCCCATGAATCACACACGAGACTTTTTACGTTCATTTACCTATCGGATGATGATCTTTTCAGAATACGTATTTTCACCCTCACCCATTTTGATCAGATACACACCTTTGGCCCATCCACCGACGAAGAGTTTTAGGTCCTCTGAATCCATGTTCACTTGGCGTATCAGTCTCCCTTGAATATCAAATATCTTGACTGGGGTGGATCCCTCCATACCAAATGGCTTTTTAATCTGTATTTCTTTCTGCTCCAGGTTTTGATTTACCTCCCAAGGAGCTGCTTGTGTACTCGTCCTAGAGCCTGCAAACTCTACAAAGATGGTCCTGCAAAGTGTTTGACTACATGCTACAGCTCCGTCTTCAGGGAAGCGAAATACCGTCGCACAAACCGTATAGTTACCCGACTGCGGGAATGCATGAACAAGTAGCTCATTAGGAGCTCTCCAATAGACGGCACCGTCACCTGTCTCCCATCTGATGGCATCCACGCCTACAGGCTGAGGACTAGGTTGGAAAATATAATTGGGTCTCTGTGCGATGACATTGAAATCAAACGACACATTGCAGTCGACAGGTGCACAAGGATCACAAGTGTCACTGACGACGACTGTCCACACTACTGTATCGCTACAAGAGGAGTCCGTTCCTTGAGATATTCCTGTGTATGTAGTCGTCACTGTAGGAAATGCCAAGGGGTTAGAGCAAGTGGTACAAGATAAGCCTGTGGCAGGAGTCCATGTAAATGTATTTCCAAACCCACCATCCAACATGGTAGTATCCCCTGCGCAAATCGTATCTGTATTATTGATGCTACTAGGAGCTTCTGCCAAGAATCTTACCTCTTCTTTGTTCAGTTCGCGATCATAGAAGCGTATCTCATCCAAATCTCCCTCAAAAAAATCAGAGTTATTGTTGCCTGCATTGGCATCTGCACGCCCTATGGCTCCTCCAGAACTCGTTCCAGGATATAGCAAAGCACTGCCTGTCCCAGAATAAGTCTCACACTCTAGCTTTCCATTGACATACAATGTCATATCTCCAGCACCTCGAATCACTACAGTTACATGATTCCATTGATTGGTCGCAATCGTACTGCTCCCTACACCTGTACGACGCCTAGCAGGACTAGGAGTTCCTCCACTATAGAATGCACCCGCAGTTCTGTTGGTACTGGAAAGCAACATATTTATCCCAAAGTACTGGTTCTCTGTGTCTTCATTGGTAAAAATAGGTGCAAGGTCTCCTGTAGCTGTAGGTCGAATCCAAGCAGAAATCGATACAGGAAGTTGAGGTTGGAAGTTTTGATTGTTGAGCAACGAAATAAAATCATCTGTACCATCAAAGCTGTAGGCACTGTTGACATTTCCGTTACGGTCAGTGGTAGACGTCACACCGTTGGGGGTTCCGTTGTTTCCATTTCCTGAAATGTCATTTGCGTTTCCGTTGAGGGGATAATGGGCAATCAAGCCATTCTGGATGTTGATTTGTGCGAAGCTACTCATACAGAGTAGGACTCCCAAAATAAGGGAGGAAATTAAGTGTTTCATGTTGTACTTATATTAATACTTTACTTAAGAATACAGTATAAAGGTAGGGAAATTTTCAACTACTTAGCAAATAACCCAAACTACCATAGCCTCATATCTTTATCTAAGTAATTGAATACGAAATAATTATAAATTCAAATTTTATTTCTTCTTCAGTATATTTTACCACATACTATCATATTATGAGAGTATTTTTTATTTCAAAAATCAAAGCCAATAACCATTCCCTATATCCCGTAGATAACATGAGTTCATTCAGCAGAGTTGGCTTTGCATTATATCACCTACTTCACCAGCTCCTTTACAACTTCAGCAACCGTTTTTATTTCAAATGATCGATCCACACACAGCTTCACGGCCTGCTCAAAATAGGAGGGAGAGCAGCCATATTTGGAATAATTTTCCTCTACATCATGGGTATAAAAAATGAGCCATCCCCCTTCCTTATCAAATTCATCCAGTAAGGCTTCAATGCTTGAAATTGGATACCTACCTTCGTATAGCTGAATGGCTTTCAGGTTATTAAAATCTGTCTTTCCTTGATTGATGCCACGGTCGATCCCTCTACTTGACTGAAATCGACTACTGGTATTTTTCTTGGCCAGTGATGTTTGCTCTCCAAAAGGATAGGAAAAATTCAGGAGGTCTTGGTCAATTCCTAGTTGTGCAAACTCAGCTGTATTTTTATCTAAATCTTGAGCAATGTAGGCTGCATCTTTGGCTTGATAAAAATGAAAGTGATCGTAAGTATGAGACGCGATTTCGTGTCCCTTTGCATCAATAGCCTTCAAGTGATCCAAATTATACATCGTCTCAGGACCATGCCCCTCCATGAAGGTCATGGCAATGTAAAACGTTCCTTGTATCCCATGCTGATCCAGTATAGGCGCTGCCTGCTCAAAGGCAGAAGCGGGAACATCATCAAAGGTAAAGGTCACGATCTTTCGATCAGCCGGAACCGTATGAAAATGGGTGTGTGTGAGGTCCGTTAATTTTCGCTGAGCTGTACGAATATATTTTTGCATGCTAGGTTCTGTAAAAACAACACACAATATAGAAATATCTAGCAGCCAAATACAAAGCTTGCTAAGCCAAAAATAGCTGAAATTCTTTTTCTGAAATGACATGAGCAGCGTTTCCGTTCCTTTGAGCTATTTCGAGTAAACCATGACTTCCTTTGATCCCTACCAGCTCTCCATCTGCTACAGAATGATAGCTTACGCCAAGTGGGATGTTTTGATCTCCAACATTGATATAGCCTTTGCGCAATTCCGATACTTTGAGATTGGAGATCAAATTCCCAAAATGATCAATGTGGATGACTTTCCCTGGCACCTGCTGCTCTCCCCCCAAAGGCTCAATAAAGGGCGACAGAGGAATGCGATACGAGCGAACAGGTCCCACCTGTGTGATCAGAAATCCTGCCGAAAGGTGGGCAGCCGTCGGAGCAAAAATATCTTTTCCGTGGAAAGTATGACTGATTTGACTGAGTTGCAAACGAGGATTTTCCACAGCCATGATCAACTTGACAGGTAACTCAGCTAGCACATAATCCAGCAAGCCATTGTCAGGCACAATGAAAACATAGTCATGGGTTTGGACAACTAGTACGTCACGCTCACTTCCCACTCCAGGATCAATCACACAAACGAAAATAGTTCCCTTTGGATAGTATTTGTAGCTATTCCAAAGCACAAAGCGCGCAGCATCAAGATTTTGTGGAGGAATACTATGGGTAAGGTCAACAATGTCTGCCTGCGGATCAATGCTTTTGATCACCCCTTTCATGATACCTGGATACGCATCCATTTGCCCGAAGTCTGTCATCAATGCAATCATGACGTAAAGATAATAGGAGAATGTGAAAAGTGGGAGCAGAGAGCAGAGAGCAGATCCCGTTTGCGGGATTTCGCGTTGCTCAAGGAGAAGGGAAGAAAGTGTTTGTCTAGAAAAGAAAACAGACACACAGGATCATCTCCCATGTGCCTGAACTACTATACAACCTATACTCAGTTACCTAATCAATGTGATCATTTTTTCTTGGCGGATTTTCAATCCATTGGTTGCGGTAGCGATGATGGTCAAAGCATACACACCCTGAGGGGCAGGCTTGCCGTCGGTTCTACCGTCCCAACCTGGAGCGAGTTGATCCGCTGTATACATGAGCTTCCCCCATCTGTTGAAGATCTTGAGATCGACCTGCTGGATGTATTGCCCTTTGATGAGGAAGTTTTCATTGACACCGTCTCCATTGGGCGTGAAGGCATCGGGCACGTATAATACAGGCTTAATGCCGAGGCAAGCGTAGCTGGAAATGGACTGCTGAAGGTTGCCCCCACGCTCGTAGGCGATGACGCGATAACACAACTCTGGTTGATCCAAGAAGGTCTGCCCATCCAGATAGTTCGTCACATTTCCTTCTACTACATCCACTCTCACAAACTCACTGATAGACTGGTTAAAGACCTGAATTTCGTAGAAGTCTACGCCATTTTCCCATTCCAAATATGGGTTCCAATTGAGTTGATTTCCTCCTGCGGCTTCTACGCCTTCCAATAAGATGCTCGTACCAATCTCTGTGAAGGGTGTCACAAATCCACAGCTGTCACGCGCCCAGAGGCGATACTGGTAGGATTCGGATTCGACTGCGGCACTAGAGTCCAAATAGGCCGTTGCTTCGGGCGAAAGACTGGCCAGTCCCTGCCATGTATTCCCTTGGTCAAAACTCCGCTCAATCAGTACTTCAATGAGATCTTCCACTTCCCATCTCTTCCACTCGACGAGTACAGACTGGTTCTGTTCTACCGTTGCACGTAAGATTTCAGCTGTCTGCTCAGGCGCCGTTTTGAGATTGCGAATGCCTGTGGTATCACTCCATGCATTTTGTCCTTGTGCTAGCCCCACTGCCAAGATACGATAGCTATAGACATTGAAACAGCGTGTCATAGAATCAATGTAGGTACGGGTATTTCCTTCGACCACGTCTAGGAAGGTCGCATTGGCAGGATCGTAGCCTTCAACTCGGTAGATTTCATACTGGTCCACCTGATCCCAGCCACGGTAGGCATTCCAGTTGAGGACGACACGGTTGGGCAAAGCCTGAGACTCCAGGTTAATGGTACAATGAGTTTCTGCCAAATTCAAGCTCCCTTCTGTCCCGCAGAAGTTGCGGCTCACCATTCGATAGCAATAGCTATTGTTTTCGCAGTCTAGCACTCCTGGTCTACTGTCGATGTAGATGGTATCATTGGCTGCATTGACCTCATGGATCAGCTCCCAGTTTCCACTTTCATTCTCCCAATACAAGAGATAGGCACTGAAATCTGCTTCCGCTATCTTCTCCCAAGTCAAGCGTACAGCTTCCTTGTTGACGACTGATGCGGCAATCAATTCGACCTGATCGGGAACTTCTGTTCCAAAGATCTCGACTTCGGAGGACTTGGTCACCACAGCCTCACAACCGAGAGAATCCGTCACCACCAATGTCACCACATAAGATCCTGTATCTGTGTATGTATGGCCTGTTTCCATTCCTATTCCTTCATTGCCATCGCCAAAGTCCCATTCGTAGGAAGCAATCCCTCGCCCACTGCTCGCATTGGCAGCAAAGCTTACCAAGACAGGCGGACAATCAGGCTGGTAATTGACCGCAAAGTCTGCTTGGGGACGGCTGAGTTCGATGTAGGCAGATTGCATTAGGGTATCCGTACAACCATTGTCATCTACAACAGATAGCGTCACATCATAGAGCCCGTCGTCTGCATAGGTATGAATCGGATTCTGCACCGTTGCCCCATTTCCATCTCCAAATTGCCATGACCAGCTGTTGATGTTTCCAGGGCTCTGGTCAGCAAATAGGACGACCAATCCTGCACAACCTACAGTATCCGATGCGAGGAAATCCACCGTAGGATTCTCATACACTTCGATCGTTCGTGTGAGAGAGTCTTGGCAACCATTGGCATCGGTCACTTGCATGTTGATTTCGTAAAGACCTGCATTTTCCAGTAAGAACTGAGCGGCATTTCCTCCTGCACTGAACTGCCCATCTAACCACCATGTCCATTGGGTAATACCCGAATTGCTTTCGGTAGTGTCAGAGGCGAGGACATTGAGTGGCGCACAACCTGCACTGTCGCTGAGGTTATAGTTAGCACGAGGCGGTTGATAGATCTCTACAGCATTGGGAAGCACCAATGTATCTGTACATCCGATCAGATTGGTGACGATCAATGTCACATCATATAGACCAGGGTCTTGATATACATGATCTGGATTGTTTCCTGTACCTGTACTCCCATCTCCAAAATCCCAGAACCAGCTTGTCAATAAGGTATCCGCCACTGTCCCATCCTGGAAAGTAACACTTGTCCCAGGACATCCTGGCTGTCCACTCACAGTAAAGGAAGCGGAAGGCTGCGTCACGCGAATAAGGTCCGTCTGCACCAAAGTGTCCGAACAACCGCGCACGTCAAATATAACTAGGCTTACTGTGTAGGTTCCCGACTGTGTGTAGACATGGTTGGGATTTTGCAAAAGTGAAGTCGCTCCATCTCCGAAGTCCCAAACCCAGGTGTCTACGGCCACATTGCCCTGAGAGACATCTACAAAGGAGATGGTCTCACCTACACAAGCCAGTGTCTCCGAGCTGATGAAGTTTGCTTGTGGCGGACCGAATACTTCAATTTGCTCGACGGTACTGTCTACACATCCAAATCCATCTGTGACGGTAAGCTGAATGTCATAAGTGCCAGGTGTGGAATAATTGGCAATGGTATTAGGGAAATTACTTGTCTGTCCATTGCCCATATCCCATTCCCATGCTACGATAAATGTTCCTGTAGCTTGAGAAGAATCTACGGCTTGTAACGCAAAAGGAGGACAGGCGGCCGTGTCTCCCAAGACCATCGTTGCCACAGGTGGCGTCCGTACTTCTATTCCCTGCGTCAAGGTATCTCTTCCGACACAACCTAGCGCATCAATCCCTGTCAAAATCACATCATAACTCCCTGGTTGTGTGTACATATGGCTCACTTGCTGACCTGTGGCTGTATTGCCGTCACCAAAATCCCAAATCCAGTTTACAAGTGGGGTATCTACCTGACTACTGTCTGTAAAGGTCAAAACAGCACCTGGACAAGTTTGATTTTCACTGATGGTAAAAGCCAAATCAGGATCGCCTATGTTGATGTACTGAGGGACTGTCAAGGTATCCGTACAACCATTGGCATCAGCTACAGCAAGTGTAATGTCGTAGACACCATCTGTCTGATAGGTATGGCTCACTAAGGCCCCTGAACCTGTATTTCCATCACCGAAGTCCCAATTCCAATTGACGACTTGCGTGCCTCCTCCTGCTTGACTCAAAAACTGAATGGGTCGAGGCGAACATCCAGAAAAAATATCTGCGGTAAAGTTGGCTTGTGGACCTGCATTAACAGTGACGACTTGAGTGGTCGTATCCAAACAGCCTCTAGCATCTTCTACTACCAACTGAATATCGTAAGTACCTGATTGCGTAAATGTCTGATTGCCATTGGGAAAATTATACGTATTCCCATTGTCAAAGTCCCAAGCATAGGAGATGATGTTCAACCCATTGCCCGAAGAGGCATCCGTAAACTGCACGGCCAATGGTGCACAGCCACTATTTTGATCCATGGAGAAAGCAGCTGTAGGTGGCTGGTAGATCTGCACCATATTAGGTCGTGACAAGGTCTGCTGGCAACCGTTGGCATCTGTGATGGTCAGGCTCACAGTATAATTTCCTGACTGGAAGTAGGTATGAGTAGGATTAGGACCTGTTGCTGTATTCCCATCGCCAAAATCCCACTGCCAACTCACGATGGTCGTATCCGCATTGGTAATATCAGAGAAGTTAATGGAGGTTCCTCTACATCCCACTGCACTGTCTGGCAAGAAGGCTACCTCTGGTCCTGAAAGTGTAATGAAGTTGGGCTTCGTCAGCGAATCCTCACAACCAAAGCTATTGCCTACAATCAATCCGATGTCAAAGCTCCCCACAGAGTCAAATGCTAAGGCAGGAAACTGGACGCTACTAAAGAGACTGTCGTCTACGAACCAGTTCCACGAAACGGGAGCAGACGCCCCTCCACTTTGGTCAATGAAGGTAATGGGCGCGTTGACACAACCTGATGTATCTACAGCGGAGAAGTTGGCCGTGATACTGGGATAAATGTCTATGTTTTGGGTAGCTGTATCACGACATCCATTTACATCTTCTATGATTTGTTGGATCGTGTAAGCACCCGCTGTGTTGAAGGCAATAGAAGGGTTGGGAATGTTAAACTGTCCACCTCCACTTACATCATAGGTATAAGAGACAATAGGGACACCAGATGAAGTACTTGTATCAGTCAAACTGATTGTTGCAGGTACACAGATTCCCGAATCAGACACCACAAAGTCTGCTATGGGTCGATCAAAAATAGTCACAAGTTGAGGTTCTGTGAGCGTGTCAGTACACCCCTTGGCATCTACCACGATCAGCGTCACATCAAAATTTCCCGATTGTGTATAGGTATAGCTGGCATTCTGCGTCGTGGCACTGCTTCCGTCACCAAATAGCCATTCCCACTGCACGATAGTCGTATCAGACTGTGCGGCTCCTGTGAAGTTCACAGCCAAGGGTGGACAGGAAGGCACGGCGTCAGAGGTCAAACTCACATCAGGAGCATCTAGCTCGATCAAGTCAGGAAGGACCTGAGTGGCGACACAGCCATTGGCATCGGTCACCGTCAGACTTACATCAAAGCTCCCATTGGTCACATAGGTATGCTGTGGCTGGTTGCCCGTCCCTGTGTTACCGTCGCCGAAATCCCAGAACCAGCTTTGAATGCCTGCATTGGAGACAGATGCATCCGTAAACTGGACGGTCTTGGGCGCACAGCCCTGATCTGAGGAGACGATGAAGTTAGGCAAAGGAGAACCCAATACGGTAATGATTTCTATTGTACTATCCTGACATCCGTTATTGTCTGTGACAAATAATTTTACTTGATAGGTTCCAGGAGTAAAGAAGGTATAGGAAGGCGAACTCAAGACCGCATTTCCTCCATCTCCAAAATCCCAGAAGTTACCTACGATGGCTCCATTTGCTGTAGAACTGTTGCCAAAGTTGACTGTCAGCGGCGCACAACCCTGTGTTTGAGAAGGGGTAAACGTAGCCTGTGGCGGTGTATTGACTGTGATGTTGACAGGTACTGAAAGCGAGTCGCTACACCCGTCGAAGTTTGTCACAGTTAGCTGTACACTGTAGTTGCCTGGCGTCGCATAAATGTGGGTAGGATTGGCTAAGGCAGATGTATCTCCATCGCCAAACTCCCAGAAATAGGATACAATAGGCACATTGGATGTGGAGGTGCTAGCAAAAGAAACAATCTTTCCTGTACAGGTGAAACTTTCACTGCTGATGAAATTGGCTGTAGGTCCAGGCTCTACGACTACGCTATCCGAGGCAGGAATCGCTACTGTACAACCTGCGGAGTCCTCGATAAGTAGGACAGGAAAAGCCGTTGTATCCGTAAAATACGTATGACTGACATTTTGCCCTAATCCCAGACTTCCATCTCCAAAGTCCCAGGTCCAGCTTACCGCTCCATTGGTCGTCGCAGCAAAATCTACCGTCAAAGGCTTACAGCCTGCGATATTGCTCATCGTAAAGCTTCCTGTAGGTCCCGTCAGATCAATCAGATCTGCGGCAAATAAAGTATCTGTACAACCCTGATTCGTACTCACGATCAAGCGCACGTCAAAGCTTCCTGGCAAACTGTAGACTTTACTTGGATTGGCCAAAGTAGAAGTACTCCCATCCCCAAAGTCCCAGTTCCAACTTGTCACATTTGAACTAGACTGGTTAATGAAACTAACTGCTAGCGGTGGACAAGACTGCTGGGTAGGCGAAGCAAAGAAATTGGCTACGGGCGGTCCCACTTCCACGAAGTTTGAGGCAATCGCTTGGCTCACACAGCCATTGGCGTCTGTCACTGTAAGTACTACGCTGTAGGTCCCGATATTTGGAGGGTAGATGTGGACAGGATTGGGAATGGTCGATGTATTGCCGTCACCGAAGTTCCAGAGGTAGGTATTGCCTACGCCTGTAGATTGATTGATGAAACTGACAGGGGCTCCAGGACAGGAAATCGTATCGTTGGTTGTGAAGGCCGCATTGGGGAAGGTCGGCTGGATCAAGGATTGCTTGACCAGCGTATCCGAGCATCCTTGATCGTCTACAATCACCAACTGGACGTCATAGGACCCTGTCTGCGTATATGTATGCGTCGGATTGGGACCTGTCCCTACTCCCCCATCACCGAAGTCCCAAAACCAGCCTGTAATGTTATTGGTTCCAGGTACTACATAGCTGCTGTCCATGAAACTCACCGAAAGCGGCGCACATCCTGTCACAGTATCGACCAAGAAGACCGCTTTAGGGCCTACAATCTGGATGAGATTGGGGAGCGTCAGCGTATCTGCACAACCGCCATTGCGCTGAGCAATCAATGTCACATCGTAGCTTCCTGGTGTAGCATATACATGTGAAGGATTGGCTTGGTTGGAAAAGTTTCCATCCCCAAAGTCCCACAAGTATCCCGTCGCATCAATGGATGTATTGGTAAAATCTACGGGAAGCCCTGTACAGCCTGCTGTCTGGTTGACCGTAAATCCTGCTACAGGCGTGCGTATCTCAAAGGTCTCCGAATACGAATCGACACAGGTCGTGGTATCGTTTGTCACGACAAGTTGAACCGTGTAGGTTCCAGGTGTCGTATAAGTGTGTGTCGGAAACTGCGTCGTGTCCTGTGGACTTCCATCCCCAAAATCCCATTGCCAGCCAGTTGCCATGATGGAAGCGTCTGTGAAGGAAATGGTCAGCGGCACTTGGCAACCACCTTCTGGGTTCATGACAAAGTCCGCAATCGGTCCTAAGACTTTGATAAAATCGGGTTTAAGCAAGGTATCCGCACAACCAAAATTCGTCGTCACCAGCATGACATCAAATGTCCCAGTATCCCCATAAGCATGTACAGGATTTTGTAAGATGGAACCTGTCCCATCTCCAAAAAACCATTCCCACTCTGTCGCGGCACTCGATTGATCCACAAAACTCACGGGATCTTGCGCACACACGATCAGCGGATTGGCCGTAAAATTTACTGTGGGCAAAAGTCCCGCTTCAATAAAAGAATAGCTGACGGTATCTCGGCAGCCTTCAGATGTGACGACTGTGAGAGAAACTGTGTACAGTCCTTGTCCTGTGTAGGTATGTGATGGATTTTGGGCAAAAGTTCCTGTACCATCTCCGAAATCCCAAACCCAATTGGTGATGCTATCATAACTAGAAATACTGAGATCCAAAAAATTGACTCCCAAAGGGGTACACCCTTCTACTGTATCTGGTAAAAAGGAGGCAATGGGAGGAATGATTTGGATGAAATTGGGCTGGTTGATGGTATCGCGACAGCCATTGGTACTTTCCGCAATCAATTGAACATCGAAAAAACCAGTGGTATTGTAGACATGTGTCGGATTGGCCACATTGGCGGTATTCCCATCTCCAAAATCCCAAAACCAATTAACTGTATTGGTTGTTTGTGCGGTGAAATTAACCACATGCGGTGTCTGACACCCATCTACGTCATCAGCCGTAAATGCAGCAACAGGCGAAGGCTGAACCAGTATGCTCTGAGGAAAGGTGAACGTATCCTGACAACCCAAGGCATTGCTGGCGATCAGCTGAAGGGTATACACACCTGGTGTGGTATAAGTATGAATAGGTGTCTGTCCTGATTGCGTCGTTCCATCTCCAAAGTCCCACAAATAACTACTAGCTCCCATAGAGGTATTGGAAATGGCCAGCATTTCGCCCACACAAGCTGTTGTATCGGCTAGGTTGAAACTGGCAGTCGGAAACTGAAAGGGAATCAAATCCTGGCGTACCAAGGTATCTGAACAACCATTGGCATTGGTCGCAATCAGCGAAACTGTATAGTTCCCTGGATTAGTGTAGAAGTGAACAGGGTTCTGCTGCGTAGAGGTTCCCCCATCTCCAAAGTCCCATTGATAAGTGTACGACCCACTTGGATTTACATTCGAAGTAAAAGCAATCTCTAACGGATTTTGGCAACCTGCCACTGATGTCCATGAAAAATTGGTATTGACGGGCTGTCCTACGCTGACCAAATCAGATTGGAAAAGCGTACCACTACATCCATTGCTATCCACAACCACCAGGGTTACATCATAAGTCCCTGGCGTATTGTATACATGAGAAGGATTGGCTTGGGTAGAAATAGAACCATCGCCAAAATCCCATGTGTAACTGATGATCGGTGCGTCTAGCCCTATAGAGGAATCAGTCAATTGAACGGAGAGTGGCACACAACCTGCCGTCACATCTGCCTCATAGTCTGCTACAGGATCTGCAAAAATTTTGATATAGTTTGTCTTTATCATGGTATCCTGCACAACCCCATCACTCACAATGAGCGTGACTGTGTACATACCAGGGTTCAAATAGATCACGGCAGGCGAAGGCAAAGTTGACGTATTCCCATTACCGAAGTCCCACTGGTAGCTGCTTATCGCACCTGTAGTCTGCGGAATGAACTGCACGGTAAGGGGGCTACATCCAGATTGAGTGTTGGAGGTAAAGTCTGCTGTGACTTGCGCATCAGCCCTCCCCATAAGTCCCAACCAAAGCACACACAAGGCATAGCAACAGCTGGCGCTGCGGCTGAGTAAACCACGCTTCATAATTATTGTGTTAAAGTGTCTTCTGTGGAAGCGGACGATAATTTTTTGATTCCCTTATGCATACCCCTATGCATGTGCCGCTCCACAGTCCCCAAGTTAGCTGCTACATATTTGCAAAAATCGTACGTGAACGGTTAAAAAATAGGGATTGCCTGTTTGGTCAATGTAACAATGCGTATGGAAATGGTCGCAGGAAAAAGAAAAGGAAAACTTGACTTACACAATGCGTCAATTTTTCCTTCCAAATCTAAAAATTTATTGACTGATCTTTCTATTTTTCCTATTTGAATGTTCTCTCCCCAAACCATTTCATTATGAGATTGGATTATTTTTATGATAAATTTCACGAATCATCAATCATTGACAAAAAAGAAAAACCCTTTCCGATTTTGACTCGATGAAAGGTTTTCCAGGAAAATGCAGTTTTTTTAATTTATCGCTTTATTTGGACTGTCTCGCGATCGCGTCCCAAACCTGTAATTGTGAGCGATTCCCAAGCTTTGGGAAGTGGAGCAGACAATATCGGAAGCTTTTCGTTTTCAATTGCCACCCCTCCAAACCCAAAGATGATGGCTTGTAACAAACCACCCGCTCCTGTAGCAAAATAAGGATTGGCACATCCCTTACACTCGGCCAACACGCCAAAAGGCGGTACTTCATTGGGTTGATAACTCTTCAAAAACAGCTCATACGCTTTCTCTGTCTGCCCCAGGCGTTGGTATAAGATCGACAGTGTCGCATATCCCATGGCAGGTCCTCCCTTGTCGATGCGTGGCTCATAGAACTTCAGGTCCTTCTCTATCTGATCAGGATCTGAAATCACTCCCAATGGAAAGGCCAATAGATTCACATCTGCCTGCTTGATGATGGTATCCTTATAGGTCGCATGCTCTGCTGTCACGCCATTAGATAGCTTGAGCAAGGGAATTTGGGCACTGATTTTCTTCCAGTCTGTATTCGGCTCCAGTCCTAGTTCTTGGCTCGCGGCAACCGCATACTTAAGCGAGGCAATGGCTACCCCATTGGTAAACGCATTGTCGTCTACATTTTCTGCATATTCATCGGCAGCGACTACATTGTATATGTGCGAGACACCATTTTCATCTGTCGCTACCCGACTCACCCAAAAATCCGCAATTTCCTTTAGCATGGGATAGCCTTTTTCCTTCAGCCATTCTTTGTCTCTCGTGATTCTGTAATAGTTCCAGTAAGCGACCGCCACATCGCCTGTAATATGATGCTCAAATGGACCTGTAATCGCCCAAACTGGTGTAGCCTCTTGCCCTTCATCATCGGATTCCCAGGGAAACATGGCCCCTTTGTATCCATGAGATTGGGCATTTTGCTTGGCCATGTCCAATCGATCCCATCTGTAATCCAAAAGCGACTTCGCCATCTCAGGTTGGAGCATGAGCAAGGGCGGATACATCCACAGCTCTGTGTCCCAAAACACATGGCCATTGTAGCCTAATCCCGATAGTCCCATCGGAGACATGGAGTAGCCCGAGTTCTCTCGCGTAAAAGCGTACAGGTGATAAAGGGCACTGCGAACAGCCAGCTGAGAACGACGGTCTCCCTCAATGATGATATCTGCTTCCCAAAGTTTGTCCCAAGCTGCCTTGTGTCGATCGATCAGACGTGCCCGTCCTTCCAAAGCTGCGTAGAGTGTGAGTCGCTCTGCCTCGTTGAAAGGGTCTGCATAGTGCTCCGTAGAGACCTCAGACCCCAAAACGGCGAAACGAAATTTCTCTCCCTTTTTCAGGTCCTTGTCTATATGAATAAAGTGACGACCGTAGTCCCAAGATTCATGAATGAGTTTTTCATAGTCCGTTTCTTCCTCCAAAAGGACTGTATTAGATGCAGCGAGTATATGCTTTCCTGTCGGGCTCATCCCTTGTGAACTCATCAAGGGAATCTTGACGTGGGGACGATTGATCATCTGATAGTGGTTGGTCACCTCTCGCAAGATCTCAGGGGATTGTATTTCACTGCCAACATCTACTCCCACATCTGTGAGCGCTGTCACCTCCACTTCAATCATAGAAGTGAAAGGCAAATGGCGAAGTGCGCGGAGACTGTAGGCTACTCTGACCTGATCATTGAATTGAAAGCTGGCATGGAAGGTCCCATCTTTCATGTCGAGGTATTGGCGATAGAACTGAATATTTTCAAAGGAGATGGATGCTTTGGCTTCTCCTTGTCCTACCTTCAAGAACATATTGGCAAAGTTGAAGCCCTTGAGGATATTGGATACGCGCCCTCGGCCATAGGTGTCAAATACCCCATTGAGGACGACTTCTTCTACTTGGAGCGGCTGAGCAGAAGAGACGAGGCCCACCATCCCGTTGGCTACCGTGATGCCGTAATAGTTGTCAGGGTCTATCCCATCGGCTTCTATCAGCCAGGGAGATTTCTGGCGGATGTCTTGTGCATAGACAAGACTACATATACATAGTGTGAGTAAGAGTATCGCTTTTTGCATGTCCCAATTATTTCATGGGAAAATGGGAAGGGAGGAAATAAAATGCAAATCAGGGTGAAGCATATGCAATTTCACTATTTCTTGTGAAAGACATGATGGTAACTTCATATGATTTTGAGATTTTCTCCCCCTTTCTTTCTACACATTCTTTATATTATGGTATCTACCCACCCTTAAATATATACCCCCATGATTACATTTGGTGATATTATGACCCGTGGCCTGATTTATTATGATGAAGAGTACATTGAAGAGTGTAAATCGTTTTGTGAGGTGAGAAAGATTAGCTATCTGCCTCATATTGATAAGCACCATCAAATTTATCCATATGAAAAGAAAAATCGTACCTTCTTAGACCCAACCCATATTCAGGATTACCAGACCGTGCAAGAAGAAGATTTTGTTTTCAATTCAAGTTTGCGAGGAGCTTTTGCCAAACATAAAATCCTATTTGTCAAGCAAAAGAAAAGTCTAGTTGGAGTCGTTCATTTTTCTGACTACAATCGACCTAAAGTTTCAGATTATCTCTTTCAAAGATTGAGCAGGCTAGAGAAAGGCTTGGTCAAACTTATTCTCTCCTTTGATGCATTAGAAAAAAATACCCTTTGCCCATATAAAGAGCAAGATGTGAATCCCGCAGATCATTCTTTGCTTGAGGAAAGTGATTTTAGGGGATCCAAAATGACCCTTATGAAAACACTCCGCTATGCTTACGATATGAAAATTCTCAAAATCAAAGAGAAGCATATCGATTTAATCACTGCCATTCGCAACAGAATTGCCCATAGCGAAGGATTGATTGATCGGACAAAAGGCTCTGATTTTGACTATAAATTAGGCTCATTCCTACGACTTTTAGAGGGAGCTGTTGCACTTGAAATTGCCATCAAGCAAGTCTCCAACGCACTTTATTTCACAGAAATTATTCAAAAAGAAGATCCCTCCATACCTGTGAAACCACTAGAAGAAGTACTGTTCGATTGATTACCTCTCAACAAAATATATTGAATGTTACAGAATCATACTATGCATATTCCAACCTTTACGCGACAAATCATATCCATAAATAAAAAGTTCGATAAAATTATTTCCATACAATCTAAAATTTAATGTTATGGCACTAAGTAAGTGGACATATGTATTTAGGTTATATTTAATGTTGTTATAACTTGACTACTAGCACTTTAAAGTCTGATGTCTGACCTTTTACATCTGTCCGTCTACTTAAGTAGGTGGACAGATAAAAACGAGTTACGTATACTATAGCGTAGCTCCAACAAATAGCGCCAGCTGTGTCATCTTGATGCCGCTACGAAGTAGGCAGAAAGATCTAAACGAGTCTTATCTACACGACACTAGATATGAGATTTCATCTCAGTTATACTGCTTTAGTTCCTTCCTCCTTCCCTACGGGAATGGTCGTCAGGATGACCATACTTGCGCTTTTCATTCGAGGCTACGCCTGCTCTATTATACCCTGTTTTTATCTGTCCACCCACTTATGTAGACAGACCGATGTAAGAGGTCAGACATCAGACTTTAAAGTGCTAATAGTTAGGATGTAAATAATCGTCTATAGCCTGATTTCACCCGTCCGCCTCTTTAAATATTCGGACCTCTCACTCAAGTAGAACAAGCGCGTCAAAGGACAGTTATAACGCTGTGAAAATGTATCCTCATATAATATTCCCTCTATTGTACAGAATAATTAGAATTTTGAATGAAGTAATTGTATATCAGGTATTTAGATGGGCGTTGTTTCCTCTGAGGAAACAATTAATACAGCGATTTTTACCGTTGATATGAAATTGATCATTTGAAGCTCACAGTAACTTAAATTACGCACACATTCAGTTAGTTAAGTTTATACAGTATCTGTATAGTAAAGTGATAAGAATGGTAGCGTACGTTTAATTTCCCCCTCAGAAACATCGATACTATCCACTATCAGGACCTATACTCGCAGGACGTTTTTATGACAAGATACGACATTCCCAAAGATATCCAGGATCCAGACCTCAAGGTAATCAAAGTACCTACAGGTGTTCAGATGTGGACGCTCAGGGGATTTGTGATATTGGGATTGCTCGCCCTCGCCCACTTTCTTTATTGGTTTGTAGACAAAGATCATATTGGCTATGCCCCCTTATTTTGGGTGTTAGCCTTTGCCTTCGGCTTTCGGATTCTCAAGATCCTGCATGAGTGGTACCACTATGTTTCCATGAGTGCGCCTGAGTGCCCCGAGACAGATAAGGAATGGCAAGTGGACATGATCACCACCTATGTTCCAGGGGAGCCTTATGACATGCTGCTGGAGACATTGGAGGCGATGGTCAATGTGCGCTATCCCCACAAGACCTATCTATGTGACGAGGGCAATGATCCCTTCCTCATAGAAAAATGTAAAGAACTGGGCGTCATCCACAGCTATCGAGGACCCGATAAGAAGAATGCCAAGGCAGGCAATGTAAATTATTGCCTGAAACATCATTGTGATGGAGAAATTGCGGTGATTCTGGACCCAGACCATGTTCCGAGTCCAGACTTCTTGGATCGTGTGATTCCTTACTTTGAGGATGAAGAAATTGGGTTCGTCCAGTGTATTCAGGCATATAAGAATCGCAACGAGAGCTTCATCGCCAAGGGTGCGGCGGAGCAAACTTATCATTTCTATGGTCCCATGATGATGTCGATGAACACCTATGGGACGGTACAAGCGATTGGGGCCAATTGTTCCTTTCGCCGATCGGCGCTAGACTCCATTGGTGGCCATATGCCTGGACTTTCAGAGGATATGCATACCGCCATGCGTCTACACGCCAAAGGCTGGAAGTCGGTGTATGTACCCGAAGCCTTGACCAGAGGGCTGGTACCTGCGACGCTTTCAGGCTACTATCAACAACAACTGAAGTGGTCTAGAGGATCTTTCGATCTACTCGTGCATGTGGTTCCCAAACTGATTCGTGATTTCTCTTGGCGACAAGCCATTCACTATATCTTGATTCCTCTCTACTTTCTCTCAGGCTTGATCGGGCTGATTGACATTGCTGTGCCGATCCTGGCCTTGGTGACGGCGCGTTCGCCCTGGCATGTAGAAATGGTCGAACTCTTGCAGGCAGCACTGCCGATCCTCTTGCTGACCGTGATCATACGCCAATATGTACAACGGTTTGTACTGGAAGAACATGAGCGTGGATTCCACTTCATGGGAGGTGCCCTGCTGTTTGGTACATGGTGGATCAATTTGATTGGGTTGATCTATACCTTCTTCAATGTGAAGGTTCCCTATATTCCCACACCTAAGGATGACGCCAAAGTCGATGAGTGGAAAATTTCCTGGCCCAACTTTCTTGCCATCTGGGTCAGCTTATCTGCTGTGATCTACGGACTCTCCATTGATTGGAGCCCGTACAGCATGGTGATGGCCACCTACGCAGGGATCAATGTTTTCATGTTGAGCTTTATTGTCATTGTCTCTCAGCAAAAGACGCTGTCTAAATTTTATGGCTGGTTGTATGGAGGAAGAGGAATATTGGCCCAATTGCGATCGGGTTGGTATCATATTCGTCATGCCTTGATCTATCCCATTCTTCGCAATGCGGGGATCAGCGCGGCACTTCTCATCGGGATGGTATTGGTTGCCTTTACCTTTCTAAAAGTAGAGCGCGATTTTGATATGACGCGTGAAGGAAATGTCACAAGTGCCCAGACAAGAGAATTCTATAGCGGTCAGTATCTCTCAGGTATGGGAACATTGACGACGGATACGGAGCAAGTAGACCCTGCTGCGCCTAATCTCGTAGCTGTCAGGACAGCATTGACGCCCGAAGGCTGGGATGTCAGTACCTGGGAATCTTTGTCTCGCCAGTTAACAGAAGGCCAGATTCCTCTTATAGAAATTCAGCTAGAGGGAATCGATACAGATAGTGAGACACCCGCTTGGGATGCATTTATCCGAGGGGCATACCAATCACAGTGGGAGCGGATGGCATGGTATTTCCGTACCTGGAAGACTCCCGTGGTGATTCAACCTCATCTGGTGATACCTGACAGTGTACCTCCTCTGCGCGCCGAAGCCTACCGATTGGCATGGGCAGAGATGGTTCGAATTGTGCGTAACGAAGGTGCATGGAATGTCTTGTGGTCATGGCCGCAGACCGAACATACCGAGTTATTTCCTGGGAAGTATTGGGTGGATTATCGGCATATGGCCATGGATCAGTATGTCCGTGATACCGTACAGACGCAATGGGACCATATTCCTTTGTTCCTGACGAGTACAGGAGGAAAGGCAGAAGATGTAGGACAATGGCAAGAAGATGGAGCTGTCCACGCGGTAATCATCAAGTCGAAGAAAGAAAATGCTCAGCAATCCATTAGTATCAAAGAACTCTTACAGTTTCAGCAAGAGGTGCTGGGGCTGAAGGAGCAAACATATCTTCTCAGCAAAGTAGGGGAAGAAAAAGAGAAAGTCGAATCCATGCAGGTCGTACCTGTCCGTATGGAAGAAGAGCCCATGGCGCCTACTTCAGGCGTACAGTTGACCCAAGGTCCTGAAGGATGGACGCTAAGTGTAGATGGTGCGCCCTTTTTCATCAAAGGGATTTCCTACAATCCAGCTCATGACTGGCGAGATGGATTTACGCCTTTGACGCGACACAAGCTGGAGGAGGACTTCGAAGCCATCAAGGAGATGGGAGCCAATACGATCCGTCGCTACACACCTGGCGTATACGATATCAATATCCTGCGGGCGGCAGAGGCAGCAGATCTGAAGATTTTATATGGTTTTTGGTTTGACCCAGCGATAGACTATAGTCAGGATGAAGAGGCCAAAGCCAAATATAGAGCACAAATTATAGAGACGATTCAGGAGTTGCGTGGCAATCCCACCATCCTGGGCTGGAACCTGGGCAATGAGACCTTCTTTAAGCTCTCGATGGTCTATCCTCCCGTCAAACGTGTACTGGTGCAAAAGGCGTATCTCGCCTTTATCGAAGAGCTGGCTCAGATGGTAAAAGAACTAGATCCTTACCATCCTGTATTTGCTTCCTTGGCCCACTATGACGGCCTAGATGGTGCCCTGTATGCGATGGAATCCTATGTCCCTAGCGTCCAGATTCTCTCTGTCAATACGCACTATGAAGCGCAATTAGCGGAAGTAGATACCTTGATGCGGAAGTTCTGTGCAGGACGACCTTATCTGGTATCAGAGTTTAGTCCAGGTGGATACTGGGATGCAGATTACACGGAGCAGGATGTGTGGGGAAATATCATTGAGCCTTCTCCTTATCAAAAAGCACAGGCGTATCACAAGCATTGGAACAAGTACATAGAAGGCAACCAAGGAAATAATCTGGGAGGCATAGCCTATTGCTGGCAGGACCGACTCGAAGGAACGCTGACTTGGTTTGGGATCACCGATCATATGGGCAGAAAAACGCCTTCTTACTATGCGCTCAAGGCAGCATGGAAAAATGAAGAGGTCGTATTTCCGTTGGCAGATTTGCGTTTGACCAGTCCTTTGGTCATTCCCAATGGTGTCATTCCTTTCTTGCCTTTCCGATCTGTTTCAGCTAATAATCCAAGGGAAGACCTGACTTACGAGTGGAAGATTATTCCTGAAGGGTCTTTAGATGCTGTAGATTGGGGAAGTGTAAGCAACGAATGGAAAATGCTCAAAATTGATTTGCCCATACCTGATGGGAAGTATCGTGTGCATTTGTCCATTTATGATCGAGAAGGAAATGTCGTACAGGCTTCCAAGGCTTTTAAGATTCCTTATCCTTAAGACATTTATCATTCTACTATTTATTCCTCACATGTTTAGGAGTATATATATTATGGTCATATTATTAGCTGTCGCCTTCAGCGGGACTTCTTTTGAGGGCAAAAGAAGCAAAAACCTTCAGAATTTTAGCCCATCCCTTTTATCCTCCCCTATCACCAAATTCTGAGGCCTATCCCGAACGTTAACCTCGGGACCCCAAGTGACTTGTTATGTAACTCGGAAGTTATTTTAGAAAATTTAAACTGGATTGTATTTAGTAAAAAGATGAAAAATCTTTCTCTCATATTCTCTTTACTTCTCTGTTTCCTTTGGGGTTGCCAATCGGATGTGACGCCTCAAACTTGGGGAACCTACCATTTTCCACGTCCAGACGCGAAAATGACGCTGGTTCAGGAGAATGGAAGCTTTGAGATCATGGTCGATGGTCAGCCTTTCCAGATTCGGGGAGGAGGAGGACGCACCCATTTGGATGAGTTGAAGGCGATTGGGGGAAATACCATTCGGACGTGGAGTACTTTCGAGATGGACACCTTGTTGGAGCAGGCACAGGCCGCAGGGCTCAAAGTCATGGTGGGGCTAGATGTGGTTCCAGGGAGATTGGGGCTGGACTATGCGGATACCGCGCAAGTGGCCGAGCAAAAGGCGCGCATTCGTCAGGATATATTGAAGTACAAGGACCATCCCGCGCTCTTGATGTGGAATGTGGGCAATGAACTGGACCTTTTCTACGAAAAAGATGCGCTGTACTATGCCATCAACGATATAGCGGAGATGATCCATGAGATAGATCCTGACCATTTGGTCACCGTTTCTGTAGGTATTAAGCCGTTGTGGATCAATAAAGTGGCGACGCTTTGCCCTGCCATTGACATCCTATCGATCAATGTTTTTTCTCCTCTACCTTCTCTGCCAAGCTTGATGAATAGTTCGAGCATCGCGTGGAAAGGGCCTTACATCGTCACTGAGTGGTCTAGCAAAGGCTACTGGGAGGTGGGATTTGTAGACTGGGATGCGCCCATTGAGCCGCCGAGTAGGGAGAAGGTTGCGCAGATGATGCATTGGTATCAGAACTCCATCGCATGGGACCAGGCGCGTTGCATGGGGAGTTTTGCCTTCTATTGGGGAAACAAACAAGAGCGTACCCATACTTGGTTCAGCATGTTTTCTAAAGAGGGAGAAAAGACCTCGCGTGTCGATGCCCTTCAGTATTTGTGGGAGGGAAAATGGCCTGAAAATCGCGCACCTGACGTCGATTCCGTGGTCGTTGCTGGATTTCCTGCGGACCAGTCCATCTATGTAGGGCCAGGCGAAACGCACAATGTACGTGCTGTCACCTTTGACGCAGAAAACGATGCACTCTCCATCGAGTGGGAACTCATGGCCGAGGGTGCTTACCGCAATACCTTCGGTGGAGACAAGGAGCAGCGCCCCCAGCAGTATCCTGAATTACTCCTCAGCCAATCAGGCCATATCCTCACCTTTCAAAGTCCTCAAGAGATAGGTGCTTACCGCCTATTCGTTTATGTCCGTGACGGCAAGGGCAACTTTGGCTCTGCCAATATCCCCTTCTTCGTATCCGAGAAGGAGATCGTGTCGGGAATTGCGGGGAAATAGCTTGTGGGGCCCCTCAGTTGCAGATGGAAGGATGGTGGGATTCAGCTTTATGTACTATGCGTAAACTTAGATGAAGATTTTCGCATCTACCGATATTCCAGATTTCATATGAGGTTTAGTCAGGAGACTAAGACCCTGTTTGAAACAATGAAAATCTAGCTAAAAAGCAGAGATTTTAGGTTCTGACGAAATCTGTTTTGTGAGATTTAGTAGGGCTAAATCGATCAAAATAGATGAAGTTCAGGTTCTGAAAGTGCAAACTTTTCGCAGATTTGAAGTTTCAAACAGGGTCTAGAAGATAGACGAGCCACGTGGCTTGATGGCTATGTAGAGCGGAGAGGGCGAGAAAATAGCCTTGATTTTAGCCCATAAATTGAGCTTCTTTCATATCAAATAGAAGCCAACTACCATGAATCCGCATTCCCTTCCTTCCATTTCTTGGTCTTCCCTATACCACCTAATCTTGATCCCTCTCACCAGCGCCAACGTCCCGTTGGTACTCCCAACTCAACCTTAACCACCTAATCATGAACCACTTTATTCTAACTTCCCTCTTACTCATTACTTTGGCAGGACCAAGCATAGAGATTTCCCCACAACCAAATGACGCGAAACAAGATACATTAGCATACAATCAGACCTTCGAGGGACATCCTCAGCATCATGACAGTCTGCTCACACCCAGATTTTATGTAGAACGATTCAATTTAGGTCCTATCAGACACTGCATCGCAAAAGCAGTGGCATCCCGAAAACTGCGAAAAGCTGCGGAACGCCAGTTGCAACTTTTAGCGGGAAAAGTGATGGCATCTGCCTATGAATATGAGTTGGGAGGAAATCTGGAAATACTCTTAGAGGAAGACCTCCTTGTGAGGAAAGGAGGAGGAACCGTCATGATCAGATTTGAATTTATCCCTGTCGGACAGGATGTATACGAGGAGGAACGAATGAATGCTGATACGGGAGAACTTGAATATCTGAGCATGAGAATGGGAAATCTATTGGCGGATGTGACCATCTGGGAGGAAGGAAAAGAAGAACGTACATGCAAAAGCTTGGAACTTGGAGCGGCGCGAGAGTATTTTTGGTAACCGTAGGACCACCGCTACGTGCGTGGTCAACTACGTGCATGATCCGCCCCTCGCTCCTATTGGTGCGACAAACCTGCTTCCTCCAGATTGTATCTGGATGCATAACAGTTTCATACGTAAACCAACGTTAATAGGGGTAAAGCAAGTAGATGCTAACGAATTATTCTAAGATTGGATATGAAAACACTTATTGCCATACTTTCACTCATTTTTCTACATCACAGTCTTCCAAAAGATTCAGTAATGATTCTTTCTCAAAAGAGAATAAAAATGAGCCTTACAATAAAAGAAGCTTATGGTGCTCCTATCGTTTCTGAATTGGAATCCAAAAAGCTGACTGAAAAATACAGAGAAGGGCTTTACATACCGAAGAACAGGTGGAAAGTGATTGAGTATGAAAATTTTGGTTTGGACAGCTGCTTTTACAAAATGGAGGGTCAACCATTTTCAATTATTAATCCTTTCATGCTAGTTGCCATTAAGCACAGTGAGCTAGATCCAAAGGATTTTACCTCTCCGACTAAGAATCATTCTAATGTGAAGAGGTATAAAATGGATTCTGGTTCGGGCGATGCTTTGGTGGAAGAGGAAATAGAAATCAATACTTTTCCCCAGAATGAAGACGTAGTCGAATGGAGTATGATTGTGGTCAAATGGTTGTGTAACGATAGAAATCGTCGGTTTCCTGTAACGTTCTCCTGTCATGCCTACTTTAAAAAGAATGTTGAATCAGATTCAGCCTTGACAAAATACAGGAAATATTATCTAGATATAATTAATTCAGCAACATTAGTGGAGTAATGGCCACTCAGCGAACTTTTAATCCCAATGAAACATTTGGCTATATCTTCCCCCTCGTCAGCGCCAACGTCCCGTTGGTGCTACCCCCAGCCGCCCCCCACATCCCATTGATACCATTCCCCTCCGTGCTTCTTTCCTCATTTTTCTCCAACTTCCCGCCATGAACTCCTCCCTCACCATCATCGGCGGCGGCATCACAGGACTGGCGACAGCCTACCTCGCATCCCAGGCAGGATACAACGTCCGTGTGGTCGAAGCCCAAGCTGAAATGGGAGGGCTTCTACGCACATTCTCCCCAGGTGGGGCACCGCTAGAGCATTTTTACCACCACTTTTTTACGCATGATGCGGAGATCCACTGGCTCGTAGAGCAGCTAGACCTACAAGATAAACTGACCTATCAGGAGACCTCCATGGGCATCTTTCGTGGAGGCAGGATCTATCCCTTCGATGGGGTAGGGGACCTACTGCGGTTCCAGCCGCTGGGCCTAATGGGCAAGCTCCGCTTTGGCTTGACGAGCTTGTATCTGGGCAGGAAGTCCGACTGGCGATCCGCCGAAGATGTTCCCACCCTGGATTGGATGCGCCGCTGGGCAGGTCAAGGCGTCGCCCAGCATATCTGGGGTCCCCTGATGAAGGCCAAGTTCGGACCTTATGCCGAAAAAGTACCCCTGGCATGGATGATCGGCCGTCTGGGGCAGCGGCTCAACTCCCGCCAGTCTGGCCGCGAACAACTTGGCTATCTGCAAGGAAGCCTACAAGTCCTGCTAGATACCTTGCTCGAAGCTCTGAACAGACAAGGCGTAGAACTGATCAGAGGTCAGGCGGTGAGAGGCGTTCAGATCGAGGAAGATCAACTCAAAGGCATTTATACAACAGATCACCACTTCGAAGGAGGTAAATTCCTTTTCACCATTCCCCAACTATACCTCATTCCCTTTCTCCAAGATCAAGCACCCCAACTTGCCTCATCTCTGTCCCAAGTCGAGTACTTCCACGCAGCTTGTACCATTCTTGCCTTAGATCGCCCCCTCTCCCACATCTATTGGCTCAACATCGCCGACGAAAACCTACCCTTCGGCGGAATCATTGAACACACCAATTTCATTTCGTCTAGCCATTATCACGATCAGCATCTTGTCTACCTTTCCCACTATTATGCTCCGCAGGAACCTTTTGCCCAGCAAACTGCGTCAGAGATCAAAGATTCGATGATCGAAGGACTGTACAAGGTTTATCCGAAATTCAACAAGAACTGGATTCGAAAAAGTTGGATTTTTCAAACACGCACCGCAGCGACCGTTTGCGACCTGAATTTCTCCGATAAAGTACCTTCCTGCAGATCGCATATCGAAAATCTGTATATCGCCAATATGTCGCACATCTATCCCGACGAGCGGAGTACCAACAATGCCATTCGGGTCGCGGCAGAAGCTTGTAAAGCAATGGGCCTAGAGATTGCCGATGTTCCCAGGAATCAGTCCCTCTCAGGCCAGATAGGTTTTGCAAGATGATCTTTCAGAAGGAAAAGAAAGGAATTCAAGTACCTTCTATTTGTCAACAGATTGGATGTAAAAGTTGAGGATGAGAAAATCAAGGGAATCAAACGTGTAGAACCACACCATTTTCGGGTCTCATCTCTCACTTCTTTAGAATAAATGATTCAACAACAGCAGTTTCAGCGTGTAAAATGGAGTGCCCTTTGGGTAGTGGCTTTACTGATAGCCCTGATCCCTGTCTCCAGTGAATCCATTTGGATGGGGGAAAGCCTGACTTTCCATGCGGCCAATCAGGAGTCTCTCGGCGATGCGCTATCTAGCATGGACGAGGTGACCTGGATGAAGCAATATATGGCGGGTTATACCTTTTATACCTGGGCGTGGGACAAAATTTTTGGTAGCAGTGAGTGGGCGATTCGAATGTCCAACTGGCCATGGCTAGTCCTCCTGCTCATGAGTCTCTACATCCTTCCCCTCCCCCGTTTTCAACGCATTTTCCTTTTGATTGCCTATACATTTCATCCCTTCGTGTGGTTGCACATGGACGAGGCCAAACCCAGCATCATTTTAATGGCATGCACGGGCGTCGCCCTCCATGGATTGATCATGTACTTTTATGGGACGGGCACTACCCAAAAGCGCGGACGGTGGATGCTGATCGCGAGTGTATTTGTAGGAGTAAGTACCCACTCCCTCTTTGTGCTGGCAGGCGTACCACTGGTTTTTGTGCTGGTCTGGCACGTGATTGCCAAGCGCAACATCAGTATCGGGAGGGTGACAGACAGTGCCATATTGCTAGGCGCGCTGGTCGCAGCAGGGATTTTTTGGGGAATCGCGTATTGGCAGCAATGGACATGGGATTGGACTCAGATGGACAATTCCAATGTCATTTATACATTGTATGAGTTCGTAGGATGTGCAGGCTTGGGACCTCCGTGGAAAAGCATCGTGCGTGCGCCGCATTTTGCACTTTTCCAGCCCTACTTTCCACAGGTCTTGCCTGTCATTGGGATCTTCGGGCTCATTGCTTTATTGGGCATATTTAAGGCGAAAAAATGGGCCACTTTCCGTTCGCCCTGGTTATGGGCATCGATCGTCGGCTTCGGCATGATCCTAGTGCTTATGATGGGCTTCAATTTCCGTTTCTGGGGAAGACATTTGGCCTTTCTTTTTCCATTCTTCTTAATGTTTCTGAGTGACATTCTCCAAAAAAGTAACCGTCTCTATCCTTACTTGACACGTGGACTTATAGGTGGACTTCTCATCCTATGGATTCTGTCCTCTATGCACATTCGCTTTGATCCCGCCTTTGAAAAGGGGGCCTATCGCGAAGCGACGACGATGGCCCAAGTATTGGCGACACAATATCAAGCGCCCATCTACTGGACAGGGGATCAGATGACAGGCCAATATTATGGATTGGATTTTTTCGAAATAGAAAAGAAGGCCATGCGTTCCTTAAAAGGGACGCAAGCTATACAGCTAGAAAACTACTATCCCAGCATAGAATCAGATCTCAGTCTCAGCTCGGATGGCGTCCTGGTCTGGTTCGATTATTTCAACAACTTTGATCGCAATCAAGCCCTGGCCTTTGCCTTGGCAAGAAGAGGAGGGGTCCTGATTCATCAAGCTCCTTCGTACAAGATATATAAACTAGGGACTGTGCGTCCTGCTTCTCTCTCGCAGCTTCAACCTCAAACCCAAGAATCCTCAGAGTAACACATGAGTATCATAGAAAAAGTACAGACACTGCTCAAAAAGGGAGATGCACGTACGGCTAAAGCCAAACGTCACATTCTATACTCCTTCATCGTGAAGGGCATGAGCATGGTCATTTCGCTGTTTTTGGTGCGAATGATGGTCGGTGTACTGTCCAAAGAAGTATATGGAGTATGGATCGTACTCTTCAATGTCGTCGGTTGGTTCCAATTTTTCGACATCGGCCTGGACAATGGACTGCGAAATAAATTTGCAGAGGCACTAGCAGAAGGAAATCGAGAAAAAGCCCGTATCTACCTGAGTACAACCTTGGCTTTGATGGCCATTGTAGCAGGAGGGATGCTGGTGCTCCTGTTTGGTGTTGGTCCATTCTTGGACTGGAATGCACTATTGGGAGTCAAAGGGGAAATGGCCCAAATCATTGGACAAGAACTGACGATTGCTTCCTTCATTACCTTCGCTTTTTTCTTCCTCAATTTCGTCATCAAAATCATCAAGACAGTACTTTTGGCAGACCAGCGCCCTTCTGTACCTGGTTTACTCAATATGCTGACCAATTTGCTCGTTTTGGGTTTGTTGGGAGGGATGATGTACACCGCTCGTGGCTCATTGGTAGAGCTAGCCGTGATTGTGGGGGCGATGCCGCTGGTGGTGCAAGGAATTGCTTGGATTTATTTCTTTGCCAAAGACTACAAAGATCTTATCCCCACGCCACAATATGTCAGATTTAGTTATACCAAAGATCTTGTATCACTCGGATTTAAGTTCTTTGTGATTCAAGTGATTGGGGTGGTGCTATTTTTGACGGATACGCGGATCATTATTGAATTTGTAGGAGGAGATGACTCAAAAGTACGTGCGGCTAATGCTGCTTTGTATTCGACGACACACAAATATTTTGCTTTGATTACGCAGGCATTTGGCATCATCACGACCCCTTTTTGGTCAGCTTATACAGAGGCTTTTCAGAAAAAAGAGTGGGACTGGATTAAGCGGACGAATAAAAATCTGGTCAAAGTATGGTATCTCACAGCAGCGGGGAGCATTTTCGCGCTCCTTTTGGCACCGTTTGTCATCGAATTTTTGCTAGAGGGCGACATGAAGTCTGATTGGCAACTAAATATCTTTATGTTAGTGTTCGTACTCGTACTCGCCTATGGGAGCATCTTCGTGATGTTCGTCAACGGAGTCGGGAAGGTCCGCTTACAAATGATTTCCTCCATCATTGGCGGCGTCATCAATATCCCCCTCTCGATCTTTCTCGCAAATGAATGTGGACTCGGACTCTCTGGTGTGATCATCGCCAGCATTCTCTGCATGCTCTACGGAGCTGTCCTAGGACCGATCCAATTCAATAAAATCGTCAACGGCACAGCAAAAGGAATTTGGGATAAATAGCCCAAGACAGTAAGAGGACAGAGGTCAGATTATTTAAGTGACCTGTGTCCCACACTACTCAAAAAGAATAACAATCAGAAGGCATCCATAGGGACGAAGAACCATTTAGTGAAATGCACAGTCTGACCTCTGATGTCTATCGTCTGATATCTTAATAAAAGAATATGCGCATCCTTTGGTTTACCAATACAGCGTCGCTTGCTACTGAACCTCTGACAGGACAAGTCGGAGTAGGCGGAGGCTGGATTGAGTCTCTGGAACTCAAAATGCATGAAAAAGGAGGGCTTGACGTGGCCGTCGCCTTTCCTTGGATCGAGCCAGAGCTCAAAACTTTCCACTTCGGAGAAGGAACGTATTATGGGATTCCTTCCCGCTCGACGAGCAAGTACGAGCGTCTGGTGGAGCGCCATACCGCCAAGCTAGAGGACTCTCAAAAGCAAGTAGAGTACTATCTGCAAGTCATTGAGGATTTTAAGCCAGATGTGATCCACATTTTTGGATCGGAGCGGGCCTATGGACTGCTGATTCCCCATATTCAGGTCCCTACGCTGATTTGGATTCAGGGCAATCTGACAGTCTATTCCCTCAAATGGTATACAGACCTCACCCGCGAGGATGTCGACAAATACACGCCTGTATCGAGCAAAGTTAAAGGTACTTCTTGGCACCACAAATACCGTGAAGCCTTGAATATCGCAGCGCGCGAGCAGGAAATTTTCTCTCACTGTCAGTACTTTACAGGGCGCACACCCTGGGATCGTCGCTTGACGATGACGCTGGCGCCACAAGCAAAATATTTTCATTGCGATGAGGTCATGCGTCCACAATTCTACGGTCCGCAGTGGCAGCCTCATCACGATCGGGAAAAACTGGTCATCATGACCACGATCCGTGGCAATATCTTCAAAGGACTTCGCAGCATCTACGATACTTCAGTCATCCTCAAGCGTCTTATGGATACACCTTTTGAGTGGCGACTGGCGGGCATCGCCCCCGACAATGAACTGGTGACGATGGTAGAGCAAAAGCTGGGTGTGAGCCACAAGGATTTGAATTTGAATCTGATGGGAAATAAAACCCCAGATGAGCTCGTCGAGGAATTGCTGCATGCAGACATATTTATGCATCCTTCTTTTATAGACAATAGTCCCAACAGCGTGTGCGAAGCCATGCTCGTGGGTACGCCTGTCGTTTCTTCTAATGTGGGAGGAATCCCAGGCTTGCTAGTCGAAGGAGAAGAAGGCTTGCTGGTACAACCTGGAGATCCTTACGCCATGGCAGGCGCCATTTTGGACATTCATCGCAATCCCGATTGGGCCGCACGCATGTCTGAAAATGCGCGCAAGAGAGGGGCTGTGAGGAACGATCCCGATCGTATTTTGGAGGAATTGCTGGGTGTATATCGAAACGTAGTCGCTCAACATGCGCCTGTAGTTTAAAAAATGTTCATTGTTCATAGTTCTAATTACCGTAGTCCTGAAAGGACCGTCCCTGATCTCATAGTTTGGTGAAACAAGGACGACCTCAAAGTCTCTCAGAATGGAAAACCTTCAATTACTCAAAAAAGATCCCAGAGGAGCGATTTTCGAAATCCTTCGAAACCGTCGCCTGCGTTGGCTGCGTTTTTGGTCTACGCGATGGACTTACTTCACGGGTAAGCTCAAAGGGGTACACATGGGGAAAAATATCCAGTTTTATGGAGTTCCCTTGATTCGCAGGTCGCCTCTGACCACCATCACGATAGGAGACAACTGTATTTTTCGCTCAACTTTTGCTTCCAATCTAGTTGGGATCAATCGAGGATGTCTGATCTGTACGTGGTACGATGAGGCAGAAGTCCACATTGGGAATAATGTAGGGATGAGTGGAACCGTGATCGGTGCAGCGAAAAAAATCGTATTGGAGGACAATGTCATGTGTGGAGGAAATGTCTTCATCACAGATTTTGACTGGCATCCGGTGCACCCTGCCAAGCGACATGAACGCGCAGAAGCAGCTGAGACGATTATAGAAGAAAATGCCTGGATCGGGATGAATACCACCATCCTCAAAGGCGTACGCATCGGCGCGAATACGGTCATTGCAGCCAATAGCGTCGTGACAAGAGACATTCCCCCCAATGTCATCGCAGGAGGTAATCCCGCCAAGGTGCTCAAGCATTTTGACGAGGTTACACTAGAAGAATTAGAAGCCGTTCAAAATAATATTCATTGATCAGAAAGTCATTTTTCATGGGACATGGTGCAGGCAACTTGTACGGATGAGCCAAGTACACCTTGAAGAATGAAGAATGAAGAATGATCAATGAACGCTAGAAATCTGAAAAAATGACTTGGCAAGAGACAAAGGAACGTATCGCATCGGATCTGTATCGTCACGAGGGGCGCGCAGGCTTTGGCGCTATGCTCAAGACTTTGCGCAACAGTCGCAGCTTTAAGATTACCTTTTGGTTCAGACTGGCCCAATTTGTGCAAGCATCAGGCATCCCCATTGTCAAACAGTTGGTTAAGTGGCAATATCGAAGGGTGACGACACGCTATTGTGTGGATTTACCCGTTAAAACTACGGTTGGGAAGGGATTGATCATCTACCATTGCTATGGGATGGTCATCCATGAGGACTCAGTGATTGGGGACAACTGTATGTTGGCGCATCAGGTGACGCTAGCGACAGAAAAAGGAGGGGCACCTGTGATAGGAAATCAGGTACGCATTGCACCTGGAGCCAAAATTGTGGGTGGCGTACATGTAGGAGATTACGTAGTCGTGGGGACAAATTGCGTGGTGGTACGTGATGTTCCTGCGCATTGTGTCAGTGTAGGCATTCCCAATAAGATCATTGATCGACCCTATGAGGACGATGCGAATCGCTATTTTTGGCCGCCTAGTTTGGAGGCACAAAAAAGGGAAAACCATAAGCAGGGCGCTTTCACCGAGTGAGGCTGAGATTTAAACCATTCGGCCTTTCGTATCAATTAGTTTGTTAGCGTATCACTATAATTGACTTGAGAATATGGGAATTTCGAAGTAAGTGGCAGTGTTCATTTGACGAAGTTCTTTTTTACGAAAATATATTTATCACTTAGTGGAATGAATATCCTAAAACATACGGTTACCTCCGCTAAGTTGTATTCGATTTTTAACACACAAATTCTTTAACATCTATCTAATTATGAAGAACGCACTTGTCTGCGGAGGCGGCGGCTTCATCGGCTCTCACCTTGCAAAGCGCTTGAAAAACGAAGGATATTGGGTGCGTGTAGTAGACCTCAAGAAACCTGAGTTCAGTGAGTCTGCTGCTGATGATTTTGTGATCGGAGACCTACGCGATCCTCAAGTATGCAAGGCCGTTGTAGATCGTCCATTTGACGAAGTATACCAATTGGCTGCTGATATGGGAGGTGCAGGGTTCATTTTCACAGGTGAAAATGATGCCGATATCATGCACAACTCTGCAATGATCAACCTCAACATGCTGGACGTGTGCCACAAAGCAGGTGTCAAGAAGATCTTCTACTCTTCTTCTGCTTGTATCTATCCAGAGCACAACCAGCTTGATCCTGACAACCCTAACTGTGAAGAGTCTTCTGCATATCCTGCAAACCCTGACTCTGAGTACGGATGGGAAAAGCTCTTCTCTGAGCGTCTATACGCGACTTACAACCGCAACTTCGGCATGCAAGTTCGCATCGCACGCTTCCACAACATCTTTGGACCAGAAGGTACTTGGACAGGTGGACGCGAGAAAGCACCTGCTGCTATCTGCCGCAAAGTAGCTGAGACGCCAGAAGGAGGACATATTGAAATCTGGGGTGACGGACAGCAAACACGCTCTTTCCTTTATGTAGATGAGTGTGTAGAAGGTGTACGCCGCTTCATGGAGCTAGACTCTGGTTTCATCGGACCTGTCAACATCGGTTCTGAGGAAATGGTCACAATCAACGGGCTCGCTCAGATGGTGATCGACAACTCTGGAAAGAACTTGACCATCAAGAATGTACCAGGACCTACAGGTGTACGTGGACGTAACTCTGACAACCGTCTGATCAAGGAAGAGTTAGGCTGGGAGCCTTCTCAGACTTTGAAAGAAGGAATGGAGCGTACTTACGCGTGGATCGCTGAGCAGGTAAAAGCTGCGAAAGAAACAGAAGCTGAGGCAGTAGCCTAATCCAGCTTTTTCCATGAGCGTGTAAGAGGCTCGACTGTCCAAGTAGTTTCCTCCTACACGCGCACAGCAAAAAAGAATCATCAAGGGAAAGGAGGTGATGCTCCTTTCCCACTTTCCAACCAGCATTTCCCCAGGGGAAAGCAAACATGAAAAACACCTACCTATTCGCAGGAAATGTTCTTTTAATACAATGAGGAAGGTAGAGAAATCCCTTCGGGATCACGTCTCAATATCTGACCTCTCACTTAAAAGTATGATGGATCAAGGAAAAAAGATCCACTTTTATCCACAATCCTCTTTCGAGCATTTCTCATGTAAAAAGACGACTATCCAAGGGATCATTTTGAAGTATACGGTATGAGATATACATACCCAAGATCAGATAAATGCCTTTTACTACTCACACACTGTCCTGATTTTCAGGCTTAGATTCGCGTCTGACTTCTATTGGTCTACTAAATCTCTTTCATTTTCATGCAAACCGTAGAACAACCTGTCATCCATCAACCTGCTGATTCAAAAGTTAAAAAAGACTGGGGTGTAGCCCTTCTGGGTGAGTCGGGTTTCCCGATCGGAATGGCAGCCATCGAAAAAATTAAACTGCTGGGCAGAGGCTTGATGCATGCTGACTCGGACGTCGTCGTCATCAACCGCAAAGGTGTGTTTGACCCCAACAATCCCATCGATCTGCAGCCAGAAGGAGAGATCGAAGGTGTTCCTTATGTATATACCTCTGGCACTATCTATCGTGCTTCTGGCTTCATCAAGCGCAACATCGTCAAGCTCAAAGGCCTGATAGGAGAGTATCGTTACCTCAAGCGTATGAAGCGCGAAGGGAAACTGCATTCGAGCATCGTCTCTACTATGCGATTCTCGGATTTTTGGTTCTACCGAATCTGCGCCAACCTCCTAGGTTTTCAGCTTATTTTCCTCTACGTAGAACTGACACGGACCCTCGTAGACCGCAAAGGGTTTTGGGTGAAACTCAATGATCGTCTACTCGATAAGTATGCGTTGAGATGGTCAGATGGTATCCTGCCTATTTCAGATCTGCTGATCAAAGAAATCGAGGAACACGTACCCGAGAAGCCTTACATCAAAGTCCCTGTACTCTGCGATTTTGACAAATTCAATGTTCCCAAGAAAGAAAAGGTAGATCCCTATCTACTATTCTGTGGATCTGCCAACTACGCAGAGGTTATCCACTTTATTTTGGATTCTTACGAGCGTCTGGAGTTCAATGGCGATCCTACTTACCTCTATCTCCTGATTGGAGGGAAGGCAGAAGAAAAAGAAAAAATACAAGCGCGTATCGCAGGAATGGAGCGCGCCCCATATATCAAGTGGTTCTCACGCATCCCTTATGAGGATTTGATTGATCTATATGTCAATGCACAAGGGTTATTGATCCCTTTGAGAAATACCCCTCAGGATCGTGCGCGTTTCCCTCATAAAATTGGAGAGTATCTGGCTGCAGGAAATCCTGTCGTCACCACCAATATCGGAGAGATTAAGAACTACTTCGTCAATGGAGAGACAGCCTATGTAGCCGATGATTACGATGTCGAGCTGTATGTGGCCGAGATGAAGAAGATCATCGACGATCCAGCCAAAGCCAAAGCGGTCGGCGATAAGGGCCACCAAATGGGGCTGGACAACTTTGACTATCGCTCTCACGGCATCAAGATCCGTGATTTCATGGAAAAAATCATTCAAAAGTAACACCCTAGGTCTCTTCTCTCGCATCTCTATTCTCGATTCATAAGAAAAAATCTATGTGCGGAATCAGCGGAAAAATATATTTCGATCCTAGTCGCCACATTACAGAGCCAGAGTTGGCCTTGATGACAGACCCTATTGTACACCGTGGGCCTGATGACGAAGGATTCTATACCAATGGAAGTGTAGGCTTTGGCTTCCGTCGTTTGAGCATCATCGACCTCTCGACAGGGCATCAGCCGCTATGTAATGAAGACGGCACTGTCTGGATCGTCTTCAATGGAGAGGTATACAACTTTCAAGAAAACCGTGACGACCTCATCAAAAAGGGGCACGTTTTCCAAACCAAAACCGATACAGAAACCATTGTCCACCTCTATGAAGAATATGGAGAGGACTGTGTGAAATATCTCCGTGGCATGTTTGGTTTTGCTATCTGGGATGACAATAAAAAGCAGCTATTCTGTGCACGCGATCGCTTCGGCATCAAGCCTTTCTTCTACTATATCGACAATGAGCAATTCATTTTCGGTTCAGAGATGAAGAGTATCCTGGCGAATCCCAAAGTCAGCCGCGAAATGGACCTCCTGGGGATGGATAATTACTTCACCTGGGGGTATACTGCCGAAACCAATACTGTCTACCAGACGATCAAAAAGCTGCGTCCAGGGCATACGATGACCTTGAGACCTTACGATAAAAACCCAGAGCCAGTCATCAAGCGCTACTGGAGCATCGACTTTCAGCCTGAGTACGATAAGACAGAGGAAGAATGGTGTGAGCTGATTGTAGATAAGCTTTCGGAGTGTGTGAAAATGCGTTTGGTCTCTGATGTACCTTTGGGAGCCTTTTTGAGTGGGGGAGTCGATTCTTCATCTGTGGTCGCGCTGATGGCACAGAACAGCAGTCGCCCCGTCAAGACATTCTCCATCGGATTCAAAGAGAAAAAATACAACGAACTTGAATACGCCCGCGATGTGGCCAAAATGTATGGCACCGAGCATCACGAGCAAATAGTAGAGCCCGAGTCTATCTCGCTGCTGCCTGAGTTGGTCAGAGCCTATGATGAGCCTTTTGCAGACTCCTCGGCTATTCCTACTTACTACGTATCGAAGTTTGCTAGAGAATATGTAACGGTCTGTCTGTCGGGCGATGGAGGTGACGAACTCTTCTTGGGATACGACAAGTATCCACGTATGCACGACATCTACCGCTACAATAAGCTGCCTAGGCCTGTAGGCAAGGCTTTCTGGGGAGGTGTCAACAAGATGATCCCCAACAAGGTGAAAGGAAAGGCGATGACCTATTTCCTCTCCCAAAATCCCGAAACGGTAGGGGTACACTGGACGCTATGGCAGCAGCCTGACCGTGCGGGATTGTATAAGGCAGACGTGTGGAATGCGCTTAGAAGTAAGCCTTCAGAAAAGTATCTGGAAGACCAAGTCAATGGATACAATCAGGATGATTTCCTTTTCCGTATGCAGGAGATGGACATGAACAACTACATGGTGGATGACATCCTGACCAAAGTAGACCGTGTGTCCATGCTCAATAGCTTGGAAGCGCGTGTACCGATCCTCGATCACGAGTTTGCTGAGCTGAGCTACCGTATCCCTACGGAGATGAAGCTGAAAGGCAAAGCCAAAAAGCATATCTTTAAGAAGGCCATGACGCCACATCTGCCAGAGTCCGTCGTAGGACATCGCAAGCAGGGATTTGATATCCCATTGGCGCTGTGGTTCAAAGATGACTTGAAAGAGTATGTGAATGACCGTTTGAATACCAAAAATAGTGTACTTCATCAGTACATTCGTCCAGAGGCGATTCAAAAAGTGATTCACGAACACAATACAGGTATGCGCGACTTTAACCGCCGCATCTGGTCTCTGCTATTCTTTGATGCATGGCTGACACAGATGGAGCAGGTCAAAGCTGTTCATATATAAGCAGTAGGAAACATAAGAACCACCCTCAAAAATTGAATCAGGTACATGAAAATCCTACTGATCACCGATAGTTTAGCCAAAGGAGGCAAAGAGCGCCGCATGCTAGAGCTCATGAAGGGCTTGCGCAACTATCCCGACGTCTCCTATGAACTGGTCCTTTTCTCCACCCGAATCGACTATCCCGAGATTCACGAGATGGGCGTGAAGGTTCATATCTTGGAACGTAAACCCAAGAAGGACCCACGCGTGTTTGGTCGCTTCCATCAGATATGCAAAAAAGTACAGCCTGATGTCATCCATAGCTGGGGCTCCATGCCTTCGATCTATGCCGTGCCTGCTGCCCGCAGACTCAACATCAAGCTGATCAATGCGATGATTGCTGATGCGCCAGCAGATATGGGCATCACAGATTCGAGATTTTTACGGGGCAAGTTGACATTTCCCTTCTCAGATATGGTCCTGGGGAACTCAGAAGCAGGGCTTCGATCCTATCAGGCTCCACCAGAGAAAAGTCAGTGCGTCTACAACGGATTTGATTTTCGTCGGATCGAGCATCTGCTACCAGCTGATGAGATTAGACGCAAGTTTGAAATTGAGACGCCCCACGTGGTGGGAATGATTGGCGCATTTGCTGATCGCAAAGACTACGATACCTATCTTAAAGCTGCCATGCACGTATGCGAAACCCGCGATGATGTGACTTTCTTGGCCGTGGGCGCAGGGAAAAATATGGAAGCTTGCCAGCAGATGGTAGGAGATCGCTTTGGCAATCGGATCATCTTTGCAGGCATGCAAAACAATGTCGAGTCTATTATTCGCGTCTTTACTGTAGGGGTTTTGGCGACCAACCACAAACTACATGGAGAGGGGATCTCAAATGCCATTTTGGAATATATGGCACTAGGAAAACCTGTCGTAGCGACGATCGGTGGGGGGACACCTGAGATTGTTTTAGATGGAGAAACAGGTTTTTTGGTTCCTCCAGCAGAACCTGAGCAACTTGCAGAAAAAGTTGAATATATTATAGATCATCCTGATTTGGCCTTCGATATGGGCGCAAAAGGAAGGGCTCGCATCGAGACGACCTTTAATCTTCAGGATATGGCAGAAACTTATTATCACCTTTATCATAAGGTACTGAACGCACATGGTGTCCATTCTCATTAATTCACTTGCCGGTGGGGGCGCAGAAAAAGTAGTCCTTACCCTGCTCAAAGAACTGAAGCAGGCAGGCGCTCCTGTAGAGTTGATTCTACTGGAAAAAGAACGATTTTACGAGCTCCCCGAAAATGTACAGATTACCTATCTGACAGATTTCGAGGCGATCCAAAACCCTGTGGTCAAACTCTTTTATGTCTTTGTGACAGCGCTCAGATTGAAACGCCACGTCAAAAAGAATAATATCACAGTCGTTCAGTCTCACCTGATTCGATCCAACTACATCAATGTCCTCTCTCAAGTTCTGGGGAGTACGCACCAATCCCAGATCGTGAACCACATGATGGCTTCTTTCGATAAGAAGCGAGGCTTTTTGGGCAAGGTCAACCTCTGGTTGTACAAGCAGTTGTACACGCGGGCGAATATGATTGTCTCGATCTCCAAGGTGATGAAGCAGGATCTGGATGATTTCTTCAAGCTAGAAGAGCGTGAGCGTCACATGGTGATTTATAATCCGCATGATGTAGATGCTATCAAAGCGAGAGCGAAAGAGTCTCCAACAGAGTTTGCCTTTGATCCTCAGAAGAAGTACATCATCTCAGTTGGGAGACTGGTAGAGCGCAAGCGAGTGGACTTGACGATTCAAGCCTTGGGCCACATTCGTCAGTATCGCAACGATGTCGAGTTGATCGTCTTGGGTGACGGGGGGGAAATGGAGCACTACAAGCAGGTCGCTGCACGTGAAAATGTCACTCAACAAGTACACTTCCTCGGACATATTTCCAATCCCTTCCCTTATCTCGCCAATTCGGATGCATTTGTTTTGGCAAGTACAGACGAGGGATTACCCAATATCATCATCGAGTCCATGATTGCAGGTACTGCGGTGATCTCATCGGATTGTAAATCAGGTCCTAGAGAAACACTTAGCCCTACTTCTGATATCAACATTTATCTAAAGGATGAAATTGAGGTTGCAGAATTTGGGATTTTGTTCCCCGTTTTGGACGCAGAGAAGTTGGCAGAGGCCTTGACATTGATGATGGAGAATGAAGACATGCGCAATGAATATGTGGAGAAAGGCCTCAAGCGAGCTGAAGCTTTCCGCTCTTCCCGTGTGGCACGTGCTTACATGAAGACCTTTGGTCTAGATCCCGACCCAGCTCCGCTGGAGGGTGTGAAGGTGTAAGGAGAAGTATACTCAATCATGAGTAGGCCATGAGAAGTGAGGCTATCTCTCTCAGTCCGATCTCTTTTTTCTGTCGGTCTTTTTTAAAAAGAGTTTCATGAGACGGGAAATGAAATTCTCAGATTCGAGCCTTATCATCGGGATTGGTTCTTTCTCCCTAAAAATCCCGAGGGTCGATGCTCAGGACGCTTAAGACGAAAAGCAAGCAGTAAGAAACTCACTTTACAGTCTGTTTTGTGCTTTGTAGTATAAGTTCCTGGTAATCTTATCGGGTGTAGTAACAAGCAACTTGGGGGGGCGTTGGGATTGGAATTTGGTGATAGGGGCAGATATAGATGTTGGACTTAAATTCCAAAGGGTTTTGGTTCTTTTTCCCTAAAAAGAACTCCCGCTGAAAGCGACAGTTAAATTGTAAAAAAATCTCTTTACAGTCTAACGTAGTTGCACGACAGTAATCTGTGTATTACACGAGACGCATATAAACACATGAATAAGAAAAAGATCGCCATTCTCGGCATCAAGTTTTTCCCTTCTCAAGGTGGAACCAGTCGTGTCTCTGAGGACCTCGTGACCCAGTTGCACGAGCGCTACGAGTTCACGATGTATTGCTATAAGCATCCCAAGGCCGAAAATTATATTCCTGGTGTAAAGGTTGTGGCCTTTCCAAAACTTCCAGGAGGTGTGATTGGCGTATTTTTATTTTATCTCCGATGCACGTTGCATATGTTGCGTACAGGCGATTTTGACCTGGTACATGTGCACAAGACGGATGCAGCTTTCTTCATCCCGATGCTCGCCCGTAAGTTCAAAGTAGTAGCTACGTCTCATGAGGCACCCTACAAAAGAGACAAGTGGTCGGGCTTCACGAAGCGGTATTTTCGTTGGATGGAGAATATTTTCATGAAATCAGACGCGCATCTTACGTCTATTTCTGCGCCGCTCTCCCAGTATTATCTGGAAAAATTCGGTCGTAACGTCCAATACATTCCCAATGGAGTGGATATTCATATGAATCCTGACTTCGATGCGGCGGACCGATTATTAGCCCAGCATCAGATCGATGGGCCTTTTATTTTCTTTGCTGCACGTCGCGTGATGGCCACCAAAGGCCCGCACCATATGCTCAAAGCATTGAAGAGAATCGACTACAAGGGGCATATTGTCATCGCGGGAGATACAACGGAGCTACCTGCCTTCACGCGGGAATTGGAGGAGCTATCCAAAGGGCTCAAGGTCCATTTTATAGGAATGATTAGGAATAAGGACCTGCTAATGGCCATGGTTCAGCGCGCCGAGCGCTTCATCTTCCCTTCTGAGACAGAAGGAATGTCCATTATGTTACTAGAAGTGACCAATTTGGGAACTCCTATCATTGCGAGTGATATCCCTGAGAATACAGCTGTATTCGATGAGCAGGATATGTTATTCTTCCGCAATAAAGACGTTGAGGACTTAGCAGAGAAGTTTCTATGGGCAGAAGCCAATCCTGAGGTCATGCATCAGCGTGCCCTACATGCGCAGCAACGCGTCGCCACAGAGTACAATCGTGAGCTGATTGCTGAACAGTATGCAGAAATGTACGACGCATTGATGGGAATAGAAAAGGTGTCCTGAAGCCCGAGAATTAAATGTATAAAAATAATGTACAAAATAGCTAAAACTCTTACATCAAAAATACTTTGGCATTCTACCAATGACTGACACCCAAAGTAAGGCTAGTGTAAGGAGAAGAAAAGGGAAGCATCGTTTGCTTCCCTTTTCTTTTTGAGAATCTTTTTCTCAGAATGAGAAAATACCAAAGGTTAACCTTTGAAAAATATTCATCTGAAAGAAAATTTAATGCCCATGAGTTGCCATACAGGTGCTTTTTTCCATTTTTTCCCTCCTTTTCAATGTTTTTGGCGTTTATCCCCTCTTTTGGTTCGAAAATTGATCGGACGGTAGCATACGGGTAAATGATCCGTTGATTTTAATGCGTGAATGGTATAATTTTTTTCATGCATACTATAAATGATTTATAAATAAAAAGGCAAACTAACACATAATGAGAATTTCAACTGCTTTGACCTTTTCTGTATTGGCAATACATTTGCATAAGAGCTAACGGAAAGGTAAAACAGATGAGACACGAAGTCTCAACTTTTGGGGTATTAAACGGGTATTAAAAAATGTTAGAAATCTCTACACTTTACACATCACTAGCTCTTAACTGTCTGGGTCGTTTGGAGAACTCCCAACGGACAGACAAATTCTTCCCCCTCCTTTTTTTGCGAACGATTGAATCTATTAATCAGGCATAAGACATACGTTTGATAAGGTGCTTAAGACTTGTAAGATCTGCATACTTGGGGTATCAGATAGGACGAAATGAAAAGCACTTTTTGCACGAAGGATTTAGTCGTTTCATTGACCCTCTTTTTGATCGGCATATATGGGAATATGTCTGGGGATCTGTGAAGAGGAAATATCAAAAACGGCTAAAGAAACAACGAAGAACGAAGCTCGATGTAAGATGCATTTTCAGACTCCACACAGCTAACACCCTTTTTTTGAGAGTCTGCGATTGAACTTCATCAGATCCTTTTGAATGAGAAACACATAAAGATTACTTGAAGCAAATACTGCTGACGGAAGTTTTGGATCAGGTATGTTTCTACAGATGAAAGGATTCTCGCTTATTACACACATGGGGTATGGAGGATATCCTCCAAAAATGGGTTTCACTAACACGGTAGGTTAAGTTATCATGAAGAACAATCTCCTTTTTTACACGCTGACTGCGCTAGCTTTCTGGTTTATTGTCCTTAATACATCCTGGGCACAACCGTATGAGAATATCGACATTACGGTAAATAGTGCATACTTACCCAACACACCAGGGTACAGTTTTGAAGAGAAATTTGAGCGCCACAACGGTGGAGTGGTAGGTACCAATGGGGGAACAGAAATGTCTAACGACATTCAGGCACTTGCGGGCGGCGATGTATGGAAGTCCTGGATCGACATCGGAAGTAGCGCATATCGCGCAGAGGTCGAGGCTTTATTCTATAAGTGGGACAATTATGAGACGTACTACGAGAATCCAGACGGGAATACATGGACCTATCAGTTTATCGTCTCTCGTCCTACAAACTACGTCCCTAGCGATTTTAGAGTGCCAGGAACGCTTCAGAAGTATGGACTGTTGAAGCTGATTTCACAAGCACACGACTGGGACCGTGACGTGAACAAAGTATACGGCGTAAACGGTGTCACACCTCCTTGGAGTCTTGCTGTGGCAGACGGAGCGGGTGGCAAACTCATGATGTATGAGAAATTGCTCAGCGGATTGGGACAGTCAGGTGATCCCTTGGTCATCCTTGAAGACAATATCAACGCACGCTGGGCAGCTGGTCATCGCCTACAGGTCATGTGGCGCATCAGCTGGACAAAGTCAAGCGACGGATTCGTAGACCTGTATACTTGCTGGCATGATCCCGCAAATCCTCAGGAGACAGATTTCCAACTAAAGTATCACTACGAAGGTCCTACGCTGCACCCCAACAATGTAGATTGGACAGGATATGTACGTACAGGGATTTATTACTCTGACCACAGATTCTACGGTTCACAGATCGCCTCAGATGGCTCAGGAGCTTTGGATCAAGGAAAACGTCGCGAGATCTGGTACTTTGAGAATCCCACATGGTTGGATCAGGAGCATCATCCAGAGTATGACAATGAGACACCTGTAGAGGAAATCATGGAGCTGTACAAGTATGCACCTAAGTCCGCACCAAATGAAAATCCTGAGGCAGACTTTGACCATGTACGTCAAGGCAACGATATTCCGGCTGTGGTAGAGTTTGATGCAACGAACTCTTCTGACTCCGATGGATCTATTGTAAACTATGAATGGGACTTTGGAGATGGAAGCACAGGTACTGGGATGAGTGCAGAGCACACCTTTACTTCTGCAGGTGATTTCAATGTGTCGCTTACAGTCACAGATAATGGTGGTGCGCAGTCCACAGTTGATGCGACTATTTCGGTAGAAGAAGAACCCTGTGAGGTAGCAGAGGGATGGTCTACCACTGATGTGGGTTCAGTGGGAGTCTTGGGAAGTACTTGCGAAGAAAATGGGCAGATCACCATGAATGGTTCTGGAGAGTATCTGTTCTACGAGCAAGACGGTTTCCACTTTCGCTACCAAGAGGTGGTAGGAAATATAGACGTTCGTGTCCGCGTGACGCAGCTGACGTACACGCACCACTGGGCAAAGGCAGGGATTATGTTGCGTCAAAACCTGACAGGAGGTTCGCCTCACGTGATGGTCGGGGTGTCACCTGTATCCTGGTACTTCTCACAATCTCGTGATGCACAAGATGGCGAAGCACGTGACATCACCAGTTTTCCTACGACTGTGGCGCTACCGCATTGGGTGCGCTTGGTCCGTGACGGAAGCTACTTTACGACCTATGAGTCTACAGATGGAATCAATTGGCAGGTGATAGAGGCGATAGCTGTACCGCTCCCACAGACTGTCTATGTAGGACTGGCTGTATCAGCGCGCGACAACTCGCAGGCGACCCAAGCGGTCATGGACAACTTCTCTGTGACAAGTTTTGGTGGATCGAGTAGCTTACCTGTAGAGTTGACTGATTTCATCGTAGAGCCAGAACCTGTAAGGGGGAGGGTAGAGCTTCGCTGGGAGACTGCCTCTGAGCTGAACAATAGCCACTTTATTGTTCAGCGCTCAGCTGATGGGACAATGTTTGCCGACCTCTTGGAGGTTGACGGTGCAGGAACGACTACGAGCAACTCTTCTTATCAGGCTTTCGACACAAATCCGATTGATGGGCAGAGTCATTATCGACTCAAGCAGGTGGATTTTGACGGACAGATTTCGTTTTCTCAAGTCAAGACGACACAGTTCCAAAGTGACTTCCTTCTAGATCTCCTCGTCAGTCCTAATCCCTCTTCCATTGGGCAAGATATTCAAGTTTCATTTGCACTCCCTGTATCTCGAAGTGTACATGTGACGCTGTATGACACGCAAGGGAAAGAGGTGTGGCGTGAGGCTTCGATACAAGTGGGAGAAAACGGCAAAGGATTCACGAAAATTCCTACGCCAAGATTGATGCCTGGAATCTACTTTGTACGAGTCATCGGGATTCAGGAGCCTTCAGAGATCATAAGTAAGCAGCTTTTGATCAAGTAGATTGAGAGAAGGTCGTCGGACGAGAGGTTTTGGTACGCTAAAGACTCATAGCTAATGATTCACGATCATTTAAGTCTCATGTCTCGAATCTCATAGTCTCGACATCTTAAAAATATTTGATACGCTGTTATGGGGGAAAGTGAATAGTAGGTTATTCACGCAGTGTAAAAGGGGATCGATCATTCGGTTCCCTTTTTTGTTGTTGAATACTTTTAGGGAATAAACTTAATAATAACAGTTTTCAGTCTGATATCTTGAACGAAGTGAAATACCTCATGGAATGATGTCTAATTGGGGTGCATTCTGAGCAAACCTTCCTTTGACTTGGGGATCTGTGAGAGGGTACTTTGATGGGTAGGTTAAGTATTCACTCAGGAAAGTACACTCAGAATGCTTTAGGAATCTTATGGTATCACTTTCTTAATCGCTAACAATACAAATGTAATCAATAGATTTTCAAATGAATGGGTATTTCGTTGTATGGATTATTATGTCGGTTTAATAAGTTATTTTGCTGTTTGATTGGGAAACGAGAATATGGGACTAAGCTTACGTACGGCGCTAGGGTCGTAGGATCTTTTGAGCATGAATGAGTTGTCCTTTCTCTCTAACTTGTACAATGTATACACCAGAGGCAAATGAATGTAGATCAATCATACTGGTAGAAGATGTGAGGATACTTTGGTACATCCTTTTCCCTTGGATATTCAAAAGCAGGATTTCAAGGGGCTTTGGATTGGATATTTGTACAAGTGTGAGGATATGGCTTCTAGCATTTACAGCAAGTCGGATGGATGCATCTTGTATTTGGACATCTTGGGATGTGAGGTTACTATCTGGTCCGGCTAAAATCGGCTCTTGAATGATGAGAAATTCAAAAATATCTTTTTGTAGTAGTGCGAGATACAGGGAATCGTATCGACTGGTATCTTGAATTCTAATTTCGTAACAGTTGGCTGTAGCTTGCGATGTACTTTGCGGATAGGCTAAGTCATAGTATACCGTTTGATAGGCGATCAAGATCTCATTCAAACAGGAATCATATGATAGATTTTGTCCATTGGGATCGTATCGATCTGTAGAGTCATTGGCGGAAGCAATGATTCCAGAGATTTGAGCTGTAGATGTGTGGGGTATGATAAATAGGAAAAGCATGATACCCACATATAAGGGAAGTTGGAACAAGGTTTTCATAGTTATACTTAGTTGATGATTAGAGGAGTAAAATATAAAGATTTATGTCAATGATTACAATATGTGATTTAATAGATAACTAGAGAAGGATCCTAAGAGAGAGGATTTGAACCTTGATGATCGGTATTTCATTCTTATGCAAATGCTTGATTCCTTGTTTTCGTATGTGTGTATCCTCAATTAAGTGGATATAAGAGAGCCAGGTATGATTAGGCTGAAAATTATTCAGCACCAATACTCTAAATCTACTGCCTTGAGCGAAGTGAAATCCCCCATGGGATGACGTTTCAACATCTGATCTCTTACCTAAGACCACAACCACAGAGCATCCCACAAAAAAACGAAAGCCCCCAGTGGGACTTTCGATCCTATATTTTCTAAGGCCATATTTGAAACAATGAAAATCTAGCTAAAAAAAGCAGAGATTTTAGGTTCTGACGAAAGCTATTTTTTGAGATTTAGTAGTGCTAAATGGATCAAAATAGATGATATTTAGATTCTGTAAGCGCAAACTTTTCGCAGATTTGAGGTTGCAAACATGGTCTTACAGAAGAATGCATCAAATCAAGCCGTAGCTACTTCTTCTTTTACCTCTTCTGTCTTATCCATTTTGCTGTCTACGGAAGGTGCTACAGTCAAATAGATATATCCTGCTAGCCCTGCTACTACCATCATGATAAACTGTGAAGCGTGCATCGCAAAGGCGAAGGTACGTCCCAACTCCTCAGAAGCTGCACCCGCAACCGCCAAGGTCGTAAATACAATGATCACTGCTGAGTGATACGAGCCAATTCCTCCAGGCGAAGGAATCGCCATGCCTATCCCACCAATAATCGTGACGATGGTCCCGAAGTACAACAGATTGGTGTCGAGATCCTTTACCCCATCAATCGCGAAGAAGGCCACATAAGTCATCATGATGTAGCACACCCAGATGACGATGGTGTAGAAAATGAACAGAACAGGATTTTTCATGTAGCGGATGCTGATGGCACCCTCGATGAGAGATTGGACAAAACCCGCCAACTTCTGGAAGATGGGAATCTGCAAAATGCGCTTGCGGAAGATCAAGAAGACGACACCTCCCAATACACCTGCCCCCATGAGGATCAGCAAGGGCGAAGGGCCCTCTGAGCCACCTTCAGAACCACTGAAGCGATCCTGAATCAAAGCATCCAGTGTCTCAAACTCCATGACAAAAGCCAGCAAGATCAGCGACAGCAAGATGATCAGGTCAAAGACCCGCTCCACTACAACCGTCCCCAGACTCGTCGTCACAGGGATCTTATCACTCTTGATGAGGATGGAGCATCTTGCCACCTCTCCTCCGCGTGGGATCGCCTGATTGACGAGGTAGCCTGTCATGACCGAGGCGAAGAGGCGAAGGTTGCTGGGATTGTAACCACTGGCGCGCATTTGCATCCCCCATCTGACGCCTCTTATGTAATGACTGAACAAACCCACAGCCATCGAAAATAGCAGCCAGTTCCAATCTGCGTTCTTTACATCCTCGTAGACTTGGCCTACGTCCGTCCCACTGAGAGCCAAATAAAGTAGCCCTCCTCCCAACGCTAGACTGAGCAGGTATTTACCAATATTGATGAGATTTTTCTTCAAAATATTTGGTTGTAAGATTTTTCAGTAAAACAAAACACCTAAAATGAGTGGTGATTCTACCTCAAAGTAAGAGAATTTCTCTCAAATATCTGGGCCAGTGAGTCTCTAAAATGGACCTTTCACGTCCCAATTACCAAATCTGAACTATTCAGCGCCATTAGAGAGGAAGATTTTACCATTCAAAAGTACAGCAATACGCTCGATGAAAGGGACACGTATCTTTGGATGAAGCTCTCAAATGAGATGGTCCATGTACCCATTAGATCAAATGCGCATGATGCCATCTATGTAGGAAAAACAGCCTTTCATTCGTTTTTTAACCAGAAGAGGCTGTATTAGTCATAATTTGAGAATGATAATTATTTCGTTTTCTATTTATCTGAGTTTTAGAAATAACCTCACGCCTTAACAACCAGTGATCTTGGCACCATGAAGGTCAAAAAGCAACGTATCATTTTCGGCTACATCGTACTAGAACTAGTACTTCTCAATCTGGCTACCCTTGCGGCAGTCTACATCAAGTCATTGGTGTGGCCAGAAGAGCGCCTCGAACAGTTCCTTTCGGAGGACTACCTGCCACTGAGTTTGATTTACAACATCAGCTGGGTCATCATTGTATTGCTAAACGGGAATCAAGATCACTTTGTTTTTGACTCCTTTGGTAAGCGTCTCAGAGACCTGATCACCAGTTCGTTTATCCTACTGGGTATGTCTTCTACTGTGATCCTACTTGCAGGTCTACACCAAAATCCTCTTACGATTTTGATTGGTCCTATCCTCATGTTCTCGGTCTTCAATCTACTGACCTTCCTCGTGATGAGTCGGATCATGAAAGACCCCAAAGACAAGAAGAATTTTGGTCTCAATCTGCTAGTGCTTGGAGCGGGAAAGTCGGGTAAGCAAGTCCTGAACTTTACCTCGCACAATAAACACTTGGGATATAAGGTGGTAGGGTTCCTGGATGATCATTATCCTGGAAACAACGGCCTCAATCTTTTGGGTAAAATCAACGATCTTCCCTCTGTCCTAGATACAGAAATGGTGGACGAAATCGTCATCACCCTTCCTCCCTCTCGTAGTGAGCAGATCAAAGAGGTCATAGAAGCCGCAGACTATCACGGGGTCCGCGTCAACATCGTCCCCGAATATCCCGAGCTAAACAATGAGCGCTATGAGTCTTACCAACTGGGGGATATGCCTGTTTTGCAACTGAAGCAAACGGCGCAAGACCAGTTCCACAACTTCATGCTCAAGAAAATATTTGACATCCTTTTCGCTGGCATGTTCCTTTTGGTTTTCTCTCCTATACTGATTTTGATCGCTATCTTGATCAGATTGGACAGCAAAGGGCCGATCTTCTATAAGCCTATTCGTAAAGGAGAAGCAGGTGGAAACTTTGTGTGCTTTAAGTTCCGTACGATGTACGTAGATACCTCCAAGTTTGCAGGGATGAAGTCTACCACGAAAGACGATCCTCGTATCACACGCGTCGGAAAATATCTTCGTAAGTACTCACTGGACGAGTTGCCACAGTTCATCAATGTACTTAGAGGTGACATGAGTGTCGTGGGACCTCGTCCACACCGCCTCAACCTCAACGATGAGTTTCAGCAGACGGTAGACAAGTACATGGTTCGCCACTACGTGAAGCCAGGCATCACAGGCTGGGCACAGGTCAACGGATGGCGTGGGCCTACCGAGACAGATGAGCAGAAGAGCGAGCGCGCCAAGCATGACCTTTGGTACGTAGAAAACTGGTCATTTTGGTTGGACATCAAGATCGTTTGGCTGACCGTGTTTGGAAGCAAGGTGCATAACAATGCTTTCTAAAGATGGTGAGATGAGAGACTTGATCCCGTGAAGGATTTCACTAGATTCAAGACAGGAGATGAAAGTATAAGTAGAGATTATTTGATTTTTCTTCTCCCAATGAACAAAATATAGGATATAATCTGCATAGAAGGGCTCACATTTCGAAAGGGATGTGGGCCCTACCCATTAAAAAAGTGCCAACACGCCATAGATGAAATGACAACGTGTCCCATTCTTATCCTACGCAGTCTGCAATGCTCCCTTTTGCAATCTCCCTGAAATAAACCGCCACAAAATCATCAGTCCGATCAAGACCATGCCTGCCAATGCCGTGTAATACAGCGAAGGATACGCTCCCGAATGTCTGACGGCAATAGCACCTAGTGACCATATGCCTACGAAACCATAAGCATAAACCTTTCGGTAATGGAGCATGAGGAGATTGGCCAAGGTGGCGATTGAGATCATGATGATTGTCCAGGCGATCTCATTGAGGGGGACGCCTTCCCAGCCGAGCTTGGCGAAGTAAGCAGAAAAGTTGGCTACGGTAGCCACGGTGATCCAGCCCGTGTAGATCTGGATGGGGATAGAAACCCAGCCACGCAAGGCAACGGACATCTTGGCTGTGTTGAGATCAAGCTTGACCACAATCATCAAAAGCGATACCAGGATAATCAACATGACGATCAGGCTAGCTCCTGTCCATTCGAGCAGCCACACCAGCACCCAGAGGGAAGTGAAAAAGTTGGTGCAAATCAGCCAGGGAGCAAGTGTAGAGATGAAATCACTGGATGCGCTTGGCTTGAAGGCGCGATACATCATGAATCCTGCTAGACCTAATTGCGTCAAGAAGATGATGCCCCAGATGGAAAAAGCATATCCAGCAGGTGTAAATAAATTGAAATATTCAGCACTTAAGCTGCCTACGGTATTGCCATTGATACCTGTACTGCTACTGAGGATATTCCACCCGACAAAGATGATGGCCATTAGCAGATTGACGATAGATAAGACTTTTTTATTCATGATAAGGGTTCTTCTGCCAGAGATTTAGGAAAGAACTTTTCTGTACATGTTTTGATTTCTCCATATGAAAAGAACTATAGATGGAAATACATAGTGTCACCGAACTAAATGTGAAACACCTCGCGCTACGTAGCCCCTTAGCCTAAAGCCAGCAAGTGCCACACACCTCCGCTCTGCGTAGTCCTCCAACTACGCAGCTTTTCCAATCTATTAGTTTCCTAACTAAACAGGCTGTATCCAGGCCCTATCTGGAACCTTCCCGCTCTGCGTAGTCCTCTAACTACGCAGCCCTCCAATCTATTAGTTTCCTAACTAAACACGCCGCATCCAGACCAAATCTGGAACCTTCTCGCTCTGCGTAGTCCTCTAACTACGCAGCCCCTCAAATCTATTAGTTTCCTAACTAAGCAAGCCAGTTACAAACTGAAGGGAGTGAGAATGCTGTAGATACGTCCATTGATGGCGTATCCACAGCTTACAGCCAGGAAGCGTCCATCAACAGGGAGGAAAAATGCGATTCTTCACGGAATTCGTAGAAAAAAGACGTATTTCGGCCTTCTCCTAAAATATTCCTTTATATTTTGAGCGAAAATAAAGGTAAAATGAAGCACACGTTTCTCCTCTTATTATGGATGTCGTGTTGGGGAATGGGCAGCTCTTTACAAGCCCAGGAAAGTGATTCCCTGACCAAGCAAGACATGAGAAGAATTCGCAACCAGCAAAAGGAAAAATATTTCATTCTAGGGATTGGTGCGACCTACAATCGGATACTGGACCAGCAGATGTCTGGCAGTAACTATTACGGAGCAGGTGGGACATTTTGGTGGGGAAGGCAAGTGACGACCCCCAAACTCATGAAGTCCTTTCATTTTTTTAAGGGAAATGTAGCGGGTTTATTCCCTCCTAGTCTTCAGTCACAAGTCATCATGGGGATGATTGAGTCTGATGTGGCCTATACCTATACCCTAAATGCATCAAAGGAAAGTCCCTGGACCCTGCGTGTGGGAGGTTTTGCAAGCCTATTCGGCAATGTCCGATTCAACACAGCCTTGGGCAATAGTGCGCTCAACTATGACATTATGCTGAGTGTCGGCCCTGCTTTTCAAGCCGAACGAAAGTTTACAATTCCCCTCCTAGAGCTACCTGCCTTACTGGATTATCGCTTTCGCGTACCGCTGTTGGCTTACCTCAATCGCTTACCCGATTATAGTTTGCCCTACTTTGGAAGCCCCAAGGGATTCTTCATGCCATTTGGAAGACAAGGACGTGTCGTCTCTGATTTGGGACTCATTCTACCCTTACGGTCGGGAAACTTGAATCGGGTCCGATTTGCCTACACATGGGATTTTTATGGTTATCGTGAGAGTGAGATTTTCGTGACGCGGGTAGCCTCTCATGCATTGACTATTGCCTTACAAGTAAAATTATAACTGAATAAGAGACTGAAAGAGCTGATCCCGTTTGCGGGATTTCGTGTTGCTCAAGAAGTCGAGAATGGAGACTTATCACATAAGCACCGAAAATGCATACTATGGATCCCATACAGGTTCTCTTCCAACTTACAAGTGGATTTGAAGTGTAAACGGAGAATGCTAGTGCTTTGAACATCATTTTTTTCCTTCCCGTAAAAAAATCCTTTTCTAATTATTGATCATGAACAAAAAATATATATACCGAATCAGCCAATTTTGGGGCCTTTACATGCTCTCTATGGCTCTTATATTCTGTCTAGGATGTGAGGCGCTGTTTATTCCAGCCAGCAATGGCACGAGGGAGACAGAGCTGTTTGAAGAGGCTTGGACTTTTACCGATCGGGAATACTCCTTTTTCGAATACAAGAATATTGACTGGGATGCCACGCGATCACAGTTTGCGTCGAGGGTGAATGATGGGATGGGAGAAGAAGCCTTGTTTGATGTGCTGGCAGACATGTTATTTGTGTTGCGCGATGGCCACGTCAATCTGTCGTCTCCTTTTGACTTCAGCCGCAACTGGACTTGGTACCTTAATTCCCCCCCCAACTTCAACGCTGACATACTAGAACGAAATTATTTCAACGGAGAGCAACAGTTTGTAGGAGGATTTACGATCTATGATTTTGGTGACGTGGGCTATGTACGATACAGTAGTTTTATCAATGCAGTCTCGCCGACAAGCCTCAATTACATCTTTGGAGATGTTTTTAGAAATAAGCGAGGGGTGATTCTCGATGTACGCAACAATGGAGGTGGATCAGTACTCAATCGCGATCTTCTGGTAAGCAGGTTTACAGATACAGAAGTCGTGGCGGGACGTCAGCGCTACAAAAATGGGCCTGAGCATGATGACTTTTCTGATTTTGAGGATATCACCATTGCACCTTCTGCGGGCGATGCCTATCTCTCACCTGTAGTGCTCCTGACCAATCGCAGCTCGTACAGTGCCACCAATCTCTTCACCCTCTGCATGAAAGAACTCCCACAAGTCACCGTTATGGGAGACACCACAGGCGGCGGGGGCGGTGCCCCCGCATTCACGGAGCTAGCCAATGGCTGGGTGATCCGCGTATCCGCCACGCAGTCTTTTGACAATGCAGGCTTCAATGTGGAGGACGGGATTCCGCCTGATGTCTTCGTGCAGATGGACTCGACAGATATTACCAATGGAGTAGATACGATATTGGAGGAGGCATTGGAGTTTTTACGCAGATAGAGAAGCTGACTTTAGGTAAATGAAAGGAGGAGCTGTTCAATCATTCTCTCACAAGAAAATGGTCTGTGCAAATTCATAAAGTATGGGTTGAAAGGCGAATATGTCATACGTTTAAAGAGATCTCTATGGACGACCTCGAGAGAATGGCTGACATACTGCCCTTATTGAGAATTCATGAGGGTGGAGACTTCATTTTTAAGAGAGGCTAATTTTTGGATTACGAAGTACCAGATAGTTTTTGGATGAAAGCCATCATATTGATGAATAATCGTATTTCGCCTATTGATTAGCTCATCTGCCTGTGATAATAGCACTTTCATCTGACGCAGTCTGTATGCAGCTTCTCCAATAATTTCCAATTTCCTTTCTACAGCACGTCTTACCGTAATATTTTACTCAAACTCTTCTAAGGTAGTGATATGCTTGAGGTGTACTTGTTGGATATAGTCTATCGAATTTGAAATATCAAATAGATACTTTCTCACTTTCCTGGTCATACAACAAGACTTTTGTTTCTTCTATTTCCTCGATGAAATAAGGATTTTGGAGATTTTTGGCATATATCCAGTCTATAGTATGTCCGAAGAGCGCTTCTAAGCTATCTAATAGATCCCACATATTATTTAAGAAATATTCAGCAGAAATAGCCTGCTCATCCCATTCATAAAGAAAATCTATATCGGAACTTTTGGTAAAATGTGAGCTGAAGACTGAACCGAATACCCATAGCTTAGCTACATGGTGTTTTTGGCACAATGTATGAATCTCTCTCATACGAGATTTCAGAATAGCTGGCACATGTGGAAGCTGATTTTCCATTCATTTAATGATACGAAAATTCTTTTAATCAAGCCGTCCTTATCTTTTCAAAAGTCTTCTTCCGCTACTTCATCTCCACTTCCTGCTCTGTCTGTCCCACATGATCGCCCAGCACCCGCGCCAGAATCTTCTGCGTGATCAGGTAGGTTGGCTTCACACCAATTAATCCCAAACTCCCCGAAGCAAGCGTACTCCCCGAGAGCAGCGGATTGTCCGAAGCATAATACGCATAGCGTACCACGACATCCTTCCCGATCGTCTGGCGAATGCGCGTCGCTGCCTGTATGGCTTTTTGGTAGTGGGCCCCCTCCATCTCTAGGCCGATGGCCTTCCAGGAAGACTGCTTGAAATAGGATAACACGTCCCGATTCTGAAGCGAAGTGCCCAGCACTGTGATCATCGTGCCTTCGCAGATACGTCCCTGCATCTCAGCAAAATCCTCGCACGTGAAGTCGTTGTCAAAGGGATAATTGTCCGCCGTCCCCTCAAAAACATGTGAGTTGGGAATCATGATGTCTCCTTTACCACCTGTCAAAATACCTGCCTTACCCATGATGGAGATGGACCTGACGGGCATACGATAGGTGACGTCGTGTTCTTTGTAAGTTTTGAGCAGTTCATCCATTGTCTCGTAGGCCTGCTCGCCAAAGGCATAGTCCATGACCAAAATAAGCGGGCTCTGTCCGTTGGCGCTGGTGAGGTAAGGCTCTAGCGAAGGATGCATCTGGCCTTTGGGGAGCTGCCCGGTGTCAAAGACCTGAACGGTAATGTTTGTACCTGAAGGGTCGTCGAGTTGATACATGCCATGCTTGGCAGCAAACTCGCGTACCTTGTGGCGGAGGTCCCCATTTTCAGGTTGACTGAGCTTGAGCGCGAGCCCTTCTATGGTTTTTTCTTTGGGAAATGTAGAAGAAAGCGCAGGATAGGCGTACAATGCATTCATCACACTGTGAAGGTTGGCGCTGATGATGTGCATGGGGCGATCTATGAGGTCACGATCTATGATGAATTGCTTGATACGGTTGGCCCACATTTCACCATAGATGTGATGGCCGATGCGGTCGCGTAGGGTAGGGGTGAAGCTGACTTCACGGATCTTGTGAGGATCGGTATCGTTGTCCATTGCGACTTTACCCAGCCAATAGACAACGTGAAAAAGGCCATTATTTTTATCGGGCTTGGATTCTAGTCGCTCGTAGGCATGCTGCGTTTCCTCAAAACTCCTACCCAAGATGGTGCTCAAGTGAGTGAATGCGACAGCTCGGTTGGTATCCGTGAGACGAACGTCTCCTGTGACAATCTTTTCCAGATATTGCCATTCAAGGGTAAATTCTCCTTCTTCTGTCAGCGCATGCTCATATATCTTGTCTGCCTCCATATACATAAAGGTCAGGTGGGTCAATATATCGTAGATCTCACTTCTCCCGCGTGTGACCTCAATGAACATATGCTCATCATCGATGCGGTAACAATTGCGGCGGCGGGCGGCGGGAACCAATACTTCAAATCCAGATTCTTGATAGCCCTCTTCGGAGATGAGTTTGATGTAGCGACATTCTTCGATGCCTTTGGGCTGGCGGTCTATGACATAGATCAGGCCTGCCAGTTCTACTTTGGAGGGATTGGCCATGGAGCCGTAGATCTCAGGACTGAGGGTAAGGAGGGCTTCTGTCAGTACTTCTCCACGCTCGCCTAGATGGCGGTAGACACCACTGTTGAATAAGTGGCGCATTTCTATATAGAGTCTTTCGATGGCTGCTCTCGAGATACGGGCGCGGGTCAGTGTGATCGGGTTTACGGGCATATATGAAATGATTAATTCGATTTTGGCAAGTTACAACTTTTCTCAGGCTTCATTCTTTAGAGAACATAGATCGATTTCATTAGAACATGAGAAAAGTGTCTCGCTCATGGGATTGGATGGTTGTTACGTAGAAAAGAGAATTTTGATCCGTGAAAAATGAAAAATGTCTCCTGCCTTTCCTGAAAAATCTGAAAAGGGTTTGTTAATTCTTATAAAATCTCTATTTTTGCCTTCCCAAAAAATGTAAATACACATGTACGCGGTAGTAAATATTCAGGGATTTCAGTTTAAAGTAGAGGAAGGGCAGCAACTATATGTGCATCGCCTCGATAACGAAGTGGACGAAACTGTAGCATTTACAGAAGTATTGCTTCTCGACAATGATGGTGATGTCACAGTAGGCAAGCCATTTGTAGAAGGTGCTGCTGTAAAAGCAAAAGTGCTGGATCACTTGAAGGACGATAAGGTCATCGTGTTCAAGAAAAAGCGCCGTAAGGGGTACCGTAAAAAGAACGGACACCGCCAATATCTTTCTCAGATAGAGATCGAATCTATCGGTTAATCTCTTTTATTCGAAAATCCAGAAAAATATATAAGTCATGGCTCACAAAAAAGGGGGTGGTAGTTCTAGAAATGGACGTGAATCCGCCAGTAAAAGACTGGGTGTGAAAGTATTTGGTGGTCAGTCTGTCTTGGCAGGCAACATCATCGTACGTCAGCGTGGGACGCGTTTCCGTGCAGGAGAAAACGTAGGATTAGGTAAGGACCACACACTTTATGCACTGAGCAACGGAACGGTCAAATTCACCGACCGTACCTTCAATCAGAAGACAAGAAAAGTTGTACACGTTGTGCCTGCTACAGAGGAGGCATAGATTCAACTTTGAATATAAATTAAGGGCAGTATCTATCTAGATGCTGTCCTTTTTCTTTTGGGCCTTATTTTCCCCAAAAATTCTTTTAATTTCATCCTTACAGCCTCCCGACCTATTACAGTTCTAACCAGAAGTCAAAAACCTCAGTTACAATCTATTAACCTACTCCTATGCAGATTTCACAATTCATCCGCATTCTATTCATCGCCATTTTATCCTTGCTTCTCTCTTCCTGTCTTACGATCGAAGAACGCTACACCTTTAATAAGGATGGCTCAGGCGTGATGGAGTATATCGTCGATATGAGTGAGCTGAAAGACATGCTGCCTGATCCTGAGGAGGGAGAATCTCCTGTAGGAGAATCAGATGGACCCAATGAAGATTCGCTTGCGCTAGAGAGCATTCAAGGGATAGATCAGATTCAGCCATTGAAGGACAATGAAAACTATCGCTTCGGAATCTCCTTTCACTTTGCCAATCTACAGGCATTGAATGAAGCACTAAATACAATCTTGGCTGACGAACTCAACGAAGGGGAGTATCATACCTTCTTCACGAAAGAAGGGGGACAAATTACCCGTCATGCAGGACCTAAAAGTCAAGATATGAAGTCACTATTTGAAGAAGAACTGGGAGATGAGGAAGAGAGTGGGGTAGATATGGAGGCTTTGATGCAGGCCATCAAGTACAAGCAGTCTTTTTCCTTTGCTTCTCCTATTCAAGTTGCCTATGCAAAGCACGAAATCGAGATTCAGTCAAATAAACTGATTGTATCCGCTGACCTCAAGTCGATTGCTGGCCAAACAGGAAAGCGGAACACAACCATCGTTCTCAAGAAATAATTGCTTGCAAGGATTCCTGTTCTGTGTATGAAAGAAAGAACTACTGCTACCTCTGGTTTATCTCATCGTTTTCCTTCATGGTTGACACCCCAAAATGTTGCCTGGCTTCTCTTATTTGTTTGTATTGGACTCTTAAATGTTTCCAAAGCTACGTCTAGTATTGCTACAGGTGGTCTAGCGGCCATGATGCTCTGGTACGGACTACAGAATCGGCTATGGAGCTTGGGAAAAGTCAGGTGGGTGGTATGGGCCATGGTGGCTATCTGGTTGCTAGCGGTGGTCGCCATAGGATGGACATCGGATACGGGCCGCTGGGTTAAGGATGTAAGAGAAAAGCTCCCCTTGTTGGTTATTCCTCTCGCCCTAGGGGTGCTGCCTGCATTTTCTAGGAAGCAGTGGATGAGTTTTCTTTGGATTTTTATCCTGTCTCAGCTGGTGTTGGCTGTCATTTCCTTGATCCTCTTCTTCGCCAATTATGAAGAGTTGATGATCCAGATTTCTTACAACGGAAACGTACCTGTAGCAGGAAGCCTGAGTCATATATACTTCGGATTATACCTTGTGTTGGCCTGTTTGATGGCAGTTTATCTATTTCTTCAGCCTGTTTATACCTTTTTTAAAGGGGAAAAATGGTGGGCTTTAGGCTTTGGTATTGTGCTTGTCGTGTTGCTCCATGTATTTACTTCCCGTACAGGTCTACTTGCCTTCTATGCTACTGCTGGAGTACTGATTTTCCTCTATCTCTTTTATGCACGTGCATACAAAACGGGTGCGATCGCTTTGCTGGTGATTGTTTCACTTCCCATCATCGCTGTTAGGACCATTCCATCTTTACAGACACGCTGGGAAGTAACACTCTGGGACTTAAGAGAGCGGAATAATCCCTCGCGTGATCTGGCGGACCTGTCTGTGACCATGCGACTGGCGACTTGGCAAACAGCCTGGGAGGTATATGCAAAGAATCCACTTTTGGGTGTGGGCAAAGGGGATCTTCCCGCAGAGATGGAGGAGCAGTTTCAAGTCAATGGCTGGGGCAAGCGGACAGCTAGGCCCATGTTAGATCCTCACAACCAATATTTGAGTTCTGCTGCTTCTACAGGCTTGATGGGTGTTTTTATATTGGTATTGGGCTTCCTTACGTTTTTAATGGTCAAAAAAGACTCATTTTTGGTGTATTTATTGGTGTGGGGATTAGCTGTTTTGATGGCTACTGGTATGCTATTTGAGTCTCTATTAGAAAGGCAGGCAGGAATGATCTTCTGGGCCATATTTGCCTTACTGTTTTTGAAAATTCCTTCCTCACCCCTCGACAAAGAAAGTAAAAGTCATATAGCTAGTAATTGGGTAGAAGGGGAGGAATGAAGGAAACGTAAGGTAGTATAGATGACTTTTGTCATGTGCATGATATGTGTTATATAACTGGTTGTGTGATGTTTGTAAAAAAACGAAAAATCACAAGATTTAATCATATGAAATGTTGCGTGTAAAGAGATATTTTCCCGTCATTTATTGAAATTTCGCTCCTGCCTTCCTTCTCATACATTTATATTTTATGTCCAAGAAATTTCCTACATACCTGCTCTTCCCCTTGTTTATCCTGCTCTTTTGCGGGACACTATCTGCTCAAAACTCTGCCATCCACAAAGTCAAGTCAGGAGAAACCCTGTTTAGTATTTCTAGAAAGTATAATGTGACGGTGGATCAGCTTAAGAGCATGAACAACCTCAAAGACGATTTGATCAAGATAGGTCAGGAGCTTGTCATTTTCTTCCAGACACAGACAGAAAACCTTGTCTCCCCTCTTCCTCGGAGGGTGCAAGGGGAAGGAGAAAGAGAAGAGAAGCCCACGCGTGAAGAATCCAATATTCGAGATCTATTTGAAGATACGACGAGTATCCCAAGTCTAGAGACGGCTCCACCCCCTGTAGTCGAAACGCAGGAGGTGATTCAGTTTTCAGGAGATGCGCAACCCAACGCGCATCTTGTCCAGACAGGAGAAACGATGGAGTCGATTGCTGCCCTATATGGGCTAGCGGTCGAGGACCTCATCGTCTATAATGCTCGCAAAACCGTCCGTCCAGGAGAGCGGGTGATCATTCCTGATGGAGCCATCGTCCCATCATCCACGACTAAGGAGACGATAAGCAACCAGAAGATTACAGAGCCTGCCGAAGGATTGCAGTTTTCATTCGAAGAAGGTCCTGTTCCCTTTACCAATTTTACTCCAGGGCCCTTAACGCAGTTTGATGTAGGAAGATATTTTAGTGTGACAGTAGATGGTGTAGGATCTTATTATGCGCTGTATGGCCGTCAAAAAGTCGGTGAAACCATATACTTGATCGTGCCTGGAAGAGATGAACTCCTAGCTCTGAAGGTGGTACGTAAGCTCACCTTGAGCAGCAAAGAAGTGATTGGACTTTCCCCTAAGGTAATTGAGCTGCTGAAATCAGCAGGAGCCAAAGATGTGGTAAAGCTTTACTACGAATAAAAATCTGATAAGGACAGATAACAGATATATATGCTGGAGGTAATCCCAACGCTACAAGCGAATATTCAGGAAGCCCTGAGACAGTTGTATCAAATGGAGATTGCATCAGAAGCACTCACGATCCAAGAACCCAAAGCAGAAATTCAAGGAGACCTCACGCTACGAACGTTTTCATTGGCTCAAGTAGTAGATCTACCTGTTCAAGATGTTACCCAGCGTATCGGACAATTTCTCGAAGCGCATAATCCCATCCTCACCCACTGGGAAAGTATAGATGGATTTCTGAATCTGACATTGAGCGACAATGCCTGGCGCATGAGTCTGTCAGAAACCATTGCCAAACAGCCATCTACTTCTTCCTTTTCATCTATTCCTACTGTTTTTTCTCAGCCCGACTGGAAATGGTTTCCTGCTGAAATTGGTTCGATCTACCAATCGAGCCTCTTGATTCGTCAGTATGCCCGAATCCATGATATCCCGTATGTCTCCCTCCCTTCAGCTCCACTAGAAATTTCCCTTCAGCCTTCTGAGCGGCTCTTGTTGCAAGCACTTGCGTGCGCGTATACAGCTTTCGCTCCCACCTCCCGAGAGGCGCTCCCCGCATACCTGCGCCGCCTCACCAAGGTTTACAAACAGTTTTTCGCAACGATTCCCATCCTTATTTCTTCCCAACCCCAAACCCAGTCCTTCCGCTTTGCGTTGAATCACGTATTCGGGTTAGGAATAGAAGAGGGAATGAATCTCCTTCTAGAGGATGCCCAAGCATGAATCCGTTTGCCCATTGATACGGATTTTTGTATATCGGATATAGTTAAAAGATCAAAGCCAGCGTTTAATGGGTGGGAATGACTTTTTTTTCAGAAATTTGTCTCATTCGAAAACTCAATCGTAAAAAGAAGGGCAATCTGTTCCTATCTTTGGCACAAAATAAACCACTATATGTTGCGCTATTTTATCAGCCGCGAATTTTTTCTGACACTTTTGGGACTCATATTAGGAGGCGTACTCCTGTATATGGCCATATTTTTCTGGATTTTGCCAGCCTATACTCGTCATGGAGATGGGATTTTGGTGCCAGATGTAGGAGAGATTCCCTATACAGAGGCGGTACAGTTGCTAGAAAGAGAGGGATTACGCCCCGCGGAGAAGCCAGATTCTATCTATGTAGATAATCTGCCTCCTGGTGTGGTGATCAAGCAGTATCCTGTACCTTACAGTCGCGTAAAACCTAAGCGTACCATTGCTTTGACGATCAATAAATTCGAGCCACCTATGGTACAAATGCCTGAGGTCGTGGACCATACCTTGTACCAAGCCAAGGTAAGGTTAGAGAACTGGTCTCTAGGTATCGGACGTGTCATGCAGCGGCCTGACTTTGCCAAAAACGCCGTGTTAGAAGTGCGCTACAAAGGCAATTCGATCAAACCAGGAACCAAGATTCCGCGTGGATCAAAAGTAGATTTGATTGTGGGAAGTGGAAAAAAGGAAGGGTATGTAGAAATTCCTGATTTGACGTATTATACATTTGAAGATGCGATCAGCATCATCTCTTCACTCCAGCTTGGGCTTGGCTCCGTGGTATATAATCCCAGCGGTCCTGCTGACCAGATAGGCAAGGTCTATGACCAAAAGCCTCAATATCAGCTGGGAGATAGTATTTTGATGGGTTCTTCTATCGATCTCTACATCTATGGGGAGGAACCTAAAAGCAATGAAGGCGTCTTCAAAGAAGAAGTGAATGGAGATGATGATCCTTAAGTGAAGAGTTTGAATAAATAATAAGAAATCCCCTTTTGAAATAGCTCAAAAGGGGATTTTAGTTTAAGTCAGTGGACAAAGGAAATGGGGTGATCCCGAACTCAAAGACCGGGATCGGGCTTCAGCCTTTAGAACCAGTTCATTGTCCTGAAGGGACATTATCAGTTTGCATGTGGAGTTTAGTCCCATGCTCAAAGATTACAAAGTCTCTTTAATCCAATTCGACATGTAGTCCAAAACTTCAGGTTCTAGTGTCGTTTCGATTTTACCATATTCCATGACAAGGCCTGTATTGGCTTTTTGGAAGAGATGGTTCAAAGAAGGAAAAATGTGCGCTTGAAACTGACTATTTGATGCTTGCGTCGTTTCCATAGCCGCTAGATTTTCCTTTGCAGGTACTTGCAGGTCCTTTTCACCAAATAAGGCAAGGTGAGGAATCTGGATCTTGACAAGCATGTCTTCAGGCTTGGTTTTGAGGAAATAACGCATCCAGGTAGACGTCATATTGGGCAGGTCCTTGATGACTTTCTCCCGCTCGTACTGCAAGAGCGTCTTGTCTTGTATATCCAACATCTCCTCCCACTCGTCTGCCTTGGCTTCCACTAAAATCTGAACCTGTGCATTATTTTCAGTGGATTTGATGATGCCAAAGATGTCCTTTTGAATGGTATTCCACTTAGTAACTGTAGCTTCGGGCATTCCCATCGTAGTGAAAATCAGACCTGTCTGCAGCGTCAGAATTTCATCCCCTCCCAGGCCAGGGCCAGCCAACTGAATCATAAAAGCGGCTTTGTCTGACTGAGAGGCTACAATCTGCGCAATGAGTCCTCCTTCACTGTGACCAATCATGCCGATTTGGTCTGCCTTGACATTCTCCTGCTTCGCGAGCCAGTCTATACCTGCCATCACGTCTGTGGCAAAGTCGGCAGAGGTCGCTTCTCTATGATTTCCTTCAGAGTCTCCCACGCCACGATCATCAAATCGAAGGACCGCAATACCTTTTTGGGTCAGGTAGTCTGCGATGACGGCAAAAGGCTTGTGCTCAAAAAGTGTCTCGTCGCGATCCTGTGGACCAGAACCTGTGATCAGGATAACAGCTGGATAGGTCCCTTTACCTTTGGGAGCGGTGAAGGTCCCTGCCAGATTGATGTCCGCATCGGCATTGTAAAACATCACATCTGTACTTTCATAAGCAAAAGGAGGAACAGGTGTCTGCGGACGAGCAGGCCCATCTGGTTTGGCTGTGGTCATCGTAAGGGGCATGTTCTGCCCATTCTGTGTAAAGGTCCCCGTCAATTGGTCTCCTGCTTCATTGAGCTCGCCTTTGTAGATAGCCTTGAGCTTGGCGAGCTTGAGTGTCAGGTTGGGCGCATCGAAGGTCGTCTCATCTACAGGGATGTCCATTGCTCCCTGATCGGGACTGTCTAGCGAAGAAGTGTAGCCGTCTTCCGTCTTTTGTATATGAAAGGTAATCCTTAGTTGCATAGGCCCTACATCGAGGTTCCCGTACCAGTCACCTTCTGGTGTGGCTTGCCCTAAAAGGTTGCCAAAACCTAAGCAACAGGCAGATAGTAAAAGTATTTTGATTCGTTTCATAAGGGTAATTAGGTATTTAGATAAACTTCTAAATATTACGGCCATTTAGTCTATTAAGTTTCCATTCCCTGAAAAATTATTATCTGACTTTACTAATGATTATCACGAATCAGTGGGTATCATATGTTCTCTGAATGCATTCGTGATAATCACTATTGAATACTGATCTGCTCTACTTGTCTTACTTCATAAGTATCAGGATGGTGGAGGAATGCAATGATCCGACAATTGTTGATATCCCACGCACTATCTAGCGTAAGCGCGTATCCCTTGGTATAAACCTGTCTTGGAACGATTGGCTCTCCTGTAAGTAGTTCTCCAAAGGTGCCATTAAAAGCGCTACGTAGGACCTGTCGGTGACTGTAGTTGGGAACATCGCTATCCGAGAGGCTGTAATTTTTTTGCCAGTCAATGACCTGATCTTCTACAAGATAGACAGATAGGCGATCTGCCATCGATACTTCTTCCAGATAGGTACTCCTGATGACTACGGCGAGTTTTTGGCTATCTGCATCATAGCAAGTGACGATGTTGATCCCTGCTGTGGCGGGTGTTTCTAGTCGGTTTTGTACATCGGTCTGCCAGCTTTGCTCGTCGATGCCCGTGAATACACGATCGATCATCCCAAAGGGAACACCTTGTGCGGTATTGAGTGTAGAAAAAAGCTCGTCGCCCGTTTCTGTCTTGAAATTGGCGTTGTACTTCGAGGCGGTGCTGCTGAAGTTGGCCAGTGGGCCTGCATGAATGCTGAGATAGATGAGTTGATTGGGATTTTCTTCGAGTAGGCGTATGCCCTCGGTGGCAGCAGGCGGGCAGTTGCCACAGCGATGACCTGTCATTTTCTCTAGGAAAACTTTCTTAGTAAAAACATAACCCTCTGGAAAAGCTTCTTGTCCCTGTGCTTCTAGGAAGCAGAGATCTTCAGCAGGTAGACTGTTGAGATAGTCAGGTTCAAAGTAAGGCGCCTCAATGACCTCACATCCTGCCATTACGCCTATCCAAATCACAACTCCCAATAATAATCGACGCATCTGTATTTTTTTTTAGACAATGAGACTGAAGATGATGAGAGGTTAAGACTAAAAGTGAGCCTTGATACACGCTGGGGTCTTAATTTTCTACTCCAACATTCGGCTCAAGTCTCTCGCCTCAACCCTCACAGTCTCTAAAAGGTACTTGAAACTGATAAGTTAAATCCGTTAGATGCAGGTACTTCCCGACATATTCCTCCCACACAAAGTAGTCCCCGTCGCTGTCTGGCGTAGGACAAAGCAATGCGATTGGATTTGAAAACGTAGGTGAAGGCTGCATTATAATAATGAACTCGATTGGCAGGGTCAGGGTTTCCATAGTTCCATTCATCAAAGATAGAGATGAAACCATGTGGAGAAATAGATAGCTCTGCCAACGCCATAACCCAGCTCCCCAAATCCTGTCGCGTGTACATATGTTGCAATTCCGTCCGTAGAGAAATCCGCTTTTTCAGGCGAAACTGTGTCTCCAAAACGCCAATATGGGTATTGACGATGCCAAAACCCGCGTTGGGACTGCCAAATTCGATGATATCTTTATTGTATAATAACCAAATATAAGTCAACTGACTTTTGACGGTTTTACTCCATTTGTGGTTGATTTCCACATTGATATCCTGAAAATAAAGGTCTGAGGGATCGCCCAAAAAGCTTGCATTGTAGGTAAATCCGTCCTCTGCAAAGTCTTTATCCAGCCCGTGAAAACGTGAGAAATTTAGCTGGACGAGTGTCCCATATTTGCCGCCGAGCTTGGTTTTCTTGGGGATACGGTAGAAAATGGTGCCTTGGAAGCCTAGCTCACCGTTGAACTGTGTAGCGTAAGGGTAGAGGGTGGGCAACCTGTAGGTATGAAGGCGGGTGCCAGGAGGAATAAAGTTGAGTGTCAACGCTTGTAAGCTCGCATCGCGCTGGGAGCGAAAGTCGAAGTTGTCCGAGCGCTTGATGGTGAGGTTGTAGCCGATGCCTTTTTGTGCGAAGGAAGTATTGACAAAGAAGGCATTGCCTGGATTGTAGACGAAGTCATTGAGGGAGATGGGATCATTGATCTTGTAGGCGTACTCGCCGTTGAGGTTGAAGCGACCCTTGGTGAAGTCAAATCTCCCAGAGAAGGCTGAGACATTTTCAGGCAACTGAAGGACGGCATCGTCATCTTCTTGAAATTTATTCAAGACACTTGCTCCTAGGATCAGGTAGGTTTTCTCTCCTAACTTTTCTCCGACAATATCCCGCACATTCACCTCTACATCTGCTCCTCGAATCAGGCTCTCCCCCAACTCGAAGAAGTTGCGTTGCTTGCCTAGGATACTTTTGATCTGTATACCTTTTCGAGGACGGAGATTCATCCGAACGCCATCTATCGAATTGTCAATCCCCAATGCCCATGCCCAATAGCTTCTGAAAATCAGTCCATTTCCAAATTGATCGTAAAAATTTCCTGCGGTAACATCCAGCTTTTCGGAGTTGTAGCTGAAGTAACGATTGGCGATTCCCTGGCCTTCGTAGCGTGTATCATAGCCTAGTAGGGGATTGAGAAACGCCTCATATCGTAGCCCTGCAGTAAATGCACCTTGCTGATAGGTCAGCTGCATATACGTATTGGAAAGGACTCGCTCTTCTACATCATCTGCTCCGATAATAGGATCTTCGAAGAGATATTGTACATCCGATTGGAAGCTCCCTGAGACCCTCCCTACACTGAGGGATTGACCAAAGGTGGTAGCAGAAGCAAGCAGGAGAAGAGAGAAAAAAAGAAAACAGTAGTGTGTAGATCGCATGAGTGGATAGGTAGAGAGATTCCTACGATACAATGATATCAGATAGAGACTATATTTCTGGTAAGGTACAAGACATTTTGAGGATGTCCGTGACAAAGGTCCCATCCTACACCCAAATAGTTACGGAGCCATCATGGGTTGATCTAATAAGTACTGAGTGGGGCAGTTGGATGAAGGCTGATGAAAGTAAAAAATAGGGGATTCAACCTATCTGTCGAAAGTTTTTCCATCAAACGTGGTCTTAAACAAAAAATCTTTTATTTTAAGGCGAACTGTTCGACACACCCAAAAATTGCCCATAATGGACAAACGAACCTTTTTGAAAGTTTCTGCTTTGACATCTGCTGCGATTGTTGTCAATCCTTTTGTTGCTTGCAATAGTCCCGCCGACTCCAAGGATGAAAAAGAAACGACTGCTACCAGCGAATTCTCCCTTCCGGCCCTTGACTACGGATTTGATGCGCTCGCGCCCAATATCGACGCGCGCACGATGGAGATCCATCACGATCGTCACCATGCAGGTTACGTACGCAAGCTCAATGCAGCTTTGGCGGGAACTGCCTTTGCAGGTATGAGCCTCAATGACATCATGGCCAATGTAGGAGAAGACGATACGGCCATACGTAACAATGGGGGAGGACATTACAATCATTCTCTGTTTTGGAAGATCATGGGACCCAATGCAGGCGGAAACCCTACAGGGAAGCTATCAGAAGCGATCAATGCAGCTTTTGGTTCGTATGAAGACTTCCAGACGCAGTTTTCGGCTGCAGCCAAAGGCGTCTTCGGTTCAGGCTGGGCATGGCTCTGTGCAGGTGCCGACAGCAAGCTATTCATCACGGGGACACCCAATCAGGACAATCCATTGATGAGCAAGATCGCGGAGCAGCCAGGTACACCGATCATGGGAATCGATGTGTGGGAGCATGCCTATTACCTCAATTATCAAAACAAAAGAGGTGACTATGTCACCAATTTCTTCAATGTGATCAATTGGGAAGCAGTAGCTGCGAATTACGATCAAATAGGATAAACCATATTGTAAGATATTTTTACGAGAGAGAGTCTTTTCTAAAGGTTCTCTCTTTTTTTGTTGCCAGAAGGGTAAGAATAAATTGGGGGTCTAAAAAGAGAACTTCTCATTCAGTTATTTGATTAGTAGGCTTTTACAAAAATGGGTCCTAGATATTCCACCTACCCTTCCTTTGATTTTTTCTACGTAAGAATCTCTCCTTTTTTGTCAGAAATATTTTTTAATTCTCTGAGATCTATTTTTCAATACATGTAAATTTGATTGTACGACAATTGATGTATTACTACCATTCATACAGCCATATATTAGATGAAAAAGGAGTTTGTGGCTAATAAAGCCATTTGTAAAGTCACATTTAGCATTCCAGCAGAAGCTGTCGTCAATGCACAGTCTGTCAAAATCCTTGGCGATTTTAATGATTGGGACCCTCGCAAGGGGGCGGAGATGAAAAAGCAAAAGGATCAATCTTTTGCTCTAACGATGGAGTTGCCCCTAGGCAAAAATTATCAGTTTCGCTACCTCGTTGATGGCACCCATTGGATCAATGACTGGCATGCCGATGCTTACTGGCCTTCTCCCTACCATGGGATTGAAAACAGTGTCATCCTTTTACAGGATGCATCTGCTCCGACAATCGGCAATGGGTCCAAGAAAAAGGCCGCAAAGCCTAAAAAACGAAGCAAAACAAAGGAAGATCGATTGGCCAAAGTAGAAGGCATTGGACCTAAGATTGAGGGCTTATTGCGAGCAGCGGAAATCACCAGTTTTGCCATGCTCTCGGAGACTTCTGTAGACCGACTCAAAGAGATTTTAATTGCTGCAGGTTCCCGTTATAAGATGTTTGATCCGACGACATGGCCAGCGCAAGCCAAGCTCGCCGCAGATGGAGAGTGGGACAAACTCAAAGCCCTACAGGACAAACTCAAATCAGGCAAGCGTGTATAGAGATCATGGATCTGTTTAGGTCTGTATGCTAAATCTTATTAGTTTTCCTTCTTCGAGCTACACAAGAGGTGGCTTGGGATAGGAGAGTGAAAAAATACAACATCATGCAGACAAGCGATGAGGCCCCTTTGGCACGTGTTCATGGAATAGCACCAGGTTTTGTGGCACATACTTACAGGTTTGAGGCTATGCTTCCTTATTCTCGGACGCGAGTATGGACTTGGCTCAATACGCCCGAGACATTTACCAAAGGACAACCCTGGCCATATCGTGTCGAATTTACCTCAGGCGACCCTGTCATTCCTGCTGATTTTTCTGAGGGCGTGATGAATGTTCACCACGGTCCTTTTCTCAATTTTGCAGGAGTTTTGACAGAGATTCGACCTCCTGAGTACCGAGATCTGCACTATTATTATGGGAGTTTTGCCATCACTCAGCGGTGGATTCGCCCCAATAGATTGCAGTTTTGGGTAGAGGAAATACAGCCCAATCAAACCCGAATTATAGGGCAAGTAGATAGCTATGTGAAGCCTTGGATATCAGGAATTTGGACAAGGGCACAAGGTCTCTTTTGGGGCCAGTTTAAAGGGCTTGCGAGACGAGGGGTCAAGAAGATGTTTTCCTCTTAATAATCGATAGCTATATCATTCATTTTTTCGAAGGATTTTACAGTCGCATAATCTTTTGTTTATGTTTTGATCATATATAAATGAACCTATATACATGATGAAAAATATATATACTCGATTTTTCCTGTGATTCCCATATGTAAGAAATTGTTAATGAGGATTTTATATGGGAAGAAATTAGAGGTGCTCAGAAAGTGACAAACTGGATTTGCAATTTTTCTATTTCATAATTGTAAAGAACGTTCTATTTTCATTCTTCGGTAATGATGAAAATTTGGTTCTGCAGCCTATTTCACATCTATCGATATTTCTAAAGGATCTATTTACCTATCTACGTTACATGAACCATTAAACTACGTTTTGACATGAAGGTAATCTTTACAAAAACGAACCTATTGCTACTGCTATTTGTGCTGGCGTTGACACCAGTATGGGCGCAGTTTTCGGCAACAGGTACAGTAACTGACTCGGAAGGTGAACCCATCATTGGAGCGACAGTGGCCATCAAAGGCACAGCTCTGGGAACCTTGACCGACACCGATGGGAAGTTTTCCCTTCGCATCCAGGAGCGATCGGCTGTCCTGGTTATTTCTTACTTCGGCTTCGCCACACAGGAGCAAGAAGTATCTTCTGCTACGGGTGCTCTGGAAATCCAGATGACCGATGTAGAAACCACCCTCGACGAAGTCGTCGTGACAGGTCTGGCTACCTCTGTCAAAAGAAGTAACTTGGCCAACTCTGTCGCTTCTATCGATGCCGAGAAGCTGACGGGTATCACCAACCAACAAACCATGGATGGTGCACTCTATGGCAAATTCAAGGGAGCGGAGATCCGCTCAAACTCGGGTGCTCCTGGTGGAGGGATCTCTGTACGCTTGAGAGGGGTGACCTCTGTATTCGGTGACCAACAGCCACTATTTATCGTGGACGGTGTTTACGTGGACAACTCTACCATCTCACTCGGTACAAACATTGTGACTGCGGCTGCAGGCGGTGGAAATGCTGCGACCAATCAGGATGATGCCTCCAATCGTATCGCAGACATCGATCCTGAGGACATCGAAAACATTGAAATTCTGAAGGGTGCTTCTGCGGCTGCGATCTACGGATCTCGTGCGGCTGGTGGAGTTGTGATCATTACGACCAAGCGTGGGCGTGCAGGACGTACTCGTGTATCTTTGAGTCAGACATCAGGTATCACACGTCCTATTCGACTTTTGGGCACACGTGATTGGACCCCTGCATTGGTTGAATCAGAGTTCGGTACTGAAGACCGTGAATTGTTTGAGCAAAACGGAAACTTGGATTACGAGTCTCAGCTATATGATCGTACAGGCTACCTTAACACTACGCGTATCAACGTAAGCGGAGGAAATGCCAAAACGAGTTTCTTCTTGGGAGGGACTTATAAGTCTGAGGATGGAATCGTAGATAACACAGGATACGAAAAGACCTCCGCACGCGTCAACATTAATCACCGTTTTAATGAGTGGTTAGATGTAAATATCACCAATAACTACATCAATTCTACTGCGGATCGTGGTCTATTCAACAATGGGAACACGAACACGACTATTGGATATGCACTAGCATTTACGAAGCCATGGGTAGATCTTCGTCCAGATGAGAACGGAAACTACCCTGCCAACAATGCCGTCGGATCGAATGTGCTGGAGACTGTGGCACTGACTACGAATCGTGAGCGCGTCAATCGTTATGTAGGAGGAGCTACGCTTACAGCTCGTTTGCTATCTACAGAGCGCAATCAAGTAAAGGTATTGTTTAGGGGTGGTTTGGATCAGTATGCCTTGACGACTACAGGTCTTTTCCCTTCTGCATTGACATTCTATCAAGATCCTAATTCTCTTGGTGGTGTATCTATTCAAGGAAATACGGTCAATACGAATACAAACTTGGAGGCTTTCTTAGTTCATACGTACTATGGAAATAACAACTTGTCTTTCCGTACGCAGGTAGGTGTCCAACAGCTTGATTTCAATAGAAATACGGTAATTGTCTCTGCCTTGGGCCTCAATGGTTCTCAATCAAATCTAGACCAGGCCGCTGCTCGTGGTGTGGATCAGTTTCGTTTGATTCAGCAGGATAAAGGGATCTTTATCCAAGAGGAATTTAACTACAATGACCAAATCATTGTGACTGCGGGTGTTCGTGCGGACAAGTCTTCTAACAATGGAGATCCTAATAGACTCTACTATTATCCCAAAGCGAATGCTGCCTTGAATCTACATACTTTCGATTTCTGGACAATCGATCCTGTGAGCCAGTTCAAGCTACGTGTCGCTTATGGTCAGTCGGGTCGTTTTTCTAACTTCGGAGATAAATTTACCACCTTCAATCCTGTCGCAATCTCAGGGATAAGCGGAGACCCTATTTCTGGTCTTGTTTTATCTACACTCAGAGGGAATCCTAATGTAGGTCCAGAGCGTCAAGCAGAATTGGAGTTTGGTACAGATTTAGGGTTTGCCAACAATCGAATTACCTTAGATGTGACGTATTACATCAAGACGGTTACGGACCTATTACTTGCTGCACAAGTGCCCCCTACTACAGGATTTACACGTCAGATTCAGAATTCAGGTGCATTGGAGAACCGTGGATGGGAGATTGGCTTAAATGTAATACCTGTACAGACAAAAGACTTCGACTGGAACTTTACCATCAACTGGTGGCGTAACCGCTCAGAGATTACGGAGTTGGGTGTACCTGACTTTAACATTGGTGGTTTTGCTGCTTCTTTGGGGCAGTACCGTATCGAGCAAGGAAAGAGTGCGACTCAGATTGTGGGTACTTTTAACACAGACGATTGTGGAACACCTGATTGCTCTGATCTCGATCCTAATGGCGATGGTTTCCGTGTATATGGAGACGCTCAGTCTGATTTTGATGCATCCATCCTGAATGATATCAGATACAAGAACTTCACCTTCACTTTCCTTGTCCACTGGAAGCAAGGAGGAGACGCGATCAACCTATCTACTTTACTATTTGACCTAGGACAGCTGACTTGGGACTATGATGATGTCACACTTGATCCTGAAGGAGTAACACCCAATGGTCCCTTCCGCTTGGGTTCAGGTGATGCAAGCCCATGGATCGAAGATGCTGGATATGTTCGTTTGCGTGAAGTAGGTCTGTACTATACGATCCCCAAGTCTGCTTTGAATGATGTAATGGGCCTCAAGGTTGGTGTATCTGGACGTAACCTCTTGAACTTCTTCAATTACAACAGCTACGATCCTGAGGTATCTAACTTCGGTAATAACGTGTTGGCAAATGCGGTTGAGGTAACACCTTACCCAAGTGCGAGAAGATTCTTCCTTAACCTTACAGCTAATTTCTAATAGATAATCGAGACTGCACGTGAAGGATTTTCCTTTACCTAACTTTACGATTAAGTATCAGTCAATCAATTATTTAATAACATCGAATTATCATGAAATTATTCAATATAAAATTACTAGGAATTAGCTTGGCAATGCTCTTTGCTTTTAGCTTGAATTCCTGCACCATCGAAGAAATCCCTAATCCTAATGGTCCGACGCTAGAAGATCTTATAGAAGGTGCGACCTTGGAGGACCTTCAGCTCTTGCTTACAGGCTCAGAGTCAGTACTACGTAATGACATGGAATTTTATTTCCAGGTAGTGAGCATCGTCGGTCGCGAGTATTGGGATCTTAACGGGGTAGACCCACGCTATACAGGTGAACTGTTGGGGGCCAATGGTGTCCCCTTGGATAACAATGGGTTCTTGACTACACGTTCATTTGCTGCACGCTATCGTGCGGTAAAGAATGCAAATGTATTTTTGGAGGCCCTGTCCAATACTGCTGCTACGCTTTCAACTGAAGAAACCAATGGGTTGACAGCCATTGCCAATACGTTTAAAGCGTATTCGCTCCTTCTGGTACTCAATCGTCAGTTTGACAACGGATGCCGTCTAGAAGTGGCTGATCCTGATAACCTAGGCCCATTTGTAGGCTATGAAGCAGGTTTGGTAGGTGTACAAGATCTACTAGATGGTGCTGCTACGAATCTGGCCAACGCTGGAGACGCTTTTGCATTGAATCTCTCCATCGGTTTTGATGGATTTAACACGCCTGCTACGTTTTTACAGTTCGTAAAGGCGCTTCAAGCACGTGTAGCCCTTTACCAAGGAGATAAGGCATCTGCACTGACCCTGCTTGGTGATTCATTCTTTGACATTGGTGGAGACTTGAATCTAGGACCTGCTCATCCATTTAGTACTGCAGGAAATGATATCCGTAATCCCTTATTCTATGTTCCAGGGCAGGACTTGTTCATTGCGCACCCTGACTTTATTTCTGATGCAGAAACAGGTGATACGCGTGTGACAAATAAGACAGCCCAACTTGCAACTGCTGCCTCATTGGATGGGCTTTCAGGAGATTTTCAAGTCCAGATCTACAATAGCCCTTCTGACCCTGTGGCTATTATCCGCAATGAAGAGCTGATTTTAATCTATGCAGAGGCACAGATCGGTAGCGACAATACGGAAGCAATCAATGCGATCAATGTTGTACGTGGAGCCGCAGGATTAGGAGACTACAGTGGAGGAACGACTGACGCAGACTTGTTGACAGAGATCGTGAATCAGCGTCGTTATGCGCTTTTCGGAGAAGGGCACCGTTGGATTGATCTTCGTCGTTTGGGACGTCTAGACGAAGTAGATATCGATCGTTCAGGAGACATTGTACATAGACAGTTCCCTCGTCCAGTAACTGAAGTCGAGTAGAGACTTATACAGTAGAGGGAGATGATACCTTTCATACCCCCTCATGATATGTCATACATGAAGAAGCCGCTCCTGATGGGGCGGCTTCTCTTTTACTGAAGCAGACAGTAAAGCGTCACACGCAAATAAGCATGTTGAATCTCGGTTCTCGGCTCTACAAGTCTACTAACCTGCGCATTATTCCTTCAAGATTTTCTCACTCACATTTCCTACGGGCGTTTTCAATGTCATGATGTAAGTCCCTACAGGAAGTGTTTGAAGATTGAGGCTGATCTCTTTTTGCAGCTCTACAGATTGCTCAAATACGACCTGTCCCAAGGTATTGGTGATCTGAACACTCCCTTTGCCTTCTAGCTGAAGTCCATGAATGGTCAGTCTCTCACTGACAGGATTGGGCGCAATCTTAACCTGACCTGTGAGGAGGTCTTGTGCTTCTACATTTACTTTGAGATAGTTCCCCAAAGTTCCTTCAAAAATGCTTCCTGCTTTTTGGGCTGGGGAGGTATTGGCCATACGTAAGCCTGCGCAAGACTGACTCAAGGGGATTTGGAATACGATATCATTGGGTTGGCCAGGGGTCAATGTTTGGTCGATCCACCAGATGCCCGTGATGTTGTCATCACCAAATGTGCCAGGATTTTGAGGGTTGTTTTTCGTCTTGAACGTGACAGTGCCCCCTGCTTGAGCATAAAGTGTGTCGCGCTGTGCATTCCACCACTGTGCATAGATGAAGGGATGGTCCTGTATGTTGGGGTTGAAGACAGACCATGTCAGGGAGTCGGTATTGACATCGTAGCAAACATAGTTTACATCCAAGGGCTGAATAGTGGCTGGCAGGCTGTAGGTGACGGTGTTCGAAGTGACTGTGAGTCCAGAGGATGCATAGGTGGCTTCGAAGTAGTAATCTACATTTTGCCCAAATACCATGACAGAATCCGTGTAAGTCTGCGTATTTCCACACAAAGTAGCAATGGGCTGAAAGCTTCCCCCTCCTATGCGACGATAGAGAATAAATTCATCTTCGTCTGTATTCGAAGGGAAGGTAAGCTGGGCAAGGAAAGCCTTGCTATCGTCAAGGATCAAAGTAGCAGAAGGCAGAGCCGTTGTGCGCAAAGTCCATGTCCCAGGAGATACTTCTTCATACACGTCGCCATTATTCAGGATGATACGATGGCTTTCCACATATTCCACGTCAAATGGAAAGGCAAACTGGATAACGGGGTTTGTGACAGGAGAAAAGCTAGTCTCTTGTGCCCATGTATTGCCTGATTTACCATATATATTGATCGATTGATTCAAAGAGACCCTGATAGGATCGCCAGATAAAGAAGTTACAGCTAGATCTTCTTCGGGAGATAAGTGAATGGAAATATTAGGTCTGACAAAGAATCCAGCAAACTGAGAATCATAATTGTAACTCAACAAGGTCTGAGAAGCAGTTGAAGTTCCCTGTGGAGAGAGCGTATACATGATCGCCTGATAATCCATTATAGGAAAACCAAAACTGATGCCTTCCACCGAGAGTAGAAATACATTTTGTCCTTCTACCTCAATTTGTTCTCCACCCAGTAGCTGTTCAACCAGTGTCCAAGTCTGTCCTTGACGCCTGTAGACATAGGTCTGTACGACATCGAATCCAGCAGCGAAGTTGTTGGGGGGTAAATTTTGGGTGAAGCCACTGATAGTAAATGCGACGTAAGCTAGGTCGCCCTTGAGTTTGACTGCCTGACCAAAGTCAAAGATGTCAATAGTAGAAGTAGGATCGGTAAAGAGCCCAGCGCGAAAACCCAGTGGTCCGTTGAGCGGTGTGCCATCGCTGGCTTGGAGTGTCTGGATCAATGTCCATTGACTATTTCCACGCTGATAAATATACGCTTTTCCACCACTCGATGTGATGGCGTAGTCTCCCCCGTCGTCACTACAAAGCGCAGATAAAGAAAGGGTAGGGGATTGAGAAAAGAGCAAAGAGAAAGAACATAAAATCAAGGATGATAAGAGGAGGATTCGTTTCATGATAATAATTAATATTAAAAGGTTATGTTTCCGTTGGTTTATGTGTCGAGCATCCATAGCAATACCTTAACAGATGATGAAAAAAATCTGATATTTTGTGGTTCTATGGCCTCTCTCAATTAGATAAATAGAAAGGGGATAAATTTTCCGAAAAGAATAAATATGGTTGTGCGTATGTTTCTATCTCTGGTAATAATGTAGGAATTTGATCATAAGCGCAAAGAGATTTTTGGCTGAAATGTACGGGGGACGTGCTCAGCGGTTAAATCTCCTTCACGAACAGGACAATGAAAAGGTAAGAAGTAATTAAAAGGGAAGGGGAGAAAATACGGTAGACCCAAGACCATGTGAGAAACATAGTCTTAAATATAATTCAAACATTCAGATAATTTTAGTCGCTGGAATTTGCTTGTTCTTCCTCTACATGGATAGCTTCTCGAAGGTCACGTGCGAGGTAAGGAAGTTCAACCTCTAGTCCTCCATGGTCTGGGATATACATAATACTAACCCCACGGTCGGCCGTTTCAAGCTCTTCTATTCCATGTTCAAGAAAGCCATAAAGATCCAGCGTCTCTGTACGATATTTTTTCCAAACGTCTTGGGCATTCAGGCGGGCCATCTCAGGTTCGGGCCACAAGGCAATTCTCTCCTTATTTTCATCTGATACGGTCATGGCCCAACCGTTGTTTTTTTCGTCATATAGACCCCATAAGACTTCAAATTCGGCTACCCGATTCAAAAAGTACTTGTACTGATCTTCTGGGCTCATCGCCTTGATATGTTCCAACCAATCTTCACGCATGGCGCAAAGCTAACAAATTCTGGCTTCGATGCTGATTGCATGTTTTCCCAAGTACGCGGCAACCCTACCTTATTAGATGAAAAATAGCGTCTCTTATGTATCATTTCAAGCTATGTGAAGGTAAAAAGTCGTATCTTTGCCAGTAGTGAAAGCACGATTAAGGAATAGAGACTGGTAAAGAGTGTCAGACAAAGGCAAAAGTTCCTTTCTGAGTATTCCTGTCATCGAAACCTATTTCGTTTGGATACTTCCTGATTCGACTAAATGGCTATTTGTTTTTCTCAAAGGCTACCTGGAATATTACTTTGTGGAAAACCGCTCATTTTGGCTAGATATTTGGTATGAGTGATTTTACTAAATGTGCAAATACATGGGAACAGGGTGAATGCGAAAGGTTTACGAATACGGGTTTTCAAATCTTTTATCAGAAATAAAATTCTCATTCCTCGCAGCAACAGGTAAAATTAAACCTGATAATTTGCACTTTTGCCTATATATGAATAACTATGCACACTAGAACGACAGGCAAAAGCGATATCCTTGTTCTCATAATTAACAGAATAATACAACGCTTAATTATCATGAAATTCTCAGTTACGGTCATCAAATTATCAGTCCTCATTGCTGCTATGGCGCTGTTGACTTCTTGTGTTTCTAAGAAGAAATTCGACGAGGAAGTAACACGTGCGGCTGCTGAAAAGAGCGGTTTGGAAAGCCAAATTGCAGAGGCAAAATCAGAAAACGAAAAGCTTCAGGGCGAATTCGCAGATCTGGAGAAGAACCTCAACATGAGCAAGCAGGAAATCCAAGATCTCTCTGCTCAGATCAAAGACAACAACGGCAAGATCCAGAAGCTTCAGGATGCCATCTCTGAAGTATTCGAAAACTATAATCCCGACGACATCATGGTCGAGGAGCGTGGAGGTAAACTCTACATCGTCATGAACAATGCGATCCTATTTGACGCTGGACGTGATAAACTGACAGAAGAGTCTGAAGAGCTGATCGGTAAAATGGCGGAAGTATTCAACAAGAACGGCGACCTTTCTATCCAAGTAGAAGGACATACGGACAGTGATCCTGTGAAGATTCACAAGGCAAAGTACAAGGATAACTGGCAGCTTTCTGCAGCTCGTGCACTGTCTGTCGTACGTACATTGGAAGAGAATGGCGTATCTGGTGGTCGCCTAGTTGCTATGGGTAAAGGCGATACGCAGCCCGTTGCTTCTAACGAGACTGACGAAGGAAAAGAAAAGAACCGCCGTACAGAGTTTGTAATTGTACCTGCTATCGACGGTCTTTACAAGATGTACAAGGAAGACTTCTCTAGCATGAAGAGCGGATCTAACTAATCCCAAAATCTAGAAGACTAGAAGATATATGAAGAGGCTGCCAGCGGTAGCCTCTTTTTTCTTGCTGTTACTTCTCCTTAAAAAATCCGAGTCCTTCGAGAATTTTCTATCTTTGCAGCCTCAGTCGATTTTATCCTGGAGCTTTTGACAACAGAAGCCATATACATATCGTATCCTCTCTGTTTTTGAATGTAGTGAAATCCCCTATGGGAGCTGTTCTCTTAGACCTATGAATATTCAAAAAGAAATAGACCGTCGCCGGACCTTCGCCATCATCTCTCACCCAGACGCTGGAAAGACCACCCTCACCGAAAAACTGCTCCTTTTTGGAGGGGCCATCCAGACAGCAGGTGCCGTAAAGTCTAACAAGATCAAGAAGCACGCGACCTCAGATTTTATGGAGATTGAGCGTCAGAGAGGAATTTCCGTCGCCACCTCTGTCATGGGATTTGAGTATCATGATAAGCAAATCAATATCTTGGATACCCCTGGTCACAAAGATTTTGCTGAGGATACCTATCGTACACTGACAGCCGTGGACTCTGTGATCGTCGTCATCGATGTCGCCAAAGGCGTAGAGGAACAGACCGAAAAACTCGTAGAAGTATGTCGTATGCGGAAAACGCCTGTGATGGTGTTTATCAATAAACTGGACCGCGAAGGAAAAGATCCTTTTACACTACTGGATGAAATCGAAGAGAAACTTAATCTGAATGTGTTACCCTTATCATGGCCTATAGGGATGGGGAAACAGTTTCAGGGAGTCTACTCTTTATATGAGAAGAAAATGGTCCTTTTCACTGCTCATGGCAAGCAGGCCGAGGAAGATACCGTTACCTTTGAGGATTTGTCAGACGAACTGTTGGATCGCATGGTGGGCGAAACCGCAGCGGACACCCTCCGTGAGGAGGTAGAACTGATCGAAGGGGTTTATCCTGAATTTGATGTGGAGACCTATCTCAACGGTGAAGTTTCACCTGTGTTTTTCGGAAGTGCCATCAACAACTTTGGCGTCCGAGAGCTACTCGACTGCTTTACAGAGATCGCACCGACACCTGGTCAAGCGCAGACGGAAGAACGAACCATTTTACCTTTGGAGGATCAATTCACAGGCTTTGTCTTCAAAATCCACGCAAATATTGACCCTAAACATAGAAATAGAATCGCGTTTGTGAGGGTTTGTTCAGGGAAATTTGAGCGAGGAAAGTCCTATAAACACATCAGGCTAGGCAAGAATTTAAGGTTTTCTAATGCGACAACCTTTATGGCCTCCAAGAAAGAAATCATTGATGAAGCCTTTCCTGGTGACATTGTAGGACTCTATGATACAGGGAATTTTAAGATTGGCGACAGCTTGACGGAGGGCGAATTGCTGCACTTTACGGGCATTCCCAGTTTTGCACCAGAACTTTTCCGCTACGTAGAAAATGCTGATCCGATGAAGTCCAAACAGTTGGCGAAGGGCTTGGAACAGCTGATGGATGAGGGCGTCGCCCAGCTATTTTATCACCAGTATACCAACCGTAAACTGATCGGTACGGTAGGAGCACTTCAATTTGATGTCATTCAGCACCGATTGAAGCATGAGTACAATGCCACCTGCAGATACGAGCATGCGACCCTTCACAAAGCCGTGTGGATTACCTCAGATAACACAGCCAAGCTAAAAGAATTCCGTACGAGGAAGGCGAAAAACATGGCGAAAGATAAGCATGGGCGTGATGTGTTTTTGGCAGGAACTGCATGGGATTTGAATTCCACCCAAGAACTATTCCCCGAAGTGCAATTTCATTTCACTAGTGAATTTTAGTATTTATATATTTTTTGATATAAATTAATATCAAAATCTATATTTGAAGTAATTGATTATTAGTGACTTATATGAAAATCTGAATAGGAAGTAGGTTTTCGTACCATATAAATCTATATCAAAAATACTATATCTTTCCTTTGTAAAGTTTTTTGAAAAAAAATACTCTAAGCAGTTGCACAATGTGCTCGCCCCTTTTAACTTGATTCTAGATATTCCGTAGATGAAAGAGAGGGGTAAAGTCATGCCAGTACTTGAAGCCATTTACAACCGCGATCTACGCTATGTAGAACAGTATCTCACCCGAGGAGGAAATCCAAACTTTCGGGATGAGTGGGGAAGTACTTTGCTTCATGTAGCCATCCGGGTAAGTGACATCAACATCGTCGATATCCTGCTTCGAAAATCCGCCAATGTCCACTTAGAAGATGCCTACGGCAACACGCCGCTACACATCGCTTGTATTTATGGTGAGCGTACAGCCGCTCAGTTGCTCATCGCGCATGGTGCCCATGTAGATGGGACTTCGCCTCGCCGTACATGGACTCCTCTTATGCTCGCCCTCAATGAGGAGAAAATAGAGCTCGCCGAGTGGCTCATGGAGCGTGGAGCAGATCCCAATTTTGTCGAACCCACCCAAGGTTGGACGCCTCTACTTGTAGCTTGCGAATTGGGCCTGCGAGATATCTGCCTCAAACTGATCCAACAGGGAGGTAAAGTCGATGCAACACTTACAGCAGGTGACGAGCGTGGTAGATCCGCGATGCATCTTGTCGCCTACAATGGTCAGGTGGAACTCGCTCGTGCCTTGGTGCGGAAAGGAGCAGATGTCAATGCCCAACCCATTGGTGGAGGATTGAGCCCCTTACACTGGGCTGTCTACAATGATCATCTCGATCTGATGGAATTTCTCCTGACAGAAGGTGCCAATCCCAACGATCCAGCCAAAGGGATCTACCAAGGGCGTACCCCACTCCACTATGTCGTCTCTAGCAGACGTGCGAGGATGCTAGAAAAAATTCTCCAATACGGAGCAGATCCCCTACAGCAAGATGTCGAAGGACGGAGCCCACTTGATATCGCCTGGTCTTGCTACGAGGATACCGAAAATATGCTGTATCGCCAGATGATCCGTACGATGGAATCCTTTATTTGAATAGGTTTAGATAACAGATTACTGACGAGCATTCTTCAGTTTGTAACTGAAGCTCATTTCTATGCCAGTCGCCAACCCAATCGAGCAAGCGGGAATGAGGGAATGCCCACGCAATAGATATCCATCCAACTATATAGGCTCCCGACTAACTGCTCCCCATTTTCTTCTTGTGTGCATCGCCCTCCAAACTCACTTTCCCTCTATCCCTTCCTTAATTATTTTTTCTTTCGAACTATATATGTGAAAAAATTGCTAGATTAAAGGCTAAGCATATGAACATATGTGATTTTTTGATCTAGTGAGTGACAGAACACTGGTTTTCGATGAAAATAAATAGAAGATATTGATAATCTGTCTTTTGGATTTTATCCAAGCCTCTCCATATTTGTCCTGAAATAAATTTTCTGTTATCAAAACAATAGGAGAAAGGCAACAGAAGTCCAAAAGGCTGTATCATAGAAGGCTGGCATGTAACTACATGTGTGAGACTCATCCTGTCACTGACTGCTTTTCGCATACTTACCTACATTTATGAGATACCGTGTTTTCTTTTTGATGATTATTTGTATTGGGACGGGTTGGGTGAAAGGCCAGGATGCACAATCCCCGTCTTTTCATGGAGGGAAAAAGACGCGTACCCTAGACTTGCGCAAGCCTCAAGATGGGACGCTCGTCAAAGAAGTGGCGTACGACTACAATAAGTTCCCAGGAGAAAGGGTTGCGCCTCCGCCCAGAAGGAAATGTGCTACCGAAAAAGTAGAAAAAACACGCTCTCCTATTGATCACTCTACCCCTAAGCTCGATTTTGAGGATTGGATCAATACAATTATAGACTCGACGACAGCAGGTAAGCGGGTGACCACTAGAGGACAAAAAATCTATACCCTCCCCACAGTCATACATGTGATCTCTAGCAGCCCCAAAGAGGACATCAGCAGAGAACAGGTACTCTCTCAATTGAAAGTACTAAATGCAGACTATAGACGGCAAAATGCAGACAAGGACGCCACTGCACGAGATTTTAGAAACTCCGCGGTAGATCCAGGGATTGAGTTTTGTCTAGCGACCGTGGACCCCAATGGAAGACCGACAGATGGAATTCATCGCGTGTCGATGGCAGGGGCTCCCTTTTCTGAGCAGTTTATCAACTCCACCATCAAGCCACAGACCATCTGGAATCCCGACAAGTACCTTAATATTTGGGTCGTAAATATTGTGAATGGGATCTTGGGCTTTGCACAGTTTCCCGAAGCCACAAACCTAGTCGTGGGTGTTCCTGGCGGACAAGGGGGACGCATCACAGATGGAGTAGTCATCAACTATATCGCTTTTGGTACGACGGGAACGGCACAGTTTCCCTTCAACAAGGGGCGTACCGCTACCCACGAAATCGGCCACTGGCTGGGACTACGCCATGTATGGGGAGATGGGGATTGCAACGATGACGACTTCTGTGGAGATACACCCAAGACGAGCCAGCCACATTTCAACTGTCCTTCTTCGAGTATTAGCTGTTCTCAGGGAGTTGCGATGGTGCAGAACTTCATGGAGTACACAGACGATGCGTGCATGAATCTCTTCACCTCCGACCAGCGTTTACGCATGCGGACCATTCTCGAAAATAGTCCCCGCCGTAAAAGCCTCCTTCAATCCAATACTGCCTGTAGGCAAGCGATTCAGGCGCCTGAGCCCAATTTCGTTGCAGATCTGACCGTGGGCTGTGCACCGCTCTCTGTGAACTTCAAAGATCGAAGCAAGAAAAATCCGAAATCTTATAACTGGACATTTGAAGGAGGAAAACCTGCGACTTCCACCGAGCGCAATCCTGCGGTATCCTACCGATTGCCAGGCAAATATCGTGTGACACTAGAGGTCGCCAATGAAGGGGGGAGCAAAAGAGAAGTAAAGTCAGGTTTTATTGAAGTACTCGCTTCGGGTAAAGCGCTACCTCTGGCCATTGATTTTGAAGGCAATGTATTCCCACCTGATGAGGTCAACATTTTCAACCCTGATCAGGACTTTACTTGGACGTATACAGGACGTGTGAGTGGGAAAGGCAAAGGACGTGGAGCGATGAGCATCAACAATTTTGATAACAATCGAGTCAACGGCCTGGATTGGTTTGTGATGCCGACATTGAATTTTCCCTCAGGCGAAAAAATCGAACTCTCATTTGATGTCGCCTATGCCTCTTACAGCAATCGATACACAGATACACTAGGTGTATTCATTTCTCCTGTATGCGGAGGAAAGTTTGAAAGCATCTACTACAAAGGAGGTAAGAAGCTAGCGACAGCAACGGAGCATCAAGATCCCTTCACCCCACAAGCAGACGAATGGCGTACAGAGCGAATCGACTTGAGCCAGTACGCAGGAAATGATCATGTACAAGTAGCCATCGTGGGTTTTGGGGGACATGGAAATGATATTTTTGTAGACAACATCAGGATCGGGCCTAGTAGAGGACCATTGCCCCAACCTTCTTTTACCCAATCTCAATCTGTGGTATGCGAAGGGCAAGAGATTTCGTTTAAAAACACCTCAAAACTAGCCAAGCAATACATCTGGACCTTTCCAGGTGGCAATCCCGCAAGTGATACTGCCGCCAATCCGACCATTCGTTACGAAAAATCTGGTACGTACAATGTCCTTTTGCGCGTCATCAATGAAAACGGAGAGGAAGAAATCATGAAGGAAGGAGTCGTCGTCGTGCGCGAGACCCCCCGTATTCAATTGACTGCCTCGAAGACGAGCATATGCCTGGGAGAAGAGATCACCTTGACAGCCGATTCTGAGGTGCCTTTTAGATGGGAGCTAGGGCAGGGGATTGCACCTCCCCAAGGCAATACCTTGGACCTGAAGCCCAAGGAGGACCGTATCTATCGCATCGCCACTTTGGGATCAGGTAGATGTAAAGCAGAGTCAGAAGTGGCAGTCAGAGTAAATCCAGCTAAGCAGGTACAAGTGACGCCACCCGTAGCGACGATCTGTAAAGGAGAAAGTGTAGAACTCAAAGCCACAGGTGCTTCTGAATACTTTTGGTCTCCTGCCGATCTTGTGGACAATCCCCAGACAGCCTTTGTAGAGGTGACGCCAGAAGAGACGACTACCTTTACCGTATTGGGTATTACCTCAGACGGATGCAACATCAAGCAGACAGTAGAGATCAAAGTCGAAGGGGGGCCTAGTAGCCTCGTAGTGGAGCCTAGCAAAGAAGTCCTCTGTCTGGGAGAGGCGACCACCATCAAAGCCAGTGGCGCTGTTGGGTATACTTGGACTCCTGCAGTAGGCTTAAATAAAACGGAAGGAGCGGCTGTCATTGCTAAGCCAGAACTCACCACTACCTATACCGTCAAGGGATTGACAGAACATGGATGTGCTGTGGAGCGAGATGTCGAAATCCAAGTAGATGAAGGACCCGCCTTAGAGGTTTTTGCAGATCAGGACAGTGTCTGTCCAGGAGCAGAAGTCAGATTGAGTGCTTCTGGGGCGAGTTCATTCCGATGGATGGGGGATGCCTCTTTGCTCGATCCCGTAGGTTCGATCGTCTATGCCAGGCCTATGCAGTCCTCTGTATATCGACTGATTGGGGAGTCCCGCATGGGCTGTGTAGATACCGTCTCAGTTATGGTAGGGACATATGGCGGCAATCGTTTGAAATTGACGTCCAATAAACCCGCTGTTTGTGTGGGAGACCCTGTGACACTCTATGTCGCAGGTGGCCAAAACTACGATTGGTACAAGGATGGGCAGTCTCTAGGACAAGGTCCTTTTGTGACCGAACTTACAGCTGAGATATACCAGTCGGCGACCTTTGAGGTATTTGCTCAAGACGATCGTGGATGTAATGCCAGTGCATCCCTCACAGTCGAGGTAGCCCAAAATGGGATCGCGCCTAGAGCGGAGTTTACTGCTGACAGCCGCAATGCCTGCGCAGGACAAGAAATTACCTTCACTAGTCGTAGCCAAGGGGCGAGAGAGTACTATTGGGAATTCCCAACAGGTACACCTAGAAACTCGGTAGAAGCCAATCCCAAAGTAACCTTTGACACAGAAGGGACCCATGATGTATTCTTGACGGTGACAGGCTGCAATGGTCAGAGAAGCAGTAGAGAAAGGGACAATTATATCACAGTTTCAGATGCCTTTGCCCTCTCGCTCAATACCCAGTTTGAGACCATCTGTGAAGGAAGCTCCGTAAGACTGATCGCGGATGGTGCCCGTAGCTATGAGTGGAGTCCTGCCATGGGGCTCTCCAATATCCAAGGATCTACCGTGATCGCAAGTCCCACGCAGTCGGTGACGTATACAGTATCAGGAAAAACACTCGGAGGTTGTACAAGCACAAGGGAAGTACGTGTGGATGTAGTGAAAAATGCAGGAGAGGTAGCCATCCAAACGATCTCTCCCACGATCTGTAAAGGGGAAACTGTCAGTTTAATTGCAGATGGGACGGGAACATTTGAGTGGTATCCGCAGCGGGGCCTTGATGATCCCTACAATCAGGATGTATTTGCAACTCCCGAACAAACCACCCTCTATACGGTCCAGATGGTCGATCCCAAAGGATGTATTACACGCGACACCGTTCGGGTAAATGTCAACCCAGCCTTTTCCTTCTCGGTATCTCCTGCCAATCCTACGATTTGTCCAGGTGAAGAAAGAACGCTCAGTATTTCGGAGCAAGGTATTTTTGAGTGGTCGCCTGCTTATGGTCTCAACTTGACGACAGGTAGAGAAATCGTTGTATTCCCTGAAGAGACACAGACCTACAGGGTCCAGGGAACCGATGAAAATGGGTGTACCAGCGTACAGGAAGTATCCGTCACCGTTAAGGGGCTCGCAGCCATCAATGCCCAGGCACTAGATCCTACGATTTGTATGGGAGATACGACAGAGTTGATCGTGGATGGAGATGAAAACGTGGTTTGGTCCCCTGCCAAAGGGCTAAGTACTACATCGGGCAACCGTATCCTAGCCTTCCCCACAGAGACGACGACCTACACTGCGACTATTCCAGGGATGACCTGTGACGCCACGCAGCAAGTGACGATAGAAGTCAAAGGTGCAGGAAGCATAGACATCACACCTGATAATAAAGAAATATGTAAAGGAGACCAGTTAGAGCTTACCGCTTCGGGTGCCTTGACGTATCAATGGAAGAGTATACCTGGGATTTTGCGGAAAAATGGAGCCAATGCGTTGGTGAAACCCAATAAAACGACCAGCTTTTCTGTCAGAGGTAAGGATGTCAATGGGTGTGAAGTAGAAGGATCGATCACGGTAAAAGTTCGCGAGGGAGACTTCTTGGAAGCCACAGCTTCCGCTTCGAGTTTCTGCGATCAAGATAAGGTCTCTCTCTCTGCTAGAGGAGCAAGCACGATCGAGTGGATCAACGCAGAAGGGCTCACGGGAAGTACAAGAGGACCGAAAGTAGAGGTAAATCCGCAGTCCAAAACGATGTATAAGGTCATTGGCACAGATGAATATGGCTGTAAAGATACGGCCTTCGTAGAGGTAGATGTAGACATTCCCCAAGTCATGTTTACGGTAGACAAAGACAAAGTGGACATTGCCAAAGGGCCAGCCACTTTCTCCTTCACAGATCAGACAGCAGGTGCTACCTCTTGGTATTGGGATTTTGGCGATGGCAGTTATTCTAAAAGTCAAAACCCCAAGCATTTGTACAAAGGAGCGGGCAGCTATACCGTATCTTTGACAGTGGACAATGGGACCTGCAAATCTACTGAGGAGAAGGTAATTGTTGTGCTCAATTCTACCGATTTATCCGAGATAGAAGAAGAGGGCAGCATCCAACTAAAAGAACAGAACAAAGACAATGTTTTCCTGTTGTCTATCGATGTACCAAGGGATATGTATCTAACATTGAGGTTGCTGGATGCTGGCGGAGCAGAGCGTATTCACGCAGAAGTCAGGGTCAATAAAGATGGGTACACACAAGAGTTAGATCTGAATTTCCTCGATAAAGGGGTTTATTTTCTCCAAGTACTTGGAGGAGCCGAAACCAAAAATTTCCAGGTGCAGATTAAATAAGTTCAGTAATTGTAGAGATATCGATTCATCGCGTCCCTATAAAGAAAATGAATCATGCCTAAATTGATTCGTGAGTATTTTTTAGAGATTTACTAGCCTGTAATAAGTGAGATATTGACCAACATGAAGAAACTTCAACTGCTGGGAGGGCTTACTCTCCTTCTTTTGCTGGGAGGATGCATCAGTGTCAACAGACCCTGGAAAACGGTAGAGAAGCTACCACTTGAGAGTATCCAACTACCCGAAGGATTTCGAATCGAGTTATTTGCTGAAGGGGTCGTCAATGCCCGATCTATGGCGTGGGGGGAGAATGGAACCTTATTCGTGGGGACGAGGTCTGAAGGCAAGGTCTATGCATTGGAAGATCAAAACGAAGATGGAAAGCCAGACAAGATGCACGTGTTAGCCTCAGATCTTGTGATGCCCAATGGTGTAGCCTTTTACAAAGGAGACCTTTACATCGCAGGGGTAGACCGTGTATGGCGGATGAAAAATATAGAAGGAAAGCTGGATGACCCTCCCGCATTGGAAGTGGTGACAGACGCTTTTCCCAACAAAAAATGGCATGGCTGGAAGTATATACGATTTGGTCCCGACCAAAAGCTATACGTTCCTGTAGGGGCCCCTTGCAATGTCTGTGAGGAAGAGAATCCGCAGTTTGCCTCCATCATGCGCATGAACCCCGACGGCTCAGAATTAGAGGTGTTTGCCTCGGGCATCCGCAATTCAGTGGGATTTGACTGGCATCCAGAGACGGGCGAACTGTGGTTTACCAACAACGGGCGTGACATGCTGGGAGATGACGTACCTAGCGACGAGCTGAATCGCGCTTTCCAAAAAGACCTTCACTTTGGTTTTCCTTACTGTCATCAAGGCGATGTCCTAGATCCCAAGTTCGGTAAGGAGCAAAGCTGTGCGTCTTTTGAAGCACCCGTCCAAAAACTTGGCGCGCATGTAGCTGCCTTAGGTATGAAGTTTTATGAAGGTGCCATGTTTCCCACCGCCTATCAGTCTTCAGTTCTCATCGCTGAGCATGGCTCATGGAATAAGAAAGAACCCTCTGGATACAGGATCACGCGGGTCCGGCTTGATGGGAACCAGTCTCAAGGCTACGAAGTCTTTGCTGAAGGCTGGTTAAAAGACGGCGTAGCATGGGGACGGCCCGTAGATATTCTGGAAATGAGAGATGGTTCCATCCTCGTTTCTGACGATCATGCCGATGTGATTTATCGCATTTCATTTAACAAATAGATTTTTTTAGATTTGTTAAATGAAGGTACTACCCCTAGCTAAGACATGGCACTGGCTCGCGACCATCTGTGTCCTACAACTCGTAGGATGTGGAGGTGGGCAAAATACCCAGCTGCCCCAGGCACAAACACTATCTGCAGGTACAGAGATCGTCGTAGGTTTCTACAATGTTGAGAATCTCTTCGATACGAAGGACAATACGCGCAAAGCGGATGATGATTTCTTGCCCCAAGGACGATATGAGTGGACGCAAGATAAATACGTAGTGAAACTTGACAACTTGGCCAAAGCCATACAGTCGATGAAGGGAGGCCCAGATATACTGGGAATAGCAGAAATTGAAAATCGAAACGTGCTGGAAGACCTTGCCAAGCGTCAGGATCTCCAAGCCAAAGGCTATCGCATCGTCCATGACGAATCACCCGATGCCCGAGGCATAGATGTAGGCTTGCTGTATCAGCCCGAAAAGTTTCAACTCAAGGATTACAAAACCTATGAGGTAACGCTGCCAGGGCTTTCGGACTTCAAAACCCGCGAAATCCTGATGGTGGAGGGACGAATCAACGAGACGCCTGTTTATGTCATTGTGAACCATTGGCCTTCTCGGAGGGAGGGACAAGAAGCAAGTGAGCCTCGAAGAGTAGCTGCCGCTCAGAAAGTCAATCAAATCATTCAGGATATTCAGCAGCGAGACGCCAATCCCTGCATACTCATCATGGGCGATTTCAACGATGACCCCCAGGATAAGAGCATCGCAGAAGTAATTGGTGCCAAGAGGAGCATCGGCTCGGTAAAAAATAATGGATTCTACAATCCCATGTATGACTTGTTGGATCGCGATAGCCGTGGAACCCTTACTTATAGAGGAAAATGGAATCTCTTCGATCAGGTATTGGTATCAGAAGACTTGACAAATGGGGAAGCAGGACTCCAATATGTAGAGGGCTCGACGCAGATTCACAACGTGGATCTCTTGAAAGTAGGGGGAGAGGGGAGATCTAAACAAATGCCCAGAAGAGCCATCTACAGAGGCGAGTTTAAAGAAAATGGTTTTAGTGATCATTTTCCTGTATATATGCGACTAAAAGTCAGGGATTAGCCTGATTTTTTAATGATAAAATGTATGTAAAGATGATGGGGACCGATAGAATTTTTTAAAGTAGGCCAAATTTTCCCCTTCATCATTTATCTTTCACCCTGTGAGATTATTGAATAGAGAATAGGGAATTTTCAGATTGCATATGGCAGGCTTGACTTTCACGTAGGTTGATTAAAGAAAGAAGGAGTCAGCATCTGGAAATTCAGTAGGAGCAACAGAATTCACATAGTCTCCCAGTTTAAGTTTTGAATTGAGTGAGTAATATTAAGCGTGTCAGTATAGTAGGTTGTGGATGGTTGGGAATGCCACTAGGAAAATTTTTGGTTGAGAAGGGCTGGGAAGTAAAAGGTACAACCACAACTTTTGAGAAAGTCCCACAGATCCAGGATATGGGTATGGAGGGATTTTATCTGCAAGTAGCAGGAGGAAAGATTCATGGAGAATGGGAAGAAGCCTTAGATAGCGAAACCCTTATATTGAACATTCCCCCGCGCAGAAGACGAGATCCCAATGAAGCCGAAGATTATTACCATCTGAGGATCAAGAGACTCCTGAATGGCTTGCCTCATACGCCTGTGAAGAATATCCTGTTTATCAGCTCTACCTCTGTCTATGGTAGTATCTCAGGTACCGTCACAGAAGAAACAGAGGGTCAGCCTCCCTTTTCAGCCTCTGCTATGAGCCTCTTGGCCGTTGAGCAAAACTTGATTTTGTCTCGTTTTCGTACGACGATCCTTCGATTGGGAGGGCTGATCGGTCCAGGAAGACATCCTGTCAATTTCCTCGCGGGGCGTCGTTCCCTGACTGGAGGTGGAGAGCCTGTCAACCTGATCCATCTCACGGACTGTATCGGATTGATCTATCGGATCATCCAGCATGATACATGGGGACAAATCTTTCACGGGAGCGCAGCTTCTCATCCACTGAAAGCGGATTACTACCCAGAAGTCGCCCGTAAGAAAGGCTTAATCCCGCCTGATTATCAAGTGGATGATACTGAGCCGAAAGGTAAGATTATCGATAGCACATTCACCAGAGAGTATTTAGATTATCAATTCAAGTACGACGATCCGTTTGAAATGGAAGTAATGTCTTCATGAAGGTGAGGAAGGGGTCTGTTCTCTCGTAAGGGATAGTGAACGGTAAACGTACTCCCATGTCCAGGGTGAGACTGCAAATGGATTTTCCCTTTGGCTAGATAGACAATCTTTTGGCATATGGCCAGTCCGATTCCTGTTTGATTGCTATCTTCTGAGGTGGATAGCCGAGTGAAAACCTCAAAGATCTGCTGTTGAAAATCGGGACTGATACCTATACCATTGTCTTTGAATTGTAGCTGAATGAACTTACGATTTTGGGTAGCCGAGATGATCAGCTTGGGGACCTCCTGATTGTTGTATTGTACGGCATTTTGGATGAGGTGCGAAAAAAGTTGACGCATATGGGACTTCATCCCCCATACTTTGGGTAAGACGCGGGAGATGACAAGTGCTTGCTTGGATTGGATGAGTGGGAGGTGTTCTTTCCGTACCTCTTCAAAAATCTGATTGAGATCTACATATTCACAAAGAGGCTCCTCACGTGCAATTCGTATATAGGTAAGCGTATCTTCCATCAGTTTGTACGCCATTTGGCTACTTTGCTTTACGTATCGTAGGTATAACTTCAGTTGCGGATTCTCTTGTCCCTCCAATTCACGCTCGATCAGATCCATGAAGTTGTTGATGCTGCGTAAGGGGGTACGAAAATGGTGAGAGGTAGCGTAAGAAAAACGCTCAAGCTCCTGATGTATCCATCCGATTTCATTCACTTGTGAACTCAAGCGCGCATTTTGTGCCTGGAGCACGGCATCTTGTTCAGAGAGATCTTCCAAAAGTGTTTGTTGTAGATCCTGTGCCAGTTCCTGCTCCCGCTTAAAGTAGAAACCAATGAGAAGTATGGAGCCAAAGTTAGAGACCACCAATAGAACATAGGAATAGTAGCTCAGGCTATTTGCAAAAGGGGCACCCCAAGCATTTACGGTGAGTTCTACGATAAAGAATGTTCCTAAAAGCGATGTCCAGTAGGCGATTTTTTCGTTGAGAGATTGGCAAAAGATGAATACCATTAAACCCGCAGTCAGTAAACCCAATATAGATCCCAGTTGAGGACCATAAAGGAGAGAAGTAGCACACATGCTGACAATCAAGGAGACGATTGCATATCGCTGCGCAGCCTTACGCAATCTGATATAGTTGAGTAAAATGGGGACATTGACTAAGAGAATGGTAATAAAATCCACAAGACTACCTGAAACATCTCCTTCAGATAGATCTAAGAGGAGAATGGCAATTGCAAAAGCCGATCCCATAAAGATCAACTGGTTCACAAGTTTCACTTTGCGGTCTTCGACGCTCAGCTGCTTGGTAGGAATACCTATATGGATAAACCTGGAAGCAATTCGTATGAGTTTCTGAGAGGCCATTCGAAGCATAGGAACTGTCGGTTAGGCTGGTGGTGAAAGGCAAATAAAAGTAAAAGAATAACTCAAATACTTTTCCTCAATTTACTGAAAAATTTGTGAGTCAGATACGCGTATATGTAGATAAGGCTATATGTTGGTATTTTTGATCAAACGCTCCTGTTATAATTTCTGAATAAATGTAAAATCTCAAGAAAACAACGATTCCACTTTTTCGTTTTTACCCTAAATCTGATCAAAAAAGCCATGGATGAAAAACGATCAACATAGACTTTTTTGAATTTTTTATCATCTGATAATCAGTAAATTAATGTTTGTATTGTGTTCCTTTCATTTTTGAGTATTCCATTTTATACTTATTTTTAACCAAGCTCATATTATTTCAATAAGCGCATGATAATTGTAATATCTCCTGCAAAAAAACTTGATCTCTCGGAAGATACACGATATGTCCAATCATTTTCCACCCCCGATTATCTGGAGGAATCTAAGGTACTCGTTCGTCAACTTTCTCAAATGACACAAGGCGAAATCGGGGAGCTTATGTCCCTTAGCGATAATCTTGCCTCTCTCAATCACAGCCGATACCAGCAGTTTGAGTTTCCATTTACCCCTCAAAATTCCAAGCAGGCTGTCATGACCTTCAATGGAGATGTATATCAGAGCTTGGAACTGGAGGCCTATACAGAGGAAGACTACGCATACGCGCAGGCACATGTACGTATCCTTTCTGGACTCTATGGGTTGCTAAGGCCGCTAGATCTGATTCAGGCTTACCGATTAGAAATGGGGACCCGTTTACAGAATGAGAGGGGCAGAGACTTGTATGCTTTCTGGGGCAATCAGTTGGCAGAGGATCTCAACCAATTGGCACATGCCAAATCCCACCCTACACTTGTCAATCTCGCATCGAATGAATACGCCAAGGCAGCCAAGCTGAATCGTTTGGATATTCCTGTGATTACGCCCCACTTCAAAGACATACGAGAAGGGAAGCCCCGCGTGATTTCTTTCTTTGCCAAGCAAGCAAGAGGTGCCATGACGGACTTTGCCATCAAGGAGCGCGTCGAGGACCCAGAGGAATTGAAGCATTTTCAAGGAATGGGATATACCTTTGACGCAGCGCTTTCGACCGAAAAAGACTGGGTATTTACACGCGTTTCCTAAGCCTTCCTGTCATATTGACCTTATAAAGGTAGCCCGTGCTGTCGCTTTGTCAGAATAAAGCAGACGGCACGGGCTTTGATTTCTGTTAATCACAAGGCACTACTGCCTAGCCGAGAAGCGTCGGATTGCGGACATTTAAATGTTTTAACATTAATTTAAGAAACTCTCCCATACCCGCCGCGTAAATGAAACAGAATTCAGGAGTTAGTTATGGATGCATTAAGTTTTCACTACGGTTCTCCAGAAGCTAGAGAATCCATTGCCGAAAGACTGGATGATTTACTAGGGAACTATAGTATTTATCATGAGAATATCCGTCGGGTCAACTGGGATAGCAAACTGCGTCCGTTTCTCGATCTGAATGGAAAAGTAGAGTTGCTGTATCAAGTATCTCAAAGAAGCCGAGACGAGATCGCAGAGCAAATTGTAGATCTAGGGTTTACCCCAACGATGGAAGATCCTACACCAAGCTATCTGCCTGCGAAGACTGAAGTGAAGGCCTTGCAATTCATCGAAGGATTTGATCATGCGGTCCTTGATATTGTTCAAGCAAGTCGTCAACTGTTAGAAATGGCGAAAGATATTTTTTATCTCGCTCAAGAATATAAGGAAGAGGAAACCATCGCATTGATGAGTAAGGTGATTCATCAGCTTTCATTCACCGCGATCGTCTTCTCGAGCGTAAGACTCGCACAAAATAACTAAGCGAAGATGTCGAGAGCAGATATTGAGTATGAACACATTCTTTGTTTGGATGTTGAAATGCCTTCTGTTAGTCTGCTGTCTTAATTATGATTATTCACTGGGATTTTTATAGATGCCCCAAGGCACAGCCCAAAAAAATATTATAGCAAGGTAGGAGTTTTCATGGTTGTGTGTAGGTAGACAGGGGCTACCGCCCGCCGCGCAAGCGGCGGGTTTTTTTATTGCGACCGCCCGTAGGAGCATCGCTTCAGCGTGCTAATTCCCCGCATACACATCTCACTGCACCTGCAATACCTGCCCTTCTGCCACGGCAAAAATGGTGTCTTCCCTATCAGGGGTAATGATATACAAGCCTGTGAAATGCCCAAAGGCAGGTAGAATCGCCTGTCTTTTTCCAAAATGAAAGCATGGCAAACGAAGCTTCTGCCTGCCCCCACCGATTAGTCTGATCCCAGGATGCACATGCCCCGCAATCACATAGTGATCGACTTTCTCAACCATATCCAGCGGCTCATGCTGCAACAAAAAAGGACCGAGCATAGCTTGATGCAAGACGTGTAATTCTGCCTGCTCGTAGTGGTGAGATTTTAAAATGTCATGATTGCCTTTGATGAGCACTTTCTTGCCTTTCCAAGCACATACAAGTTCGCAGAAGTACTCCCATTCTTTGTTATAACTACTATGGAAAAGATCGCCCATAAAGTAAGTCGTATCTGGTTGATACGTCTGGTATAGCCGATCCAGTTGAGACAAATCTTGATTCATGACACCAGAAGAGACGGGAATCCCGTGTTGACGGAAGTGACCCGATTTCCCAATGTGGAGATCCGCCAAGAGCAGGGCACTTCTTTGAGGAAGAAAAATAGCCTTCTGAGGCAACAACCACAGTTCTTCCCCTAGAAAGGGAAACTTCAAATAAGGCAACGCTCCGTCTCTTGTCATAAGCAGCGCAAGATACAAGATTCCATGGAGGAGATCTAGACCGTTCTACAAGAGAAATGAATGAGATCTCTTTTCGTAAGGCATTAAGAGCTTTCTCCAAGTCTTTGTCAAAATAATCCCCTAGATTTGCATCCCAACTTTTAGATATGCAGCTCAAGTATAATCTGATACATACCGATGCCAAGTCTCAGGCCCGTGCAGGGAAGATCGAGACAGATCACGGCGTCATCGAAACCCCGATTTTCATGCCTGTGGGTACGGTCGGCAGCGTCAAAGCGCTCTCTCAGCAGGATCTCACGAATCATGTACAGGCACAGATCATTTTGGGAAATACCTACCACCTATTCCTTCGCCCAGGGATGGAGGTCCTACGAGCAGCAGGGGGCTTGCATAAGTTCATCGGTTGGGATAGGCCCATGCTCACGGATAGTGGAGGCTATCAAGTCTACAGTTTGGCAGGCAATCGCAAAATTACCGAAGAAGGTGTGACTTTCGCCAATCATATCGATGGGGCCAAGCATCTATTCACACCCGAGTCCGTCATGGACATCGAGCGTACCATCGGCGCTGATATCATGATGGTGCTAGATGAATGTCCGCCCTATCCCAGCGAATACGAATACGCCAAGGAGTCGATGCATATGACCCATCGCTGGGCAAAGCGCTGCAAGGAATACTTCGAGCGTAAAGATCCGCTCTACGGTTATGATCAGAATCTCTTCCCTATCATACAGGGTAGTACATACACAGATCTTCGCACAGAGTCGACCGAGTTTGTCGCAAGCCTCGATCTCCCAGGCAATGCCATCGGGGGACTCTCTGTAGGAGAACCTCACGACATCATGTACGAATTCACAGACCTCTCTTGCCGGATACTACCCAAGGACAAACCACGCTATCTCATGGGCGTAGGGACACCTGTGAATCTACTAGAGTGCATCTCACTAGGCGTGGACATGTTTGATTGTGTACTCCCCACCCGCAATGCGCGTCACGGCTTGATCTATACACGTGAAGGCATCCGCAATATGAAAAATAAGAAGTACGAAAACGACTTTACCCCTGTAGATCCGGACAGCGATTGTCTGATCGATCAGCATTATTCCAAAGCCTACTTACGTCATTTGTTCAAAGCACAAGAGTATCTGGCATTCACCATCGCAAGTATCCATAACTTACATTTCTTCCTCTGGCTGGTGAAGGAAGCGCGCAAGCACATCCTGGCAGATACCTTTGCTTCATGGAAGGATCAGATGGTTCCTAAACTCAATACACGTTTGTAACTTGAAAGAAAAAATGTCGAATACAGATCCATTTTTACAAGCCGCCATCGAAGAAGCACAGAAAGGACTATCTGAGGGAGGTATCCCTATCGGCTCTGTCTTGGTACATCAAGGCAAAATCTTGGGTCGTGGTCATAATCAGCGCGTACAGGAAGGGAGTGTCATAAAGCATGGTGAAATGGATGCGCTGGAAAACGCAGGTCGCCAATCTGCTGCTGTGTATCAAGACGCTGTATTGTATACGACACTTTCTCCTTGTCCCATGTGTTCAGGAGCCATCTTGCTATACAAGATCCCCAAAGTTGTGATTGGAGAAAACCAGACCTTTATGGGAGCAGAGGACAGTCTGCGTGCTGCGGGTGTCGAAGTCGTGGTCATGCAAGATGAGACCTGCATCCAGATGATGAAGGACTTTATCGCTGCGAAGCCTCAACTATGGAATGAGGACATTGGCGTCTAGGGTATCCTGCCTACTTTGGGCACGGAATTCATAAAATAGCGTAGTGTGCGCAACAGGAGGCAATTCCTCGAGTTGGGCCAGTGCGTTGTACGTATCGAGTAGTTGTTTTTCGGCCAGTAAAACCTCGTAAAGAGCTGCCTTGAGTTGGAGAGGAGGTGTCGGCATGGAAAATAGCTGATGATAGGTATCCAACCTCTGCTTGTAGATATGTAGATCTGCTTCAAAAGAGCGAAACATAGTTTGGGTTTTAGGTGCACTCCATTTGGCTCTTTGGAGAGTAGCTAGCTCGAAGGGCTGGACAGTTGGGATCGTGGTGTCTGCTTTAAGTGCTTTCCAAGTCTCAATGGCTGTTTGAGTATGATGATGCGCGCGCAAGCAGGCCTGATGGACAAAAGCGAGCAGAGAGGGCGTATTTGAGCTAAATTCAGAAGAAAAGTCAAAGTACTCAATACGGAACAGGGAATTTCTAAGGGTGCTGTCAGCCTTGATATACGCCACAAACGCTTTCTGGAGAATGGGTCGAGTGGCTTGAGACATGGTTTCTGTCTGTTGGATTTGTTGGCCTGTACGCTCTAGCAGAGCACCGATGTTGAGCAGGGCTTGTCCATATTCCGTAAATGTAGGAGACACATCAAATATGATGATCTGCTCTGCACAAGTCTGCCAACCTGCTGCCAGAGGTCTTATACGCAAACCTGAGTCTTGCTGGAAATGAGCGTATTGATCGAAAATCGCTTCAGAATACGTATTGACTCCACAAATCAATACGTGGAGTGAATCTGTTACTCGAAGCTTTCGTTTTCGGGAGAAGATAGGTTTGGGAATATCCTGAATGGCTTCGCCTACACGTTGGACTGATTCTTCTACTTCGTCGTCGTCGATGAAAGGAATATCTTTCTCTGCAGGTCGATTCACAAACCAGAGCGCTGCACCTGCCATCAATAGGAGGAGAAAAAGTATGTTGCGGATGGAGTAGCTACGCTTCATAAGTTAGCTTTTAGAAAAACGATTGACCAGCCAAATACTAACGATGATGATCGCCATCGCAGCAATTTCTTTGATACTGACGACTTCTCCATCCCAAATTCCCCATCCGACAGCTACAATAGGCATAAGATAGGTGACCATACTGGCAAAAATAGGGCTGCTAATTTCGACCAGTTTGGCAAAAAGTAAGATAGCAGTAGCATTGGAGATGACCCCTAGGAAAATGATCTCTTCTAAGGCCACCATCCCTACTTGATTGGCAAAAGCAATTTCGAAAAAGTTAGAGGAAATGGCATAAGCTGTGGCGAAGGGAAATATGATGAAAAAAGAAAGAGAGGCGAGCTGTAGTGATGTAAAATCGCTGAAGTGGTAGCGGATCATGTTGGTAGAAATCCCCACACAAAGGGCAGCAACTACTGCGTAGAAAGCATACATATTAAAACGGCCGACATCTGTACCTCTCTCAAACAGAATGAGCGCGATTACCCCTAAGAGTCCAAGGAGTAAGGCAAGTAATTGAGAGCGTTTGAGGGAGGCTTTGTACAGGAGAAAGCCCACGATGAGCGTCATCAGAGGTGTGAGGGAACTCGTGATTCCACTCTGCGCTAGCGCATTGAGATAGGTCGTGCAAAAATTGGTGAAGAAAGAGAAGAGAAATAGCAAGCCCCATTGCTTGATTGTGACTTTGCGTAGATACCTAAATACAAAAGGAATCAAAACAATGGCAGCAAAAAACATGCGGCCTGCGAATACCTGTGCAGGTTCAAATACCTCCAGTGAATACTTGAGCAAGAGAAAGGAACTCCCCCACGTCAATGCCAACACAATGACGATAGCCCATATGACAAATGTCGGAGGTAATCTCTGGATAAGTTTATCCAAGGGACTTACTTTTGCGCTTTGTTCGTTATCTCTTGTAAAAACCAACTGAAACGAGCCTAAATTACAATTAATCTATTGTTAGGTTCAAAAATTATGAATATTCCTTGGAGAATGATAATGACAAATATTCATGCTCTATCAAATGAGAAACCAAAAGAAAGATAAGTAATTCTATATATCATATTTTTTAATGGCTACAAATACTTATGTATCAAACTATTATTCTTACTACAACAGACATTCCCTCAATAGCTCGTATAATAAATTCACATATGATCTGAAAATATTACAACTTTTATGTATACCCATTCCCGTTTGGGTTAGGTTTATAACGGGATTTGGGAAAATATTGACCACTGATCTTAAATTTATGTAGGGCAATGCAACAAATTGGCATATATTTGGGTATATTAATAGAGTGTAATAAATTAGAATCATGAAGAAAGCTGTACTTATCATACTTACTTTGACTTTTTGGAGCTTTGCCTCCCTACAAGGGGCGGGTTTGCTCACAAACGACGATTTTCTCTCAGGAATTCCTGCTGAGATTTCTGTTTTTCCCAATCCTGCTACTGATGTTGTATACCTACAAGTAAACGCAGATTTAGACCAGATTTTTGAGTTGAAGGTGGTAAACTTAATCGGTCAAACACTTTTGGAAGATAAGATCTCCACAAATAGACGCACAGAAATAGATTTGCGCGCTTTTCCTCCTGGTGTATACTTTCTCCAGATAGTGGACGGAGACAATAAAATCATGAAGCGATTGGTCATTCAATAGTCGCTCACTCAAGTCTAGCTTTCTTTCACAAAATATAAAAAGCCTCATCTCGCATAGAGTTGAGGCTTTTCCCTTTGTGTACAAATATTATGCTTTCCAAAAGGAGGAAAAACGGCTGGAAGATTTCTTACAAACATACACAAACCGCTTTTGATCCTATACATAGGATACAAACCCAATCAAAGGTAAGGTATACGATTGCGTATATTTAAGATGGGCTGACAGCAATTACACCTTTTACTTCAGGCGCTACTTTGAATATGGCTTGTTCGATTCCCGCCTTCATGGTGATACTGCTCATGCTGCAAGACTCACAGTTTCCCAGTAGCTCTACTTCGACCACTCCGTCAGGACGTACTTGATGTACTTTCACATCTCCTCCGTCAGACTGAAGATAGTCTCTGATTGATCCTAAGGCGCGTTCGATTCGTTCTATTAAATGTGCTTCTCTCATTGATCAAATATAAAAAATAACCCAGACACATGTAAAATACTAAATGAGTAAGACTGAGAAAAATGGTGTAAACTTTGATAAAAAGTAAGATAATACGAGCTCTTTCCACATATTCAGCCTTTCTGGTTCTTTTCTTTTTCGCAAATGAGGGTGTGAAGGTTAAGAACAAAGGAGCTCTATCGCCCTATGTTTTCAAATTTACTTTTCTCGTCGGGGGTTGCTGCGCGAGGCGTATGGCAATCTCTTGCGCCAGTCGCGAACTCAGTTGCTGAAAGGCTTCCTGCATCACATGATCATCCGTCAGGATGGCGGGCTTACCTGCATCCGCCTGTATCGCAGCCTGCTCTCGCATTGGGATCTGCCCCAAGAGTGGTGCTTGAATATCCGCTGCCAACTGGCTACCTCCCCCTTTACCAAAGATGTAGTACTGTTTGTCGGGCGCATCGTCAGGGACGAAAAAGGCCATATTTTCGATGACGCCCAGGATGGGGACGTTGATCTGTGCTAGCTGAAACATATCTGCGCCCTTGCGCGCGTCAGCTACAGCTACCTGTTGAGGCGTCGTGACGACAACAGCCCCTGTTACAGGTAAGGCTTGGACCAGTGTGAGATGGAGATCCCCTGTACCAGGCGGCAGGTCGATCAAAAGGTAGTCTACCTCTCCCCAGTGCGTGTCAAATATGAGCTGTCGCAATGCCTTCGAAGCCATAGGTCCCCGCCATACGATGGCTTGCTCTTTTTTGACGAGCACGCCGATGGACATCAACTTGACGCCATACCGCTCAAATGGAACCAGAAGGTCACGGTCGCCTATCTTCTCAAGGCTCGGGCGTGCATCCGCAAAGTCAAACATCAGCGGTTGGCTGGGCCCGTAGATATCCGCATCCAGCAAAGCTACGCGTGCCCCTGCTTGCGAAAGGGCAATCGCCATATTGGCAGCTACTGTAGATTTTCCTACTCCTCCCTTTCCCGAGGATATCGCAATAATGTTTTTGACCCCTGGCAAAACTTGATTGTTCAAATCTGATACCACACGAGCCGTCATGTTTACGGTTACTTCTGCCTCCGCATCCACCATAAGTTTGACTGCGTTGATGCAAGCATTCTGTATGGCATCTTTCATCGGGCAAGCTGGAGTCGTCAATACCACCGTAAAGCTGACCTTTTTTCCTTCTATTTTTAGGTCCTCTATCATCTTAAGCGTGACGAGATCCTTCTTTAAGTCGGGATCATCGACATGCCCTAGGGCTTGAAGCACCTTTTTTTCTGTAATTCCTTTATCTTTTGATTTGAATAACATACAGGCAATTTACCACATATAACCCAATTTCAACGGCTTAGGTTTTCTTTTCGTGCTTAATGACTATGACATTTTCCAGAAATAGGAAAAACACCGTAACTTGTTGTAAATTATGCATTAGGAATATAGCGGTCAGACGAGCATTTCTAATCTGGAATCCCAGTCCAGCCAATGAAGCTCCCTTGGGGAGAAAGTGAGATCAGATGTGTGTATGCAGTACAAGGATTACTATCAAGTCATGGGGGTCTCTCCCACTGCCAGTGAAGAGGAGATACGAAAGGTTTATAAGAAGTTGGCGTTGAAATACCATCCAGACGCCAATCCCAACAATAGTGCAGCTGAGGCTCGATTTAAGGAGATCTCGGAGGCAAAAGAGGTGCTACTCGATTCTTCTAACAGGATCAAGTACGACCATCTGCGTCGGCAGTATATGTACAAATACCACAAGCATCCACAAGGTACGACTGCCAAGCCTGCCAGGACAGGAAGCTATGAAGGAGAAGATTCTGCTTGGGGCGCGGCTTTTGGCAATTTTTGGCAAGAGGTATTTGGAGCCAAAAAAGGTCCAAGAAGAGGCAGAAACTACGAAGCGAACGTCAAGATCACCTTGGAGGAAGCTTACTATGGGATGCAAGATGTCCTCAAATTTGAAGGTCGTCGTTTGCGCATCAAGGTGCGTCCAGGGATACAGGATGGTCAGATCCTCCGCATCAAAGGACAAGGCGCCACAGGAAAGAATGGAGGGGAAGCAGGAGATCTGTACCTAAAGATCATGATCAAGCCCCACAGCAAGTACACCAGGAAGGGAAACGACCTACACACGGAGATCCGCGTGCCTTTGTTGACTGCGATACTAGGGAGAAAAGTCGAAATCACCACGCTCAAGGGAAATATGGCCATCGAGATTCCTGAGGGAACCCAGCCTGGGAAACAACTCAAACTGAAAGGATTGGGAATGCCAGATTACGATAGAAGTGGGGTCTTTGGAGACCTGTATCTCAAGATTCACATTGCGATTCCGACCAAGCTCTCTGGCCAGGAACGCGCCCTATACGAGCAATTGGAGCAAATGGATAGAAAAAAGTAATCGTGGAGCCTATCGCCACAAATTTTTCGCAGATGCGAAGTTTCAAACAGGGTCTAAGCTTATCCTATTTCTCCGAAGCCTGCCTATTCGCAATCTTCGCAGCTCTCTCAGCTTCCAATGTAGCTAAGACCTCTTTTCTATCTCCTTTATAATGCTGAAAGTCTTTGTCATGCTCGGTGAGGTAGTTCCAAATCATCTCATGGACTTTGTCTTGAAGCATGGGTACATCGTCTTCTGTCATTCCTTCGGTAGAGATGGGGGGCAATAGGTGCATACGTGCAATACCTGGATATACTTTGAAAGAATCTACGGGTTGTTGATGGTAGATATCCAATAAGACAATAGGAAGGATGGGGACTTGGGTTTCTATGGCCAGTCTAAATCCACCTGCATAAAAAGTTTTGAGCGGGTGGGGGGTGCGGTTTCGGGTTCCTTCAGCAAATATCAAAATGGAAGTGCCTTCTTTGACTCGGTCGACCATGCGCTGGAAGCTCCGCTTGCGACTCTCGGCATTGGAGCGGTTGACAGGAATCGAGGTGACGCGAAGAAGAAAGGTACCAAATAAGGGAATCTTCATGACCTCTTCCTTGACCAAGGGCTGGAAAGGATGCTGGATGCGCGAGCCTGTGATGACAACGTCGAGCATGTTGCGGTGGTTGCTGACGAGTACATAGGGCTGATCTCGCTCGATGTGGTGCAGTCCTTCTGGTTTGAATATCATCCCACAGAGAAAGGCCCAGGAAGTGATCCAGACAATATTGATCTTGTAGACAAAGCGCATGCGCGTGTTGCGAGGGAAGGGCGAAATCAGGATGTAAGGTATTAGGACAAGCAACATTGTCGCAAAAAACATCAATATAACATAAAGGCTGTAGATCGATGTGATAATGTTCTTGATTACTTTCATACGTGTAAAGATTGATGCTAATATAGAACACCCGCGCTGAGTCCAAACACAAATGTAAATATTTGACTTAAAAAAGCGCAGGATAAAAAGCATTATGAGAGCAGTTTATCCATATAAGGCTATATATAGATATATCGAGAATTATTTATTAGTAGTAATATTCGCACAAAAATTAATTCAAAAGTTTGCAACTTTTTAGGCTTACATAGAGTTAAGCATAGTAAATCATCCTAAAGAAAAGCTTTGTACCATCATCCCTCACGTCCTATTCCTGATACAGGAGCATCTTGGCGTGTGAGGTGCTGAGCGTCTCTTTTGTAAATGAGTAACCATATGAGTCTGCCTAATTCTTCTTCTGATGGACATGTCAAAGTGCTAGAGCCGCATGTAAGCTATTTTGATATTCATAGTTCTGAAAAGCAAGCATTGACTCTTCCTTTTCAGTTGATGAGTTATCTGTTGCTCTTTTTTGTTGTGATTGGCTTTTATTATTATCTCGTCCAAGGAGAAAATTCCATTACACCCTTGATCACATGGTTATTTGCCATATTCGCTCCTTTCTACTTTCCTGGTATTTATCTATTCAATCAGTACATGGTGCGTGAGCAGCGCAAGCAAGTAGAGATAGACGAGCGATACCAGTATATCCAATATGTAGACAGACACACAGGAGAGAATATTTTATTTCATGTGGATCAAGTAGATCGTGTGACGCTGAACATGAGCATGATGTTTCCTTATGGAGTAGACTATATGTCCATGTATCTCAAAGGAGGGAAAGTCATCCACATCTCTTCTCTAGTGGTTTCGCCACGTATTTTGATCAATGCTATGGGATTCGAGTATGAGATAAAAGAGCGCGTCTTCAATCCTTTCCCTGCGCGCTAGTTTTGCTTTTATCAAAAGCTCAAGGTCAACTGATGACCTGATTTATCTTCAATCTCTGTATTTAAGCTCGAAAGTGAAATCCCCAAGAGGCGGACAGGTTTGGGGGGAAACTCGGGCTGGAAGAGCAAATCCTGAATCACGGGAAAGATTTCCTGGTAGGTAGATACATACTGTCCGAGCGTACGACTGCGCGTCGTCTGCTGAAAGTCGAAGTACTTGATTTTTAATGTGATGGTTTTTCCTTTCGCTTGAATCGATTCCATCCGACTGCACACCTTTATCAAAATCGGTCGAAGCTTTTCCAGCATTTCTGCCTCCGTTTCCAGATCCTCCCCAAAGGTATTTTCAGCTCCTACAGACTTTCGGATTCGGTCGGGTTTGACAGGACGGTGGTCTTCGGCTCGTACGATGCGATAGTAATGTCGACCTGCTTTCCCAAAACTCCGGACAAGTTCCAGTTCAGTTCGTGCTTTCAGATCAGCTCCATCGTGAATGCCCAACTTCTTCATTTTTTCGGCCGTCTTGGCACCGATTCCGTGAAACTTTTTGATAGGGAGTTTTTCGAGGAAAGCCAGTGCATTCTCAGGTGGAATGAGGGTAATGCCATCGGGCTTGTGGATATCAGAGGCCACTTTGGCGAGGAACTTATTGATACTGATCCCTGCGGAGGCAGTCAGTTGGGTCTCTTCTAGGACTCGGGCACGGATTTCTTTGGCGATGAGCGTGGCAGAGTGAATCCCTTTTTTATTTTCTGTCACATCTAGATAAGCCTCATCAAGAGAGAGAGGTTCTACCAGGTCTGTATATTCGAAGAAGATGGCACGAATCTGCTGCGAAACCTCCTTGTAGCGATCAAATCGAGGTTTCACAAATGTGATATGCGGGCAGAGTCTGTAAGCTTGAGCTGAGGGCATCGCGGATCGGACGCCATATCGCCTGGCTTCGTAGCTCGCTGCAGCCACAACCCCTCGCTCGCGAGACCCACCAACCGCTACGGGCTTCCCCTTCAATTGAGGATGATCTCTTTGCTCTACCGAAGCATAAAAAGCATCCATGTCGATATGTATGATCTTTCTTTGCTCCATATCGTGAGACTTCTGGAAAGATAAACTTCCTTTCGTCTTTCAGGTTTTATATAATGTCTCTAGCCACTTTGTAGTTAAATATACAGAGTGGAATGCTATTCGTTTCGTTCTGCATTCTTGAGAATTTATTATTTTTGTTGAAAATATATTTTCATATGACATTAGATAAGATCCCAACAGTCGATTTGAATGACTATCTGCAAGGCGACGCAGAGACAAAAGCAGCTTTTGTGAAAGCGCTAGGGGATTCATTTTCAGAGATTGGATTTGCTATTGTAGCCAACCACGGTGTGCCTGATCAGACGATAGAAAAAGCTTATCAAGCGTTTCAGGACTTTTTTGCTTTGCCAGAGGATGTGAAAAGGAGATACGAAGATCTAGAAATTGCGGGTCAGCGCGGGTACATCTCCAAAGGAAAAGAGCACGCGAAGGGACATAATGTAGGAGACCTCAAGGAGTTTTATCACATCGGCCAGACAGTCAGAGACGGAGACCCTATCAAGAAAGAGTATCCAGACAATATTTTTCCTCCTGAAGTACCAGATATTGAGGCGTATGGAGTGGAACTGTATAGCTCCCTTGAAAAATCAGGGAAAGCTTTGCTACAAGCGATTGCCGAGTACCTAGAATTACCTTTGCATTATTTTGATGACAAGGTCCACAATGGAAACTCCATTTTGCGGCCCATCCATTATTATGCAATTGAGAATCCTGAGGCTGTGCCCGACGGAGCGGTGAGGGCGGCAGAGCACGAGGACATCAACCTGATCACGTTGCTGATCGGGGCAAGTGCCGAGGGGCTGCAAGTATTGACAAAGGAAGGGAACTGGCTAGGAGCCAATCCAGAACCCAATCAGATTGTAATCAACGTGGGGGACATGCTTCAGCGCCTGACCAACAATCGCCTCAAGTCCACGACCCACCGTGTGGTAAATCCTCCCAAGGAGCGAATGAATGAGCCACGTTACTCTATGCCTTTCTTTTTGCACCCTAAAAGTAATATGGACCTCACCTCTCTAGCGAATTGCATCACAGATGAGCACCCTAAGCAATACGAGGATATGACGGCAGGAGAGTATCTCAACCAGCGTTTGAGAGAAATTGGCTTGAAGAAATAGACTACAGTGTTGTCCATCTATACCGAAAGTGTTTCCCCAGACGAGGTGGAAACACTTTCGGTGTTTAAAAAATCTTGTGGAGAATCTGTCATATAGGAAAAGAAACTTTTATCGAAAAAATAAGTTAATTTTAAACTATTCAACCAGTATGCGTACCATAAACTAAGGTCTGAAAATCGCATGTAGGTAGTAACAACGAGCAACTGAGTATATCTGTAAATGTAGGCCTTTGATTTTTGTTTGCTTAAATTATTTGCTTGTATTGTTGAATAGACTACTTTAGGTAAAGTATTCATTTTTAATGAGATAAATACAGGGAGGATTCGAATAGCCTCTACAAATCATTTCTATCTAAGGAAAAACAGTAGGCGCATTGTGGGAAAAAGAATACCAACTGTTTAGAAATGAAAAAACTGAATTTGATAAAGAAAGGCTTGTAAAAGCTGATATTATCAGGATATACAGAAAGCATGAGTGGAAAAAGAAGCCAAAATTACCGTCGACTGGGAATCATAGCAGGGAGTGTCTTATTGATTTTAGGAATGGGATACTTCACAGGACGGCTGGCAACAGTCCTGGAGGTGTTGGAGGCAATCGGCCTTTTCCTCATCTGTATCACCATACTTGTGACGGTACACGAGCTAGGGCATTTCTTGACTGCCAAGATGTTTGGCATACGGGTAGAAAAATTTTCTATTGGTTTCCCCCCCAAAATTTTGAGTTTCCAAAAAGGAGAGACAGAGTATCAAATCGGTGCTGTGCCGCTGGGAGGTTATGTAAAGATCGTGGGGATGATCGATGAGTCCCTTGATCGAGAGACCATCAACCGTGAGCGCGCACGTGAACAAGGAGAGCAAACTGCCAGTACGTCGAAAGCACCCGATTGGGCGCCCAAGCCTTGGGAGTTTCGTGCGAAACCCGTGTGGCAGCGCCTGATTGTGATGACAGGAGGTGTCATTATGAACGTGATTCTGGGGATTGCCATTTTCTCGAGTGTGAAATACATCTATGGAGAGGACCGTATCCCCATGTCAGAAGCAGAGAATGGAATCGTCATGCTCTTGGAAGACAACTCCTTGGGAGGCATCATTGGTTTCCAGTCAGGAGATAAGCTCGTATCTTTTAAGGGAGAATCTTTCCCTTATTTCAACGACTACTTGCGCACGGGACTCTTGTTAGAAGACGAGGCATACTTTGAGGTCATGCGCGACGATCAGCTTGTCCGTTTAAATGTGCCAGGAAATATCCAGAATTACTTCAGCGAGGACTCGATTGAGAATTACCTGTTTAATTTTTTCCCTGATATCCGAGCCCAACTCATCGTAGGAGACTCTATGGCATTTAAAAATGCAGAAGGTGTGAAAGAGATGTTTGTGACACCTGCGAGTGAAGCAGGATTGCAGACAGGGGATGTGGTCATTAGGATCGACTCCACACCGATCAACGTTTTCAGTGAATTGAGGACGGTCGTAAGTAGCCATCCTGGTCCTTCCACGCAGGTCACGTATGTGAGAGCAGGAGATACGCTGCAAACCGAGGTGGTGCTTTTTCGTCGTAACGGAAGGAATATCTTGGGCGTAGAGCCTGATTCCCGTGGGGTCATCAGTCTGGAACGCAAGGATTTTGGTTTATGGGAAGCCATTGTTGCAGGTTCGAGACAAGCATTTGGGATCGTAGGCTTGAATATAAGAGGATTTAGCAATGCTACGCGTTCAGATGTGAGCTTTTCAAAATCTGTCATGGGACCTTTGCGTATCGGAGAAGCACTGTTTGAACGGTATCAAGAGGAAGGAATATTTGCTTTGATTAGTATGACAGGCATCCTAAGTATGGTATTGGCTTTTGTCAATATCTTGCCGATTCCTGCATTAGATGGAGGACATGTACTTTTTTTACTGATTGAGGGAATTACTAGACGCGAGCCTTCGGTGAAGATAAGGTTGATGGCTCAGCAATTTGGTATGATCTTCATTTTGGGATTGATGATCTTCATCTTTGCGAATGATATCATCAATTTCTGATCTGTCCGATGTAGGATTCAAGCTTTTTTAGAAATGTATAACCTTTGACATACGGGAAGCTCCTTTAACTAGGGCTTCCTCTTTTTTTGCAGAATAATCTCTTTTAATCTTTCATCCTTAAATTTATCGTGACTTCCAGATGCCATTTTTCTCCCGATTGATATTTACTAATTTGCCCCCCGTCTGGAAAAATTATGAATATGAGAATGAAGTGTTGCTTTGAAAAGTTCTTCTTGCTGTTGGGATGGAGCTTGCTCAGTATAGGGGGATACGCGCAGGTCGTGCAGGAAGATGCAAATTGGAACTACAGGCCAGGCCAGAAGGCAACCTATGCACCCGTACGGGGAAATATATTAGATACACTTACCATTTCAGCTCAGTCACCTTTTTTCGATGATTTTAGTCAAGGATTAAGGGAGCCAGATTCCAGTCTGTGGTATACCCCAAGTTTCTTTTTTGATGTTCCTCAGATTACGCAAAATATGGCCATCAACCCCCCTACACAGGGTGTGGTGACTTTTGATGGTTTGACGCGCGAAGGGACGCCTTATGCTACGAATGGCTTGTTTACAGGAGAGACAGATCGGTTGTCCAGCCAGTGTATTGATCTTCGGAGCTACGATGCCAATGATGCTTTGTACCTTTCTTTCGCTCTGCAAGCACAGGGTAGGGGAGATGCACCCGAAGCAGCAACCGATAGTTTTCTTGTCTTTTTGCGTACCAATGATCCCGACCCAGATAATTTTATCAAAGAACTGGCCATTCCAGGAGGAAGTGTACAGCCTTTTGAGCAATACACCATCCAACTGACCAATGCTGGGTATTTTCAGGAATGCTTTCAGATTGTTTTTCAGACACTGGGTACGCAGTCAGCTGCACTTGATCACTGGCATTTAGATTATGTCAAACTCGCACCTGGACGTACGCCTTCGGATACAGTCTTTCTGGATGTCGCTCCTATCCAGCTGACCAGCTCCCCATTTGCTCCTTATACGGCAATCCCGTATTCCTACTACATTGATCAGCCCTGGATGAAGCCCTTCTCTGTTTCTGTAGGTAACCTGGACGATGACGGTATGGATGTAGAGGTGAACGCAGAACTTTCTGATCCTGTACTTCAGAGTAGCTTTTCTGGTTTTTTTGCGCAGCAAGCCATCGTCAGTGTAGATGCAAAGCAAGATGTGGATGTACCTTTAGCCGCATTTGATGAGCAGGGCCTTCCAGGAGATGCAGCCTTTGAGTTAGCTTTCACGACGGTGGCCAACCGAGACAACATTCCTCAAAATAATACCATGACCCATCGATTCCCCATAGATAGCATCTGGGCTTACGACGACGGGGAAGCGGATGGAGGATTTGGAATGAATCGTGCAAGGGGATTTGGGGTTGAAGTGAACTTACCAAGACCTGATTCGATCTCTGCGGTTTGGATACACTTCGTCCCCGTGGTATATGTGAATCCGATCAATGGAGATGTAGACTATCTACAAGACCAAGACTTTCGTCTGACTATATGGGGAGATGCTGATCCCGATTCTATTTTAGCGTCCCGTTCTCTAAAGGTGAATTATGGCGACGAGCCCAATCATTTTGAGCGATACGCTTTCTTGCAGCCTGTAAAGGTGCCGACAAAATTTTGGGTAGGCGTGAGGCAGACAAATAATCTTCCCATCAATCTGGGGCTAGATCGTACCTACGACAATCGGAGCTTGATGTACTATGATTCATTAGGTAACTGGACACCTATCAGTCTGGCGGGTTCCTTTATGATTCGTCCAGAAGTATTTAGTGGAGGTCGGAATACGGTAGCGGATATCGATCCATGGGCTACCATCGCAGGTCCTGCCCCTCAGTTATATCCCAATCCTGCTTATGATGGGAATATATATCTAGAGGGAGAACATCAGGTATATATCAACTATCAAGGCGAGCTTTGGGATATGGAAGGCCGACTCGTGTGGAGATTAGATAAATGGGAAACACAGGCCTTGCAGATTCCTGCAGACTTACCTGATGGCTTTTACATATGGCGTCAGAAGTATCAAAAAAAGGGACAAAAAGCTATGGTTTCTCATCAGAAGTGGATGTTGCAAAGAGGGAATTAAGGAGAGGGATGGACCAAGGATAAGTGAGTGTAAATGTTTATCCATGATTTTTGCAGATATCTGCCTAATTTTCAAGCATGAAATTAGACGTACTTGTATTTTCAGCCCATCCGGATGATGCAGAGTTGGGCGTAGGGGGCACAGTGATCAAATTGGTCCAACAAGGCAAAAAGGTAGGATTGATCGATCTCACGCGAGGTGAGTTAGGCACGCGCGGGAGTGCCGAGATCCGAGACAAGGAAGCTCAGGATGCGGGAGAGATCATGGGTGTGCACATACGCGAGAACCTTGCTTTTCGAGATGGATTCTTTATGATTGACGAGGCACATAAGTTGGCCATTATCCAAAAGATCCGTCAATACCAGCCCGAGATAGTCATCACAGGCGCACCTGAAGATCGACATCCTGACCACGGACGTGGAAGTAAGTTGGTGCGTGAGGCGGCTTTCTTGAGTGGGTTGAGAAAAATTGAAACAGTACTAAACGGGGAACCTCAAAAGGAATGGCGTCCCAAACGCTTATTCTTCTACATCCAGGACTGGTCTCATACACCTGATTTTGTTGTAGACATCACACCCTTTGTAGAGACAAAGAAAGCGGCAATTCTTGCCTATACTTCCCAGTTTTTTGATCCTAAATATCAGGCGCAGACGGACGAGCCCGAAACTTATATCTCCAATGAAAACTTCTGGCACTTTCAGGAAGGAAGGTGGCGAAACATGGGGCATATGACGGGAGCTGTATTTGGCGAGGGCTTCATATCAGAGATCCCCCTACAGGTGGACACGCCGATGGACCTGATTTGATTACCTCTGTAGAGACGGCATTTCATTTATAGCGTCTATCTGTGGTCATCCATTTATGACATATTCCAGGTTGAATTAGGAAAAGATATTTAGCTTCAGTTACAGACTGAAGGAGTCCAGTTCTGTGTATAGCAGGATGAATCTCAGCACTGAGCGGGGTTCATTGTCCTCAAGGGAAAGTGTCGTGTAGCATGTGGAGTCTAGTCACATGCTCAAAGCTTCAGAAATAAAAAAAAGCCAGGCCCAAAAGCCTGACTTTTCTATTTATTCAAAGTGAGAGAAGCAAAACTTACTCTACTTCTACTTTCATTGTACCGAGGATACCATCCTGCTCTAGGGTGATGTAGTACATACCTGGAGCTTGAGCTGTGAAGTCTACTTCAGCGTTCAATGTACCTGCGATAGTCGCAACTTCTTTCAGTACGATTCTACGTCCTGTAGCGTCATAAGCAATAACAGTTACGTTAGCCGCTTTCAAGTTGTTAGCCGTTACCTTGACCAAACCATTGGTTGGGTTAGGATATGCGTTCAATTCAAAGTCGATACGGTTGTCGTTGGCAACTGTAGTTGGGCTCAAGAAACCGTAAAGGTCAAGTGCAGTCCAGTCAGTCAACCAGTAGTTAGAACCGTTTGTATCGAAAGCTCCTTTGTACCCTACAGTGGTGAAGAATGTAGAGTCATATACGCCTGCATCAAGATCAGTTGTAGCGATTCCAGCGAATGAGCGTGGGTCTAGGCTCTGGTTTGCATCTGGAAGACGGCTTACAGAGTCAACGCTTACGAAGTTAGGATTTGCATATACATTGTTTCCAGCAGCGTAGATAGAGTCACCTACAGCCTTGGCTTCAGCTACAGCATCTGTAGAGTCTGCAATCTGTGCAGGAACATCCATACCGTTTACACGTGTCTTGAAGTTTACGGCAGCTCCGATGAAAGCGTCATCGCTTGTACCTGTAGCGTTTACGTTCCAGAAGATGTTGTTCTTGAATGCCAATTGTCCTTCGCGTGCACGCTTTACAGTAAATTCAGTTGCTCCGTCACGAATCTCGATTTCAACACCACGACCGAAGTCAGCGAAGATGTTGTTGTGGAAGAAACCACCAGAATTGTCACGGATACGTAGGGTACGGTTTCCTTTGTCAGGACCGCGACCGATGAATGTAGCGTTTACGATCTGAGGAGTAGCGAAAGGTGTTCCATCTTCAGGAGAAGTACCACCATCAAATTCACCACCTTCACCCCCTGCGTCTACACGCTGGATAGCGAACCAGAACTGTCCTTTTCCACGGAATCCTTGGTCCCAGTCATAAGCGTCATCACCACAGAAAGCAGAGATCAAGTGGTAGTTGTTTACAGTTCCACCGAACCACTCAAAACCATCATCCTGGTTTGAGAAAACTTCTACAAAGTCAATAGTTGTTCCAGATCCAACACCACCAAGTGTCAAACCGTTGATCTCGTTGTCCTGTCCCAAAAGGCTACCACCGTGGCGGATAGAGATATACTTGAGGATACCTGAGTTATCGTCGTTTTGAGTTCCACCGTATACAGCGCGTGTTTCGAAAGAAGGGATACCTTCGATTTGCTGCTCAACAGGATCTGTGTTAGTTCCAGCAGAACCTAGTACAATGATACCACCCCATAGGTTTTGCTCAAATGGCGTAACATCTGTGATAGAGTTCAAGTCTGCATCTTTATCAGAGGTAAAGATGATAGGGTTAGCAGCTGTACCTTCAGCGATGATGTATCCACCACGTGCTACGATCAAAGCAGAAGCGTCATCTACAGTTGTATCGTTTCCTTGCTGAGATCCAGAAGTAGGATTTTGAAGACCACGGATAACTGTACCTGCTTCGATAGTCAATGTGTCTCCGTCTTCGACGAATACATATCCATCTAGGTAGTACGCTGTGCCTGAAGCCCATGTAGCGTTTCCACCAGTGTTGTTGCGGATGGTGTCAACCTGCGCTGTAGCGCCAAGCGTCACCAGAAGAGCAACGAGAGTAACGTACAAACTTTTCATAAAAATTGCGTTGATTTTGTGGGTAAGGATTTAAAATAAATCTGGCACGAATATAGAGGTATCGTATTAACGGATTATTAAATTACATGAAGGTAGATTAAGAATATGTCAACCTTTTGTTAGGTAATCATTTGATAATCAATTATGTGTGTTTAAGTAGGGTATACGTGTGATTCTAATATGATACATGAAAAAATCCATGCTTCAAGAAAAGCATGGATTTTAAACTTTATTTAACCTGAAACTATTTTATGCTGTAGGAAAGGCTTAGAGAGAAAGTTCGACCTCTTCTTCCCTGACTACGGAATGGGAAAGATTGATCTTCAAATGCTCCTTCTTCCAGTCCCATAATCTCTGGTGTAAGTGTTGTTGTAGAGAAATATTCAGGATTGAGGATGTTGTTCGCACGGAGTCTGATGCTCCAACGCTCCTTGATACGCTTAGACAATGAGAAGTTGAGGAGTCCACGAGGTTGTTCGTAAGCATCCAGTGAGTTGGTGGCACCTGCTGCAATCAGACGAGGGCCGAAGATATTGTAGCTCAATGACCCTGTCCATCCTGATATAGGCTCTGTATACAACAACTCCGCGTTTACTGCATAAGGTGATTGAGAGAACAAGGGGCGCGTATCTGGTAGACCGGGGAAGTTGGCTCGACGCGCATCTAGTTCATCTTGCTCCAACTGCACCTCAGACTGAATCAAGGAGACATTCCCTCCAACAGAGAGATTCTCTAAGCTTTCATTGATAAATGAAAGATTTTTGCGGAATTCAACCTCTATTCCATATACATTGGCTGTCTCTTGATTCACATAAGTAAAGGAAGGGTTCTGATTACGTGTGATAATGGTACGCACAATAGGATCTTGGAATACCTTGTAGAATCCTGAAACAGAGATCAATTCATTTAATCCAAAGAACCACTCCCAACGAAGGTCTACGTTGTCGATGAGTGAACGTACCAAATTAGGGTTCCCTTCCTCTGTGAAATCCCCCAAGTAGTCGATATACTGGATCTGAGCAAGCTCGCGGAAGGCAGGTCGCGCCAACGTGCGAGAGTAACCCAGGCGTATGTTCATGTCTTCGGTCGCTGCGTAGATGAAGTTGGCCGAAGGCAAGATGTCGTTATATACTTGATCTACTGCACGGTTGCCGCGCTCTGTCACAAGCAGTACTTGCGTACTGTACTCATAACGTGCGCCCCCTACAAATTTTAAACGAGAGGAAATGGGAAGCTCAGCCATAAGATAGGTAGCAATGACGTCTTGCGTACCATCAAACTGGCTCTCAGAAGCTTCTGTCAAACGTTCGTTTAGGATGATCCCGTACAGGGGTACTTCGACGAGGACAAACTGGCCATCGATTCGCTCGGGAATGGAATCTGTACCAATGATACCAGAGTTTTCATCTATGAAAAGATCTTCTGGATCTCCATCCCAACCGATACGATCTACTGCTTGTCTCAATTCTTCAGACTCATAGTTGAAGACACGCTGTGTAAATACACGTGTACGCTGTGTGTAGCTACCTCCTGCTTTGACAAAGCCTGTATTGCCACCTAAATTGAAGTCATACTTGAAATTCAGCTTGGCGTCTGCACTTTGGTCTTGAAGCTGACGGAAGAAACGCTGCGCAATCAACTGCTCTGACTGGTCAAACTGAAATTCACCTCCATCTGTACGATAGGCAGCTAGACGCTGATCAGGTTGATTCTGAGAAGAAGTCGTCAATGAACCAATGTAGTCAACTGTTAGTGGCCCGAATACGCTTTCTCCATTCAATTGGAAGACATCTAGCGCACGCTCGTAATAGTTGACAGAGATGGAGCGATAGCTCGGAGTGGTATTGGCAGGCTTGATACCGTTTAGGATTCTGCTTTGGCTGTCGCCAGAGTTGTTGTGCAAGTAGTTCAAAGAGAACTTATGGTTTTTGAACAGCTTCAAGGAGGCCTTGGCCATGGTTCCCCAAAGGACGCTTTGTGAGCCTACGTTTGTACCTAAAGTCAGGTCGTTCTCAGCACCTAGTGAGCGGTCATTGGGACCAGAGATGGTATAGAATGCGTTACCTCCCTCATTGGTCGCACCAAATGTATTGCGATACGAAAGGCTACCGACAAGGCCGAGGTCGATGTTTTTGCTGAGGTTGTATTGGTTGCCTAGAGAGATTTGGTAGTTCTGATTGAGGAAAGAGCTTCCTTCTACGGGGTGCAAGGGAACTTGAAATGATTTGATGGCTTGATCGAAGATGGTCGCATTATCAAAGTCCGTATTGCTGTTGGTGGAGGTGAGGAAAGAACCTGGTTCCCCGATGATCTCGGGTACGTCGCGCTTTCCATTGTCATATCCTAGCCAGTCGGTGGAGCTTTTTTCGTCCGATAAGATGTCATTTCTCAGACTTGCATTTGTGTTATAGCCCAAAGAAGCCGAGATATTGATCGTAGGGCGATCAGGAAAGTCCTTTGTTCTTACGTCGATCAAGCCTCCTGTGAAGCTCCCTGGCAGGTCAGGCGTAAAGTTCTTATATACCACTACCTGATCGATCAGGTTGGAGGGGAAGATGTCCATCTGCACGGTGTTTCTGTTTGGGTCCAAGCTGGGTAAGTCTGCCCCATTGAGAAGTGTCTGTGAATAGCGATCGCCCAGACCACGGACATATACGTACTTACCATCTTGTACCGTCACACCCACCACACGCTGCATGGCAGCTGCTACATTGGCATCCCCTGTTCGCTTGACTAAGTCAAATGTAACCCCGTCTATGGCGTTGACTGATTTTTTCTTTTGTTGGTCAAAGGCTACGGTAGAGGCTCTGTTACGTTTGCCAACAATTTCTACAGCAAGTTCTTCATTCGCAGCAGTTTCTTCTATCAAAAGTGTTTCATTGAACACTACTTGACCATCTTCTAGCGTTACATCATTGATTGTGTCGCTGATGTATGAGATATAAGAAATAATCAAGCTATAGCTACCTGCAGAAGTCTTGATTGTATATGTTCCTTCAAGGTCAGTGTATGCGCCTCCTCTTACTTGACCATTGGGATCAACGAGGCGGACAGTAGCTCCTTGTAAGATGTCTCCAGTGGTTCCGTTATTTACCTTTCCACGGATCGTTCCTTGAGCTTGGACTGTACTGATTCCCCCTATGATAAGCAGGAGAATGAGAAACGGCAATCTTAGATGGTTCATAAACAGTACTTAGTTATTTTTAGGCTTCTGTTTGATTTTCACATTGCGCGCAAAACTACACGATCTCTTTGAAGGCATAGGGACCTACATATTATCAGTATGTTATTTATGTTAGATGAGTGTTAGGGAAATGTAATGGGATGCACTCAAATAGGGTAGAAAAGTACTCTGAGCGCGAATAGGAGAGGGGAGATGAAAAATAAATAGGGGAGACTTTTTAGCTAATAAATCCTGAATTTTGGCGACTCAATCCTCTTTTTTCTGGTTTTTGCTCTTTCACGAACTATCTAGGCTCGATTTCTGTAGTTATAAACTCGTCGAACATTCAACCTTGTTCGTTCTTATGAAACGAATACTATTCACTTTCCCGTTCTTGCTCCTTGTTTTCGTAAGCGTATCTACGCTTCAAGCTCAAGCCCCCCATCAGCGTTCCCGCGCGGTCAACGCCGCAGCACATGCCGCTACGTATCAGCAGAAAGCCACCTACAAGGAAGCAGAACTTAATCGTTTGAAGCTTGCCTATGACAGCAAAGTAGGGGCAGAAAAAGATGCCGCAAAGGCTCAGATGCTTGCTACTTTATATGAATTATTTGACCTCGCCATCTTGAAGCGCGAGGCCCAGGCCGATGTACTCCGTGAACAACTACGCAGCATTTCATCCAATACTGCGTACCAAGCACAAGCAAATGAAATTACGCAGCTCAAGCTCAAACTCGCAGAGGTCGAAGCGCAGATTAAACAACGCAAAGCCTATCGTGATGAGATTGTCGCGCGCAGATTGACAGAGCTACTCTAAAAGAGATTTGATTCATGGATCATTTTTCGTTTTTCATCGTCTATGGTTCAAGCAACTGTAGCTTTGGAACAATGAAAAGTGATCCATGCTATTTTCCCCTTCCTTCTACAATGACAATGAAAGTGTAGAGCAATATTTTAATGTCAAGGGCGAGCGAAATATTTTCGATGTATAGAATATCAAATTTCAGCCTTTCCACCATTTCCTCTACATTCGAAGCATAGCCGTACTTGACCTGTCCCCAAGATGTGATACCTGGTTTGACCTTGTGGAGGTGTCGATAATGCGGAGCGACTTTCACGATCTTGTCTATATAAAACTGCCTTTCGGGTCTGGGACCTACGATGCTCATATCCCCTTTTAAGACATTCCAAAACTGTGGCAGCTCATCCAAGCGCAACTTTCGCAGCCACTTCCCGACTCTTGTGATCCTTGGATCATGATCTGAAGACAGGGCGGGTCCATATTTTTCTGCATCTACAAACATCGAGCGAAACTTGATGATCTTAAAAGGCTTCCCCAATTTGCCAATGCGGACCTGTCGAAAGAAAATAGGTCCTGTGGAGTCGAATCGAATCAATATGGCAAGAGCTGTGTACACGGGCGCGAGGATAAGCAAGGCAAATAAGGAGACGCCGATGTCAAATGCCCGCTTAAACACGCGTTCCCAAGGATTCATGATCTGGGGGAAGATCTCGATCAATGGAGCCCCCATGATGTGAGAGACTTTGACACTCCCGACGATGTAATCGTATACCCCAGGTACTACCTTGATATTGGCTTCTGTGGACTCACACTGCTCGATGATGAAGCCTACCTGCTGGCTTTGCTCACGCTCTAGCGCAATAATGACTTCTTCTATCCGTCGATTCTGAATGATTTCGGTGAGGCGTTGTGTATCGCCAAAGTGCTTGAGTTTGCCCCTGAAAACATTCTCTTCACATCCTTGAGGAGATACAAATCCCTTGAATTGATATCCTAAGTGACGACGCATGCCCTCTAGCTCGTCGTAGATCTGGCGAGCCTGTGGACCACAACCGACGATCAGGGTAGGAAAACCAAACTGGCGACGACGAATGCGGATATTGGTACGTGTGGTGATGATGAATCGGAGGATGATGACGCCCCCAAACTGCAACCCCAGATAAATCGTGAGTAGAATTCTTTGCCCCGAAGGATGTTCAGGTGGAATGGGATCATCGAGGAAAATGAGGAAAAAGATGGCCAGTACGCCCACTAAGGTATACTTAAATACTTGTGTAAATTCTTGCAGGCGAGATTTTCGAAAAGGGCTACCATATAGCCCACCAATCGCGTATAGGATCATCCAATAGATAGAGATCACTCCTGCATTGATGTATTGCTGGACATCGTCTAAGTGTCCTGTACCTTCGAGTGTTTCGCGTCTGAAATAGACGAAGCCTAGCCACACTATATAGGTGACAAGAAAATCAGAGAGCAGGTAGATGAGTCGCTGAATGCGGCGTCGATTCATGGGCGAAAGTGAACGATGCGGATATTGTCAAAGAAGATGAATCCTTCCCGTCCAGGGGTTCCATTTTCATCCCTAGCCGTAGCTTGAATAAAGGGTTCGAAAACGGCCGCCTCGGGGAGCGAGCGAATGGCATCATTGATATGGATATAGACAATATTCCATTCATCAGGAGAGGGGAGAAAATTGCCCGCATCTATTTGTCCTACGCCTGGATTGAGGACAAAGTAATAGTTGAGCCCGACGCTGAAAGGGACATCTCCCTTGTATGTGATCTCCATCCACACATCGTTGTTTCCTCTTTGGGGAAGGGCATAGCGTGTTTTGGTCTTGGCCGCAAATTCGTATCGACTGGAGGTAAACGTGACTTTCCCTCCTGCAACACCTTGAAAAGCAGCTTCGGTACTATTGAATAGCGAGGTGAAGTTGCTGCCTTGTGTATTGGACTCGAAGATAGAAATGGCAGAGTTGAAATCCTCATCGAGGGCGAACTGAAGGACTGTATCAGGTGACAGGTATTCCAGCGTAAGATCAATATCTATGGTATCCAATGGGCTTGGTTCTATGACTTGGGTAACGCCACGGATAAAGGGATAAGGCGTTCTAAAGAAAGAAAAGCCATTTTCGAAGACGCCTCCTGCGAATGTCATGACGCTCCCTTCGGAGGGTATCAGGGTGGGTATCACCGTAGGCAATGGCTGTACGCCCAGCGACTGTCCATTTTGGTCTACCCAAAAATCCTTGATGGCAAAGGTGCTTTGCGCACCTGAAGGATCTATAACTGTCGGCTTGTTCAACTTGAGATAGGTCGGCAGGATAGGGTCGTCTCCTCCTTGGTTACAACCCCATAGGCAACCCAATACGATGAATATGAAGAGGTAAATTCTCCCTGGCATGGCAAATGATTTGGTCCGCAAATATAGGGTTTTTGTGTTTAAGTCAGGGTGTAAGAATGTATACGCTTTTTTACCCCATCCAGAAACTAACCAAAGCGTGCGTACCCCATGCGGCAAAATAGGCCAGGGCGGATAGGTAGGTCACCATCACTAAGGCCCATTTCCATCCCGCTTCTTTGCGTGTCACTGCGAGTGTACTGACACATTGCATGGCAAAAGCATAGAAAATAAGCAAGGATAGCACGGTGGCTAAGTTGTATATGGGCTTGCCTGTTTTTGAATTTTTTTCTCTTTGGAGGCGTTGTACAAGACGGAGTCTCCCTTGATCTTCATCTTCTGCCTCTGCAGGGTCGTCTTGCTGGTAGATGATGCTCATGGTACTCACAAATACCTCACGGGCAGCAAAGCTGGTAATCAAACTGATGCCAATCTTCCAGTCATAGCCCAGTGGACGAATGACAGGTTCGATCGTTTTTCCGAGTGCCGCAGCATAAGAAGCATTGTGAAGATCTGACTCTTCAGCCTTTTTCAAGCTATCTACTTTAGCAGTAGGTGCCTGTGCGAGGAGGGCTTCATATTGAGACTGGATTTGTTCTTTCTCCTCAGCAGGCCCAAACCTGACCAGAACCCATAAAATAATACTCACTGCGAAGATGATTTTTCCTGCCTCTGCGACGAATGACCATGATTTTTGTCCGACGGTCAACCCAATATTTTTCCACTGAGGCATGCGATAAGCTGGCAGTTCCATCACAAAGACGCCTCTTGACTCATACTTCAGTACGTGCTTGAATACCCAGGCTACCATCAATGCCATGAAAAATCCTAGAAAGTAGAGACCGGTCATGACAAGTCCTCGTGCATCAAAAAAGGTATATTCCTGACTGGGGGCAATAAATAAGGCGATCAGTAAGGTGTACACAGGGATACGCGCAGAGCAACTAATCAGTGGGGTAACGAGGATCGTAATCAATCGTTCCTTAGGACTACTGATGCTTCGTGTCATCATAATAGATGGGATCGCACAAGCCATACCTCCCATCAGTGGAATGACCGATCGGCCACTAAAGCCGAAGGGACGCATGATGCGATCCATGATGTAGACCGCTCGTGCCATGTAACCCGAGTCCTCTAGAATAGAAATAAAGAAGAATAGGAAGGCTATTTGAGGGACAAATATCACAATTCCCTCTATGCCTGTGATGATCCCATCTACGAGTAGGTCTCGTAACCAGCTCTCGGGCATCAGGGCAACTACTCCGTCTTTGATCGCGCCCATCCCCATCTCAATCCACGACATAGGATATTCAGCCCAGGCAAAAATGGATTGGAAAATCAATAAGAGAATTCCTACAAAGATCACGTAGCCCCAAACAGGATGCGTGAAGAGCCGATCGACTTGTTCGGTTAGTCGCTTAGCAGGCGTAGGAGGCTTGATGAGGACATCATGTAAGATATTATCGGCCCTATCCAATCTGACCAAGAGCTCATTGTTGATGAGTTGCTGTCGGACTTTGGGGGTGAGTTTGCCCAACTGGCGGATGCGCTCCAAATCGGTGAGCGGAATGCGTTCATCAGAGGAGTCGAGCAATAACGCACGGTACTTTTGAAAATCGTTGGCTTGGGGCAGAAATTGTCCCACTTCTTCAAGCATAGCTCGAAAGGCAGGGGGGACTTGTAAAAATGGCTTGGCAGAAGGAGGAGGATCTTGAGTCAAATGCTGTTTGAGCTCTGCGATGCCTCTATTTTTAAGGACAGAAATCCCAAAAACGGGTATATCTAAATGCTTGGAGAGTTTGGCGGTGTCCAACTTCATCTGCTCTGCTTCCAGCAGATCGATCATGTTCACTACGAGGGTCGTCGGAAACCCCATATCCATTACTTGCATACAAAATGCAATCCCTCGCCTTAGCTGAGTTGCATCTGCAAGAACGAGTACTCGATTGGGATGGTCTGGATTGTCAGTTTGAGAGAGGACATCAGATGTTATGCGTTCATCTTCTGATTTGGGATAAAGACTGTTTACTCCTGGAAGATCAATCAGATGCAATTCACGATCACCAAGATGGAGCTTGGCTAGTTTGCGTTCTACCGTTACGCCTGGGAAGTTTCCTACCCTTTGGTTGAGGCCGCTAAGAATGTTAAAAAGAGAGGATTTGCCACTATTGGGATTCCCTACCAGCGCGACAGTCGATAGGGAGGTGGACTTTATTTCACTGTAATCCATATATTTTCAGCATCCCTTTTCCTGATACATATTTGGGTACGATTGACCATGATGGAAATGGGATCACCGAGAGGAGCCGTTCCCATATGTGTCATTTCATCCCCTGTTTTTATGCCCAATTCTAATAAGGCAAGTTGTATCTCTTCTCCTTCAATATGAGTAATTACTCCCTTTTGACCATGAGTTAAACCCTTAAGGCTTTGGTCATTGGTGATGACACGTGGTATAAATGTAGGAACACTGACCATATCTAGACTTGCACTAGGACTAACAACAAAAATCTTATTTAGACTAATTCTAACTTAGCCCTAAAACTATCATTGTTTTGGAGGTTTTCCTATACCCTTTATTAGGTAAGTAGAAATTTGTGTTTACCTAAAGTTAGGTATGTGTTAGGTGCGATTTAAGGCAGTGTATAATGTTGGGGAATCTAATCTAAGGACGAATTACCTGATGGGTGGGAAGTACATCGGGGCCAGGTACTTCGACAGGTACAGGTATACCACCTGATCCCCAGTCATCTGCGTGGAATTCTGTCCTTCGTTTATGGTGCAAATGTAAAGCAAGGATGATAATGAATCCCAGTACGAGTACAGCAGGCTGGACCATCAACATGAGGTAGTAAATGAATAATTCCATGAGACACGAGTGTTTTAGGATTTAACCTATGCTCATGAACTTTGTTCGACCTTTTATCCTTCTACTTGTAAGTAGACCTCTTCTCCATTCTCTAAAAGGGGAGAGATTTGATTATAGACTTTTTGGTAGACGGATTCTGTAAAGGTCAGGAGGGATTTGCCTTCGTGCTCTTCTAGTTCTTTTCCTACTAGGATAGAGCCGTATGCATATTGCGCCTCATTGCCCATTTTGATATAACGGAATCCTTGTTGATCTGGCGCGACAATCTGAAGCATCCCTTTATGAGCTTCTCCCAAGTTGATACTGTAGGTGCTATGGATACCTCCCTCTTTCCTGAGTTTCACGAGATAATTACCTACGGGTAAGGCTTGATCCTGGGTAGTTGTGGACACATTTTCAAGGGTCTGAGCAAGTGTCTCTCCGTTGAGTTGAAGTGTACCTACAATTCCTATCGCGCTAGCTGTCTTCCTTTGCATAAGTAAAACTGTAGCTCCCTCTGGAATAGAGGTAGAGATTGACGCTTTGGGTTCCTCTTTCTCTACAGGATCGGGGGAAGTATCGGGTGCAGGTGTAGGATTTTGGGGACGAAGCACATTTTCTTCCTCAGGCTTCCCAAAGATCTGCTGAAAAAAATTACGGAGAAATGACCACATAGCGAAGTATATTGAAGATGATGAATGAAGCCAGTAGGGCCTAGACGGAGTTTTCTGTTTCAATAATACTGAAAATTAGAGACTGTTTGAGGTTCATGGGGATAATTTATAAATAGCCATCTCTAGGATTGAAAGAGGTAATTGTTAGAACGTTATCCTTCATTTTAACTCATCTATTACGAAATATCGAGATATTTTCTGTTGAACCTACTGCCTGAATGGGTGGTTATTTTCGAGAAAAACGACTTCTTTTACATATGAATATAGCCTATCAAAGACTGTAGGTTCAAAAGTCATTGTAAGGGACAAAAAGATTGACAGCATGTCGCTACATATTGCGGCTAAATACATGTAAATGATAGAGAAGAATCCAGAAACCAAGAAGCGATTGAATGTATCCTCTGGCGCCGTGTGGGAGGAAAAAGTAGGGTATTCTAGGGCGGTAAGAATCGGCCAGATTGTCGAGGTATCTGGTACAACTGCTGTAGATGGAGATCAAGTGATGTTTCCCAATGAGGCATACAACCAGACCCATTACATCCTGATGAAAATCCAGCAGGCACTGACGGATGCAGGAGCGAGTCTACAGGATGTCATTAGGACCCGTATTTACATTACAGAAATGAGCCTGTGGGAAGAGGTCGGCAGAGCACATGGAGAAGTGTTCAAGGATATACGCCCAGCGTGCACGATGGTAGAAGTATATGCCCTTATCAAAGAAGGGCTCGTCGTAGAGATCGAAGCTTCCGCTGTCATTCCTGAATAGTGCCTGTCGATTTTCGTAGCTTAAGAAGGACCTTTTACTCAATTACTGGCTTTTTCGCTTAACCAAGCGTCAAGTAGTCCTTGCTTTGAAGCAAACACTACAAGTCCTGCGGTATTTCGTGCGCCTGTCTTCTCGAGTAATCGGTTGCGGTATCCTTCGATGGTGCGCGGGCTGAGGAAAAGCGTTTCGGCGATCTCAGCTGTTGTTTTTTCTTGACAGATGAGTTTTAGTACATCGGATTCTCTGCCTGTGAGTTCGACTTGAAAGGCCAAGGTAGGTTTGATTTTATTGCGTTTGACAAGTGTATTGAGCATGACTTTCGAGACACGGTCGTTGAAGTAAAAACCTGCTTCAGATGCCGTGCGAATTCCCATTTCTACCTCATCCAAGGAGGCGTCTTTGAGTAAGTATCCATTGGCCCCTTTTTCCATTAGGTGTGCGATGAAATGATCATCATTATACATGGATAAAATTAAGATGGTGATTGAAGGATATTTCTCTCTCACCAGTGGCAACGCAGTGATTCCATCCATTTCTGGCATTTCAAGGTCGAGCAGAATAAGGTCAGGCACATCGTGGTTCAGCTGATCCAGGAGCTCTTGGCCATTTTCTGCTTCGAAAGCGATCGCAATACCTTCCATTTCGGAAATCATACGTGCCATTCCTTGTCTAAATAAAGCATGGTCATCTACGAGTGCAACACGAGTCATAGGTAATAGATTGAGGGATCTGAGGCTTTGATGATATACCTGCTCTACAATATCGATCACTGATGATAGAAAATCAATATGGTAGAAGGTTAGTCACATGAATATTTTTTGGGAATCTTGATATCTATACGAGAAAACGAATGATCCTTATGAACATGAATTTCTCCACTATTGCTGCGTACAAGTCGCGAGATACAGGATAGGGGGAAATCAACAAGTTTGATGGCCTGATGTACGTGAACATGTACGATGACATCATGAGAAAACACGTGAATGTTCCACTTGAGTGGTAGCAGATGCTGCTCAGCCACTTGATCTACGATCTGTACGAGACGAAAAATCAATAATGCGACAGAAGAAGGTAAGGTTTGTGCATTCCCCTCTACGTGGATCTTTGCCCACTTATCTAGTTCTGCTCCTGTAATGGCGGCTTCGAGACCAAACTGCTCCAACGCCTGCGGATAAATCTGCTTGGCGAGGAGCCTGATCTTCTCCAGTGTCGCATGCAGATTTCCGATGATAGCGTCTAGGTTTGACTCAGGATGTGCTTTGTGAGCGTCCCTTCCAAGTTCCATTTTGACAATGGCCACATTAGAAGCGATGTCTTCTCCCAGTATATGTGCAATGTTTTTGAAAATCAGCGAGTCGAAAAATGGAGTGTTATCCTGTATTGACTCATCCATAAATAGTGTATTCATCTCTAACAACACAAATGTAGTGAAAGTGTATGAGCTTTGGAACATGTGTTCTATCCTGATTTGAGGATAGTATGCTGTAGGTGAGGGTTTTGTGTTTTGCTTGTAGAAATGGATTTACGGGATATTACGCCAGGATTTACGTATAACTACTTATCATTTTTTGGGATTTATGATCAAAAAAAGAGCTACATGATCCTTGATCCTTGTAGCTCTTGGGTTTCTGTTATTATTTTTTCCTTGGGCTGCTAGGTAACAGTCTTTGCCTCTTGCCACAGTGCTTCCATTTCATCTAGATTCATATCGTTGAGGGTACGTTTCTGATCTCGCGCATGTTGTTCGATAAATTGAAAGCGTGTCTTAAACTTCATATTGGTTCTCGCGAGGGCATCCTCTGCATTGATTCCTGCAAATCGGCAGTAGTTGACAAGGGAAAAGAGGAGATCCCCCATTTCTGCTTCTTTCTCGTCATGGGTTTCAGCTGCCAAAAACTCGGCTACTTCCTCCTGTACCTTGGCCCAGACTTGATCCCCATTTTCCCAGTCAAAGCCGAAACTAGCAGCTTTATCCTGCATGCGTTGCGCCTTGATAAGGGCGGGCATGCTGTCGGGGACTCCATCAAGTACAGACTTGTGAGACTCTCCTTTCATCGCACGTTCCTTCGCTTTGATTTGCTCCCAGTTGGCTTTGATCTCTTCTTCTGTCGCACCTACCATGTCTCCGTAGACGTGCGGATGTCGACGAACCAACTTGTCGATCTGCTCTTGCAGTACCTCCGCCATGTCAAACTTGCCCTCATCTCTCGCCATCGAGGCATAGAAAATCGTATGCATGAGCAAATCTCCTAGTTCGGCCTTCATCTCCTCGTAGTCGTTTTGGATGATGGCATCTGCTAGTTCGAAGGTCTCCTCAATCGTCAGGTGGCGAATCGACTCTTTAGTCTGCTTGCGGTCCCAGGGACATTTGACGCGTAGCTCATCGACAATTTCTACCAGTTGCTGAAACTTTTCCTGAGTAGGTGTCATTAGTTGGTAACTTAATCTTTTAGAGTGTAACGTAAGTTTTTTAATATTTAGTGTTCGCCTTCAGCGTCCCGAGCATTAGACTCGGGATTTTTTGGGAAAAAGAACCAATCCCAATGATGAATCTCGGGACGGAATTTTAGCCCAATCCCGAGCGTATTACCTCGGGACCCCAAACACCAAATTCCAGGTCCCACGCCTCCCCAGATCACCTGTTACCACATTCGAAAATTATGTCTAAGAATTTAAATTATAATTCAATAAGAAAACGAGGTATAGATAAAACGGGATGATGCGATCCCATTTGATGGGATGATATGGCTCTAAATTTAATGGGCCTTCAGGGCCCTGAGTGTTAACTTCAGTTGGAAGTGAATCTATCTGCAAATACTGGATGACGAAACTATTGATCCTGAGTCTGTGGTTCCTCTTCCTTGAAGAATCGTACAGGTGTAACGTCGTAGCCTTCTTGCTGCAAAAGTTGGATCACACCTTCTTCGCCCCAGAGGTGACCTGCCCCTACAGCGATGAATGTCGGCTTAGCCTTGGCAAGCTTTTCGATTTTAGGAATCCATTTACGGTTGCGATTGTTGAGCATCACATCTTCAAATTCACCCAACTCTTCTGTATCGTCCATCATAGCAGCCAGTTTGGGTAGGTCTTGTGCGCGATAGATATCGACCAACTCTTGAAACATGGCTTTTTGGACATCAAAACTGTCCACATAGGCCATGAGCATTTCGAGCTGTGCCTCCATAGGAATATCTGATATAGCTCCCATCTGATCTGATACAGATTCTAGCCCCACTACATTCATGTCACGCTTCTTGGCTTCCTTCATGAATCGTTCTTCGTAGGCTACGGTCTCCCCTTCGATCATCTTAGGATACATGAGGGAAGAAGCCAGCATGGGCTGCATGCGCATGGCGATGTTGAACTCGGCAGTCGAAATACCCAGGGTATCCAGCATGAAGGACTTGAGTCGCTGGTAATCGACAGTGTCCATTTGGGTCTCTAGGCTTTTGCCTCCGAGCATGCCAGCCATGGTCATTTTTACGATTTCCATGGGATTGTCCATGTCGATCTCTAGCGCGAGCACTTCGCAGGCCTCAAAGCGCGTTTTGGTTCCCTTAGGGATAAAGAAATCGTCTTTTCCGATGAGGTGGATGGTCCCAAAGAGGTAGGAAGGTTGTGTCAGTTCCTTGCCTTTGATCTCCCAGAGGAGGCTCTGAGAGAAGGTTTCGCTGGTTTCGGGTTGTGCTTGAGCAGAGGAAGGGGAAAGGAAGAATGTACCCAAAAGGAAGAAAGGAAGTCCCCAGAGGGAAGAAAAAGTTGACAGCTTATTCATATAGATTCTGATAGTTCTTTCAGATTTGTACGTAGAACTTCGATAGAGTTCCCATACAGTCTACGAATATACCACCGAAAAAATTGAACTGCTATTGTTACATATAAGATCGTGGTTAGAGAAATGGCTACCCACTGCAACACTGTCAGGTCTTGCCAAGTCATCCCTTCTTGATAGGCACCTGCGAAAAAACCAATCCAAACCCCCATACCTGCTACCAGAGGCACAAATAAAGTACTAGAGACAATGTAGATGGTGCGGTAAAGACTCATGATGTGAAGACTTTTTTCGAGTGCTTCTTTGGTAGGTAAAGAAATGTAAGCGGAAGGACGTAGGAGCCAATATTTGTAAAGGTAAAATGACGCGCTACACAAGGTAAAGGCTGTCACGAGGTAGATAAAAAGCTCAGGAGTCCCTGGGTTTTGGATGAAGTACACAATCCCCACGGCAAAGGGGAGTAAGGTCATGACCACTTCTGCCAAGACATTTCGACGAATTTTTTGGAGGGTATGTTGACTCTTTCGATTGATGACTTGAAGTAAGCCGTCTCTATCCCAGGATTCCTCAGGCTGCTGAGATTCCAGGGCTTTCCACTCTTTTTCTAATATTTCCCAATCCATATCTTGCGCGGCTTTATATTTTTCTCATGTTGCTATCTCCTTTCGTCACAGATGTGGCTTGAGGAGGGTTTTGAGTTTCTGTTTGATCCGACTGATCTTGACCCCTACGTGATTGCGTGTGATACCCATGATCTGTGCAATCTCTTCGTAGGGTTGCTCTTCTAGGTGGAGGATGATGATCGCCTTTTCTATATCTGATAGTTGGTTGATGGCGTGATAGAGAAAGGCATGCCGATCAAGCTGCTCTGGTCGAAAGCTTTCTGTCGGTAGCTCGGGTAGTGCGTGGGGATCTTCTGGACGGACCTTTTGCCTCTCCGCTTTGCGAAGGCTCGTGATCGCTGTATTCAAGGCGATGCGGTAGATCCAGGTGCTGATTTTGGCTTCCTGTCTGAAGGAAGGATAGGCGCGCCACAATTGGAGGAGCATCTCTTGTTTTAAGTCAGAAAAGTCGGTTTCACTTCGGGTATAGATACGGCAGACCTTGTGCAGCACCCCCTGATGCTGCTGGATCATGTCTAAAAAAGCCGTTTCTCTTGCCTTGCTCATACGTTATCGAAGCACTTCCTACAATATAAGTCGTCGGACACATACAATTATTACACATTGTGCCCAACATATTGAGGTTTTTGGTAGTTTTGTACCACAAATTTTTCACTAAAAAATAAAAACCACCATGTCTTACGTAACCCTGGGAGGTAAGCGACACTCAATTTTGGACGACATTCCATCCCCTGGCGTCTTGGGGAACGATTTTACATTCGTCAAGGCAGATTTGTCAGAGGGAACCCTCTACGACGATTTTGATGGAAAGGTAAAGGTTTTGATCGGCGTACCTAGCCTGGATACAGGTGTCTGCCAGATGGAGACGCGCAAGTTCAACGAGGAGTTGGGCAAGCGGGACGGCGTAGCAGGTTTGGTGGTTTCTCGTGATCTACCTTTTGCGATGAACCGTTTTTGTGAAGCAGAAGGTGTAGAGAATGTCATCATTGCTTCAGACTTCCGCTATGGCGATTTCATCAAGGAGTACAACACAGAGATTCTGGATGGACCCTTCAAGGGGCTTTCGGCGCGTGCGGTATTCGTGTTGGATAAAGACAACAAAGTTGTGTACTCTGAGCTAGTTCCTGAGATCGGGCACGAGCCTGACTACAATGCAGCTTTGAGTGCCGTCGATGGCTTGCTTTAAGCTTACACGGTAGTGGACGAAAAATAGTAGCTCCTCCTTGCGGGGAGCTTTTTTATTTTGTAGATGTGTGATTGAGACCTGTGAACCTAATAATTGTTCAAAATTGGACTTGATAATCAGCACTTTCTCGCCCATCTTCGTCTACTCAAAAAAGAGATTACAAATGAAAAGAGTCCTACTTATTATTTCGGTTGTCATGATAGCCTTGGTGGGGTGTAAGCAAGAAGGGTTTGTGCCTACCAGATGCAGCATTGAAGAGGGGAGACGTGGCCAGTGCACCTACAAGGTATTTGAAAACCGTAGCATTGAGATCTTGCCAGGAGATTCGCTCGACATGGAGAGCTTTGTACGAGTCAATGTGGGCGATAAACGGGTATTTGAGTTTGATTTTACAGGAAATCAGGATGACCTGATCGCAGATGATGAATATGGAGAGAGCATTTGGTTTGAAGTTCCGATGGATCTGGAGTCCTTCGAGTATAAAGATGAGGAATTGAAGGATATCCAGCTGACATTCCGTCCTTCCTGTTTTTGCTTGATTGAGACCGTATCTGTCGATCAAGGAAAAGTGAAAGGTAAAAAGCTAGGAGATAAGAGGTGGGAGATTGAAATAGACATTACTTTCACATGGTCTGGAATTACAGAAGAACGCATATTTGCTGCCCAATTCGAGCAATCATGAGCCTGAAAAGGTCCGCTGCCTGACGATTCCTGCGAAAGATAGCCCTTGATCCATCGACCTTTAGAAACAATTAACGTTTTTTACAGTCATAGATCCGTAGACTGCAAAAAACATTTCAATGAAGAATTTACACATACTGGCTCTTGCAGCCTTGATTTTTAGCTTTTCTGCCTGTGCCAATACTTCCGCCGAAGCACCTGTTGAGAAAAATGCCGCACCCATCAATGTAGTGGCCAAAAAGCCTGTCAATGTAGAAGGGTTGAGTAAGGCCTATTTTGCGAGTGGATGTTTCTGGTGTGTGGAGGCCATCTACGAGTCTGTCAATGGTGTAAGTGAAGCCATCTCTGGATATGCAGGAGGAACCAAAGTGAACCCTACTTACAAAGAAGTAGGCTCAGGTCGTACGGGACATGCAGAGACAGTAGAAGTCTACTATGATCCCGAAGTTGTGGATTTCAAGACGTTGGTTGTAATTTTCTTTGGCTCGCATGATCCGACGACACCCAACAGACAAGGCCCTGACTATGGAACAGCTTATCGCTCGGTTGCCTTCTATCAAAATGCAGAGGAGAAGAAAATCATCGAAGATTATATTGCCGAGCTCGTCGCCAATGGGACGTACAAGGAAGGAGAAATCGTGACAGAGGTCAAAGAATTGAAGGCCTTCTATGAAGCGGAAGAGTACCATCAGGACTTTGAGCGTCGCAATCCCAATCAAAGCTATGTACGTGCAGTATCCATTCCGCGCCTGAATCGATTCAAGAATAAGTTTCCTGATCTGCTCAAGGAAAATCACTAGAAGAAGGAAGAAACTATAGACTGAGTCTTAGGAAGCCATGCGCGTTTTGCGTGTGGCTTCTTGCTATTTTTGACTGAAGTATGGATGTATCGGACTTCCGCAAGATTGGCACTTAGATGTACTGATATATTGTAGGGCTAATACTTAGCAACGCTATATTTCACGACACAATTGAACATCATGAATCAGCTATCTCATTATCTAAGTGGACTTTGTTGTTCCTTGCTCAGTTTTTCATTTCTATTCGCTATTCCACCGTCTCATGACCGCATCGCCCTTGCTTATCCATTATCTGGTATCACGATAGATGGCAGCATAGATGATTGGACGCAAGACCTCATGCAATATCCCATATCAAATGCTTTGTTTGGGGCGAAAGCTGAAGGCGCAGAAGACTTTTCGGCCTACTACATGTGTGGTTACGACCAGGAAGCCAATGCGCTCCTATTGGCTGTCGTGATCAAAGACGACATCGAAATCTCAAAGGTGGAAAGCCCTGCTTGGAATAACATAGACACCTACACCCTTTACTTGAATGAAGCCTATCGTCCCAAAGGATCGGGAGTCGCCAGGTACACCATGCGAGACAACTATCGGGATCTTACAGATATTACAGACAATTGGGACCCTCAGTTGAAAGCCTATCTGGACTGGGAGAAGGTCGAGATGAAGACACAGCGAATAGGAAATGTCAGGACTTATGAGCTAAAAGTGCAACTCAATGAGCCGATCTACGATGGGAGGATCATGGGTTTGGGGCATATGATCAACGATCAAGACAAGGTGGATGATCAGAGTGTGATCTACGGATGGGTAGGAAGTGGAGGTAAAAGCTCATCACCCCAACCAGGACGGATTGGCATGATCGTATTTCAAAGCTTGCCTGGGACAATGGGGCGTGTCAAAGGAAAAGTAGCATGGGAAGATCCAGAGATATCCACACGACCTGAGGGGATTCATATTGCTTCAGCAGAAAATCCTGCTATCTGGATGTATTTGCCCGTAAATGAGGCTTTTGAATTTGAGGCGATCCTTCCCAAAGGGCAGTACTTTCTTCAGCCTGGTAAAATCGCCTTTTTTAATGGAGATACGTACTTTAAAGCAGATGCTAACCACAGGCAGACTTTCGAAGTAAAGGCAGGGAAGTTCATGGACATTCCTACTTACCCATTGAAACCAGTTTCCAAACCTGATTTTGCAACGAAGGGAAATCTCTTAGTCGAGTGGAATGCACAGAGTGGACCCAAAATAGACAAGGAGATTCAGAAATATATGGACTTCTATCAAATGGAAGGCGTCGCTTTTGCTGCTTTTAAAGACGGTAAAATCATTTATGAGCAAACCTATGGGGTCCGTAACAACTATACGGGGGAGGCGGTCACCGATCAGACGCTTTTTGAGGTAGCTTCTATTACCAAGCCTGTGTTTGCTTTTGCTGCGCTACGACTTTGGGAGAAAGGGGTGTTTGATCTGGACAAGCCGCTACACGAATACTTGGTATTCGAAGAGATTGCGGATATGCCTTATGCTAAACTGGTCACGGCGCGTCATGTGCTGACGCACCAGACAGGACTCCCCAACTGGGGCTGGGACGGTGGCTTGCGCTTCAAGTTCAAGCCTGGGACAGATTTTGGGTATTCAGGAGAAGGTTTCGAATATCTCAAGCGTGTGCTGGTCAAGATCACGGGTAAGGAAATGAACCAGATCCTAGAAGAGGAAGTAAAAGAACCTTTAGGTATAAAGGATATGTATTTTCAGTATGACTCGGATGCTTTTCCACGAAAATCACACGGCCATTACAACGGATACCCTGGATTGATCGATTTTCCAGATCAGCCAGGTGTCGCATGGTCATTGGTCACTAATCCCCAAGCATTATCTAAATTCATCTTTGCGTTGCAAGACCGTAAAGGATTGAAGCCCGAGACATTTGAGTTGATGTTTTCTACTCAGACGAAGGTGCCAGAGGATTTTGCTGAAAATAACTGGAACGCGAAGGAGCATGTGGGGATAGGCATATTTGTGGCAGAGGCTGCACACGGAAAAGTAATCAAGCACAGTGGAAATAACGGCGACTTTAAAGCTGTTTTCAGGCTGTATGATGGGCTGGATATGGGCTATATCGTCATGGTTAATGGAAATACAGGCCACTTTATCTTGGATAATATTGAGAAGGCTTTGATTGATCCTGAGCAGGTGCTGATGCGGGACTAGGGACGTAAGGTTTATCATTTTTGTGGACACACCATGAACGGGTGTGTCTACAATTTTTTTGTTTCCTTCCGTTTGTATCTGGCAGAGGTAGGATTGTTGGGATGTTGCTTGTGGCGTTGTTAGTTAGGAAACTAATAGATTTTGGTGCTGTGTAGCTTGATGGCTACGCAGAGCGGGTTGGTGTTTCACATGCTGGGATGTTGGTGTTGCTTGTGGCGTTGTTAGTTGGGAAACTAATAGATTTTGGTGCTGCGTAGCTTGATGGCTACGCAGAGCGGGAGGGGGCTGGGGCGTATCGCTATTGATGAATGACTGCATCTATGCAAACATTCCCAAAGTGAGAAGCGTATGCCTAAGTGACAGACAACCTTTCATATGAAATTTCTACGTTTCCTTCTTTGGGTTTGGTGTTTGCTTGGGATCATTTGCCTAGTGGGAATGAACCAAGTGTTCATCGGATCGGCCTTTGCTCTGCTAAGATGGCCGTTAGTAATTCTTGCTCTCGTGCTCTTTTGGCGAAAAAAATCATTGCGGCAGGTACGTATTTTTCAAGTTGTGCTAGTGTTGATGGGATTATGGATAGGAGAAAGCCTGTATAGAGGCGTCAGGTATACACGAGACGTCTTTGTGGAAACGAAAGGAGCCGAGTTGACGATTGCTTCCTACAATGTACTTTTCCTCAATAAGTACAAGCAAAATATTATTCAGGAGATAAGAAAAGAAAATCCTGAGGTGCTATTGCTTCAGGAATACACGTCTGGATGGCAGCAGGTCATGTCTGCTTCTATCTTTAAGCGCTATCCCTATCGTCGCATCTATCCTAGGAAAGGGCCTTATGGCCTCGCCATCCTCTCTCAGCATCCTCTCAAGGGGGACCGCCTCCTCCTCAACGACCGCCAAAAACCCATTGCTCAATACACACAACTGAAGGTGAAAGGAAAATCTTTGCACCTTCTCAATATTCACCTGAGCTCACCTGCAGGCGCTGTCGAGAATCCTGAGCATTTTTTCTCTTACTATCTTCTCAACTACGATGTGCGGAAAACGCAGTGGAAGGATGTGTTGGATCTGGTGAAAAATTTGCCTGAAAGAGAGCCTATACTAATTGGTGGAGACTTCAATACGATGAGATGGGAACCCTTGTATCGAGACATTCGCTTTGAATGTAGGGATTTGTTTCGGGCTCATGGTAAAGGTTGGCGTGGGACATTTCCCCATGTGGAGAAGGTGCCTATTCCTCCTCTTACCCTCGATTATCTCATGCTTAGAGGTCCTGTCAAAGGAAAAGAAGCGTATACAACGCCACAAGCAACACCAACACATAATGCTCAGCAAAAAGCCCCTTACAATTCCACCTTTCCCCAGAGTCCCAGATGATCGGCACT
>JBCBFT010000002.1:0-145998 GCA_038527485.1 Bacteroidota bacterium
TCCCACTCTGGCCACTGCGCAATGAGTTCTGCCTCTGCTTCGGCAATGGGTCTGCCCGCATCCTGCTGGATGTTCCACTCATATAGGGTCACATTCTTCAAGAACCACTCCATCTTTTCCTCATCCTCAAACATTTTCCGATAGATATAACGCGGATTCCAGTCGATGAGGACTCCGCCTAGATCAAATATGATGGTGTCGATTTGTGGTTTAGACATATTGGTAGACAATATATGTTCATATTCTTTGGAACGTGAATTTTGGAGTCGAGAGTAGCTCATACCTCCTCTTCCTTATTTCCCAACCAAAATTTTCCTGCGTATATATTCATTCTCCTGACGGAATACCAACAGATACACCCCCTCAGGTAAATGGTTCACCTGCCAGGATCGCGTTTGCTGAGGCTGAATCTCGTCGGATTGGATGCGCTTACCTTGTAGGTTGTAAAGTGCTAATTGGCCTTTTCTCAGACCTTCCCACTGGATGGAAAATACGTCTATTGCAGGTTGAGGGAAAACCACCAACTGATTCGCAAAAGCAGGATCAACCGCATCAGGATAATTGACGGCGATGCTCTGAGTCACAGTATTTTTTCCGCAGGAGTTGGTGAGGGTAAGAGAAACCTGATACACGCCCGGACTGGCATAGGCATGAATAGGATTCGTTTCGGTACTTACGCCTCCATCGCCAAAACTCCATTCGAGTACCTGATCATCATTGCTCTGATTCAGAAATTGAATCTGTAGGCCTGAGTCTGACAGGGTAAAATTAGCCAGCGGAGGATCGTCTAAATCGATTGTAACCGTGTCGAAGGCCGTACAACTGTTGTTTCCGACGACCTTGATCCAATAAGTACCTGATTCATTGATCCAAATGGCACTATCTGTCTGATCGGTACTCCACATGTAGGTCGCATTGCCTCCTTGCGCAGCTAGGCGCAAGCTATCCTCACAAAGCGCACGATCCATTCCTAAATCTACCACCGGAGCAGGAAGCACCTCTATGTTTCGGGTAATTGTCCCCAAGAGTTGTCCATCTGCATCAAGGACCTGAACCTGTATATTGACATTTCCTGATAGTTCTAAATCTAAGCTAGGAAGTGTGTCTCCCACAGGCGACCAGACATGTCGTATCCCAGGGATGCCACTGAAAGCCGTAGAAAATCGGATATTTTGCCCTGTACAATAAGGCCCTGCCTGAGAACTCAAAATGGACAGGGCAGGCTTGATGCTAAAGGTATCTTGGGTCAGAATCGATCCGCACATGCCGCGGAGCGTATCCTTGACAATCAGTTTCATCTGACCCAGCATGGCAGGATTGAGAGCAGGTGAGACGCTCAGGCTAAATTTTGACTCAAAGTTTCCTCCTGGTATACAATTGGGACCTTCCAAAGATTGGATCGCATAAGGACCACCAGGACCTATAATCTCAAATCGTTGAGGGGTCAGGTCTGTGCATGCCACAGGAAAACTGAGCGCGACATAAATGTCAGTCAAGTTATCAGCAGAGATCCGCACATCTTGTAATGACAAGGTCGTAGGTAATATACTGGCCGTCGAACCCGTAAAGTCAAGTAAAAATCCCATACTCGTGGGAAAGTAGGCATTGGCAAGGATGAGATAGGTCTCCCCTAAGGAAACAGGCAGACACGCCTGATTGTCGAATCCGCAGATGCCTGCTGTGAGTCCATTAGGACCTGTATTGTTGGGGCAACCACCTGGAAGGAAGGCACGGTTGCAGGCTATTTCACGAAAGGTATCTGTACGGATGGATTGAAAACTACCCCCTGTGATGTCATAAATGGCATAGTCAAAATCAGCGGTACTCTCATCAGGCTCAATGCCCATGCACAAGCTGCCTCCTTGCGTAATGTGAATAAGGTACCACGCACTGTTTCGCTCTCCCAAATCCTGACAAGAAAAGCCCGTATTGATGTCCACACTATCTCCTCCTCCTGTATAGGTTTGAGTCTCAACATAGACCGTCTGGCAAATAGGTTGAGCTTGATAGCTATCTTGGATATTCGTTTGGGCAAATGTAAGGCAGGCAAAAGATCCCAGGATGATCAGCAAAAGCAAGGTAGATCTTATCATGGTCAAAGGAGTTAGGAGAAGCGCAAGGAGACGAAATATAGGAGATATTGCGCAATCTGTCGTTACGCAAAAATTAAAACGCCCCCCTATCTCATTTATTGAGTAGATAAGGGAGCGTTTCGTCTTCCATCAAGAATTTACCCAGAGGCAATGAAAAGGCACTCTTGATCAGGGAGTTGCACCACTACAATTTTAGTTCAAAATTGGAACAAGTCTCCGCCTGACAGCCTGCTAAATTTTCTTGATGTAAAGAGAAAATTATTTTTCGCCTTTAGCTATTGACCACCTGCTTACGCACTATTTGGCCATATCCGCTTCGAGCATCTCAGCGATATCGAGGATCTCAACTTCCTCTTCCTTGTCTATTTTGCGGATACCGTCATTGAACATGACCATACAAAAGGGGCAAGCACCTGCAATGATCTTGGCACCTGTATCGACAGCTTCTTCCGTACGCTCTAGGTTGACTTCTTTGTTGCCTTTCTCCGCATCCTTGAAGACCTGTGCACCTCCGCCTCCACAGCAAAGTCCCTTCGTGCGGCAGCGCTTCATCTCGACGAGGTCTGCGTCGAGCGCTTCAAGCACCTTGCGAGGGGCTTCGTAGATATCATTGGCACGACCTAGGTAGCAGGAATCGTGAAAAGTAATTTTCTTCCCTTTATACGTTCCCCCTTCTTTGATCTTGATTTTCCCTGCATCGATGAGTTCCTGCAAGAAGGTCGAGTGATGGATCACTTCATATTCTCCCCCGAGGTTGGGATATTCATTCTTGATGGTATTGAAACAATGCGGACAAGCTGTGATGATCTTCTTCACATTGTACATGTTCATCAGCTCGATATTTTGCATCGCCTGCATCTGGAAAAGAAATTCATTTCCTGCACGCTTCGCAGGGTCGCCATTGCAAGTCTCCTCAGGACCGAGCACAGCATAGTCGATCTTAAGGGCATTAAGGATCTTGACAAATGCACGTGTCACACGCTGATAGCGGCTGTCAAATGAGCCTGCACAACCCACCCAAAACAGGTATTCGGGCGTTTTTCCTTCTGCGGCCAGATCGGCCATTACAGGTACTGTTGCCATAAAGGTATACGATATATTTTGAGACAATGAACCTACAGCGTTCTCATTGTCTATTTATTACGCAAAAAGAATAGGCATACGATCCTTTCAGATCTGCATGCCTACTTACATTTTATTCTAATGGGTAAGGAAGCTTTATCCGCTATTTACCCTGATTGATCTTTACTGTTGCACGCGAATCGTAGGCGCGCTTGAAGAGAAATCTAGAGTTTCTAGGACTAGAGCTACCATCACTGATATTGTCCATAATCTCTACCAGCTCCCATCCCTGGCTTTTGATATAGTTGAGTCCTTGGATGTAATCATTGAACAGGACAAGATTTCCGCGCGCATCTTGAACGCCATTACACTGTAGTAAGAAAGCGCGGCCTGTACGGAGTGTAACTGTCGCCAAGCATTCTTGACCATAGGAGATCGTCATATTTTCACCTGGCTTGAATGGAATCCCACAAAAGGCTACTTCGATAAAATCCGTTTCGATTTGTGTCACAGATAGATCTCCGACATAGTAGGCTTCGTCTTGTGCTTGAGCGGTCAAACTCCACAGGAAGGAAAGGGCGAGAAGAATGAAATATTGAGGCTTCATAAACTGGGGTTTAAATAGTTGCTATGCCTCAGTTTACGCGATTCTTCCCTTTTCTTTTCATCAAAATGAGTACCTGTGTCGCTTGGGTTTCCAGCCGTGTAGACGCACTTATCTACTTACGCTTGAATAGATATCCTGGCCCTACATCTCTAAATGTACTCTTGCTGTCAAAGGCTGAAAATTCAGGAATAGGAGAGATCATTTCCCAGCCTGATGCGTCGAGCGCTTCCATCACCAACAGAGGATTGGTAAATAAAACCACACGATTTTCATGGTCTCTGACGCTTTTGCACATGCGGTTATTCCAAATTCGGGAGTCTGCTTTGGATAAGGAGCAAGGCTTTTCATCTGCATGATTGATGATCATGTAAAACAGCCTTCCCATATTTTCTGCTTCTTCCAGATTTTCTGTATTCACGCGAATTTGAACGGCGATAAATCGAGAATCGAGATCTTTTAAAGGGATACCCGATACACTGAATTGCATTCCTTCCGAATAGAAGGCCGTGTATTGAGCTTGAGCAGAGCAAAGCAGTAGGAATAGAATTCCCAGCAGGATGAATGAGCTTTTCATTTGGGTCTTTTTTCTATGGAATAAACATATTGAATAAATGTATGTAAGGCCACAGAAATCTAATGGAGGGTAATTCTCTCTACCCCAAATGTTCATTTCTCTTCTGTATGTGAAAGAACCAATTCGTGATTTACGAATCTATTTTCTGAAACATAAACACCAGATGGTGTGTCTTCTTGAATCTTTTTTTCCTTTTGATGGGTGTGATCATTTCCCATCCACTTTTCTCAAGCACGTTGAGGATCTCAATGGGTTCGGAAACTCTGACAAGCTGCTTATTCTTGTCTCTCAGACCGTCACAAAGATCGGTCATCGCGTTTATACTCTCTTCGACCTCCTTCTTCAAAAGACAAGGTTGTTCACTTCCGTGAGAGATAATCGCTTTATAGTACTGAATGCCAGCATTTGTATCAGATTTAGCGACCTTTCCTGCCTTCTTAAACTGTACGATGATGTAGGTCGATTCAAGCTTGTCTAGGGCAATGCCTCCTACATGATAATCAGGCATCTGACAGACAGCAATGAGCGAAAGGGTAAACGTGAAGAATAGTGTGGTGATAAGTGTTTTCATGAGTTTAACATTTTCACCAAAATAATTCTCTTAGTATTCCTTTCAAACCATTTTTATCGTTCGTGTGCCAAAGACTTTCAGAAGTGGTATCTAAGCATTCGATTCTTCCTGCTCCAACTCCTCTGCCCACTTGAAACGATCTGCAGCGGGCATCGCCCAAGGCGCGCCATTGTTCTCTACATTGTTAAACATGATCCCCCACTCTTCAGGCATGGCAGATTCTTCCATGACAAGGTATTGACGGAGGGGCAGGACGATGTCCATATGATTGATATTGACAGGACAGGCTTCCACACAGGCATTACAGGTATTGCAAGCACGCAGCTCCTCCTCGGTGATATAATGGTCTCCTAGAAGCGTATGTGCCGCAGCTTCTTCCGCTCCTTCGACGCCATTTCCAGGTACAAGTAGTCCATCTTCTCCTGGTGTCAGCTTAAACTTCTGGATTTCTTCCAGACGGTCGCGTACGTCCATGACGAGCTTACGTGGAGAGAGTTGCTTACCCGTCATATTGGCAGGACAGGCAGCGGTGCATCGTCCACACTCGGTACAGGTGTAAGCATCCATCAAGGTCTTCCAACTCAGGTCTGTTACGTCTTTTGCACCAAATCTTTGGGGACCATTGGGATCTTCCACAGGCTGATAAGCAGGGTCCAAGATGGCCTTCATTTCTTCGGTGACGTTACCTAGATTATTCAATTTTCCTTTAGGCAAAAGCCCTACGTTGGAGAAATAGACATTGGGAAAAGCCAGCAGAACGTGGAAGTGCTTGGAGAATGGGAGGTAGACCAAGAAACTCAAAACGATGAGGATGTGTCCCCACCAGCCGATACGCTCTACCATTTCGAGTCCTTCTACACTCAGCCCACCAAATAAGGCTGGTCCTAAAAACTGGCTAACAGCAAAACCAAAGCTTCCCGAGATACCTTCTACACCTTCGGCATGTGTATGTCCTTGATTGTAGAGGACTTCATCGCCTCCATTCATCATGAAGATGAAAACGATCAATAAGATCTCGAGAAATAGAATCAGATTCCCATCGAGTTTGGGCCAGCCCTTGAGAGAGGCGAGGCGAGGAATGTAGAGCAGATTGCGTCTAACCAAGAAGATCAGCGTGGCGACAAAGGCCAGCACAGAAAGTACTTCAATCGTGCTGATCACAAATACATAAAATCCGCCTAGTATGGGATAAAAGAATCGGTGTGTTCCTGCGATACCATCCACCAGAATCTCTATGAGCTCGACTTGTGTGATGACAAAAGCTGCATAGATGAAGAAGTGCATCAGGGCGGGCATCCAGTTTTTGAACATTTTCTGCTGGCCCAAAGCCACGAGTGTCATCTGCTTCAGTCGTTCGCCGCTGCGATCGGAGCGATCATCAGGACGCCCTAAGGCGATGGCTGCTCGGATCTTGCCTACGCGCCAAGCGAAAAGCCCTGCTCCCGTCCCAAATAGTGTAAGAAAAATGATGGTGCTAAGCATGTGTCCTTTTATGTTTGAATCAGAGCGAGTAGCCCCTTTTATCTATCGTAATCGATTCCGAAGAAGAATCAAAAATAAGCATTTGGAGAATGAAAGTGATCGCTATTGCAGAGATATTCTTTCGTTCATTTAAAACCTACACAGCAAAAATGGTATGCAAGCATAACAAATGTATAGAGGATGGGGGTTGAGTGCAAGTTTTCATGGGAGATATGTAAAAAATGGAACGAATCTAAATTGAAAGGAGGGAGATTGCTATACTTTCATTTTCTTCTTAATGAACTCAATAGCCGTAGGAAATTCCTTGGTCTCGGAAGAAATTTGATCAAAGGTCTTAAATCCATTCTGAACGTATTCGATCATATATCGAAGCTTTTCCTCTCTTCTTGCAACAACCATACTATGATTGAGACCCAAAATCTTGATCATCTTTTGGACGCGGACTTTTACAGCATCAGGTAACTCTGGATTAGGGACGTAAATATGGCTCATTTCTGTACTTTCTGTATCCCCAATCAAAGGGTCTGGGACGTAATAGAGATACTTATGTGGGTCATACTTTTGTTCATCAGGTTTAAGAATATCGTCTGGTTTTTGTATCCCTTTTACTTTTCGATTTATTGTAGGATCTACAGCAAATAAGTTTTCCCACAACCATCCTTTATTGGGTTTAAGATCAGGATCGAAATGTTCTATATCAGCCGCAACAGATTGTTTACCATTTCGTCCATGATAACTTCCGTCTTCCCAAAGGTTATGATTCAATAAATCTGGATTCGTTAGGATCATCTCAGTGTAAGCACAAAGCCCATCCTGACAATGTAAAAGGTTCATTAGGACGTCCTCGTAAAACCTATGGTCTGACTTATAAGGAGGATGTGCTTTCCCTGAATCTTCCCATTGAGATAATTGCTGAAAATACTTAGAAGAAAGTTGTGCTGATTTGTCAATTTTTTTCATGGAATAGCTATAACTACCTGAGTTGTTGGGAAAGCGTGACGTATGCATCAAACTTCTTTCTCGCTTCTTCAATTTTTCCTTCTTTCTGAAGCTTTTCTGACTCTGCTTTGAGGAGGGCAGCTTCTGTAAGTTTATCTGCTCTGTCTGGATGAGATACTGCATCTAGGTCAAAGAACCTTCTATAAATTCCTTGATAGGTAAGCCACTTAGGGTTATAATCAAAGTTATCTATATGCCAGCCTTTTTCTTTGTCTTTGAGATGTTCATTCCTGATTACATATCCATCTGAATCGAACTCAAGGTCAATAACTTCCCAAGGATCAAAATCAGAAGCGATGATGGGAGAGTGAGTGGCGAAGAGAAATTGACTTTTCTTCGCTAAGCTGGTGTAGAGGTCAACTAATTTAGATTGAATATCGGGGAAGAAAGAGTTTTCAGGTTCATCAACTAATAATATTGACTCCCTAGGAAGTCTCACCTTAAAGAAAACTACGACTCTTAGAACCTTTCTTATTCCCGAACTCAGTTCGTCAAAGTCGAGAATTTTTCCAGATTTTGTTTTGACCACTAATAGTTTTGAATTGATAGATCTATCTAAGTTGTTGTCAATCTCGAGATTTAGAATATCGAGAAAAGGTGATAATACTTTTTGAAATTCGCTATCTAGGATATTATAAAGCGATCGTATTTGATTTGATACCTCTTCTACTTTTTGGTGATCGTATTTACTTTGAGCTTCTTCAAGTTGATCCTTAAGAGATGATTTCTGATGAGTTAATATGCTTCTCTCCATATTAAGAAGATATCTAAAACGCTTCCAACTTCTCTCTATAGATTGCGAGGTAACAATTTCTGAAGCATTTAGAGACATACCTTCCACTCTACTTTTTTCATTTTTCAATGCGCTATTTTTCCTTTGAATCTCTTTTTCCAGAGTGATTAAATAAAAGATTTTTCCAAACCCTAACCTTACAAAATCATCAGTGCTTTGATTACTATATTTTAAGATGTAAAAAAGTGGATTATTTGAATTCTGTGAATCATCATTGTTGAATCGGTTACGAGCAACTTCTTCTGAGTCTTCAGAAGAAAGTGAATAGATTTTATCTCCTAGTCGAACATCAATATTTAATTTTCCTGGAGCTATCAGATTCTTACATTCTTCTGATAGGTCAAAGACATTCATATTTCTATTATCGGATCCACTTCTAAATCCTAAGTCGATATTTGAAATCAACTCCAACAAAGTAGTCTTTCCTGTACCACTCTGTCCAATGATACATATCTTATCCAAAGGCTGTCCTGCCTTCTCATGTCCTTCTGGATAGGTTAGATTTAACTTAAGGTCTTTGAATTGCCTAAAATTTTCTATCTCTATTCTTGATATCTTCATAACCTTATCTTCATAACCTTATCTTCATAACCTTTCGTGTGCTCTTGGGTTGCTTTCCATACAATATACACTTTCCACCACCTTTAAAACCTATTTTTTCTTCCTTTGAGGGTTTTTTCCCCTGAAAGAAACTATATTGAATACCTAGTTAAGTTTGCAAACGCCCTACGAGTCTGCCTTACTTGCCGCGCGGACGCCCCAAAACACGCAGCCACACAATGAAATTTGGTAAACTAGATGATATATCGGACGTAGATTTTTCCTTACCTCCCATAAATGATCGGACCTTGGATCTCCTAGGGCGCCAACCCGCACGTCGTTTTCAGGCATATGTGGGGCTTCCACGTTGGGCATCCAAAGATTGGGTGGGCCAGCTTTTCCCCAGAGGCACAAAGCAAAACGAATACCTCCACTACTATTCTCGCTCATTCAATACCATCGAACTCAATACGACCCACTACCGAATACCCCAGCCCGATCAAATTCAAAAGTGGGCACAGCAAGTACCTGATACATTTGTCTTTTGCCCTAAAATCCCCCAAGTCATCTCCCACTATCGAAAAATGATCCACTCTGAATCGGAGATGGAACAGTTTACCGATTCGATTCGGGTGTTTGGAGATCGCATGGGCTGCGCCTTCGTGCAGATGCATGAATCCTTTGGCCCTGCCTTGATGGCCAATCTGGAAACTTTCTTGGAATGCTGGCCAGAGGACCTCCCCATTGCATTTGAATTCCGAAACGCCGAATGGTTCGATACCCAACAGTTATTTGCCCCTGTGCTTGGACTTCTTCGAGAATATAAGGCTGCTACAGTAATCACCGATGTATCGGGCCGTCGCGATGTCTTGCATACAGACTTGACCAATAAGACCGCTATGATCCGATTGGTCGGCAATGCCCTCGATAAGACCGATTATGAGCGTGCAGATGCTTGGGTCGATCGGCTAAAGTTGTGGGTGAACAACGGCCTCGAAAAGCTGTATCTCTTTCCACACGAACCAGGAGATGTAGAAGCTGCCAAGATGGGAACTTACTTGGTGGAGCAACTCAATTTGAAACTAAAGCAGGAGTTGCGCATTCCAGGCATACCTGATACGTCGAGTTCTGGACAGATCTCTCTATTCGGTTAATAGAGGACATCCTTCATGGTTCATTATTCAATGGATCTTAGACTGGAGCATGTGATCTGCCTAAGCGAATGTGATCAGCAGCGCATTTTTCTCTACAGAATTTTTCTCTTCGACGTGGATCTCTTTCACAATTCCTTCCCCAGGAGATTTGATGATATTTTCCATTTTCATCGCTTCTAGGATCAAAAGCGGATCACCCTTTTTGACTTCCTGGCCCGCTTCAACCTTCAGGCTGTGAATAAGACCTGGCATGGGCGCTTTGAGGTTATCCAGTTTTTTAGTGAGAGAGCTTTCCATTCCCAAATCCTTGAGCAGCTTCTCTATACGGGATTGAACTTTGACCTTTGTTCGCTTTCCATTGACACTCAGAGAGACTTCATTCGCTTCTTTGTCGAGCTTGTGAATAAATACATTATAGGATTTACCTTCATGAATGACGTGAAATAAGCGATTGTTGACGCGCGTGATTTCAGGTGAAAGATTCTGGCCATTGACGGTGTGCTGTCCTTTCTTATGTGCCAACTGGAAGATAAACTGCTCGACAAATACTTCGGTCATGATGCGTGTGTTTTAATCGCGAGAAATATAGGACTTTTTTGGAATACTCAGCATGGAGGTGACATTTGTCAGAACAAGAAAGAGGCCTGTTGTCATGGACAAAGCATTTTCCGCTCAGAAATTGCTAGAAAATCAGTCTTTATCAAACGTAATCAAGAGCGCTGGGAGGAAAATCAAATTGCTAAACATGGCAATTCCCAGTGTCATAGATGTAAGTAAACCGAGGTTTTGTGTTCCGCCAAAACTCGAATAGGTGAAGGCAACGAATCCAAAAAATAGAATCATCGAAGTATAGATCATGCTCACACCTGTATCCTTGAATGAGTTGGATACTGCACGTTTGACAGAATCTCCTAGTCGTCGAGCCAATCTGTATCTAGCGAGAAAGTGAATGGAGTCATCCACCGCTACACCAAATGCCACACCAAATACCAGTGCGGTACTCGGCTTTAGGGCGATCCCAGTGAAACCCATGACCCCCGCCACCATGAGCAAAGGAAGAAGGTTGGGAATCAAACTGATAAAGACCATACGAGTGGATCGAAACAAGAGTCCCATCAGCATCGCTATAATCCCAAAGGCGATGCCCAAGCTCTGGAGCAAGCTTTCTATCAACGTATCATTGGCCTTAACAAAAATACGCGTCGTACCCGTGACGCTGGTGATGTAGCGCTTGGTCGGAAAAATATCGTCTATATCTTCCTGAATAGAGTCAGATAGTTCTTCTATGCGAATAGAGCCAATGTCTCGAATGGAGGCGGTGATGCGCGTTACTTTCTGGGTGGAATCTATGAGATTGCGAGAAAGGGACAGTTGATTCCCAAAATTTGAAGCGCGTAGATATCCTGAAATCGCTCCTAGCTCACGACGATCAGGAAGCCCATAGGTCTCTGGACCCGCCGCGTAGTAAGACTGCTTAAAAAACTTTGCAAAGTCTGCGATGCTCAAGCTTTTGGATACGTCTGGATAAGTGGCCAAGCTGTCTTGCAATCGAGATATGAGCTCCAGTGTTCTAGCTTGTAAAACACCTCGCCTAGACTTTGTCGTATCCTCGACAACGATTTCAAAAGGAAAGGCTCCATTGAATTTGTCTTCGATATATCTCAGATCCTGCATCACATAGCTGTCTTGTGGGAGATCATCGGCCATGTAAGAGACAGGATTGATCCTCAGCATACCCCATATCGAGAGCGCCATGATCAAAAAGGTAATCCCAAATACTGCCCAGCGATAATTCAGCACCGCATTATCTAAGAGTTTAATCACGACTGAGAGTCCTCTACGCTGGAGGTGACGCGTCTGATGCTTGCGTGGAGAAGGCAAGAAGCTGAATACAATGGGAATCAAAAGTAGAGAAATAAAGAATGCGGCAATCACACTCAAACCAGCTACTACCCCAAATTCTTTCAAAGGTTGAATATCCGTAAATGCCAATACCCCTAGCCCAATGGCTGTCGTAGCATTGGTCATGACTGTCACGATTCCAATCTTCTCGATGACCAAGATGAGAGACTTCATCTTATTGCGCGTACGCAGAAATTCGATGTGGTACTTGGTGATCAAGTAGACGCTATTGGGAATCGATATGACCGTGACCAGAGAAGGAATGATGCCTGTAATCAAGGAAATCTCGTAATCCATAAGTCCGATCAGTCCCATCGAAAATATGATCACAGAGCCTACAACGATGAGGGGAAAGATGGTCGTAGAAAGGGACCTAAAAAAGAGAAGGAGGGTGATTCCTGTCACGATTAAAGCCAAAACGAGAAAGAGATATAATTCTCCTACAACGGTTTGGTGAAGGTCATACCTAATGACTGGAAGGCCTGCGACATGAACTTCTAACTCATATTGCTGCTTGAATGCGTCGATCTTCTCCAAGATATTTCCTACAATGGGGACCTTATCGGCTGTATTCATCCGATCAGGGTCTAGGGATATCATGACAAGGGATACATCAGAAGAAGCTTTATACAGGAGATCCTGATAGAAAGGCAGGTCATTGATTCGCTTGACTAGGCTATCTACCTCTGCCTGTGTTTCGGGTTTTTGTTTGGCTACGGGCTCGACTCGAAAACTGAGCGTGCTATCGTCACGAATAAGATCAAAAATTCCTGTATAATTGATGACACCTGTGACCGCATCGGCTTGCTTCAATTCTTCTCCCAGTTCATAGACCCCTTTAAAATTATCTAGTTGGGAGAGGTCGGCATCTATAGATATGACCATGGTATTGGCATCATCACCAAAAACCTCTTTAAACCGCAGAAACTCAATGTATACGGGATCATCTTCGTGTACAAAACTAACCAGCGTTTGGGAGATTTTTTTCCCTCGCTGGGTCCACATAAAGCCTGTAAATAATGCCAGAACAATGAGGATCGCTATCCGATTACGGATGATCGTGGTCGCTATGACTTGCCAGTTAAAATTCATGAGCCGCAAATCTACGATTTTTTCTACAAGGAGGGGTGTAATAATTTAATTGTCCTTTTCATTTTTTTCGCGAAAGGATGATCTCTACCCTCCTGTTTAATGCCTGCCCCGCGGCAGAACGATTAGATGCACTGGGCGTAAATTTCCCTTTTCCTACACACTTAATCGCAAAAGGAAATACGCCCTGAATGACCATGTACTCAGCCACCTCCGCTGCACGCATGTTGGATAATTGCCAACTATGGCGACAGGTAGGATCTTGCGCGCATTCCTGATTGTCCGTGTGTCCTTCAATCGTAATGATTAAGTCTTCCCTGTCAAGAAGCGAATCCGCAATGGGTTTCAACTGTTCCTTCATCTGTTCGTCCAACAGGTACTTACCAGGTGCAAATTCTAGGCGCGAGGAAATCACATAAGCTTCCTGACCTTTGACACGACGCAGATTGAGCTGAGGATAAGCGACAGCAGATGGGCTAGCAGACTGAGGCACACGGGTGGGTTTGCGATTGTCTTTTTCAGGTAAACATACCTCTTCAATGTAGCTTTGGTACTGGGCATTGAGTACTTGCTCTGCCCTGAGTTCCTGTCTGAGAGAATCTACTTTTGAAATACTTTCCCCACCACCACCGCTAAGTGAGCAACTGATGCAGCATCCTATAAGTAGCAGCCCTAAATAATTCCCTGCCTTCATATGTAGGGGATTGAGTAATTGGAGTAAAACCGAGTCCTTTTCTTTCGTCTCCTCTTCCCTTATAACTCGTTTAACCGAGTCCGTTACACAGTTCTCATGTACACTTTAACAAGAGGAGTGCTTTCAAGTGGCAAATTACAGAAAAATGATGAAGAAGTATGATTTACCCTGCTTCTTACGCAGGACTTGGGAAGATGTACAATTCCTGCTATTTTCCAGCCTTAATTGAAAGAAATTGATTTTATGCCATTAAATATTTCGTTACTGAAGGAATTGTGTATCACACCTGGCCCTCCAGGAGGAGAAGACCCTATACGTCACATAGTCAAACGTGAGATAGAAGGACTAGTAGACAGTATGTATGAAGACCCTATGGGAAATATCGTCGCTGTCAAGAAAGGAAAAGAGGATAAGCGTGTGATGGCTGCGGCCCACATGGATGAGATTTCATTTATCATTACACATATCGATAAAAACGGGTTTGCGCGCTTCCATACTTTGGGAGGCTTCGATCCTAAGACATTGACTGCGCAGCGTGTCATCGTACATGGCAAAAAGCCACTGGTAGGCGTCATGGGCAGTAAGCCCATCCACTTGATGTCCCCCGAGGAGCGAACCAAGGCTCCCAAACTTTCAGACTACTTCATTGACTTCGGAATGCAGGGGGCACAGGTAAAGGAGATCATACAAGTAGGTGATAAAGTAACCCGTGAACGCGACCTAGTCGAACTCGGTGATACTGTCTCCACGAAGTCCCTTGACAACCGGATATCTGTCTTTATTTTGATCGAAGCACTGAGAAATATGGGACAACCCGCCTACGATTTTTACGCAGTTTTCTCTGTACAAGAAGAAGTGGGTCTACGGGGTGCCACTACTGCCGCCAGAAAAATCAATCCCGATTTCGGATTTGGTTTGGACACCACCATCGCCAATGACCTCCCACATGCCCAAGATCACGAATATATCACCCAACTAGGCAAAGGAACAGCCATCAAAATCATGGATTCTTCCGTGATCACGGATAGCCGTATGGTACGATTTATGGAAAAGGTAGCCAGTGAGAAGGACATTCCCAATCAGAGAGAAATACTGACGGGAGGCGGGACGGATACTGCAGCCATTCAAAGAGGAGGTGATGGTGCGATTGTCGGTTGTGTGTCTATTCCAACACGTCACATTCACAGCGTGGTAGAGATGTGCCACAAGACCGATATCCAAGCCTCTATTGATCTTTTGATTGCTTCTGTAGAATCACTCGATCAGTTTGATTACACATGGTAATATCTTAGGGGACAGACAAATCGTTAGACCAAGGGCTGAAGACATCTATGAGCAGAAATAAAATAGCAGCCCTAGCGCTCCATTATGCTTGTCCCTTCATATACAAAACTACATATGGAATCCTACTACAAAGAAATAAGCGACGCAGTAGAATACATTCGCAGACACTATAAAGGTACGCCAACTATTGGCATTGTATTGGGCACAGGTCTAGGCGGTTTGGTAGAACAGATCGAAGAAGAAAAAGTCATCCCTTATAATTTTATCCCACATTTTCCAATCTCTACTGTGGAGAGCCACTTTGGACGTCTCATATTTGGGAAGTTGGGCAATAAATCTGTCATGGCCATGCAAGGTCGCCTTCACTACTACGAAGGCTACTCTATGCGACAGCTTACGTTTCCTATTCGCGTGATGAAACAACTGGGCGTAGAGACACTCTTCATTTCCAATGCTTCAGGTGGGCTCAACAAAGACTTCTGCTCGGGCGATCTGGTAGCCATAGACGACCACATCAATTTACAGATAGCCAATCCCCTTGTAGGACCCAATCTATCGGAGTTTGGCTCGCGCTTCCCAGACATGAGCGCCCCCTACGATAAGCACCTGATCGATAGAGCGATGGAACTAGCAGACGATCTGGGGTACAAAATGCATAAGGGAGTCTATGTAGGTGTGACAGGTCCTAACCTAGAAACAAGAGCAGAATACCGGTTCCTACGAATCATCGGAGGTGATATCGTCGGCATGTCTACGGTTCCAGAAGTACTGGTAGCACGACATATGGACCTCAAGGTCTGCGCTATATCAGTAGTGACCGACGAATGTGATCCCGACAACTTGCAAGAGGTGACACTGGAGGATGTGATTCAAGTGGCCAATGAAGCAGAACCCAAACTCACACGCATATTCTCTGATTTGATACAAGGACTTTAGTGTCGTATTCGAAATAAGATACTGTCTCTCAGACTTGATTTCCCCATTCTCCTTAGGGTTAATGGGGAAAATTTGGTTTAGATCCAACCTTTTACGCATTTTGCGCCTCGTTGAGAGGATGAGTAAAATCCTACAAGAGATCTCACCTGATGTTAATATGTAAATACCTTGTCAAGCCATCCACATAGCATATTCCAACCTATCCCATGGGTCAGATTCCTCCTATGGGGAGTCTGCTTTTTGCCACTTGCGCTAAAGGGGCAACAGATACCCAGTGGAACAGGCTTCCAGACGGACAATCGAGGCCTGCTGCAATCGGGCCTTACCGCTCCGCTAGACTCTACGGGTTTGGATTCGCTCCCCGAGAAAATCGACATCCAGCCAGATACAAGATATGTAGAGATTGAGTCCTTTTTTCGCCACAAACCAAGGTTTGTATTTCAACAGCAAAAGCAGTTTGAGACGATTCACTTGTGGGATGAAATCGACCGTCTTCCAGGCTTCGTTCAATCCATCGGCCAGTATGGCAAGCCTTACAAGCAATGGGAAGATGGACTAGATGCGCGTTTTTTGCATCACTTTCGACTCAGTCCAGACCTCAAGGACCCTATTTTTGATGCGGCCAATGCCTATCTGACGATGCAGACGCTGTACCTGGATACTAAGACACCCTATGTGAATGTCCAATACATGCAAGGACCTGATCGTCTGACGCGCACCCAAGTCATTGGCTCCCAAAATATCAAGCCTTGGTGGAACTTTTCCTTTATGCTCAAAAGACGAATCTCGCAGAGTGTATATCGAGATTTAGTAGCAGATCATACCAACGTCTACCTCAATTCTAACTATCACTCCCAAAACCTCCGATACTACCTGTTTGGAGAAGTTGTCTATAATCAGTTGAACGATGAGATCAATGGCGGTGTGCCGCACGTATTTGATGAGACTTGGAACCGTGTCAGTGACGACGGCGTCATCTCAGATACAGCTGTGTTTCTGAATCCGTTTCTCACCACACCACAATTCAATCCAAGTTATAATGGGCTCTTTTTCAAGAGTGCACGTGCGCCGCTTTTGGCAGATGCCCAGCGCAGCAACCGTCTCCAATACATCAAGGTGGATCAGTATTATCAATTGATTCGTCCGAAGGACAGCACCCGCATCGAGCAAAATCTCACGCTCCGTGGCAAGCTGAGAGCAGAGACCAATAGGCATCGATTTGTTGACCAAAGTATTGACACGACCAGCCTGAAGGCGAATATTGTCCCTGTATATCCGACGCTAGCCCCCGATTCTACTGACATCAATGATAATTATGTCAGCCGCAGGATCAGTGTGATGGGCCAGCTCAGTTATTCATTGGCACTTAAAGAAAATCTCAGCCTGCAAATTGATGGCGGGATCGACTACGAATACCTACGCCTTATCAAGGATACTACCCTAGCTGACAGGAATAAATCAGGACAAGAAGTCAATGGGAAACTGACCTTTCCACTGGGATATGTGGAGGCAAATATCCGACAGACATTTTCCAATATCCTACCCTCAGAGCGAACCGTGAGATTGAATGCAGAGCTCGCTCCTCCTATCTGGCGGAGCACGTACAAGTTTGACCGTAGGTGGAAGAAGCTCAGTCCAGTGGTACAAGACAGCCTCATCAAGCTCGCACAATCTATCCCTCAGGATTCTACCCTCCCTTCCATTCCCGACCGCTATCGTCCCCTCAAGATCTTAGGTGAGACGAATATTGGGAGCATGAATCCCAGCCTCTTTCAGGCATTCATTCCAGGCGACTCTGGGAGTACGTACAGGCCTGGAGTAGATCTGGTCAATCAGCAAATCACGCATTTTAGTGTGGGACTACGCTATCAAACTCCTGCACCTGTGGGGCCTGGAGATACATTGTTGTCCTCTTATTTTGAGATCAGAGGATTTGTTTCTCGACTGGACCAGATGATCTATTATGATCGGGACTTCCTTGTACAGCAATCAGCCAATGGCGAGGCTTTGAACTGGGTCGGAGGTCAACTGAAGGCGCGCTTGAGATTCTTACGGAAATTCTACTTAGAGTCGGATGTATCCTATCAAATAGGGCAGACCAATAGTACGAGCATCGATTTGCAACGCTATACCCAATCTATTCCTCAGTGGCATGGGGTCGTAGATTTATTTTATGACAATTCGAAGGTCTCCTTTGCCCGCAGATTTCGATTGGGGCTACGTGGACAATTTATGACGCGATATGTCGGGCAGACCTTGGACCCCTTATCAGGACAATTTTTTCCGACGGACTATGAGATTCCTCCTTATGTACGCCTAGATGTATATACCGTATTAAATGTATGGGGTGTTCCCGTTTTCGCCAAATTCAGCCACGCCAACGAATTCGCGTTTGTACAAGGTTATTTTACGACCCCTACCTATCCTATGCTGGAGCGCGCCTTTACGGTAGGTTTGAGTTGGAGCTTCTTCGATTGATGGGACAAGTTCAGGCTCGCTCCTGTCAATAGTTCCAATATACCTTTACCATACTCAAAGCAAAAATACCTGCCGTCTCTGTACGGAGACGATTTTCGCCTAAACTGACGGGATGAAAGCCTGCCTGAATCGCCTGCTGAATTTCTTCCTCTGTAAAGTCTCCTTCTGGACCTATAAGAAGCGTCACCCTTTCACTTTTCGTCATCTTTTGTTGAAATGACTGTAAAGGTTCCTCGGCCTCACACCATCCGATATATTTTTCTCCTAGATGATCGTCCTCTATCCACTTCGAAAAATCCATTTTGGGATTCAATTGAGGAAGTTGGCTACGTTTAGACTGTTTGAGGGCAGTCTCGATGAGCGTCTTAATGCGTTGTGGCTTAAACTTGGATTTGTAGACATCCGTACGTGCGCAGTGTAGGGGCTGGATTTCATTTACCCCAAGTTCCACCGATTTTTCTATCAGCCACTCGAAGCGATCCTTCAGCCGAAGGGGGGAGGCGGCAAGCTTGATATGGCCTTCGTGCTCTCCAAATCGAGGAAAAGATTCGATGATTTCAAGTTGCGTCTGTTGAAGATCTGTAGTGAGAATCCGAAGCTTATGCATCGCACCTTTCCCGTCCGTACCCCATATTTCATCTCCCACTTGATGCCGCAATACCTTTAGACAATGTCTAGTTTCTTCCCTGTCCAAGGTGGCATTTTTTGGTCCCTCTCTGTCTATGAGAAATACTTGCATAAGCTTGAATATTTTCTTTTTATCTAAATGCACAATCTAATAGAAAAATTATAACTAGACCACGCTAAAATTTAAAGTCTGAAAATGAAAAACGAAACCTCATTTTCAGAGGATTAAGTATTCTTGGACCGAAAATGCGAACGGTTTTTTTTCCTGCATTTGCCGCTTGTAATACCCAGCGAAAATTCGTTCTTTCGTCCTGTTACGCCAAGAAACCTACTTCAACCATCGATTAGCTACTGAAACAATTGGATCTATGAGTTTTACGGAAATCAAACCTAAAATAGGCCTGGAGCAGGTCGGAATCCGAAATACTGGTCGTCAATACTGGAACCTTTCTCCTACCAGCCTTATCGAAGTAAGCATTAAAAGGGGACTGGGAAAACTGGCAGAAAATGGCGCACTCTGTGTCAATACAGGTGAATTTACAGGGCGCTCACCCAAAGATAAGTTTGTTGTAAAAGACGAAAACACAGAAAACGCCGTCTGGTGGGGAGACGTAAACCAACCCATCTCTGTCGAGAAATATGAGTTGTTACTAGGAAAAGTTCAATCCTACGTTCAAGACAAAGAACTATTTATCCGCGATCTATACGCAGGGGTAGATCCCAATCACCGCCTCAATGTACGTGTCATCAACACCATCCCATGGGCCAATCTATTCGTGAACAATATGTTCATTCGCCCTGAAAGAGAAGATCTTGAAAACTTCGAGCCAGATTGGACCATCATAGCTGTCCCAGGCTTCAAGGCCGATCCCAAGACAGATGGTACACGTCAGCACAACTTCACTATCGTGAACTTCACCCGCAAAGTTATCCTGATCGGGGGATCTGGTTATACGGGAGAGATGAAGAAAGGGATATTCACTGTCATGAACTATGTCTTGCCACTGGAAGGGGTGCTGTCCATGCACTGCTCAGCCAATGTAGGCCGCAACAGTGACACGGCGATTTTCTTCGGGCTATCAGGCACAGGGAAAACGACACTCTCGGCTGATCCTGAGCGTAAACTCATCGGGGATGACGAGCACGGATGGACAAAAGACGGGGTATTCAATATCGAAGGAGGATGCTATGCCAAGTGTATCGACCTCACACCCGAAAAAGAACCTGAAATCTGGAACGCGATCAAGCATGGCGCGCTAGTAGAAAATACCTCTTTCTACGAAGGGACACGCAGAATAGACTTCAAGGATACGACTATTACACAAAATACGCGTGTTTCGTATCCGATTCACCACATTGAGAAGTTGATGGTTCCCTCTCAGGGAGAAGTACCCAAGAACATCTTCTTCCTCACATGTGATGCCTTTGGGGTATTGCCTCCTATTGCTAAGCTGACACCAGGACAAGCGATGTATCAGTTTATCTCTGGCTACACGGCCAAGATTGCAGGTACAGAAGAAGGAATCAATGAGCCACAGGCTGTATTCTCATCTTGCTTTGGTGAGCCCTTCCTACCCTTGCATCCTACAAAGTACGCAGAGATGCTCGGTGAGAAGATCAAAACATATGGTACGACTGTATGGCTTGTGAACACAGGATGGACAGGAGGACCTTATGGTGTAGGCTCTCGCATCAAGCTCAAGTACACGCGTGCGATGATCACAGCTGCCCTGAATGGCTGGTTGAGTGGAGTAGACTATAAGACAGACCCTGTATTCAACCTGTCTTTTCCCACCTCAGTCCCCAATGTACCCGCGGAGGTATTGAATCCACGCAATACTTGGGCAGACAAAGCAGGATATGATGCCAAAGCACAGGAATTGGCTAAACTATTCAATGAAAACTTCGCTCAGTATAGCGACTTTGCCAATGAAGAGATCATGTCGGCAGCACCACGACTACTAAGTGGTAACTCCAAGTAAAACATACCGTAACTTTTTTTGATGAAGCCAGGGATTCTCGTAATTCCTGGCTCTTTCGTTTACGTGCTTTCAGATGATTTTTTATCGCACAGAAGACGTAAAGCCCATATTTTTTACGGTTTGGGGAGAGAATTTTGTAATTTATTTTTCAAAGTCCGTCCTCTTATGCAAAGTTCACAAACCATACACCTCTATCTAAAGGAAAACACCAAACCACTGCATGATCAAACCGAGTTTGTAATGAAATCTCGGGAGATGATGGATATGTCTTATACCGTAGAAGAATATATCCGTTTTCTACAAATTCAGCTACGTTTCCATCAAGTATTAGAGACTGTATTGCTGGCACACCCCAGGATTTCTGGACACGAACAATTGGACTGGCCTAGGCGCCGTAGGAGTCACTTGGCGATGCAAGACCTGGAAACATTAGAGGCAAACCCAACATTAGATTCTATTATCCATTTCCCTGACAAATGTGAAGCAGAGGTTTGGGGGATGCTATATGTAGCAGAGGGATCTACACTAGGAGGAAATGTCATCTTAAAGGCACTGAAAAAGAACCCAAATTTTGAACATGTGAGTGCATGGAAATTTTTGGGTTATTATGGAGGAGAGACAGGGACGAAATGGCGGGAGTTTCTGGCGATTCTGGATGCGGAGTATCATCACCTAGGATCAAAGGATGATTTTTTAGCAGGTGCGAATGACGCATTTACATGGCTCATGAATTTGTCTGCTCAAACCCAAAGGTCGAAGTCAGAAGATTAGTCGGAGATTAAGTTATACAGGAAAGTAAAAGCTATTCTTTGTTTTTCTTCGATTTCTGCATGCGGAACTTATCCATCTGATCCAAAAATTCAGGAATGCCCTCTACTTGATCGGTCATGTTAGAAAGCGTATCAGAAAGCCTATCCAGGAGATCTTCCATATTATCTTGTAGAGACATCTGACTTTTCCGATACTTTTCTACTAGCTTTCTTGTCTGCTTATTGTGAGATTGCAGCCCGACGTGTAGGGCATCTATAATGACTTTGGGGAGTTTGCTGAGATTATGCTTCAAGACGAAGCCAGAGGCACCCGCGAGTATCGTCTCGGCAGCCAATTCTTCATCATTCAACGTACCTGTCACAAAAATGAAGGTCACAAAGGGGTATTTGTGCCTAATCAATTCCAGTGCTTGCAAGCCTGTAAAATCGGGAACCGAGTAATCTGCCAAGAGAATATCTACCTGCTTCTCCTCCAATACTTGGTGAAGTTGTGAACCATTATGAACAATGGAAATCTCATGTGAGAAAGGGAGTTTACGTAAAGACTTCCTGATTCTCAGTGCATCTATAGGTAGGTCATCGTATATCACGATATGTCGGACAGGTTCCATATAAGTCGATATTACGAGGTGTAGAAGCCCTCTTGTTGAGATACTCCATCTTTTACACGCTTCCTCTAGTCAAAAGGTACACAAAATTTTCTTTCTGCTGTATGATTTTCTCCCTAATAAATCAAAATTTTGCTATATGTTTAAAGTAACCCGACCCCTAAGGCCATGCTTGGAACAATGGAGATCTAGCTAAAAAGCAGAGATTTTAAGTTCTGACGAAAGCTATTTTGTGAGATTTAGTGGGGCTAAATCGATCAAAATAGGTGAAGTTCAGGCTCTGAAAGCCCAAACGTTTCGCAGATGTGAAGTTCAAATATGGTCTAAGACTAAGTGAGGGACCTCATCCAAACAAATTCTGTAGAAAGAATCTGCACGGAAATACTGCCCTAAAGAAAAATTTTGGCATTGAATGACGTCCATCTAGATCTCAACTTGTATCACACTTTGATCCTATGCCAAAGGACGCTGCAGCAAGTTGGTTTTTCATCCTCACCCTTTGCCTACTTCCTAATCTCAGGGGACAGGATTACTTTTTGACTCCATCGGGAGAGTGGCTGGGGGAAGGGACAAATGCCCCTGCTGCCTCATTTCTGACGATTCCGTCTGATGCGCGATATGCAGGTATGGCAAATGCAGCGGTTGCGATTGCATCCAATGCGCATGCCATGTATTGGAATGCAGCTCGTATGGCGCATCTCTCTCAAAAAGGTGAAATCAACCTTCAATATGCTCCATATTTGAGGGCTGTAGGCGTTCCAGGCGTGAACTATTTTAACCTTAGTGCGGTCCAACAAACCCCTACATACGGGGCTTGGGGAGCCTCTTTGCAGGTTTTCTCTAGTGGGGATGTCGCTTTTGGTATTCCCCGCCCATTCTATTCTTTGGTAAATAAAAAGGCTTTCGCTTTCACCTTGGCACATGCCCTTACACTTTCCCCGTCTCTCAACTTAGGCATCAGTGGCAAATACATCCAGGAGCAAGTCAACCCTTCAGGAAATGAATCTATATGGGTAAGATCTGCGGCATTCGATCTAGGACTAGCTTACCAAAAAGTATTGATAACAAATAGACTGACCATCCAAGCAGGCATGCAGGTGGCCAATCTAGGTCCTAAAATGCGAAAAAGATATTCAAATGAAGAATTGGCGCCACTTCCTACCACTTTGAGATTGGGATATGGATTGTTGTGGAATATGATGGATAGACTATCTATACATCTTGCACAAGATATCCAGAAAGTCATGATCCCTGAAGCTTTGATAGATAATAATCGATCGGTTCTCAACGGGATTTTTTATAGTTTTGTAGATGCTGAAGGAGGATTTTCAGAAGAGATTACAGATTTTACCTTTTCTACAGGTCTAGAATTCCGTTATAAAAATCAGTATTTCATTCGTACAGGCATCTTCTATGAAGATCCTCAAAAGGGTAATAGAACATACTGTACACTTGGAAGTGGTATTTGCATCAAAGACATCTCTATAGATTGGGCTTATCTACTTCCGCTGCAAGAAAATCATCCTATGCAGGGCACCATTCGCTTGGGACTAGCATATACGTGGAAGAATGAATAAATGCCCCCCTTCATTTTCTATTCTTTATTCTTCAACACCTTGCTAAATACCTCCACTAAGGATGTAGCTTCATCAGGTTTGATGCGACCTGCCAATAAAAGCCTCAACTCACGGCGCTGCCCTGCCTCCTCGAACCATTCTTGCTCCTGATCAGTCTCTGGGATGACCGGCGTCACAGGTATCGGTCTCCCCGACTGATCCACAGCGACGAAAGTGTAGTAGGCCGTATTCGATTGCTTGCGCTCACCATTGGAAAGGTTCTCGCACGTCACGTCGATCCGAATCTCCAATGAGGAGGTAAAGCAACGTGTGACACGCGCCTCTAGCATTACGATCGAGCCCAAAGGAATCGAAGCCCGAAACTCTACAAAATCCACCGCTGCCGTCACCACGGTACGATTGGTCGCACGCTGCGCAGAGATGGCTGCCACCACATCCATCCAATGCAGCAGCTTTCCCCCCATGAGATTGTTGAGGTTGTTGGTATCATTAGGTAGGACCAGCTCAGTCTTGAGGGTATAGGTTTCAGAAACTTTTTTGCCTTTCATCTGGATAGTTGATCAGATCAGCCCACCATATACTAGGGGGTAAGAATATTTCGTACATTGTATACGTTAAAGCGCGAAGTAACGCATTTCACATCACTATTGCTATATCGTCATGCAGACATATTTGGACTTATTGCAACATGTCATGGATCATGGGACAGACCGTGGAGATCGCACAGGCACGGGGACCCGAAGTATCTTTGGCCATCAAATGCGATTCGACCTTAGCCAGGGCTTTCCACTTATTACTACGAAAAAAGTCCACCTAAAGTCGATCATTCACGAACTTTTATGGTTCCTGCAAGGCGAAAGTAATGTGCGTTATCTGCAAGAAAATGGCGTCCGTATTTGGAATGATTGGGCAGATGAAAATGGCGAACTAGGTCCTATCTACGGAGTACAATGGCGATCATGGCCAACCAAAGACGGACAGACCATAGACCAGATCCAACAGGCTGTAGACATGATCCACCATAATCCCAGCTCTCGACGCATCATCGTCAGCGCCTGGAATGTCGGAGAAGTCCCGCATATGGCCCTCCCCCCCTGCCATACCATGTTTCAATTCTATGTAGCAGGAGGGAAACTTTCCTGCCAGCTTTATCAGCGTAGCGCAGATTTGTTCTTAGGCGTACCCTTCAATATTGCCTCCTATGCCTTGCTGACCATGATGATGGCACAAGTCACGGGTCTGCAAGCAGGCGACTTCGTCCATACCTTTGGTGACGCGCACATTTACCACAACCATTTTGACCAGGTAAAAGAACAACTGAGTCGGAAGCCCTTCGCATCCCCCACGATGGAGATCAATCCTGAAGTAAAGGATATTTTCTCCTTCCAGTACAGCGACTTCCAGCTCAAAAACTATCAATCGCATCCCAGCATTAAAGCACCAATCGCGGTATAATTAGCTTCATATTTTTATCGATCTATTGGTATTATGCTCTCTTATATAGACACTAACCCGTGCTGAAACCACATAATCAAGCATTATTCTAAAGCCTAGTAATAGGTCACTTGGGGAGGCGTTGGCCGCGGAGTTTTCGGTAGGGGGATGTAAGTGGCGTAGGGCTTAAACTCCGCTGGGTTTTGCTTCTTTTTCCCTCAAAAGATCCCGAGGTTCAAATCTCGGGACGCTGAAGGCGAATGTTATAAGTAAAAGATGAAAGATATCCTGAAAAAGGTCCGTAAGCTCGAAATCAAGATCCGCAAAATGGTAGATTCCACTTTTGCAGGTGAATACCACTCTGCATTTAAAGGTCAGGGGCTTGAATTTGATGAGGTACGACCTTATCAATACGGAGACGATATCCGTACGATTGACTGGAATGTCACTGCTAAGATGGGCGTGCCCTACATCAAGAAATTTCGCGAGGAAAGAGAGCAGACCCTTTTCGTCTTATTTGACATCAGTGGATCAGGAGATTTTGGGCCTGCAGAGGAAAATAAGCGATTGATTGGGATGGAATTGGCGGCCATCCTAGCGTTTTCTTCGCTCAAAAATAGTGACAAGTTTGGTCTGGCCACCTTTACGGATCAGATTGAGCAGTACTACAAACCTGACAAGGGGCGCAAGCACATCATGAAAATCATTCGTGGTGTACTGACCTTTAAAGGAAAAAGCGAGGGAACGCGTATCTCGCGCGCACTCGATCTTGTCCAGCATACCCTCAAACGACGAAGTATCCTGATTGTAATCTCTGACTTCTTGGACAGTGATTATGAGAAAAAGCTGGTACAACTGAGTCGAAAGCATGAGGTCATTCTCATTCGCCTGTTTCACCCTAATGAAGTCTTTCACGAAGGGGCGGGCATCATCCCTGTCTTGGACATCGAAACCAATCGCCAGCACTGGCTCAATGCAGGCGATATGGGCTATAGGCAGCAGTTGAGCGAGAGTTTTGCTCGGATTGAATTTCGACTGGCAGACCTTTGCAAGCGAAACGGGATCGGATATCTATCAGTTAATACAAGAAAGGATTATTTACCCGTTTTGGAACGCTATTTTAGGGAGCGAAACAGAAGGACGAGGCAAAAAGGTCAACTGATTCAGCTTCAGTATTTGGAGTCGTAGCGAGAAATATAACATGGGGAGAAGACTACTCATAGGATTAGTATTGATTTTGGGACCCTATCTTTGGGCACAGGATATTCGTGTGGACTTACACTTTGTATCTGATACCACAGCGATCGGTATGCCTGTAGGATTGCGACTTGAGATTCAGCATCCTTCGGATATGGTGGTTCTTTTTCCTCACCAGAGCAAAGACTTTCTCCCTTTTGAACGTATCCGCGTAGAAGCAGATCCTACTTTCACGCAGCAGGGACACTCCATTGATGCTGCCACATACTGGATTCGCACCTTCGAGCTTCGCAACACACAGCAGCTTCGGCTGCCTTATGGGTATGTCCTCGAAGGAGATACCGTATGGGGCTACACCTCCACCGACAGCGTACGCATCAATCATAGAGTAGTAGATTTTGACGGAAGCATAGAGCTTGTTGCTCAGAAGGGTATATTGCCAGTAGATGCACCGCCCAACTATGTGATGGTCACCTTGGCTACGATGGGAGGGATAGGGCTTCTTGCCCTATTGATTTTCGCGCTGCGCAAGCCTTTTCAGCGTCAGCTCACCCTGCGCCAGCTCAAGCGACAGTATGCCTTGCTTCAGCGTAAGCTAGAGCGCGTCGGATCAGAAAAAGATGTCCCTACACGCGTAGAAGCGCTCAACAGCCTCTGGAAATCTTACCTCGATCCCAAAGATACCTACCACTTACGAAGCCTGACCACGACTGAACTCAAGCAAAGGGTCAAGGATCTAGACCATCTCGCCCCTCATCAGCAAGAAGTTCTACTAGAAGCGTCCAAGCTAGCTGATCGCGTCATTTATGCGGGGCAATCCATCGAGGGAGTAGAGGTCAACCAATTAGCCGCCATGTTGGAGCCGATTTTCAAACAGGAATTTGAGCGAAGGAAGGAAGGTTTGCGGTAGTATTGTGGAATGTTGATCTACTCCATAATCCCCATTTGCTTCATCAAGAAGGTAGCATTGAGGTTTTGGGAAACACCATCCTGTAGCAAATAATCAAAGGTCAGCTTACCTCCCGTCATATCGATTTCGAATCGCTTGTTCTGCGCGAGATCGCCATACTCCTCCGAAAGTGTCCCTAGTGACAAATCATGCGTTGCAATCATGCCCATGCCGCGCAGCTTGATGAGTTGCTCAATGAACTGACGTGAACCTTGCTGTTTGTCCTTACTGTTCGTCCCTCGGAGCATCTCGTCTACAATGATGAATAGCGGCTTTCCTTCCCGCAGCTTGTCAATGATGAACTTAAGGCGTTTCAGCTCCGCATAAAAATACGACTCGTGATCTGCAATCGAATCTGTGATGCGCATACTCGTCATCAACTCAGCAGGAACTACTGTCATCTGCTGTGCACAGACAGGCAGGCCTTGCATGGCGAGAATCAGATTAACCCCTACTGTACGCAAAAAGGTACTTTTACCTGCCATATTTGCACCTGTGATGATCAGAAACTGACCAGGTTGCGCAATCTCCACGTCATTGTCGACTCTTGTGACAGGATCTAGCAAAGGGTGTCCTAAGGCATCTGCTTTCCACTGAAAATCACCTTCTTTGATCTCGGGAAATGTATATTCAGGATGGTTAAAAGCAAAGCGTCCCAGGCTCCAAATGGCGTCCCACTCTGTAATCTGGTCTAGCCACTCTGCCAAGGCTTGATGATTGTCCATTCTCCATTTCTCTAACCGCATGACATAGCGAAAATCCCACATCACGGTTCCATTGAGGAGAATCCCCATGAAGACATTGAGGCGTTGTTCGAATCGGTAGGTCAGCTCTCCAAGTGCGGCGATGCGCTCGCTAGCTTTTTCACCATCTACGATGATTTTTGATTGGAGTGCTTGTAGGTATTCGGATTGAGGTGAGAGGTTTTCAATGAGGGTGAGGAGGTCTGCATATTGATTAAGTAGGCGCGACTTTCGGGCCAGCTGTTCCTGCTCGCGATTGGTATGGCCGATTTGAGTCCCGACGATGCCCAATTGTAACAAGAAAAGGAACAAGGGTACTGTACCAGGGATCTGATAGGGTCCCAGAATAGGACGCAAAGCCTCAAAATCAGGAAGAATCCAGCCGATCATACTCAAGCCCCACAGAATCGGAAACACCCAAATCAATACTTTGAAGATGGAGCGATTGTGCATACGAGGAGGAATGGAACTCCACGCAAGGAGATCTTCCATATCCTTTGGTTCTCCAGGATGTGCAATGGCTTTAGCTTCAAACGCTAGTCCCTGCTCGGTCCAATGGCTCAGTTCCTGGATGGCCGCTTGACGCTGCTCGATGGCGACTTTTTCCTGTAACGGATGCTTCATCCAATGGGCCAGCCTTCCTCGCCCTTGGGGTGTACCCGTTCGGTTGATGAGCTGAAAAATTGAAGATTCTCCAAAAATATCCAGATCAAAGGTGTAAGGATGCCCTGGCTCTGCATACATCTCTCCTCCATCAAACGCATGTAAATCCCCCGCAAGTCCTGCGATTTCCCTTTCACAAATGATATTGATCCGCTGAAGATGGCTGCGCTTCTGTGCGACATCATTATGGATTTTTACCAGATAGAGAAACCCAATAAGCACCGCAATCCCCGTCAGAATACCGAAGAGGGGATCCGCTTTAAACACAAAGTACGCCAAGGCAATCCCCCCCAAGAAGATCAATGCACGTGCATAGGATAGGGTGGTATAACGCTTTTGGATGGATGCCAATGCTGAAAGCCCCTCCTGTAATTTTTGCTGATAAAACGCTTGACTTGAGCTTACTTTCTTATATTCCAATACCTTGTCCATCAATCTACTCCTTCTATTTTCACTTTTTCCTTCTTAAAAAACACAAAGCCTCGATCTCTTCCTATTTCGACCATCTGGGGAAAAACTTCTTTTAACTGATCGGCTTTGTGGATTTTGGTCACGACATATAAATCCCTGTCTAATTCCTCGTTCATGAGTGTCCCAGCAGCTGTCTGCCATGTTTTAGGATTGTCAGGGTCAAAGCTTTTGCGACCATAAAACAACTGGGCATAGGTCTTGTATCCAAAAGAAATCAAATATGCGTCTTCTTTTCCTTTTTCCTCAAAAAACGCAATCGCTGCCTCCTGGGAATATCCCTCAATCCGCTGAATAAAAAATATTAATGTGACAGAGATCAACAATCCAATGCCCATTATAAGTATCCCAATGGCTTTCACATGCTGCTTTCGGGAGAAAAAGAATTGTGTGACGATCAATAGCACAAACCACAATATACCAGGAAGAAAGTCCATTGCCCCCCAAGATACAGGATACTTCAAAATCTCTTGTACGTTAGGGTCTTGAACATAAGGCAAGAGCGTTTCTGGCTGGCTACCCAAGATAGGTAATAGCAAACAAGCCACTGCAAAAAGGCTGCCTATCACCCAAAAACTGATGGTCATCCACCGACTTGGTTGGTGTTTGCTTTCGATGAGTCCGTACCAGACGCGTGCACCTAAATACGTGAGAGGAAAATAAGCCAGGGAGGAGTAATGTACGATCTTGGATTGTACCAATGAAAATAATACCACTACCACACCGACCATGATCAACATCCACTGTCGTAAATCACGATGATGCGGATGCGACTCTTTAAAGGGTAGCATTGCCCCAATGGCAAAAATGGATATGGGAAAACATCCCACCAAAAGCACCACTATATGGTAGCCAGGAAATCCTCCATGCCCCGCATCTTCTGTACTCGCCAGGCGAATGAGATACAACACAAAGTCTACCAAGAACCCTGGTCCTTGTCGCACAACCTCCACCCCGTACCACATCATCGAAGGCAAAGCTGCCAATATGCCAAAGAGGAATACTTCCCATATAGAGACGAGCTTCGCCAAGCGATACCATACCCAATAAACCCCTCCGATCAAAGTAAACACCAGAAAGGCGGTGGGACCCTTTGTCAGCATGGCCATTCCCATCATCAGTCCACTGACGATGAGATAGTAACGCGCTGACTTGTCTAGGGAGATTCCTGCCACATGATTTCGCTTCCAATGAAAAAGAATCCAGTGATAGAGGGAAGAGAATATGAAGAGATTAAACCAGGGATCAATGATACCCGATTTGAAGTAGAGATGGGGTAAAATAGAACCGAAATAAGCCCCTGCCCAGAGTAGTCCCATTCTCTCATCCCAAAGTTTGCGGCCTACCCGATATAGAAAAACGAGCGTCAAGATCCCACAGATCGCATTAGGAAACCTAGCAGCATATTCGCCGACGCCAAAGAGCTTCATGCTCAAGGCCTGTAGCCAGAAGAAAAAGGGAGGCTTTTCCCAAAAGGGCTCATAGTCGATCTGCACACGCATATAGTCTCCCGATGCGATCATCTCTCGCGCCACCTCGGCAAAATTGATCTCATCCCAATCAAAGAGATGCACACCTCCCAAAAAGGGCAGGAAAAATAGCGCGCCCGCAGCGGCAATGAGCAATTGATGGAGTTGGTGGGATTTCAACGCGATGATTCAAGTATGAGAAAGCAAATATAAGGTCCAGGTTCAAAACTGATTGATAAATCCGATATGAATTTTTCCCCTACTAGGTTGTAAAGGAATATTTGCAGCGCGCCCCACCGCATATGTCAAGGTGAGCAGGCCTGTCTTGGTGCCGTACTGCATCCCCAGCCCTGTCCCCCAAGGAAATAATTGTTCTCCCCGCACCTGATTACGGAGATAGGAAGCATCGGCAAAGGCATACAAAAAGGACCGTTTTTCCAATTGAAAGCGGTATTCGAAGGTAAAAAATGAGTAAAAATCTGTGAAAAATTCATTTTCATTGAATCCACGGATACTTTGGCTTCCTCCTACCTGCAATTGATCATTTTCAAAGTACTGCCTAGCCCCCAGCCAGTAGGTACGATTGGCTGCATGTAAGATATGCCTCCTAGCAAGTTGATAGTAGCCATGTATATCGAGTGTCACTTCCTGAATCGGCTGTGTGGGAATAGCCTCTTCATACCAGCGTTCAGGAAGGCTTCTGTTGTCGTTGATGGTCTTCTGCCCTGCTCCGATCTCAAGATCGGCTGTCCATCCCCTCGAAGGATTGATATTGTAATCGACATTGTCGTAAGTCAAGCCTGCCCCGACAGAGGTTCGATTGCCATCGAGCAAGGCAGCCGTCAGGCCCGTCGTATCTACCAAAGCATCTTGGAGCAATCGGCTGTTGCGCGTGCGGAAATAAAACTTAGCATTGAGAAAGGGACTCAGGCTGTAAAAACCTGCAAAATTGCCTTGTACCGTAAGGAAGTCGCTCAGCTGGCGATTGAGTTCGATAGATGCCTCTGCACGAAAGGGAGTGCGTAAGATATAAGGGAGTTGCAATCGTGCATAGGTGCGCTGGGAGGTTTCGACCAGTTTATCAAATTGAAACTCTAAGACCGTCCCCAAACTCAAGGGACTGATCAGCAGAATATCCCCGCTTCCCGTCCACTGCAAGGTTTGATCTTCATTTTGGGCAGGAAGAATGCCTACCAGTAAATCAAACTTACTCGACTTCTTGCGCTCCAAGTCTAGCTCCAATCGAGCCGTCTTATAAGGTGTGAACGTAATTTTGGCAGGCCCTACATTTTGGTAGTAGATCGAATTATTAAGAATCGAGGGAATATCTCGAATCCGCTGATTTTTGTATACATCCTGAGGAGCTAGACGAATAAGGTTATAGATAAATCGCGGATTTTCTTTAATATTTCCCTTCACCATAATCGTATCCATCGTCACAAATGGACCTGTATCAAACTGATAGACGACAGCCACTCCTATGGTATCTCTACTGTGCGGAATATACTGGAGGTCTTGTTGGAGAAATGAGGCAAAAGGATAGCCCTCTTCTTGAAATAGTTGCAGACAAATATCGAGTCGTGTTTCTAGTGCTGGCCAATACAGAGGTCGTCGCTTTCGCGTAAAATTTTTGAGGCCTGCTTTCTCCAAATATAACTCCCCGATTCCCTGAAACGTAATTTCCTCTAAGCTGTAAATAGGCCCTAGGTATCCTTTTACCTGCGCTTGTTGATCTTTGATGACAATAGAATCCCATCGGATCTCCGCCCAGCCCTTCTCTTCTTGCAAAAGTTGGAAAGTCTTAAGCTGTTGGACAAGCCTGATACTGTCATTGACAGTCTTCAGCGAGCGTATCAGCCGTGGATAATCGGGATGCGCTTCCCAGCCTTTGATGGTCACCTTCTCAAAGCTGTTTTGAGCAAGCAGTACTTGCCCCATCATCCATATGATGCAAAAAAATTTGCGCACACCACAAGATAAATAAGGGTGGGGGAGAATCAAGTGTCATTTGAGAGGATTTGTAAGACTGGCTTACACTCGCTGCCGACTCACCTCTGCGAGCATCATCCCTGCAGCAACAGACACATTCAAGGATTCGATTTTCCCTTTCATAGGGATACGTGCAAGAAAGTCTACGCGCTTTAATAGCTGAGAAGAAATGCCCTTATCCTCCGCTCCCATGACAATGCAAGTGGGTTTGGAGAGGTCTATTTGATAGATCCCATCCGCAGCTTTTTCGGTACTTGCTACAGTCTGGATTTCGTAGGCCTGCAGCATCATGAGGCTATCTACCAGATTCTTTTCCCGACAGATCGGCAAATATTTTAGGGCACCCGCTGAGGTTTTGACTGCATCTCCATTGACGGGGGCCGAACCCTGCCGAGGCACGATGATGCCGTGCGCTCCCATGCACTCTGCTGTCCGCGCGATCGCGCCGAAGTTGCGCACATCCGTGACACCGTCTAGCATCACAAGAAGCGGAACTTCACCTTTCTCCTGAATCGATAAGATCAGCGGCTCCAACTCATGATAGGTAATCAATGCTTGCAAAGCCACTACTCCCTGATGATTGACACGCCCGACAAGGCGACGAAGCTTCTCCTCGGGAACCACCTGGACAGGAATTTCCTGCTTCTTAGCTGCACTACGAATCTGACTGGCCCGCTCAGGACTCAAACCCTGACGCAAGAAAATCTTCTCGATCTCCATTCCCTGACTCAGCCCTTCCATCACAGGATGGACGCCGTATATCACATTTGGCTTTTGCTTCTCGTTCATTTTTTGCACTTAATCCTTCTTTGCTACTGCTGTTGAAGCAGCTGTAATCCCACCTGATTGCCTGTACGGTCGTACAACTCATTGGCCCACGCCTCCGCTTGAGCTTGATCTATATTTTTGATAAACTGAATCCCCAATAACACGCCGCGCATGGCCAAGTTTCGATTATCTATAGGAATATTGTCTTGGGTGTATCCCTCCACCTGATCCATTGCATAGGGAACCATTCGATTCAGTTGCTCTACCATCGCATCTTTCAGGTTCGCTCTGTCAAGTAATTGAAACTCCGTCAAATGCAGATTCATGGGCTTTTCGACTACACTCGAAGGCATTTTTTCCTCCGACGCGTTGAGCAGCTCTTTCACCTTTCCTTGCGCAAAGGTAATCTGTTGATTATTCCTATTGATGATGGCCTGAGCTGTATCCTGCGCGATCTTCCCATTTTTCATCGAATCGATCAAGGCTCGGTTCTCCGTCGTCCAGGCCACGATTTGATCGCCATAGGTATTGGCGAGACGAATGAAACAGTTGCGATAATTGCCGATGATGACCTGACGGATATGCTCGTCATGATTTACAGAGGGATCATCCAGCCCTGTGTAGGCGAGCTTGCTACGAAGGGTCGCTTCCATACGCTTTTGAGATACCCATCCAAAATAAATGTCATTGGGTGTCTTCGAAGATTTTTGGATAGGTACCACACGATAGGCTAGTCCTTCCATGCGGAAGTAGTCGGACAGGTTCAAGAAGCTGCTCCCTCCCATCGAATTGGCAAAGTAGATGGGACGCTTCCAACCGTCTTTGGCAACATTTTGCATGATGTTGATGAGGACTTGATCCTTACGAAGAATGTAGGGATTACGGCTGCTCCCTCTCGGACGAAATTTCCAGACCATTTCTCCTGTCGAGCTGAGTAAGGGCGATTCATCTACTGTAATCACCCCATTTTGTAAGAGGTCTTCTTTCTTATAGGGAAGTATAATGTCTCTTGCAGGGAAATTGGAAACAAATAATCCTTTCTCGCCTGCATAATCTTCTGACTTGAGGGAAATGGGGACAGGTTCGGCGCCATTGTGTGGCATCCTCATGTTGTCGATGTACCAATCAGAGATCAATAATTCCAGATTCACGACCCGCACATCTGTCCGATAGCCTTCTACTTCCTGTACATACCACAAGGGAAAAGTGTCATTGTCCCCACCTGTAAATAGAATCCCATTTTTCTCACAGCTATCCAGCAAGTTTTTCCCAAACTCTATGTCTACCCATCGGCCCGCACGTGTATGATCGTCCCAATTTTGAATCAGCATAATGATTGGAGCCGAAAGGGCCAAGGCAATTGAAATCCAAAGCGCCATATTCCCCAAATATTTCCTCAAAAACTCTATCCAAAAGAGCACTCCTAGACCTGCCCATATCGCAAAGGTTTGAAAGGAACCTGCGAAGGAATAATCACGCTCCCGAGGCTGGGCAGGATACTGATTGAGGTAGATGATAATGGCGATACCTGTGAAGAAAAATAGCATCCCCACAACGGCTGCATCACGCGGACGCTGCGAAAACTGCCAGATAAAGCCTAATAATCCCATCAAAAGAGGCAAAAAATAGTAATGGTTATGCCCTTTATTGTCTGCCCTGAGCGCCGTACTGCGAAACAAGCCATCTTCCCATCCATCGTCTTGCACATCGCTGGATCTTCCTACGAAATTCCATAAGAAGTAGCGGAAGTACATGTGGTTGAGCTGGTAGGTGAAAAAGAATTTCCAGTCTTCGGCTTTGGTCGGTCGATCATCGGCAGGATTGCGTTGATCAGATCCTTTGTTCTCCACAAAATTGATGTAACCAAAGCTACCTGAAGCATATCGATCTCGACTCCACATCCGCGGGAACCATACGATGTCATTGTCTCTGTATTGGTATTCGATATCTTCTACATCCTCGATGTATTGACCTTTGTCTGGTGAGAGAATGTACTTTTGCCCTTTGACATCATATAGGGCCGCCCCTCTACTGTCTCGTTTGATCTGGCCATTATATAGTGGACCACGGACGAGTGGACGGTCTCCATACTGCTCGCGACGCATGTAGCTGAGGAACGTGAGCACATTCTCTGGATTATTCATGTCCACAGGCGGGTTGGCGTTGGAGCGTACGAAAATCATGGCATAGGATGAAAATCCTAGCAAAACGACCGTCAGCGCCAGCATGGAAGTATTGAGTGCGATCCATTTTTTCTGTTGACTGAGGTAGAGGAGTCCGATAATGACGAGCACAATCAATCCAAACCAGATGGTCATCCCTGTTCCCACAGGCATTCCCAATCCGCCTTTTTCCATCCCATTGGCCCCTACAGTCCCTGTAAAGAATCTCTCAAAAGCCCATGCGACCTGGAAGGTTTCCTGTATGACGCCATACTGAAGAAAGGCCAATACTGCAACGGATATCCCCATCGTAAGTGTCAGGCCTAGCCATGAGAAGTCAAATTTTCTATAATAAAATAATAGGGCCAATGCGGGAACGGTCAACAGATTCAGCAAATGCACGCCAATAGACAGCCCCATTAGATAAGCAATGAGAATCAACCATCGCCAGTGGTCGGGTTCGTCTGCACGGGCTTCCCATTTGAACATGAGCCAGACGACGATCGCCGTGAAGAAAGAAGAGAGGGCGTATACTTCTGCTTCGACGGCATTGAACCAGATGGAATCGGCAAAGGCACAAGTCAATCCTGCTACCACACCTGCTGCGAGCGCACCCATATTGCGTGTCTGGTCTCCCCAAGTGGCCATGCGCAGCCCCTTCTGGGCCAGCATCGTGGTCGTCCAGCAAGTAAATAGTGCCGTGAAGGCACTCGCTAGCGCACTCAACAAATTGACCATGAAGGCAATGATCGTCACATCTCCGAAGGAGAAGATGGAGAATATTCGTCCTAACAACAGGAACAAAGGCGCACCTGGTGGGTGGGTGACCTCTAGCTCATTGGCACAAGCGATAAACTCCCCACAGTCCCAAAAGCTCGCTGTGGGAGACATGGTCATGAGATAGACGATCGCAGTCGTAAAAAACACCCCCCAACCTGTTAGGTTATTTAGGCGCTGATAAGGCATGTTTTGCAGCATGGATCACAGTTCTGTAAGTTCAGCAGTTGGCCAGTGTATGCGTGATGAAAGATAGAATAGCACGCACTATTGGAGGCTATGAAAGGTTCGTTCATCATTCTATTTCTGACCTTTTAAAGTCTTCAAAGAGACTTTACCCTTTGTGGCCTTTCAAGTTCAAAAGTACATAAAAAAAGAGGACCCCCTAGAGATCCTCTTGCATATTATGAGATAGGAGAAAGGTTTTACTTTCCACTACGTGTCTTGTATTCATTAGAGAAGTCTTCCCAACCCTGATTCTTGTAGGCATCTTCTCCAAAATAAGCCAGAATTGGCAGCATCTGAGGAGCTTTTTGATACCCAGATACGCTCGTCAGTAGGTTGAGATTCTCATCCAAAAAGACCGTCGTAGGATAGGACAACTTACCTTGTGTCAAAGCAGCCGCCAACTCATGGTAACCACGACGTCCATTGGCTACAAACTTATACGTATGATCCTTGACTACAACTTCTCCCTTCTGCTCAGCATTGAACTTCACAGGATAGTAGTGCTCGTTGATGTAGTCGACCACCTCCTGCTTGCTGTACGTGTCACGCTCCATGACCTTGCACCAGCCACACCAATCTGTATACAAATCGATGAGGATCTTTTTGTCACTCTTGGCAGATAGTTCAATCGCTTCTTCGATCGTAATCCAATTCAAATGGGCTGTTGGCTGTTCTACGGGTTTGAATCCCATCAGTAACATGAGACCTATCGCGAGGGTTCCAATACGGATGATATGCTTCATTTTATTTTGGCGTGTTTGCTATGAGAGAAAAGATATAGAAAATGCAAGGTCAATGGACTTATTTTCATCAATGGCTCTACCCATCCATTTCCCTTTAGACAAAATACCCACTTGAAGATACATTTTTTTCCAGAAAGATATTTGTCAGATAGCAGATGGTTCTTGCTTCTTTCGCCTATTTCCTCCTTAAATACACGATATTTTGCCTGGCGTCTTGCCTGTAAGGGATCATTTCTCCTCTCTACACACTCTTGCGCACGATCTTGGCTCCTATGGCATTCAAGCGATGTTCGATATTTTGGTATCCACGGTCGATCTGCTCAATGTTGGAGATACGTGATACGCCGTCTGCTGACATCGCCGCAATCAAAAGCGCAACACCTGCACGAATATCAGGGCTGGACATGGAAATACCTCGGAGGTTCACTTTGCGCTCAAGCCCGATCACAGAAGCTCTGTGTGGATCACACAAGATGATCTGCGCCCCCATGTCTATCAATTTATCTACAAAGAATAGGCGGCTTTCAAACATCTTCTGATGGATCAAAACGGAGCCTTTGCACTGCGTCGCCAACACCAATACGATGCTCAACAAATCGGGGGTAAACCCTGGCCAAGGATGATCTGAGACCGTCAGGATACTTCCGTCGATGAAGGTTTCAATCTCACAGACGTCTTGTTGGTGTACGTGGATGTCATTGCCCTCAATGGTCATTTGTACGCCCATGCGGCGAAATACCTCGGGAATATTTCCCAAGTAGTCTACATCGGCATTGCGGATGATCAGCTCTCCCTGTGTCATGGCCGCCATCCCAATGAAGCTACCGACTTCAATCATATCTGCCAACATGCGATGGGGTTCTTCAAAGCCTGTGAGTGCTTCTACACCTTCGATGGTGATGAGGTTCGATCCAATCCCCGAAATCTTGGCGCCCATGCGGTTGAGCATCTTGCAGAGCTGTTGCAGATAAGGCTCACAAGCGGCGTGATAGATCGTGGTCGTTCCCTCTGCCAAGCTCGCGGCCATGATGATATTGGCGGTACCTGTCACTGAGGCTTCGTCTAGAAGCATGTACTTACCCTTAAGACGACCAGGTGCATTTACCTCGAACAGCCCGCGCTCTGCGTCATAGTGGAACTGTGCCCCCAGCTGCTGGAAGCCCCAAAAGTGTGTATCTACACGGCGACGTCCAATCTTATCTCCGCCAGGACGAGACACAAATGCCTTCCCAAAGCGCGCCAACAAGGGCCCGACCAGCATGATGGAACCACGAAGTTTACGTGCTTTGGCCCAGTACTCCTCTGTCTGAAGATAGTCCAGATCAATATTTTCAGCCTTGAAGGTATAAGTATCAGGGGCAAGTTGCTCCACCTCTACCCCCATGGAACGCAGGATATCGATCAAGCGATTGACATCGACGATATTGGGCAGGTTGGAGAGGGTTACTTTTTCGGGAGTGAGCAGGACTGCGCAAAGGATTTGAAGGGCCTCATTTTTGGCTCCTTGAGGAGTGATTTCCCCCGAGAGGCGATGACCGCCTTCAACTTCAAAAAATTCCATGTTTTTTTAAGGCTTAATAAAATATAAGACACTGTGTGCGCCCTCAAACTTGAATGTGCCTCGAAGATAAAGGAAGGGAATGGGAAATCGTAGGCTTTTGAGAGAATGTATGGGATAGATGATTATTCGGAGATTAATGCCCGTTTTTTTGTAAATGGTCTTCAATCTGTTGTAAAACTGGAGACCAGAATCCCTCCGCCAAAAGTGCTATTTCTTCAGATGTAAAGAACAATTTGGAATAATAATACTTACCCACGACTTGACCATTTGAAGTATAGATATAGTAGTCATCATGAAATATGATCGCCCCTTTTCTGGCAAAAGAAATATTGGGTGAGTTTCCTCTCTTGAGATACCTAATGCTAAATCTGAAGTCTATCTGATGAATACTTGTGATGATGATCTCTTGCTCTCTGCTCAATAGTGCTCCAAATCCTTTTCGCTCTTTTTTTATTTCTCCATCTATCACACTACCTTTCAAGACTGTTGATATTCTAGCAATCAAGGTTCGGGCAAGATTTGCTCGAAACTCATCTTCATTTAGCCTATAGCTAGATTCTGAGTCTTGAAAAAGTTGAGCTATCTCTTTATGTTTATTCTCTAGCTCGATTAAGAAATTTGCTATAAAGCCCTCGGCAAGTTGGTAAAGAATGTCTTTCGTTTTAAACTTTCTTGAGACAGCAGAAGTCTCAAGGGAACGGTTCAACAACGCCAATCTTTTCTCAAAATCTCCCACATCCTCCAAAGATTCCTCTCGCGCAGCTCTAAAGTAAAAATCCAATGTATAAGGTAGTTGGTTCGCAATGTACAAAATGAATGCATCTAGGTCTCCTGCATCCGCACGTCTGAGCGCCAATAAGTAGTTTTTCTTATCGTCTGTACGAATGATGATAGGAGGATATCCATTTTCTAGGAGAATGTAATTCATGATCAGGCGAGCTACTCGACCATTTCCATCATCAAAAGGATGTATCCGTACAAAGCGATAGTGGAAGCTTGCCGCTTTCACGATGGGATGATACGCCTTCCAGTCGTTGTGATAGCGTTCGATAAGCTCTGCGACTTTTGCAGGAGTTTCCTCGGGACTCGCATACTCAAAAAGCGTCCCATTTGCTAACCTGACAGAATTGGGGGTAGTTTTGTATTGACCTGGGGTGATGAGTTTCCTTGTTTCCTGACCATCGGGCGTCAAAGCCTCTTTATAAAAAGGGCGAACAAGAATGATCTCATTGAGCTCTCTCAAAAACTGAGCAGTAAGCTTCCGTTCAGTATCTAAGGCTTCGCGTTTGACAAATGCTACAGCCGTATCATGCGCTTTCATTTCTTCAATATCTCTTACAGGATGATCTCCTGAAGTTTGGTCAAAAAACAAAAGCAATTTTGTCTGGCCGTACGTCAGTGTACTGCCTTCTATATGATTGGAGTGAAAATTCCACTCCAATCTTAGTTTTTGATCCAAGGCTTGGTGCTGGACGGGCTTTAAAGGAAGGAGTTCATCGAGTTTTTGCTTCTCTCGATCAATCTCCCTTATGATTTCCTGTAGCTCATCCATAAAAGCCGCTTCTCGCTATACAAGATTCATTCTTTAATTCTTCCTCCGACGCTTACCGCCTCCGCGATTATTTCCACGCTTGTTGTTGCGGCTTTTTCCATTGCTGCTGCTATGGTGGTGGTTGCTATGATGATGATGGCTGCTCGCCTGACGCGTGATCGTCAACTCATTAGGATCGATGACCAAACGTCCTTTTGACATCTCTTTCATCTGATCTGCAATGATCTCCTCAGGCGTACTCTCACGATCTCCTGTACGGAGAAACTGGCGCATCGCATTGGCGATCTGGTTGAGATAAGCAGTGCGAGCAGGACCTTCCTGCATGTCGATCGCCTTGTGAACCATCAACTGGACATTCCAACCATATTGACGATAGCGGGGTCTGCCATCATAGTAGGGCATATGTTCTGTATCCTTAGGACGCTTCTCAGGGGGTAGGGGCATGTCAAAAGGTGCCTCTACGTCAAAATCATAATCTGAAATCATGAAAATGGCATCCCACAGCTTTTGCTTGTAGTCGGGAATGTCCTTGATAGAAGGCTTAAGGTTAGACATGATTCGGATGATTTCATTTGCCACACGGGTGCGTGCCTCCTTATCCTCAATTGTCTTGGCATACTCTACCATGGCCTGTATGTTACGGCCAAACTCACGCAGCCTGAGCGGCGTCTCCGAAATGTAATAATCCATTATTTATTAGGTACTTAAAATGAAGTGAGCATCTTCGGATGATGGTTCTTCACACATCTTGAAAAGGGATAGAAAGGATCATTCCAATGATATGACATGAAGCTTCGTTCTGCTTCACTTATTGGATTCTTACCAATGCTCACAGTTTAAATTTCACAAAAGGCGCATGCTAATTTTAGGTAAGCACATGGCCTGTTTAAAGGGTATTCTCAGATAAATACAATGTGTCTGAATATGAATCAGCTCGGGTGTGTACGCGAATAGAGCCATTAGCTCATTTTCTTTTACAAAAAAGAACAAATTCCTGTTGTTTGTCAAATAAATCTTTGAGGGACTTAAATACAGCAGGAAAAAGGATAATTCCTTACCATCTTTCTATTCGAGAATCTGTAGCTTGGCGTACTTCAATAACAATACACGTTTTCCCTTACTAGCAAAATCAATCGTAGCTTTTTTTCCTCCTCCTGCCCCCTCCAATGCTAGTACATGTCCTGTGCCAAACTTCTGATGCTTGACTTGCTGCCCCACTTGGATCTCGTCAGGGGCCGCTGCCTTAAAATCAGACGCTTTTCCTGGTTCGACTGTTGCACGTGACATCGGCTTTAAGTTGCGACGTGTAGGAGACACAGCCGATCTGCGTCCTGTATCCCAGCCACCATTTGTCGTGCTCCCCCTTCTTGCTGCTTGTTCAGGTCGTTTGAGGTATTGAAAGTCAATTTCATCTATAAATCGACTCGGCTCGTTGAACTGCATGTCACCAAAGCGATAGCGCGAACGCGCATAAGTCATAGTCAATTTCTTCTTGGCGCGCGTCACCGCTACATAGAACAACCGTCGCTCTTCTTCTAGATCGGCTCGAGTTTCCATCGCCATAGAGCTGGGGAACAGACTTTCCTCCATTCCTACCAGAAAAACAGAATTGAACTCCAACCCCTTGGCAGAGTGTACCGTCATCAGCGTCACGAAGTCGTTGTCATCTGGATCTTGATCCTGATCGGTAAACAGGGAAATATCTGCCAGAAATGCTTCTAAAGCAGGTGTCTCATTGTCGGGATCATCAATAAATGCTTGCGCGGAATTCAAAAGTTCTTGCACATTTTCCCACCGGGTCAAGCTATCTTCTTTATGGTTTCCGTGCAGATCTTTGAGGATGCCTGACTGCTTCGCGATGTAGGCAGCTGCGTGAAACGCATCGTTTCGCTCCGCCGCTACGCCAAAGTCCTTGACCATGGTGACGAAGTCCCGAATCTTGTTATTGATGGCACCCTTAAGTCCTGCTTCGCCTAGATTGAGCAGGGCATCCCACAGTCCCAGTCCCCGCTCGGCAGCGAACACGTTGATCCGTTCCTGGCTCGTCTTACCTATCCCTCGGGTGGGGTAGTTGATGATGCGACGGATAGCTTCCTCATCTTTGGGATTGATCGCCAACTTGAGATAGGCTACCACATCCTTGATTTCTTTGCGCTGATAAAATGACAGTCCACCAAATATCTTATAAGGTAAACCCGCCCTTCTCAACTCATCTTCCAAAGCACGAGATTGGGCATTGGTACGATAGAGAATCGCAAAATCATAGTGGAAAAAATTATGTATTTGCTTTTGCTCGCGGATGAAGCTCGTCACGCGTTTGGCTTCATCCTGCTCACTGACCGCTTCGACCAAAGCGATTTTTTCTCCTTCCTCATTCTCCGTAAAAACCTTCTTCTTGATTTGGTCTCGGTTGTTCTTGATGACCGAGTTGGCCGCATCTACGATGACCTTGGTCGAGCGATAATTTTGCTCTAGTTTGACCGTCTTCAACTCAGGATAATCCTGCTTTAGGTTGAGGATATTCTGAATATTGGCCCCGCGAAAGGCATAGATAGACTGGGCATCATCCCCCACGACACAAATATTGTGATGAGCGGCTGCCAGCATATTTGTCAGGGTATACTGTGCATGGTTGGTATCCTGATACTCATCGACCATGATGTACCGAAAACGATGCTGATACTTGTACAATAAGTCGGGATGTCCCTGAAATAGCAAAATCGGCTTGATGAGAAGATCATCAAAATCCATTGCATTGGACTTAAAGAGCCTTTCTTCGTATGCTTGATAGATCTGAGCTACCTTCAGATTAAAGTCATCTACGGCATTTTCTTGATACTCTTTGGGTGAGATCAAGCGGTTTTTGGCCATGCCGATGGCATTGGATAGGACACGAGGTTTGTAGACCTTGTCATCCATCTTTCGCTCTTTGAGGAGTGTCTTCAGCATCCGCTGCTGATCATCCGAATCATAGATCGTATAGGCACTTGTATAACCGATCCGGTCTGCCTCCACACGAAGGATACGCGAAAAAATCGAGTGGAAGGTACCCATGACGATCGATTTGGCAGGAGCTCCGACAAGTTTGAAGATACGCTCCTTCATCTCTCGCGCAGCCTTATTGGTAAAAGTCAGCGCCAGCAATTCTTGGGGGTCTGCCAATCCCTGATCAAGGATAAACGCCAATCGATAGGTCAAGACACGTGTCTTCCCACTACCAGCCCCTGCAATGACCATTTGAGGGCCATTGACATGGACTACAGCTTCGCGCTGTGATTCATTGAGATCTTTGAGAAAGTCCAATTTGAATACTCTTTTATTCACACAAGGATCAACCAGCAAGCTCAGGTTAATCTTGTCATTATTTGAAAATACGTAACTCCCTGCCTTTGGGAAGGTTCAAAGGTAGTTCAAGGTAATCATATTTAGGCTCCAGTTGTGACCCCCAAAGGTAGAACAGACTTGTCATGGTAGACACTTGATAGGTGTAGAGAAACGTTTAGACTAGATTCTCTGTTGTTCTTATTGTTGAGTCCCATTTATCTGAACCCAAAGATAGGCATTTTTTAGGGGAAATTAGGGAAAAGAAAAATGGGCCCGAGTGTTTCTGGGGCCCATTGAGGTAAGGAGGCTGAATGTATTCTTATGAGTTATGCGGGTGTTTGTGTTGAGGTTTGGCTAATCTGCCTAGTACCCGCTTCCCGAATACGTAACTCCAAACGGAAACAAACGTCTAATCGCTGCATGGTTTTTAATTTTTCTTTTAAAAAATCGCAATCTACTCATTGACAACACTTTAAAACTCTTTGTTTTTATCTTTTATTTATTTTGATCTCTATCTCCCCCTCTTTTACTGAATAAATACATCTTCTATTTACCTTTGCCCTTACATAAGATTTCCCCTCAAATTTCTATGTTTTATCTCTCCCCCACGTGTAAATTTCTTCCATCAATCACACTCAGGATCTATGAGGTTTTATACTATCTTTTTTATCCTATCGATTCCCCTTGTTAGTCTGTCACAGGTTGAAAAGATCTATGATAAAAATGGACAAATCCAGGCTATTAATCCCATCAATGAGGAAGGCGTTTTTGATGGATTGGGGTATACCTTCTATCCATCTGGTGCGGTAGAAAAAGAAATTCCCTATGTCGAAGGTATCATACAGGGTAAGGAGAAAACCTTCTATGAAAGTGGCAAACTAAAGGGAACACTGGACTATAAGCGAGGAAAGAAGGAAGGGATTGAGCAAGTATTTTTCGAAGATGGGTCTATCAAAATGAAACAGAAATGGAAAAAAGATCTGCGAGAAGGCAGCATGGAAGTGTTTTATCCGATGGGTGATATCCGCATCTATGCCTTGATGCAGCATGACTCCATCCTTTTTGCCCAATATTTTGATACGACAGGCAAGATCACCTCAGAGCGTGTCGGCTTCATCTCATCTGCAATTGACACCTTCGATTTACCCCCTGTCAAAACCTACATCAAAGAAGGCAAATCTCTACAGAGCGGTCAAGCCAACTCCGTCCATATCGTTCAGCAGCGCATCCCACGTGAATTTGTTGCGTACTCTAGTAGAGACGGCCTCATCACCTTGTCCAATGATCCCCTATATCCCTTGGCCATCACTCCCGATGAAGGAACGGATACTTTCACGGTGTATATGCGTATTCAGGTACACAGTATGGCGGAGCATATTCTAGTCAGGAAGGTCATCTTACCTGTAGCTGCTGCAAAATGACCTACTTCCTCTTTCATTTCCTCTAGCTAAACTTTACTTTTGAAAGGGTGTAAAGGATTCTTTCAAAGTGTCCTCTACGTTTCAAACAGCACGTTTGTCTCTCACTACATTCGTGTAGCGAAACAGTGTAGATCAAAACGCGTTGAAATATCATGAAACAACCTCAATCGTGGATTGAGGTAAAACAGGTGATGCACATGCAGGATAGAACGATTTGGTTGATAGGGTTGATGCTGGGGTTGATTTTGCCCCTGAATGCCCAGATTGAGGACCCCGTAAGTTGGCGTTTCAAGACGAAGCAGCTCAACGATCAGGAATTTGAGCTGATCTGGGAAATGAGTGTGGAGCGAGGATGGCATGTGTATTCTCAATTTACAGGGGCAGGAGGACCTGTTCCGACTTCTTTTACCTTTGAAGAAACCCTAGGAGCTACTCTAGAAGGCGCAGTCAAAGAAGAGGGAAAAATCCACAAAGGCTTCGATGAACTCTTCCAGACAGATGTCGCCTACTTCGAAGGAGACGCCATATTCAAGCAAAAAGTCAAGTTGACTGCTGATGAAGCAACGTTTGCAGGATACCTCACCTTCATGGTTTGTGACGATGAAAAATGTCTCCCTCCCAAGGATATAGATTTCACGTTCTCACTTGCAAAACCAGCAACCGATAAAGGGAAGATAGATCAAGTGGATCTTCCCAAAGAAAACCCGAAAGTACCTCAGCAAAAAAAGCCACAAGACGTACAAAAGGACGATGTAAAAGCAGAACCTGAGAAAAAAGGAATAGAAACACCCGCCTTTCCTAGCATATCGACAAATCCTCTCGCACAGACGGACAACTCACCAGACATTCCCGCCGCCTCAGAAGAGGGACACGTAAAATGGACACCTGGATTTGTCAAACTGGAAAATGGTAACTATCAAGTAATTTTTGGTGCGGAGATTGAGGAAGGTTGGAAAATCTATGCACCAGATATGGAAGAGGGGGGGCCGATTCCTACAGATTTTGTATACGAAGCCAAAGGGCTGGAAATCGTCTCACCTGTACAGGCAGATCGTTCTCCCAAGGTGATGCAAGACGATGAAATCTTCCAGATGGAGGTACGGACGTATGAGGGAAACGTGAAATTCTTTCAAGAAATTAAGATAGAAGGTACACCTGTTCTGGATTTGTATGTCGATTACATGGCCTGTAGCAAGGAGGTTTGCATTCCTTACAACTCCAATTTCAACATTGACTTAAGTGGACAGGGAAGGCAGATGGAGCCTCTGGCTCCTACCGACCAAGAAGTGAAAGAAGCAGCTTCCATCACGGAAGTCTTTGAGCAGATTAAAGCAGATCCTATCTCAGATTGTACCACAACCGCTGACAATACCGAAGACTTGTGGGGCGTCTTTCTACGCGGGATCATTTTTGGGTTATTTGCGATTCTGACGCCTTGTGTATTCCCGATGATTCCCTTGACGGTCAGCTTCTTCACTAAGCGCAGTACCAATCGTCGCCTTGGACAGATCAATGGAATGATCTATGGATTGTCTATCCTGGGCATCTATCTTTCGCTGAGCTTACCCTTCCACTTGTTAGATGGACTTTCAGGTAGCATCTACAATGAGCTATCGACCAATCCCATCTTGAACTCCTTTTTCTTTGCGGTCTTCATCGTATTTGCCTTCTCCTTCTTTGGTTTCTACGAGATCACGCTACCCAGTAGATTCACCAACTCTATGAATCAAAAAAGCTCGGTAGGTGGATTTATAGGTATATTTTTCATGGCCTTCACCCTGGTCATTGTTTCATTCTCTTGTACAGGCCCCCTTTTAGGAAACGTCATTGCACTTTCTTCTACTGGGATGACGAGCGCATGGGGATTGACAGCGGCTTTGGCAGGATTCGGGGTCGCCTTCGGTTTGCCTTTTGCTTTGTTTGCAGCTTTCCCCGCCCTGCTCAGTTCCTTACCTAAGAGCGGCGGATGGCTGGGTGTATTCAAAGTTGTCCTTGGATTTATCGAGATCGCACTCTCGATCAAGTTTCTCTCCAAGGCAGACCTCATCTCCGAATGGGGCATCATGCCACGCGAAGTATTTTTTGGAATCTGGGTGGTTGTCGGAATCCTCACGATTATCTATTTCCTAGGAGGGCTAAAGTTTCCAGCCGATCCCAATCCCTTCCCTTTGGCGCGCTGGCGCTATGGAGCAGCAGCCGTCACGCTGGGACTGGTCATACTGATTCTTCCAGGGTTCGTACGCACGATTCCCTTCTTAGCAGGCTTCCCACCCCCACTACACTACAGTATTTTTGAAAAAGAATCCGAGTGTCCACTAGAACTCGAGTGTCATAAGAATGACTACGAAAGTGCACTCACCTACGCAAAAGCAGTAAATAAGCCCATCATGATTGACTTCACAGGACATGGCTGTGAAAACTGTCGTAAGATGGAGGCCAATGTTTGGACAGATTCAGAGATCTTTCAGATGATCAGCGAAGAGTATGTCTTGGTTTCTCTGTATGCAGATGATCGTACCAAGCTTCCTGAGACATTGACTGTTCCTACTGCTGATGGTGTCAGTACGCAGAAACTCCGTACGGAGGGAAGTAAATGGGCTTATCTAGAAGAAACCGTTTTCAACTACAATGCCCAGCCCCTTTACGTGTTGCTATCTCCTGACCAGCAGGTATTAAATGCACCAATCGGAGGTATCACGAGCAAAGAGGAGTATAAAGCATTTTTGGAATGTGGACTAAATACATTCCAGCAGCTTCAGGAATAGAAATAGTACTTAGGTCAAATTGTATAAGTAATAAGTCATCCCTATCTCACAAGACCCGCAAGTGATAGAGGGATGACTTTATTACTTTATGCATGTATTGTAGGAAATCGCACATCCACACATCCACCATTATATCCTCCTTTTTTCTTCCCTGATCATTTGCGATATTCGACCTATGCTTTCCCTCTGGCTGTTACTTTCCTTACTCTGGATGATTTATTTGATCCTGCATAGCGTCTTGGCTAGCAGTCAGGTAAAGGAATGGTTTGCCTATCATCTTCCCCAAATAAAGCCCTACTACCGACTCACATACAATTCCATTGCTTTTGTAGGTTTACTGAGCCTTGTTTATTTCTATGTGACATGGCCTGCCAATCCTGTAATTTCCGAACGCCCCTTCCTGGGATGGGGATTCATAGGAATTGCAATTGTCATAGGAATCACGGCTTTACAGCAGTATGATCTAGGAGAGTTTGCGGGAACTCGGCAAGTACGAGAGGCACAACAGGAGAGTCAGACCGCACTCCATACGGTCGGGCTCAACAAAGTAGTGCGACACCCGCTGTATTTTGCCATTTTGATTGGGATATGGGGAAATTTTCTCAGAGGGGGAGATGATCTTAGCCTGGCTACTGCGATTGTGATGAGCCTTTATGTATACGTAGGAGCCAAATGGGAGGAGAAGAAGTTAAAAATGGCGTTTGGTGAGGCATATGTCCAGTATCAAAAACGGACTTCTATGCTCATTCCTTGGATATTTTGACTATGACAGGCCCAACTAGTCCTCCTGCGCATAATGTGCCAAAAACGTCCCTTCCAAATCCTCCACAAAATCCACATCTGAAAGCGTTGGCAATAAGGCAGCATACTTGCCCAAAGTGGCCAAATCTGCCAAGGTATCTTTTAGCACAGTATCCGTACTCCAAGCTTTGTCCTTAAATACCGCGGGAAGCCACTCTTTTTTGGCTAAGAAATAGTATCCTCCGTCATCCGCAGGGCCAATGACCGCATCATGGCTTTCTAGTTCTAAAAACCCCTTCTTTAGGATATCCGACGTCAAGCGTGCATTGTCACTACCGATAATTCCCACACGTTGATACCCCTGATCGAATCCCCACTGAAAGGCATGTGTCATGCGATCACCTAGCGTCTCACCCACTTGTGCATATCTAGGGAAGCCCGCCTCTGACCATAGATCCTGTGCTGGCATCTCATTTCCAAAAAAAACTGCCTTATCCACCGTAAGTTCCTGCGTGACCTGTAAGGTGTAAGCGAGCAATTCACGATAGACAGCCAGCGCTTTCTCATGCCCGATACCTGCTGCTAGACGCGTTTTGGACTGACCCGCGACGGGATGCTTGACAAAAATGATCAATAATTCACGCATAAGGAATCTGTTCTTGCGATTCTGGTAGTCGAGTGACCTCCCCCGTTTTTCCATCTATCTCTATCCATTCTCCCTCCTCCAAGATAAGCTGGGGGGGAATGCGTGTGACAGAAGGAATACCAGACTCTCGCAAAATAATAGAAGCGTGTGAGAGGATCCCCCCCACATACGACAAAACACCTTGTACTTGCAAAAAGTAGGGAATCCATCCAGGATCTAAAGAGTCTGCCACCAGTATGATATTCTCATAATCAGGGCGCTTCAATGTCGCTAGATCCGACTTTGGGACGCGCCATACTTGCCCTTTCACCTTTCCTGGATAAATACCGATTCCCTGCGGATGCACTTCCTCATCTTGTCCCTGCAAGGTCTCTAGTATAGATAAGGGAAGGCGCCTGTCGTGCTGATTCCTCAAAAAAGCATCCATATCCCATCCAGCCGATTCAGGATAATGGATCTGGGCCAATGTAGTCGCATCTATAGAGCCATCTAGGACTTGAGAGAGATCTTCTGGGTAAAAACTCGCAAAATCTAACTCTTTACCCATTCGGTTTTCTGCATGCGCTTGTATTTCTTCTCTCAGCAAAAAGAAGTAACGCATGGCATGATGTCGCAACCATTCACGGGTATTCATCAACTGGACAAATGGCCGAGAGTACCAAGAAATTTTCTGTCTCGGTTTCCCTTCATTTTTACCCGATCCGCCTTGCTGCATGGACTCCATCAGCTGTGTCCATTGGGCTTCTGTATACTCAGAAAATCGAGCCTGCCCAATGTCTGATTCATAGAAGCCGCGGTGCCCATAGTTTTTCAAAAACACTTCTTTCTCCACCTTACCATGTGCCACATCCTGAAACGCTTGAAGGAACTGGCCGCTTTCACTCTGTACAGAAAGATGATCCAGACGCCCTCTTCTCGCCAGCACCTTGATAGGTCCTGACATCGCCCCTGTCAAGGCCTGCATCAGCGAAACCAACTCCACATATACCACCTGCATGTCCGTCATCCAGTTATTGAAAGCGATGTCGGGATTGTTGCGCCAGAGGAGGCGGCGCGTCTCGATGACCCGCAGGAGATAACGTTGCTTGTCTCGAACCCATCTCCGTGTACGGCCGATCACTGAGAGCTGCTCTTTGAGTACCGCCATGAATACCTTGAACTTTCCCAGTGCCTGCCAAGGCCGAAGCCCTACCCTGTAAGGATCTTCTGCTCCCACCGACTCACATACCAATGCGGTGGGCAGGCCCCATTCGACCATCGTATCGAGCAGGGCAGACAGGTTGATCCAAGGCATACCTGCGGAGATTTGGATGAAATCTCGATTGGGAAGCGTGGGGTCAAGTTTGCGATAATAAGCGAACAGATGTGTACTACAAGAATCTATAATGGCCGTCATCAAGGGAGAGGGATGCGGCGGAAGGATTTCTTTGTGGTTAGCAGATGTTAGGACCTCTTCTGCCTCTTCCTCATTTGTGATGGGACGCGCTTGTAGGACATATACCTCGTGATTATGGATGGTGAACTCAATGTCTAATCCCAAAGGAGATTCTAAAGGCTGGCTCTTGAGGAGTTTCTGAGTGTAAGCAGAGAGCTTGATAAAGGAGCGTGCGAAAGCTCTATGCGGATGGTCTTTGGGAAAGGGCTTCCAAGGCATCGTGATCCCCGACCAAAAAATATCTTTGTATTGAAAACGAGGCAATAAGATGGTCAAAGGATTGACTTCCCCCCCTACAACCTGCTCGCCCATTCCCTCAAAGTAATTCATCTTCCATACAGCCTTTCGGTAGGCAAACAATACACCACTCGCCTGCACCTCTACCATTTCCTGCGCGATCAGATACTGGCCATGTCGATGGGGATAGGATGCAAATACGGCCTCGATTGCCTCATCCAGCTCGTTGCGCTTGACATTGAGTCGAGTCAAGAAGTGTCCAGCCATGGACCGCTTGACACCATCCTCCTGTGAGAAAGACGACCTTACCGAAATCGGGAAAGAAAGATGGACCGTCAGGCGATGATGTCTTCCCGCACAAAAGTCCTCATAGGAAATCCCTACAAATCGAGGAGTAGGGACGCCGAGTCTCTTGATGGTATGTAATTGATCGAGCTTGCTCATCCTTGAATGAAGTTGAGAATTTTTTCCCTAAAGTCTAGCGGATCGTCCAACATAGGAAAGTGATCCCAATCATCCACTACTGAAAAAGTACTCTGAGGAAAATCGGCTTTCCACAGTCCCAAGTGCTTCGCCTGCACCACGCGCTCCTTCCCCCCCCAAATAAAATGAAAGGACTCCTGCCCGATCTTTTTACGAATCTTTCGGTACCAATCTACGGTGATCAAATCAAAAAAGATGGGAAAAGCTGCACATTGTGCATAGTCATCAAAGAATCGATCCAAAATGACCGAGTCTATTTCTTCAGGTTGTAAAAATAGCCGCTTCCTCCAGATCGGACGCATGAAGGGAGCGACAATCAACTTTTGCATTGCACGACGTATGAACATCGGTTTCATCAGTTTTGGGAAGAAGCGGACATGCAGAGAGGCACCTATAACCGAATGAAGGAAGATTTTTTGTGGCTGAATTCTGCGTCCACTGGGAAATGTGTAATCCCGTTTGGCCCATTCCATCACAAGTGATCCCCCGATGCCATGACCGTATATGATCCATTCCTCTTCTTTCCCCATGGCTCGCTCCATATCCGCCAAAAATACATCCCAATAGTTTGCTGTAGCAGGTAGTGGCCTTCCATCAAATCCGCTCAGGTCAGGTATGACAAACTTGTACCTGTCCTCACCCTCCATTAATTGAAGAAAAGGGAGAAACCTGGTTTTACCGCCTCCGTTGCCGTGAAGCATCAATATATTCGCCACAAGTTTTTTGTTATGATCAACCCCATTCGGAGGCGATTGTTGTTATAACAAAGAAGCAGGAGGATAAAAGATTGCTTTGAAGGGCCTGTACCTAGCAACACCTCCCGTATTTGGCTATATGATTTCAAGATCTGCCAACCCTTTTAACCAGCTTTGGGCATTCTCCCCAGCCTCCTGGTAAATGGCCTCTCTTGTGCGCCCGCTCCTTTTCAACACTTTGTAGCTATGATCTGCACCTTCTAACCAGTGAAGGGTGGCTTTTTCTCCTATACCCTCCGTCACTACTGGCAATAGGTCAGATTTGGCAAATGTATCTCTGGTTCCTGATAAAAATAACTGCGGAAGGGAAATCGTCTTTAAATGAGCAGCCCTCTCTGTTCCGGGTTTACCTGGTGCATGCAGCGGGAAAGAAAAATAAATAAGTGCTTTGACATCTGGAATCAATTGATCTACTGCAGCTTGGGCGGTCATTCTCCCTCCAAATGAATGTCCCCCTGCCAGTAATACAAGCTCAGGAGCTATTGCTTTTCCTGTTTTGACTGCTTGTTTTATCGTTGTCAGCGTCACTTTTTTTCCGTCTCTTCCCCCTCCTCCACGCTCCATATAGGGAAAGTGATACCGAAAAGTGCCTATACCTACAGCAGCAAGTGCATGAGCCAGAGATTCCATGTGTTCATGCTTCATACCTGCCCCTGCTCCATGTCCCAAGACTAGATAGGCTTTGGCATCGGGGGGAATAAGTGAGAGATAAGACACATTTCCCTTTTCTTCATTGACTTCAAAGTGACCTGTCAGTTCTTTCATCGTAATGAGTATCGGAGGAATGAAAAATAAAGCGGAAGTTTCTCCTTTGAGCGTATTCGCCTTGAATACGACATATTTAGCGAAAAAAAAGAGTAGTTTCGCGATTTCAGAAAGATGAAAAAATAGTTTTCCCTGATTTTGGTAAAAATCTAATGGAGATCAAGGAAAGGAGCTAAGCGTCTGAATCAACCTACATGGAACGAGCAGCGGACAAAGACATACCCCAAATAGATGTCATCATACCAGCCTTTAATGAAGAAAAATCTATAGGTAAGGTAGTACGAGACATCCCAAAAGAATGGGTACGTGAGATCATTGTGGTGAATAACCACTCTACGGATGGGACAGTTCCTGCCGCCCGAGCAGCTGGAGCAACCGTACTAAACGAGGATCGGCCAGGATACGGCTTTGCTTGCTTGAAAGGAATCGATTATCTCAAACAAAAGCCGAAGGATGTACAACCTGAGATTGTGGTTTTTTTAGACGGGGACTACTCAGATTATCCAGAAGAATTGCCTAAATTAGCCGCGCCAATAATCGAAGGTCAGGCCCAAATGGTCATAGGTTCCAGGGCTTTAGGTAATCGAGAACGTGGCGCGCTGACACCTCAGCAGGTCTTTGGCAACTGGTTGGCTACTCGTCTACTCAAACTGATTTATGGAGCCTTGTTTACGGATCTGGGCCCTTTCCGTGCCATCAGATTTGAGGATTTACTCGCAATAGATATGAAGGATCAAACCTATGGCTGGACTGTAGAGATGCAGGTCAAGGCAGCCAAATACGGGCTGACATCCACTGAAGTTCCTGTGAATTATCGCAAACGAATTGGGGTATCTAAAGTATCGGGAACGGTAAAAGGTACGATTATGGCAGGCTACAAAATTATTTGGACCATCATCAAATATATATAAGAGCCGATGCCAAAAAATAATACGAAAAATGTATAAGATCTTGCAGAAAGAATATTTAACAACTTTCTCATTATCAAGTTCTTATCACAAGTTTTTTGCTTTATACGAAGAAATCTCTAAGAAGTATGAAGGATATTTCACGAGAGAAGCGCCAAAAAGTCTACTATTTACATGTTAGGTCAAGATGAAATCTTGATGCGAATCGAGGCTTTTTGTTGCAATTTGTATACTTAGATTGGAAATTTACAGCAAAATTTTATAGACGAGCACATGCAAGTCTTTGAGTATCTGGTATTAAGCATTTATGGGATTGCACTTGTGTTGATTGTCCTCTATAGCATAGGACAGCTTCACTTGATCGTAACATTTTTGCGCAGACGTAAAAAAACGCAAGCTGTCCCCCCTCTCGAAGGAGATGAAAATCTTCCTTTCGTCACCATTCAGCTCCCTATTTTCAATGAGCTGTATGTGGTAGAGCGCCTCCTAGACGCCATGGCGGATATGGATTATCCCAATGACCGCTATGAAATCCAACTTTTGGATGATTCTACAGACGAAACAGTAGCCGTAGCGGCTGCCAAGATCAAGGAACTACAAGCACGAGGTATACAGGCACATCACGTCCGTCGCCCTGAACGCAAAGGATTCAAAGCTGGCGCTCTGGGATATGGTTTGGATTATGCCAAGGGTGATTACATCGCCATATTTGATGCCGACTTTGTTCCTCGACCCAACTTCCTTCGTGCGACGCTATCCAACTTTACCGATGACAATATCGGTGTGGTGCAGGCGCGTTGGGAGCACATCAATCAAGATTATTCTCTATTCACAGAAGCACAGGCATTCTTCCTGGATGCTCACTTTACAGTAGAGCAGTTTAGCCGTGACCAAGGGGGATTCTTCATGAACTTCAATGGGACAGCAGGTGTCTGGCGCAAGGAATGTATCATCGACGCAGGTGGTTGGGAATATGATACCCTAACAGAAGACCTAGATCTGAGCTACCGCGCGCAAATGAAGGGCTGGAAATTCAAATATGTGGATGAGATCGGCGCACCTGCAGAACTTCCTGCCGAGATGGGCGCCATCAAATCGCAGCAGTACCGATGGATGAAAGGTGGAGCGGAGGTCGCAAGGAAGATGCTGACTCAAATCTGGCGTTCGGATATCCCTTTGCTACACAAACTTCACGGGACAATGCACCTACTAGGTAGCTCTGTCTTTGTACTTGTACTTATGCTAGGTGCAACGAGTGTGCCCCTTCTTTATTTGAAGCATGAAGTATTCAGTGGCGACATAGACTTCCTAATTGTTCCTGTCTCTCTACTCTTAATCAGTTTCCTCATACTTGCGGTGTTTTACATGCTCACGATCATGCGTCGTGAACCCGATTTTATTACGGCTTTCAAGCGATTTCTCCGCAATTATATTCCCTATCTCGCATTGTCCATGGGGCTTTCCCTACATAATACCATTGCAGTAGTACAGGGTTTTAGTGGGAAAAGAACACCCTTTATACGGACACCTAAATTCAACTTGAAGAATAGATCTGATAACTGGAAAGCAGTCAAATATAAATCTCGGAGAATCAAACCGAGTGTATATGCAGAGCTGATCATGGCAATATATTTTTGCTTGGGCGTAGCTATGTGTTTCTATTTCAAGGACTTTAGCAACATGCCTTTTTTATTAATGCAGATGTTGGGCTTTGGTGCAGTCAGCCTCTACAGTTTTCGCCATGCTTATATGAGATAAGGTTGGATATTTTTCTGTTCAATTTGTAATATATGTCAGAAATCTTATGGGTTTCTGACATTTTTGCTTTAAATTTTCCTTAAATCTATCCAACTTTTCATCTTACAGTTACAACAATGGAAAAACAAGTCTCCCTCTTATGGCTTGGAGTTTTATGCCTCCTTGCAGTCCCTTCCTATGGACAAAAACTCTACCGATTCGGAAAATTTGATCAAGCACAACTAGAGATGACAGAGGATGAAGTATTTCCCGACGCGGAAGCACTTATCCTATTGAGTGATGGTTATTCACATATGATTGTCCAACCAGGAGCGGGCATTCGTATAAGAAATAACTACCACATCAGAATCAAAATTCTCAAAGAATCAGGATTTGACTACGCAGAAGTTGAAATTCCATTTTTTCGAGAAGGAGGTGCTCAACTACTTAGTAACATCAAAGCCTCTACCTTTAACTTGACAGAAAGTGGCAAGATGATTGAGCAAAAACTCGATCGAAAAAGCTTCTTTGAAGAAGAGAAACCTGGGGGTTTGGTGATTAAGAAATTTACCTTTCCCAATGTCAAGGAGGGAACCATTGTCGAGTACCAGTACTCTATCACAGGGGGCATTGCCTATCCTCCCACATGGTACTTTCAACAATCTATCCCGACGAAGCGTTCACGACACTCCTTTAAAGTTCCCAACGGTTTTTTCTACCAGCCGATGATGCTAGGAGAAGTATCCAACCTAAATAGAGAGGAAAGAAGTGCCCCAAGTGAAGTAATAGGTACAGACCGTGAGATCATCTATACAGGAACAGATATTCCTGGTTTGAAGGATGAAGCGTATGTACTCAATATGCGTAACTACTTCGGACGTATTCGCTATCAATTAAAGAGTATCAATGTCCCTGGGTATGCCGAGACGATAGGTTCTACTTGGGCAGAGATTGCGCAAGAATACCGCGAATATGCAGGCTTTGGTGGGGTTGCATTCAACAAGATCCTGGGTCGAAGGGTCCTTGATCGTGCGCTAAGTACGAGAGGAGAAAATGAGGATAAACTGGCGACTGTCTATGCCTACTGCCGATTCAACACCAATCAAGGAAACTACTTCAGTGAGTACACAAATATATCTTCCAGTACGCTCCCTGGTGGAAAAGAACCCCTTACAAGCGGAGCTGTTAATCTGATGCTGGTTGCGGGCCTCAGAGCGGCGGGATATCAAGCCTTTCCTGTGATTGTCAGCACCCGAAGCAATGGCGCTATTCAAAGCTTTTTTCCTGACGATGCCCAGTTCAACCACGTACTGGCCTATGTAAAGCTGGATGAAGACTATATCTTGATGGATGCCGTATCCGATGGATATGGTCCTGATATGCTCCCTTGGCATGACCTCAATACAGGTAGTCAAGGGATGCTCATCTCCCCCACTGGCTATAAGTGGATTTCCCTTGCCCCTAAGTACAACGGAAAACACAACTGTAATGCCACGCTGAAACTCTCGGCTGATGGAACACTCTCAGGTAAGTTTTCCTTCACAGAAAAAGGATATAGTGGAGCATCTGCACGGATTGCCTATAAGGATGTGGATGAAGATCCACGCAAATGCGCCATGGATCATTTTATCGATACCGAAAATGAGATCGAGATCACAGAAATCGAGGTGAATGGAGAGAAAGAAATTACTGCTCCCTTCAAAATGAAATTCCAGATGGAAACAGATGGCTATGTGCAGACCGCAGGGGACCGTATGTATATCCAGCCTATGCTATTTGAGCAGTTTTCAGATAATCCGTTCAAAGCAGAAAAGAGGACATATCCTGTAGACTTTGGCTATGCCCGCAACAACAGTTATATGCTCAACTTAGAAATACCCGAAGGATATGTAATCGAGGAGAGTCCACAACCTGTTCGCATCTCTACACCCGATAAGTCTGCCACATTCGTATTCAATGTGATGGCTATGGGAAACCGTGTCCAGTTGATCTCCCAGATGCAACTCAATAAATCTCAATACCTCAGCAAAGAGTATGAAGCACTCCGTCAACTCTACGACATGATGGTACAGAAACATGGGGAACAAATTGTGCTGAGGAAGGAGAGTTGATCAATGATTTATATAAAACTGATTACCAGCTATATACAAATAAAAGAATATTTATTTTGATCTACAGAAATGGGTCTGCTTTTCAGCAGACCCATTTTCATAATAAAGCTAAAGCTGACGTGATGTATAAGCAATATATGAAAACTTATGCGTTTTTGTACAGCTCGGTCACTTTTTCCCAGTTGATCACATTGAAGAAAGCATCAATGTAAGCTGGGCGCTTGTTCTGATAATTCAAATAATAAGCGTGCTCCCAGACGTCAAGACCTAGGATCGGCGTACCGCGCTCTGCTTCATCCACTACATCCATCAAGGGATTGTCTTGATTGGGTGTAGAGGTAACTGCGAGAGAGCCATCGGCCTTTTTGATCAGCCATGCCCATCCCGAACCAAAACGCGTAGCCGCCGCTTTAGAAAAAGCTTCCTTGAATGCATCGTAAGAACCAAAAGCAGAGTTGATGGCATCACCAATTTCTCCTTCAGGTGCTCCGCCTCCGTTGGGTCCCATGACCTCCCAGAAAAGCCTGTGATTGAAGAAACCACCTCCATTGTTACGGACACCTGTAGAAGCAGAAGATACACTGGCAAGAATATCCTCGATAGACTTATCTGCCAATTCTGTACCTTCGACAGCAGCATTTAGCTTATTTGTATATCCTGCGTGGTGACGATCATGGTGGATTTCCATTGTCTGCGCATCAATATGTGGTTCTAGCGCATCATTTGCATAAGGAAGAGGAGGAAGCGTAAAAGCCATAATTGTTCTTATTTTGTTGAAGGTTATTTGCTTGTGATTAACTCAAAAGTAACACAAAAAGGTATATTTAAAAACCGTTGAAAACGGTATATGTTCCCTAAAAGGAAATAATATGAAAGCAGCTCATCCTCAGGTTTTTCTTCTCCATCATGACGCAGCATTATAAGAGAAAATTTGTTCACCTAGCCATGATTGGCTTTGCCTTGTTTATCGGGCGGATCCCGCCTTGGGCCATCAGTGCTGCCGCTTTCACAGCCTTCCTCTTTGTCTACTTCGTTCTGCCACGCATCGGAGGAGACAAGCTGCAATCCGACAGGCAACAATTCCGAAATATAGACCTAGGCCTTGTGTTGTATCCCATAAGCCTCACATTGATCAGTCTGATTTTCTTTCGACAACAAGTCTTTATGGCCATCGCTTGGGGAGCGATGGGATTTGGTGATGCCTTCGCATCGATTTTTGGAAAAATCATGAAGCGCTATCCCATTCCGTGGAATCCACACAAAACGATCATGGGTTCCCTCATGTTTTTTGTAGGGGGGCTAGGCGGTACTATGGGACTCCTTCATTTGCTGCCCTCCTCCATTTTCCTAGATCTCCCCATCGAAAAGTGGTTTCTCATCGTCTATGTCACGCTCTTCCTTTCTGCTATCGTAGAGACAATTCCTGGCCTGATCAATGACAATTTCTCCGTTCCGATTTTTGCCGCAGTCTGGGCATTTATCCAATATCAGCTCATCCTGCATGGTGCATTCTTTTTCCCGACAAACTTCATAGCAGGATTCGCTGTCGTCGGACTTTTTGTAGTACTCAGCTGGGCTAGCGGCAAGATAGATGTCATCGGCGCAATGACAGGAGGCGTGATTGCCTCGGGTCTATTTTTAGGAGGGGGATTCCCTTTGCTGGGGCTGCTCTTTGTATTCTTTGTCATAGGAACCGTCGCATCTTCATGGAAAAAAGGAGAGAAAAAGCAGGCAGGTCTTTTACAGGAAAATGAAGGCAAACGTTCCATCAATAATGCCTTGGCCAATGGAGGAGTTGCAGGGCTTTTGGGATTTCTTGCTTGGAGTTTTCCTACACAAGCCCCCCTTTTGCAAATTATGGCAGCTGCTACACTGGCCGCGGCCACCTCGGATACTCTCGCGTCTGAACTGGGAAATGTCTACGGCAAACGCTACGTCCATGTACTTACGGGCAAACCTGGGCAAAGAGGCCGAGATGGGGCCATTAGTTGGGAGGGAACCTTCGCAGGATTCGTAGGGAGCGTGATCATTGGGTTACTTTTTTTTATGGGGACGCACGCTACTTGGATAGGTATGGTGGGAATCGTTCTTGCAGGAGTAGTAGGCAACTACGCAGATTCTGTCCTCGGTGCGACGCTGCAGCGTAGTGGTCTGATGGATAATGATACCGTCAATTTTTTCAATACCATTCTTGCGGCCTTATTCGCAGGAGGGTTTTATATGCTAATCAATTAATATGTTTTAGACACTTTAGCTAATGGGTAAGTCCTAGATTATTAAGTAAATAAATAGACGTTTGCGGGTCATCGAACATATCTATCTACCTCCCCGCTCAAAGAAGCAAGGCACGCTCAGCTTCGTCTAGTTTCCCACAAGCAATAAAATGCGGATTGTACAGATCCTCTTTATTGTAGAATAAAGGACTTCCATCTGCTGCCTGAAAAGTATGTCCTCCTGCCTCCGAGAGGATGATCTCTGCTGCGGCAATGTCCCATTCCATCGTAGGTCCAAATCGGGGATACACATCGGCTTTGCCATCTGCTATCCGCAACATCTTCAAAGCGCTTCCTTGAGGGATAGTGACAGGGTCCTTGAACCTTTGCATGTAGATTTTCTCTCCCTCTCGTATGTGACTCCTAGAGCAGGTCAGTCGTAAACCCGCAGCTTGAGGTGCAAAAGGATCGCAGTGAATCTGCCTCTTTTTGTTCCTTACATGCTGAAATGCACCCTTGCCCTCTACAGCAAAAAAAGTCTCACCTGTCATCGGTACATGGACACATCCCAACACAGGACGTCCCTCTTCGATCACCGCAATGTTTACAGTAAATTCTCCACTCCTTGAAATAAACTCCTTGGTCCCATCCAAAGGATCTACCAGCCAAAACTGCTGCCAGTACTTCCGCTCCTCAAAGGGAATCTCCTCACTTTCTTCAGATAAGATCGGGATAGAAGGGGTCAAGGCCTGTAAGCGTGTAGCAATCAATTGATGGGCTTGCTCATCGGCGAGTGTGAGGGGAGAGTCGTCTGCTTTGTACTGGATCTTGAGTTCACCTGCATCTCGCTCATAGATACTTCGAATCAAATCCCCTGCATCTATCGCAATTTGAATGACGCGGGAAGCTATGTGAAGGTCGTGGATGTTCATGCCACAAATTAAAAAGAAACGGTCACGTCTGCACGCGACCGTTTCCTCATTTATATATCCGATAGCTTAGGAAGCTACAGAAACTTCTTCAGATACTGCCTCTTGCGTGGCAAGCCAACGCTCAGCATCAAGTGCTGCCATACAGCCTGTCCCCGCAGCAGTGACCGCCTGGCGGTAGTGCTTGTCCGCAGCATCTCCGCTCGCAAAGACACCTTCCACATTGGTACGTGTAGAACCTGGCTCGACGATTAGATAACCTGCTTCATCCATGTCTAGCTGGCCTTCGAAAATGGACGTACTAGGCTTATGTCCAATCGCTACGAAAAACGCGCTCGCAGGAATCAAGGACTTCTCCATGGTCTTGTTATTGATCACATGGACATTCTCCACTTTATTTTCACCTGAAATATCTACAGCCTCTGTATTCCAGTAGATTTTGATATTCTCCGTAGCTTTCACACGGGACTGCATGATCTTGGAAGCACGCATTTCATCACGACGAACCAGCATATGTACCGTGGTCGCTAGTTTGGAGAGGTAAAGTGCTTCCTCAGCAGCGGTATCACCTGCTCCTACAATGACCACTTCAGTACCTTTGAAGAAGAAACCATCACAGACGGCACAAGCACTGACTCCTTTGTTCGCGTAGCTTTGCTCAGCTTCGATACCTAGCCACTTGGCTTTGGCACCCGTAGAGATGATCACAGCATCTGCTGTATATTCTGTCCCATCTCCTGTCCACAGACGCTTAGGAGTAGCTTCCAGGTCTACCTTTGTGATGTTTTCGTACTTCATACGTGTACCGAAACGATCCGCTTGCTTGCGGAAGTCTTCCATCATCTCAGGTCCCATGATGCCTTTGGGATAACCAGGATAGTTCTCGACATCATTGGTGATCATGAGCTGCCCACCTGGCTGCTCTCCACTGAACATCAGAGGTTTTAAATCAGCACGTGCTGCATAGATGGCTGCGGTATAGCCTGCAGGTCCAGAGCCGATGATGATCAACTGTTCGTGTCTATCTTGTCCGTTTACTTGACTCATAGTTTTATCGTTGTTTTTTCCCCTCGCCGCTTATCTCATAGTATATACTAATCGGCGCTCCTACTTGTTCTTTCCCCTCTGTACGTATTTGTAATTGAAACGTTGAACTATCCCATTAAGTTATTCGAATATCATACATTCTTAAAGTGAATGTTGTCCTCAATGCGACAGATGCTCATTTTGGGAGAGATCGATTTAAAATTAGGAGATCTCAATAAAAAAGAAAAGCCCCTAAAGGTGGGGCTTTTTACTTAAGTTAATTCTTAGGAATAACTGTTTTTCTTTACTCCACGATATCGATGAGTTCGATATCAAATATCAATGTAGAGAATGGTCCGATACGGGGAGGTCTTCCCTGCTCACCATAAGCCATTTTGTAGGGGATGAAAAAGCGATACTTAGACCCAACGGACATCAACTGCACACCTTCGGTCCAGCCAGAGATCACGCCATTAAGTGCAAACTCAATCGGCTCACCTCTTTGAACAGAGCTATCAAAAATAGATCCATCTACCAGACGTCCTTCATAGTGGACCCGCACCTTTGTGCTAGCAGAAGCGGGCTTAGGTCCGTCTGCCTCTTGTAAGACTATATACTGCAATCCACTTTCAGTCTCTTTGACTCCTTCTTTTGCACGGTTCTCAGCTAAGAAACTATTCTCCTTTTCGATCATTTGTTGGCGTTGAGCAGCTTGTGCTTCTACCTGAAATTGCTGAAGCAAGCGGCGCACCTCTGTATCAGTTAGATTATTGGCTTTGGCCATTCCGTCTACGAGTCCCCGAAAGACGAGATCGCTATTGAGCTTCAGGTCAAGTGAAGAAAGATTATTTCCCAAATCTACTCCCAAAGCATAGGACATACTGTCCACCTTGTTTTCCAACTTACCTTCCTCTTGAGCATAGACAGCGCAGCCTATCCATCCCAAAAGCACACAGAGTATACTTAATCTTTTGACCATTGTTCTTGCTGTATTTGTTCTTTATTGTTTGGGTTCAAGTTCAGGTGAAATTCTTGAATAAGCAAATTCAAAGAGGAGGCGAGTAGGATAAAAGATAGCCTCTACTCCCCTGAATATCTGGACTAAAATTTTCTCAAAAAGAAAAGCTCTCCTAAAGGAGAGCTGATAAGTATATTTTTGTTCATGTAAATCCTTTATTCAGAAGGTGTCTGCTCGCTCACAATGGCCGTTGTACTTGGACCATTTGTAGTCTCAGATCCAGCTACCTTTTCCTTGGGGAAAATCTGATATTTGAGGGTATGCAGTATCTCTGTTGAATCCCCCCTTTCAAGTACCAAATGCATATCGAAGTGACCAGGAAGTGGATACACGTATTCTGTAGTTTCTCTTCGCACTTTGCGTTTGATCCCGTTACCAAAGTCTAGGACGAGCTGAAACGTAGGATCATAGTTCTCAATTGTGTAAGCGAGAGATTTACCCACGCGCTTTTCTCCTTTCAGGACTACTTGGAAGTCTGGGAGAACAGATGCCGATAAAGCTTCTTCTCCAGATTCGGACTCTGCCGCTGGATCTGCTTCTACTACTGGCTGTACAGAGACATCCTCTTCGGCGACATAGTCGATAGACATGAGATCCAATCGATTGAGGAACTCATAGTAGTCTAAAACAGAAGTAATCGTATCTGTACCTAAAACAGGGTGAATGAGTACAAGGGGAGATGGACTATCCACGAAAAGCTGATTGACGCGCTCTGGCGTAAGGCTATTAGCAGCGAATCTACGGAGAGGCTTGGTATTGATCGGAGCGGGTGTATCATCCGAGTAAAAGTAGATACCAGCTGCAACTCCCAAGACCAATACCAACACTACGCCTAACCACCGCCGAACCCTTTTTGCCTTTTCGTAGGCTTCCATCTGTGCCAGATAACTATCTAGCCTATCATATCTAGAACCAGGATGCTCCATAATCCCGTATTTTTCGACTTTATCCATGTCAAAAGGAGGCTGGTTTTCCTCCACTACCTTAACTTGTACGTCGCGTTCGCGATGCACGTCGACTTGCCCAATCATTAATTATATAGCTTAAAAATAATGGGAATACTTTGGTACACAGGTACTCTCATACCTTTATTTTCTCCAGGTATCCATTTGGGCATGTTGTTTACAATACGCAATGCTTCCTCATCACATCCTCCTCCAAGTCCCTTGATGATCTTTGTTTGAGAGACTTGACCGTAAGGATCTACCACAAATTGCACAATTACTTGTCCCTGAATCTGTCGATTCAATGCATTAGATGGATATTTTAGCTTGCGTTCGAGATAGCTGTTCATCGCTGCCTTGCCGCCTGGGTAGTGTGGCATCTTATCAGAAAACACTAGGGGATCATCCAGATCAGCAACAGGAAGCAGTTTAGGCTCCTCTTTTTGGGTTTGTTTATTAAGATCGACTACTTGAACCTTATCTTTCTTCGTTTCTTGTACCTTTTTGTCTTTCGAAGAAGAACGAGGAACTGTCCACTCAGTAGCATCATTGAGACGGGAAAGATCAAAATCAGAAGAAGAGATGTCCTTCCTTTTCTTCTTTACCTTCTTACCAGAATCTACAAAAGAAGATTCTAAAGGGGCTGCAATGCGAATGCGCTTAGAAAATACGCTAGAGCCTCTATCGACGCTTGTAGCAATCAGCCTGACATTGTAAGAACCTGAAAGTGGATATTTGTATGTAGTCTTGTTTGTAATCTGTCGGATCACACCGTTTCCAAAGTCAATTCGATAACGAACTCTGGTATCGTAATTATCGATTTCAAATCGGATAGATGCACCTGCTCTATGCGCACCGCGAATGCGCAGATTGAAGGGGGACAGCGTCGCATTTTCTGTCGAGAGTCGCTTCTCCTGCGAAGGATTTTCACGATCCTCTGATACTGTCTTTCTATTTTCTACGGGGATAAAATTAATAGAGGAAGAAGAGGGTTCTTCGTCCATAGCAGATGCCTCTATCAGCGCAATAAGCTCTTGAAAGCGTACGTAGTCATCTGCTTTTTTGAGGGTATCCAAACCGATGAGCGGATGAGAAACCAGAATGCCCATACTGTCCTCAGCCAGCAGGGTAGCCACCTTGTCCTCAGAGAGATTCTCGTGGGTAAATGTCCGCCAAGAGTAGGGAGCGTTAGAGGCTGTGTAGCTCTGGAATAAGGTAAATCCACCAATCAAGATAGACATGATCAGTGCAATTTGTGCAAATCGCCTGCGTCGTTGCACGCGTTGATGCGCGTGAATCTGCTGCAAGTATTTATCGAACTTATTGTCTGTTACCTTAGTGCCGATCATAGAATCCAGGCTTTTCCTACAATAAAGGTACCGATTCTGTTCCTCTGATGACCTTCTGCAAGATCGAATGGCACACAAGCGCCAATGACCAGTTGAAATTTCTGATCTAAAAGGATGTAATACCCTGACCTAAAGACATCAAAAAACCTGCCAGACTCCACGAGTTTCGTGAAATCGGCAGGATCCTTACAGAATAAAGAACTTCAAGCTCTCGTAGAGCCTGTCTTGGGGTTAAAAATTTCACGCGAATGTCCAAATACATGAACATTATGACTACATCAATAACAACCCCTAAAGCATTACTAGCTTTGAAGTTATCCATTGCAATTATCATACGAATTCAGAAAAAACCCAGACAGAAACAAGTAATAAATCCAGAACTTCTTTATTGAAATTCTGGATTTATTTACGTATCAACACTCAAAGAAAATGCATATAGTTTACTCGCTATCAGCTATTCTTTTTCAAAAAGTGTGTAATATTTTGTGAATTTGATGGTCAGGATTAAAATGATAAAAATAGACCATTAAATAAAAAGCCAAACGAGTACGGAGAGTACTGTTCCAATACCTACGACCACCCACCAATTATTTTTCTTTCCACTTCCACCGCTCAATGTCTCCTTCATCGTCTCAAAGGAATCAATCAATGGATTTTGGGCGACCATGATATCCAGCAACTCTTGCAATCTCGCAGCGACGCCAGCAGTAAGATTTAATTTTAATCCCTGACGAAGAACGAACATTCCCAACTGTACACGTTCGTGTTTATTGTAGACGGCTAAGGCTAAATTCTCAAGCCCCATGGCGTATTTATCCCGAATTCCAGAAAAATAGACAGGCAGTTCATTGATGGAAGAAATAGCCATCTCATCCACATACTCCTGCAACTTTCCTGAAGGCTCCTTACCCTTCTCAATCTCCTCTGCAAAAGCTTCCAACTCATCTACTCTCCCATGCAAAAGTCTATACGTATCCTTATACGCTTCTGCTTGATACTCTGGAGGAATCGATAATGGATGCTGGCAAAGAACTTGAATTTCCTCCCAGTCGGACTGCTTGAAGGCATGAAGCAATCGTTTGTTGTACGCATGGGCAAAATAGGGACCAATGTAGGTAAGTAAAGCTTTAGATTGGCTAGGCAACTGGGCCACTTCGCCTTCATAGAAGTAGGTCAAAGAGGCATCTTCCAAAAAGGCAGATAAGGCAGGCATTTCTTGAATCTGAAAATGTAACTGCCGCAAATGATCTTCTGCCAGCTCATCAAACATTTTCAAGACAGTCGCCCTGTCTAGCTCTCGACCCAATACGTCAATGGTCGGCTCTGTGCTCAAGTCAAACTCTGCCAGTAACCTGCGTTTCTGCTGGCGCAAAAAAGTAGGAGTAATAGCTTCAAATGTAGCTTCTGAAGGCAGCTCCAGAATAGAAAGTGGATTGAGGTAGCGCATACTTGGATGTACGTAGAGGAGAGGTTTGTGTTTATTTTTACCCAGAGGTCTCTAAGAGACGAAAAGCTGACACGAATTATTTTACTTTCGTGTAGGTCCTTAATCCTGAGGCGAAGGCATACCAGAGAAATTTTGCTCGAGTGTCTCGACTGCACGCGCCCAATTCATGTAAGCCTCGACAAAGTACCGACTCGCCTGTACGCGGGAAGCATAAGCCGCAGGATCTCCCAACAGTCGAAGAATGTGTTGAGCAAAAAGTTCTGGACGATCTGCAACCTCAATCTCCTGTCCAGGGGTTGCTTGAATCGCATTATTGACTAGGGGTGTCGTGAAGCAAGGTCTTCCCATCGCCATGGCTTCCAGGATTTTGTTTTGCTGTCCACTCCCTGTAAATATAGGGGCCACAAATACTTTACCTGCCAGGTATGCGTCACGAATATCCTCCACCCAGCCTGTCACTTCGACTCGGGGGTCCTTGGCAAGGGCAAGAACCTGAGGCGTAGGCCGAGCCCCCGCGATGATGACTTTCTGATTGGGATCAGTCTCCCACACATGGGGCATGATTTTCTTGACAAGGTAGTCAGCAGCTTTGACGTTGGGGAAATAGCCCATGTTGCCTACAAAAGCGATACCCGCCCGAGGGGACTTGGGTGAGGGCTGAAAATACGTCGTATCAATTCCGTTAGGTACGATCTGGATGTTTCGTCTTCCCGCTGGATCCAGCAATTTCCTGTCTTGCTCAGAGATGATCGTATGAAAGGTAAAATCATCGTAGACAGCTTGCTGATAGGCAAAAAGAAGTCGAGACTCACGATGATAAATACTTGCTTGCCAAGCGGGCCCTTCTTCTGCTTGTCTGGCCATACCCGCCGAGAAGCAATCCATGTAATCCAGTGTCTTAGGCAAAGGAATATCCCTGACATATGCTGCCATGCGAATCAACTGGCAGTAAATATGATCAGGTTGAAGATCATCTATGATTCGCCTGATTTTCTGGTGAATCTTGGGACGATAAAAGTACGCAACTTGTAGAGGGTCTCCCTTTAGATAAGCTTTGGCGAGGAAAAAGGGAAGAGACCATTTCTTGATGGAAAATAGGTGTATTTCTTCCACAAATGCCTGCATATGTCTCAAATCCTCCTCCGCGACAGGCTGGTCCGTCAGGGCAATCAGTGTGATCTGATGCTTCTGACTGAGCATCCGTAACTGATGGTATATACGGAGCTTGTCCCCTTTCTCGATAGGGTAAGGAAATCTGGATGTCAGTACACACAATTTCATATGCCGCGCAAAGATACAGACTTCTTACTGCATTGGGGAAGAGAAGATAAAATAGTTGAGTGAAGAAGGAAAGATGAAACTCAGGACCTTTAAATATACTCATAAGGTCCTGAATTCCTGCTATTTGACTTCGACAGTTTGTTGCTCAAGAGTGTTCCATCTGCCTGAAGCAGACTGGCGGAGCAACAAAATACGACCCGCAGGCGCACCATCTTGGGACTTGAAGCGCAGCATATTCTCCTTCGAGGAACCTACAGAGATATCTAAAGGATCTTTTTTCGCTAGCTGATAGACTCGGAGATCGTCAAACTCTGCCTCTGCGTTTCCTGTTCGCAGCGAGACAAACCGCCCGATACGATGGGGAATCCCTGTATCAGTCCATGACAGCGTCAGCAAATTGTTGAGATATACATCTATTTTCCCTGAGGTAGGATCGTATACTACTTTGAGATCATAGGCGACATTGGACTGAAGATCGATGTTTTTTGAGGCATTGAATCCAGGCATATTGCCATTCTCTGCCTTATAAACTTCGATTCGATCTTCTTGATTATCATGAAACCTCAGCCAAACGAGATAAGAATTGCCTCGGTTTTCCTGCGTGGCATCAGAGCTAAAGAAATGTAGTCCTAGACGTCGGTTATTTCCCTTAGAAAGCATTTTGACCTTCGCATGGTACATGTATACGGCTTCTTCGCCTTGCGTCAAGGATACATAAGCATTGCTGTTGCCCTGGCCAGGATCATTCTGCTGAAACTTCCCTTGACTCAATTTCCATGTTCCGCGTCGAGTCACCCACTCTGGTGCAAGCGTAGCCTCCGAATAATCCTCATGCAAAAAGCCCAAAGCACGGTTGGCGGTCCAGTTTTTTCCGTCATAGTCTGTCGGCAAAAAGAAAGTTTGACCCGAATTGCCCTTCTTCCACTTAAACTCAAAATCTCCATTCACAGAAAAATCAGCATCCGTTGTAGGCTCTGGTGTTGAAGTGGGAGTGGTAGAAGTTGGATTTTGTGAGGGTGTCGAAGAGGGATTTCCCACTTTCCCGCTCGATTCGCCGACCTTGGACCAATGAATATTTCGATCCACGACGAGCGATGCCACTTTGAAGGAGGTGTTGTTAGAAAGTAAGGCGCGGCTGCCACTGATCGGGACGCTCACTGCATTTTCTCGCACTTTGTATACACGAAGATTGTCAAAAGCGACCTTACAACCTCCTGTTCTCAGCGATATGCCTTCACCTGAGAATAGCGGATAACGATCTACCCAGGATGCCTTGAACTTGTTATCCAGATACACCTCTATACGACCCTTCTGGGGATTGCAAATGACTTTGTAGTCATAGGTCTTCCCAGGCGTAAGCGTGACTTCCTTCTTTACCTTTCGATCAAACTTGTTGAAGGCAGACTTGTAGATCTCGATGAAATCTCCTCCTTCGGCATCTCGAATGATCACAAAATAAGAATTGCCTCGGTTGCTCTTCTCAGGCTCGGAACAGAAGAAATGGAATCCATGACGCAGATTATCTGCTTCACCTGTCATCCTTGCTTGCCAGTGATAGACATACACCTCATCATTTCGCTGCTTCAGTGGAATATGAATATTGGTATTAGCTGAAGAGGTATTGGACTGGATCAATCGACCACTGGCTACATTCCATTTCCCTTCCTCTACTTTCCAGCCTGGAAGCTGTGGCGAATCAAAGTTCTCATACAAGAACCCTGCGTCTCCATAGGATTGATAGATTCCACTATTGCCTGTAGCCACCGTATAAAATCGATTGGCAAATCCCTTCCCGCTGCGGTCCCTATCCTTGAAATTCAGGGTAAATGCACCTTTGTATTGACCTTTCAGATCAGGGGTCGAGGTGGGTGCATAACGATGCACAAAGGGGGCTGGATTGAAAGGTAATTCATCTACCCGAGGATTAAGTTCAGGATCTGGAACGGGTTTAACATCTGGGTTAATAGGAGGATCTACTGGCTGCACAATCGGGTCAGAGGGATCGTCTTCAGGAATTTTGATGGGGGGCGTGGGAATGGCACTGGCATCATCCGTCCGCCAAGTAGCTACCCAACCAGGAGCTGAAGTACGCGCGTTGGATCGGAAAAGAATCGAAATAGCCCCCTTGGAAGAAACGATTTCATCTGGCTTATTTTTTCCCGAAAACTTACCCAATACGGGATCATTGTTGATATTGGTCCCATCATAAATTGTCAGCACATCTCCACCTACCTCTGTCTCGAAGCTGGAAAACGTCAATTTTACACGCTTTCCATTGGGAGGAATGATGCGATACAGATAATTTTCTTTATCGGCGTAACCGCCTGCCAACCCACCAGAATCAAAAAACTTGCCCTCGTTAAGACGAAGCGTAAAGACCTGCGGCGTGATGCCATTGCCGATATTAGAAGTCAAGAAGCTTCCTCCTGTCCATGCCGAAGAATCCGCTCCACACACGCTACGAACCTGCCACTGGTATAATCCATTGGCTCCCAGCCCTGTCACGGTTTGCTGGGCAGCTGCACTTTCATACACTTGCCAGCGGGTCTCGATATTTTTCCTGCGAATGAATAATAAGTATTTGTCTGCCTCGTCAGGCGCAGTCCATTTAAGCGTAGCCCCCATAGGAAAAATATCTTTTGCTATCAGATCTTTGGGAGGGGGACATTTTCCATTCTTGCTTTGTGCGGTATACTTGAGATGCCAACCTGCTTTGTTGACACGGCAGTCCGATCGAAACTCCATGAAGACTTGCCCGCTATTGGCTACTAAAATACCCGGACTTTGTGTACCTGTGAACCTTCCTAGGAGTCTCCCATTTTCATCTGGCCCATCAAAAATATCGAGATAGTCAAACGGCTCATCTTTAGACCCTTCTAATTCAAATGACTCAAACTTGAGCGTAACAGAAGCCGCATTTTTGGGTTTGATCAAATACGTTTTGCGCTCTTGGTCCCCGTAGTTTCCACTTTTCTCTCCCGAGTCAAAAACTTCTCCCTTTCTAGATGTGAAGACTTTAGTCTTAGGAGCAGGATTTACTAAGCGAAAGAATCTGTCCCAATCCCAAAAAGGTCCTGGATCTACGTGGTTATTTCCTCTAAAGTGTTGGTGGCCTTTGATATGGTAACAAGTATTGCTCAGTTCTCTAATCCCCATAGTCGAAGGCCCTCCATAAGTCTTCAGGGGATTGATGCCATGCCGCTTGCAGATGTCTCTGACGAGTTCTGCTGAACTTGCATACATTTCATTCGTGTACCAAGAGAGTCCATCACCGACGAAGCCTTCGTGCTCGATGCCGATGGCACTGGCATTGTCTGTACGGACATGAAAGCCTTTGTCTGTCTCGCAGACCATCTGCGTGACCTGCCCATCCGAAGCGCGGATGATATAGTGAGCGGAAACGCGCGCCCGCTTATTTCGAAACCATGAGATCGCACTCGCATATGAACCCTGAATCGTGTGGATGGTCACATACTGAATTTTCTCTCCATTTCGAGAGCCGTAATTGTTGGGATGGGCAGCTTTCCAAAGCGCTCCTTTGAAGTCTGGCTTAGGCTTAGAGCGCGTACAAGTGGTTTTACCTGTCCGAAAATTATCCCCTTCTGTATTCAATATTCCTTGTGCCGAGAGGGAAACGCGCTTTCCACTGAGAACCTTCAGATTTTCCTCTCCAAATACGTCCTTCAAGTCAAAGCTTCGATTCAGTCGATGCCCTGTGCGGGTATGAGGCTCTTGCATTTCCTTGAGGACACCATAAAACTGCTGATCGCGTGCATATTCATTGATAAGCGCGGTATCATCGGGGATCTCACTTAGTTCGGCGATGATGGGTTGATGATTTTCTACACGGTTATTGGCCAATCGCTTATTCTGCTGGAGCTTCGCATAGGCTTCGGCATAAGCGAGGATGTTGATGCGTGGATCGTTCTTGATCTCCTCTTCTGAGTAGCGGCTAAGAGAGGCCACTTTGGCTAGACTATTTTGGAAGTAATCTTTTCCATCTGCCACTAAGCCCATGACACCATAATAATCTGGGAGGTCTTGACAGCTGGTTTTACCTGAGAGGTGATTCAGGCGAGTGTTATTGTAAGCTACAGACTCGAGCAATCCCTCAGGAATAGTGGGAAATTGGCGGTAAGCCTCATCAAAATAAGCCTTGTATTTGCCTTGCTGTGCAAAAAGTGCCTGGGGACCACAAAAAAGGTAGCCTAAAAGGATGAACGAATTAAAAAAAATGAATATGTTTAAGAAGGCTTTGTGCGATTGTTTCATGAATAGGTAAGTTTCAGCTCGTATACGTAATTCCTGCTACAAAGTATACATGTGCAGATAGATAGACTTCAAGGGGTCATTATTCGACTTAAAATTATGTAGTCCTGCACAACATACTCAAACAGAGAAAATCATGGGGGAATGGAAGTTATGTTAATCGTTTTACATGCGTTGGCTCATCTCTAAAAGAAAGTACGGAATTCCTGAAAACCCTCACAAATTATCCGCGTATATAAACTGTTCTTCTAAAAGTTTTTAAACTTTCAATAATTATTAGAAATTTGTGCTGTAAAATAAGGGACACATGGCAGCAGCAATTAATATAAAAAAGCGGACAGAATTCTTTATTAGAGATCTACATGCCCGCGAAAAAATGCGCTTAGGATGGTACCGCCAATTTGGAATCGGCGACGACGACATCCGCTACCTACGCGCGCAAAAAGCTACACATACGGCATTTCTCCGCGATCTTCTCCGCAAAAGAGGTGTTTCTCCTGCATGGTATGCTAGAAGTTTCTACCTCATGGGACACCTCCTAGGATTTTTCTCTGCGTTTTTGCCACAGAAAAACATGGAACGCATCAAAGATACGCTTGAATCATGGTTGCTCCTACGTTATCAGCGGTACCTGAAGGAAATGACCTTAGATGCGACCCTACGATCTATGATTGAGTCTCTGCAAATGAAACGTCTAGCTCATAGCGAACCAGGAGAAGACGCCATTGCATTGATCCAACATTACATAGATGAGCAATCCAACCCGACCCCGATAGAAGAGGAACAAGTCTCAAGCCCTGAGCCTAGCTTGGCCTAATTTTATATCCGCTAACACTTGTTGCATAATCCCTTCGTGGGCTTCTGCCATATGCGAAATACGGAGAATCTTCCCCTTCAGTTCGCCTTGTCCGCCCGACAGTTCCCAGCCATACCTTACTTCAAGTATGTTTTTCAATGCATGCATGTCTCCATCCTTCATGTTAAAGGCTGTCAAACTATCTGTCGGATACTGAGAAAATACTTCTCCTCCTATTTCCTCTACCCCCCTCCTAAATACCTGCGCTGACTGGTGACAAGCCTGCCAGATCACAGGAAGCGTCTCCTTCTTGATGTAAGCTAAGGCTGCCGCCATTCCATACAAGGGAATCACAGGTGCCGTAAATGGAAAGCTATATTTCTCAGCAGATATGAGATAATTTCCTACATGCTGAAAATCTCCTGAATCGTTTGGGCGCATAGCTTGCCTACCATTCTCACTCACAGCAAACAAAACCAAACCTGCTGGATTCATGAGTGCCTTTTGTGAGGCTGTGACCGTACAGTCGATTCCCCAAGCTTCATGATAATAAGGCATGGCCCCTACACTCGTAATCGCATCGACGACAATGAGAATCTCAGGAAATGCTACCCGTAGCTTTGAAGCGATGGCCTCCAAATCTACAATCGTTCCCGTCGAGGTCTCGCTGTGTGTGATTACAAATCCTTTCAACTGTCCATGTGGCTTTAGCTTTTCCATCAGCTCATCTACATGCCATGTCTCTCCCCATGGTTTTTGCAATCGAATTACCTCACAGCCCAATACTTCTCCATAATCTGCCCACCTTCCCGAAAACTTCCCCATGTCTAGGACAGCGATTTTATCTCCTGTTTGGAATAAGCTATACATGGCCATTTCGACTCCAAAGGTCCCACTGCCTAGGCTCGCAGCCACCGCTCCACTTGTCTGAAACACATATCGTAAGTCTTCCAAAAATGACTGGTAAAAAGTTTCGAATTCGGGCGTGCGATGATGAATCACGGGTTGCTGCATCGCAGCTTGTACCCAAGGAGGGACAGGGACGGGGCCAGGGGTGAGTAATGTTGCCATGATGCGATGATACAGAAGAATCTAGATAAACGGAACTTTTCCCATTCAAATGGCGTTGAGCATTCAAGCCATCGTGCAAATATTTAGAGACCCCATCATCTGTAAAAATATATGAACATACTTGTCTCGGGAGGCACAGGATTCGTAGGAAGTCACTTGGTCGAGGTACTCGTGGAGAAAGGGCATCAGGTAGCCATCCTCACGCGCCAGCAAAAGCGATCTAAAGATGCGCGCATCACGTATCTCCAATGGAATGGGAAAGAAATCCCTATGGGCATCGGTATATATGACGCTGTCATCAATCTGACAGGCGCGGGCATCGCCGATAGCAAGTGGACACCTGCACGCAAGAAGATTCTCCACGATAGTCGCATCCTCCCCACAAAGGCACTCGTCAACTACATCAACAAAAGTCCACGTACCCCGCAGGTATTTCTACAGATCTCTGCTGTGGGATACTACGGCAACAATCCCTCTGGTACGCAAACAGAAGATTCTCCTCTAGGAGATGGTTATCTGGCAGAACTAGGGGTACAATGGGAAGCAGCAGCCCAGCCTGCAAAATGTCGTACGGTACTCATGAGACTGGGTGTGGTCTTGGGAGACGGGGGATTCCTGGATCGCCTCTTACCTGTCTACCGCTTTTATCTCGGAGGAAAATTGGGAGATGGTAAACAGCCCTTACCCTGGATTCATATAGGTGATGTGGTAAAATCCATGATTTTTTGTTTGGAGAAAGAAACCATTGAGGGACCTGTCAACTTGGTCGCTCCTGAATTGGTAGATCAAAAGACTTTTTCGAAGGAATTTGCTGATGTAATGGGCGTGGCCGATATCTGGACCATTCCCAAGTTTGCCTTAGAGTTTCTTTTTGGTGAAATGAGTGCGGTACTACTAGGTGGTCAGCGTGTCCTTCCCAAGAAACTGCAAGATACAGGCTTTGAGTTTGAACATCCAGAGTTAGAGGATGCGCTCGAGGACCTTTTGGGGGAAGATTGACATTAGACAAAAATAGAAACCAGAGACGATCATAGGCATTCTCTGGTTTTCTTTTTAGAGGTGCTTTAACTTCCTAGTATTCATACGTTTTTATCCCTTTAGCAACTTCTCCCTCCACACTTGTCCCGCTACTTGTACCTGCATGAAATAAAGGCCCGAAGGCAGGCTGACGATATCTAGTGGCTCTCTGAAATTCCAATGGGAAAATGTCTGAATACATTTACCTTCCAAGGTCCAAATGCTGACATTCCCTCGCAAGTGAGGAATATTTCTAAGCCAGACCCTATCACTCGCAGGCTGAGGGCTAAGAATAAGGGTTTGCCGTGGCGATGGTTGAATGTAAGTAGGGAGTTGGTAGATACCTACTTCGGCAGCAACTGCTGAGAGAGGAATAAGTACCCCTTGAGAATTATTGGCTCGCTGCGGAACGGGTACGATCTTCAAAGATTGAGGGAGGTTTTGTTTGCCCGCCAGATCATCGATCACAATAATGGAGCAAGTCATGATCCTCCCAAAACCTGAGCGTGGGACTTGATCAAATCGCGTAATAGCCACATCAAGTGTCGTATACCCTGTAAATCTTCTAGTCAGCGTCAGCAAATCTTGTCCTGCAACGCCCAACCATGAACTATCGAAGCGCACCGTCAAACTGTTATGATCAAACAGCGTCGTATCGATATTTAACCCAAAGGCAAAACCATAACCATCCACAACAGCTTGGGTATCCACCCCTATGTTCACGGCAAAAATCAGTGTATCACCTCCAGAAATGCTATCATTCAACATTTCCACGACCAAAGGAGGCCCATTTACATTAGACTGGCTGGGTCTATTGTGGATAAGACCATAGTTCAATTGTATGGCTAGCGTATCATCTTCATTGATGACGCCATCTCCATTGCAATCGGCATGATTGGTATTGGCTCCATTGGGCTGAAAGCCTGACCAGAAACTTGCAGGTTGCCCCAACCAATTGTTGGAAGCATTTGTCCTAGTAGGACCTGTACTCCCGTAGTACAAGCCAATAGCTAAGAGATCCACATTGTCGGCGACAAGATCACTATTTGCATCTCCAGGCCAGACAATACTGATATTCGAAACGGGAACGGGAATGGGTTGTTGAAATCCTGGAATTCCCTCCACGTTTAGGCTTCCCGTTGACAATCCCATCATAGGCTCACCGAAGGTCTGAAAGAGTCGAATCCCCCCTGAATCTACTTGGTTACCTGCAGGACTAAATACTTGCCTTTGAACAGCAAGCTGTGCTGAAAGATTCAAGCCCCATAAGCACAGAATAAGGCTGACGATATAGGTTTTCATAGCGGCTAGTTTTGTGTTTTAGGACGAATGGGCTGATAATCTTCATGGCCTTTCCGCACACATTTTACCTCCCAATCGAATTCATAGTTTCCTTTTCCTCCCATCAATTCTACCACTTCAAAACCCTCTGGCGTCTTTTCGATTACGGCCATTCCTTTACTTTCTCCTGAAAGAGGCGTAAGCAAAACCGTAATAGAACTTGCGTCTGAAACCAATTGAAAATGGTCAGGAAAGACTACATAAGATTTTCCTCCCTCCAGCTTGGCTGTTCCACGTAGATAAGCAGCAGCTTCAGGTCCTTCCAGGCTTGCATACCAGATTTCGTTTTCAGGTGCTGTAGGGTGTGGAACACGGAAATTCTTAACGTCCCCAAATATTTCGCCTTGGCCCAGTGCATTGATTCTGATTCCTGCCTTCAGGGTATTCGTTGCATCATATACACGCACAAACCCCTCATCATTCACGGTCCCAAGCACTACGCGTACATCTCCACTGCTGTTGCTGAGTTGAACTCTCCCTTGGGTATAGGAAATATCAGTTCCGTTTTGCTGCCAGTAAGATGTATCAGGATTGCTCACAATGGCCCACTGTCCACCGTCCCACCTAAAGATATCCCCCACGGTAGGAGCTGAAATAGAAATCAGTCTTCCCTGTATCCTACTTACAACGGGATTGGGATAGGTTCCACTTAAATCGCCTCCTGCAGCATCCAATACATTTATATCATCATTAGGATTTACATCTCCTGTGTTAGAAATCACACTTCCAGAGATATTAATTCCCACTCCAGCCGCGTAAGCACCAGCAGGAAAGGTTACAGAATTCCCATTTGAAATAGATAGAGTATTTCCTGAAATCGACAAAGTCTGAATTTCATTCGTGATATCTCCATCTAAATCCTGTGTTGTGGTCCATTGACCACTTCCAGCATCCCAAGCCAACACTTTCTGATCTGATAGATTGGACGTATCGACATCCAGAAGGTCCCCCAGAAAAATAGAATCCACCTTTTTTACACGTTCGGCATAAAAAGCGTAAGGGACACTCTGCCAATCTGAAGTTCCCATATCTGTAAATGCTTGTTGTGTACCCGTTTTATACTCGACCTTGACAGACACATCTCCGAGATGCCAATCGATATCTTGAAACTGACCTACAGAAGGAATTCCTGCTCCCAGCGCCGTGGCAATCATTCCATAATTATCTGTGGTTAGGGATTGCGTCTCTTGATAGCTTACAACAGTATCTTGCAAAATGGTAAATCGAACTGTGACCGTCGAATTTGTCAGAGGACTATTCTGATTCAAAATGACCGCCTGATAGTTGATTCCTTGCGGAACTTGGGCATACATCTGTATCCCTAAAAGAATGAGGGAGAAGAAAAGGGTGAGCTTTTTCATGATGATGGAAAATATTTGTGCTTCTCTTATAGGATGAATGACACGATCCTTCCTTTATATTTATGAAACTAGCCCACATACAAAGGAGAAGAAAACACAAATTTCCTCGTTTATAGAAAAATAAATTTATCCTGATTCGCATTAAATCAAGCCTAATTTCAATTCTATTACATATTTTAAGAGCGAAAAATAATTAAAAATAGCTATTCCATAGATGTCGAAACTTCTTCGCCACCTCTCCTCGCTCTCAGAAAAAGAATCCCGTCGCTTTCAAAAGTTTGTCCAATCTCCCTATTTCAATCAGGAGCAGAAGCTTGTCCAGCTTCTTCAACTCTTGGATCCCATACCCGAAACCCTTGACCGGGAGGTGCTCCACCAAGCCATCTATCCAGAACTTTCCTTCGACTATCCCAGGATCACCAACCTCTTATCTGATCTCAGCCAGTTGGTAGAGCAATTTCTTGTTGTAGAGTATCAGCAAGTCCCATCTCACCAACGTGCGCGTACGCAGCTTGCCAGCTTTCGGACCCACAGCAATCATCATGATTGGAAGCTTATCCACCAAAAACAAGTCAAAGAATTGCATAGCAAAAGCTTCTGGTCAGAAGCAGACTTGTTTCATAGATATGCACTAGAAGAAGAAGTATATGTTAGTCTATTGGAGCAGGACCAGCGGGTAAATCACCAGCAGCTAGAGCAAAAAATAGAAGCGATGGATACCTACTATGTAGCGGTCATGCTCAAAAATGTCTGCCAGTGGCTCAATCATCAAAATGTCCTCAAAGAAAAAGAAGAGAATCTTCGTTATCGTCGTTTCATCGAATTTCTCACCTCAGGTATTGAGCTGTACCTGATCCATCCGCTGATCCACTGTTATTACCAGATCTACTTGACATTGACACAAGCAGACACTCCGCAGCATTACTATACGTTGTTTCAACTCTTGAACATGCACCACAAAGAGATTCCTCATGACGAACTCAAACCTATGTACCAGTATGCCCAGAACTACTGTGTCAAGCGCGTCAATCAGGGAGATTCCAGCTTTTTGTCTGAGTTGCTGAAAGTATACGAGCGCATGCTTGAGCAAGGGTTACTATTTCACCAAGGTCAGATCAGTGCCTCTATCGTGAAAAATATTGTGACGCTAGGGGTGAGGCTGAAACGCTACGAGTGGACGCTAGTATTCTTGAAAAAATATAAAAATCATCTTCCAGAGGATCAAAAAGAAGCCGTCACCAATTATAACTTGGCATACATTCACTACCACCAAGGAGAGGCAGAAAAAGCACTTCAACACCTCAGATTCTTTCATTTTCAAGATATATTCTACCTGTTAGGCAGCAAATTGCTACTCATGAAGATCTATGTAGATATACATGACTATGAAAGTCTGGATGCACACTTACATGCATTTGAGGGATTGCTGCGAAGGGACAAACGCATCTCTTCTTACCAACGGAAAAATTACTTGGCGACCATTCGGATGGTCAAACGATTGACCAATCTCAGGACAAAAGCCATTACCTTGAGTCCCAAAGCATTTCAGGAACACTGTCAGCGATATGCCAAGCAATTACAGGAACAAAAAAGCTTGCTCAGCTTAGCATGGCTTCGATCCAAGCTTGACGAAATAAGATCTGAAGCGATTCTTAATATCCGATGAAGTCTTCTCGAATGGCACCGTACTGGATAAGGTCTTCGTACTCCGCGACAATCTTCTTGATGTAGCGTTTTTTATCGAAGATCAACTTGGCAAAGTATATACCTGAAGAACGTCCACCATAGATATAGACGTACAAATAGTCCTCTGATAAGGAAGGATAGGCACCCACGGGCTGCTGAAAGAAACCTGCATTACATAGATTGGGGTCATATAAATCTTCATATGCCTCTCGCGGGATTTTGAGGGAGCGCCTCCCAACCTTGATGTGCATAGAATCTACCTGAGAAATCGGCTTACGATCTACAGCACCAAAGACACGTCTGCCGTCTATGGCTTTGATCAGACTATCTTCGCCTGGAAAGTACATGAAGTGATGGGCTGCCGAATCAAAAGCCGTCGTAAATACCTCGATCGAAGCAATGCGTCCTCCCTTGAGGGTATCGTGTATCTCGACTGACTGCTTGGAGCAGAAGCTGACGCAAAGGGACTGAAGCAAGTCTCGGTTAGATACAAACATCACATCCTGCGGCTCCTCTAACAAGAATTGGATCACATACTCCAAAAAAGCGCTGTCACTCGCTGCCCCCATAGGACCTTGAGGCTCATAAGAAGCATTGCGGATAGATTGTAAGTGTACTTGAGGCTCCTTTTGTCCCCATACCATCCCTACAAGGAAGAGAAAAAAACAGAATATTACCCCTTTTCTCGCAGTCATAAGTAGCAGCTTTTAGCGAAAAATACAGATTTTTCACAAGAGGAAAAGCGGAAATAGAGATTATTCTGGAAGATCTATAGAAACTAAATAAGCTGTCATGACCACGCCGTGGCGGTGGTCCTACGGAGTCTGCGGGTCCATGGCTTGGTAAATGGCGTCATGAATACGCTCTCTGATTCTGTATTTGTAGAAAGCACTGCCACGGCCCCCTCTTGGTGTACCCTGGACACGGTTGGAAAGAAAGATATAGGTAAGGTTGGTTTCAGGATCTACCCAAATACATGTTCCTGTGAAGCCTGTATGCCCATATGTTCCAGGATTGGCGAGCGAACCTGCACGTGCCTCTCCTCTGCCACGCACTACCTCGAATCCCAGCCCACGTGTCCCTATATGAGGTCGGGTAAACAGTCGAACCACATTTGACTTCAGGTAGCGCGCGCCACCATACATACCTTGATGCTGGATCATCGTCATCAAATGCGCCAAATCTCCTGCATTGGTAAAAACCCCTGCATTGCCTGCGACGCCTCCAAGGAGGGCAGCATGCTCGTCATGCACATGCCCACGAAGCAACTGCATGCGCCAGCGACTGTCATAAGCCGTAGGGATCAAACGATCCTTGTAAAGCGTCCTTCTCGGCCGAAAACGTAGATGTTGCAGGCCCAATGGTTCATAAAACTCCCTGCGTAAAAAAGAATCCATTGAGATCTGATTCAGGGAATCAATGGCCATTTGAAGCAAGATCATGTTTGCATCACTGTAGTTGTATACAGGATCCGCAGCAACAGGCATCGCAAGCATCCCCTGCCAGAGAGAATCGAGATAATCTTTACGTAAATAAAAATTCTGCGCTACCTGCACATTGTGTAAGTCATCAGGACGCGGCTTGAAGTACTTGTCGAATCGACCTATATTATCTTTGCGATAGCGCAGATAGGGCAAGATGGGCAAGGCTGCCGACAGCCCCGAATGATGCGTCAGCAGATCCTTGAGTCGTACATTGTGCCAGGAAGCTCGACGCTTCGTCCTTCCTCCTCTGTATGTCTGAATCAGCATAAGAGAATCCTCTCCAATGGCCACCGTATCCATAGGAGGTCTTCGACCATCGCGAGAAGAAACCATGACGATGGGAACATCCGCTGCCGAGTCAGGAGCAGCCGATCTAGGTGTGATCTCTGCACGAGTAACCCAAAGCGTATCCCTGCGCACGATAGAGTCTATCTGCACATAGGTATTTTGAAAAAACTTCCCTACAGGGTCCTGAATAGACATCTCTCCTCTATCGACCATCTTCATCATGGCGAGGGAGGTCGCCGTGATTTTGGTCAAAGATGCGATGTCATATAGATCCGTTTGGCGCACGCGGCGTCTCCGATCATAGGTATGGTGCCCATAAGCTTTGTTCCAAATAATCTCATCGTCCTTCACAACTAGCACCTGACAGCCTGGCATAGCAAAATGTCGAATCCCTTCGGCTACAATATCATCTATTTTACGAAGCGCCTCACTGTCCATCCCTACTTTCTCTGGATAGCTATAACCCAGACGTACTTTCTCCCTTATCTCTCCATCACGATGGGCAAGTGTCTCATCTAGTGTCGCAGGCAACGTCCCTGTAAGCGGAATCCCACCAAAAAGTCCCTGTGCCAGCAGTTGTTGACTCCGCTTCCCTGTGTAGTACACCTGCATGAGTCCCTTATATTGCTTCCAATAGGCCAGATGATCCCAAGGCCCCAGATTGATGATGAGCACTTTTTCTACCTCAGCCAGTTTTTCTAGTGAGGCAAAAAACGTACGATGCAAACTGGTGTCTAACTCAGGTAGATTGAATGCCACTAGGATAGGGTCGTACCGACGATAGCTTCGAAGATTGAGTTTCGGTAATTCTCCTTTCCTGTTAAGTTTTATATGTGTGTGAGAAACAGGTCCATATTGGCGCATTTGAAAGAGGAGATCAGGCATCTCTTCTCCTACTGTCATCAAGTGTGTAGCTGCACGACCCAAGTCGCGTAGAGGGATCAGTTTCTGCTCATCTTTGGCTAATACAATACTCTCGCTCAGTATCTTCTCTTCGACTTCCCTTGAGTCTAGATCCTGTACCCAGTAAGTAGTGGAATCCTTCGTTTCTTCATTTCCTACCTCGCTCCAAGCCTGGGCCATCATGGTACGCTTCACTCGCTCATCAAGGTCTGTGAGATCCCACTTCCCCTGTTGACACATCTGTTGCAGGCCTCGGATGACACTAGGCACCTGATTGGTTGAAGTCATCCACACATCTGCCCCCGAAAGGATAAAATCTTCCAACCAGTCATCTGTCTGTGTCAGAGAATCTGGAAAATCCAGTATGACCAGACCTTCAAACTTCAATTGACGCTTGAGGTAAGGATGCAAGTACTCCGCGCGGTGAAGCACGGGTCGATTCGTACGCAGATCTGTAGCAGGAAGAATAAGTGTACTTAGCCCCATCTTCACAGATCGTCGCAACGGAAGCAGGCAGTTCTCTCTATAAAGGGAATCTTGCTTATGTGGATGATAAATATCTTGCGAATGAAGGGCAAACAAGTGGGAATGCGCCTGGATTTCCTCTGTCAATTGGGCATAATTTTCAGAAAACAAGCGATAATTTGATCTTGTCAGCCAACCCGTAGGAACCTCCTGTACCCAGAAGTGCGCACCTAATGAAGAAAATGCTGTTACTCCATTTTCCACTATAGAATGTAGTACATTTTCTTGCTCCACATGTCCCAAAGCAATTCCCTGAGGTAGCGGCCAGATACTGGATGGCGTAGGGGTAGGTTGAAACCCGATGAGAGGAGATGCTGGATGTTGGCTACGTAGGTACTGAATGGTGCGACGTGCACTATCCACGCTAAAGTCTTGGAGCAAGTAACCCCCTAGACTGTAGTTTTCTGTTACTTCCCGAAATATTTCATTGTCTAAATCTTCGGGTTCTACGCGTACCACGAGCAACCGACTCAGCTTTTCAACGAGACTCATTTTCCCTAAAGCAGAATCCACGCGCGCTGCATCAGCCCTTAAAAAAGAGACAGGTTGCCATCGCTCCTCTTTTTCAGGAGCATCAGGGATCTGAATGATGACGATGAGTCCCATGAGTAGTACGAAAGCGAAGACCATTTGCAGTCTGATGCGCATATGATGGTTGGTATGAAGACCTATCCAAACAAAAATGGGGCATCTCCATCATGAATGTTGGGATCCCTAACACCTAATATGAGTCGAAGCTACCGCAATCGACTGCTCATAGGCTATGACACAATGAAACTCGAAAACTTATTTCCAGATCTTAAGTATTCTTCCGCTCTCTAGCTTCCGCCACATAACTTACTACATTTATCAAGATATATGGAGTATGCTATAATTTCCGACACACAAGATCCTGCACACACAATTCGGTATATGAAAATTTGAAAAAAATATGCAAGGATTCAGATTGATTTTGGAAGAAATCTCACTACCATTTACGCATATTAAACGGGATATGTTGCTAAATACATATGAAAAAAAACGTACTTTTTTGAAAAAATAAATCCCTCATTCTCTGTAATAGCCTTCATTTTTAGTCAAAATAGGACTTCTCTTGATGCGTAAAAAAGAAAAATCTTCGACGAAACTTTCCCTCATCGAAGATTTGGTTCTTACTTTTTAATCTAGAGGAATCAAATATCTAACGTGGTAGAAGCTCTATCTCCTCAATTATTTCTTTTCACATATCCAGTTGTCAAAAAAATGACAAAAAACACCAGATTCGTGTCTCGAAAAGGTGTATATGTGTACTAAGCGGCTTCTACTAGATCTTTCTCTACGCGCAAGTTATTGATGATAAACTCCTGACGATCGGGTGTATTCTTGCCCATATAGTAGGTTAGGAGCTTCTTCAATTCTGTATCCTTCTGAAGCATCACAGGACGTAAGCGGATATCTTCCCCAATAAATTGCTCAAATTCATCGGGTGAAATCTCCCCAAGTCCCTTAAATCGGGTAATTTCGGGCTTCCCTCTCAGCTCATTTATGGCGGATTGCTTCTCTTCCTCTGAATAGCAGTAAATCGTTTTCTGCTTATTTCTCACGCGGAAAAGCGGAGTATCCAATATGAAAAGGTGACCGCCACGCACCAGATCAGGGAAGAACTGTAGGAAGAACGTCAGCAGCAGCAGTCGGATATGCATACCATCTACGTCTGCATCTGTGGCAATGACAACATTGTTGTAGCGCAGGCCATCAATCCCATCTTCTATGTGTAGGGCATGCTGCAAGAGATTGAACTCTTCGTTTTCATACACGACTTTCTTCGTCAGACCGAAGCAGTTCAAAGGCTTCCCACGCAGTGAAAATACGGCTTGGGTTTCTACATTTCGTGCTTTGGTGATAGAACCACTGGCCGAGTCACCCTCCGTGATGAACAGGGTAGTTGCCAGCTTCTTTTCTTCTTTGCCGCGCTTGTCAGACATGTGGACACGACAGTCACGAAGCTTTTTATTATGCAGATTCGCTTTCTTGGCGCGCTTATTGGCGAGCTTCTTGATCCCTGCGATTTCCTTCCGTTCCTTCTCCGACTGCTCGATGCGCTTTTTCATCGCGTCTGCTACTTGCGGATGCTTGTGCAGGTAATCGTCCAGCTCCTTACCGATGAAATCATTGACGAAGGTGCGAACGGTAGGTCCCTTCGGACCGATATTTTGCGAGCCTAGGCGGGTCTTAGTCTGGGACTCGAAAATCGGCTCTTGCACACGGACGGCAACTGCTGAGATGATCGAAGCACGAATATCCGTCGTATCATAGGTTTTGTTAAAGTGCTTACGGATGGTGTTGACGATGGCCTCGCGAAAAGCCTGGAGGTGGGTCCCCCCTTGAGAAGTATATTGCCCATTGACAAAGGAGTAATACTCTTCTCCATAGTTATTGCCATGTGTCATCGCCACCTCTATGTCGTGTCCCTTCATGTGAATGATGGGATAACGCATATTCTCCTCATCGGCCTTCTCACTGAGGAGATCTAGCAGTCCATTCTTCGAATAGTAGCGTTCACCATTGAAATAAATAGATAGACCTGCATTCAGATAGGTATAATTCCTGACCTGATTGACAATGTAGTCTGCAATGAATCGAAAGTTTTTAAAAATACCGGGATCAGGACGAAAGACGGTAGTGGTTCCATTGGGCGCATCCGTTTTTTTGACTCTATGATCCTTGGTGATATTTCCCTGCTCAAACTCTGCTACCTTCATTTTCCCCTCTCGCACAGACTCTACTCGAAAATAGGTCGAAAGCGCATTTACGGCTTTGGTACCCACACCATTTAGTCCCACTGCTTTGGTAAAAGCCTCAGAATCGTATTTTCCTCCTGTATTGATTTTAGATACACAGTCAATCACCTTTCCCAATGGAATACCTCGACCATAATCCCGTACACGCACCTCTCCATCTTTTACATCGATCTCAATCTTTTTTCCATTGCCCATCATATGCTCATCGATGGAGTTGTCAATGATCTCCTTGATAAGAATGTAGATCCCATCGTCTTGGGAAGAACCATCTCCTAGCTTCCCAATGTACATCCCTGGACGAAGACGAATGTGTTCTTTCCAATCCAGTGACTTGATACTATCTTCATTATAAATAGGTGCGCCTGCCATATATGATTTGATCTATTGAATGCTAGAAGAATAAAAATCAGCGTTTTTTGCAGGTATGTCCCCCTATTCTTTTTGAATTTGATGAAATAGTCTAGCTCATCAAGGACAAAGCCAACTCAAAAACTGCGGACTGCAAAATCTGATTTTATTAGTATGATAGAACTTAAATCAAGTTCAGATTACTGCAGAATAAAATTATGCTAAAAATAAAAGCACAGCAAATTTATTACGCAGTTTTTGTGATAATTGTTAGTAATTGGGTATAATTTGTGGATAACCTTTTGGCGTATCAAAAAATGAAATTGTGCTTTCTCTATCCATTGTTCCAAAACTTATCGTGGAACTTATGCGTTTAAAAGGTTAAATTTGCCAAAGATCACCTTGAAAAGGGAATCAAACTTACATTCCTTTGATCTCAAAATATAGAATCATGACAGATGCAATGATCAAAGTTTCCGACGCTGCTTTTGACCACATCAGAGTACTCAGAGCGGAAGAAGGGTATGATGAAACCTATGGACTACGCGTGAGTGTAGATGGAGGTGGATGCAGTGGCCTCATGTACAAACTCGATTTTGATAATACCGAAAAGCCTGGTGATCAAGTCATCGAAGACAAGGGCATCAAAATCTTTGTGAGTATGAAAAGCCTGCTCTTCCTCGTAGGTACAGAGCTGGACTATACAGGTGGATTGCAGGGCAAGGGATTCCATTTCTCTAACCCTAACGCATCCCGTACGTGTGCTTGTGGAGAGAGTTTCTCCGTGTAAGCAGACACTATCTATTTAGCCACATCGAGATTGTTTTCAGTATATCCCTAACATCTCTGATGGGTATAGATTCCCAACACAGATTCTCAGGGCTCAAGCATATGGCAGATAAACGTCTCAGAATATGTGTGCAAAAAAGGTATCAAATAATTAGTCACTTCTGTAAAAGGAGTGGCTTTTTTCATGTTTGAGTCCTTTTTTCGATATTCGCGTTTGTCTTACTACACTTACTACTAACTCCTTTGGCCACATGCGCTGGTTAAAATTCATTTTGGGTCTTTCGTTGACCGTCACACTCGCTGTCACCCTGATGTATCCACTGGATATTGCCCCATTCGCTTTGGGCAAGTTCCTAGATCCTTTTTCGGGATTCTGGCAGAATGCTCGCATACAGGCTGCTTCTGAAGTCGCCGTTGAAGGACTCACCACATCTGCAGAGGTTACGTATGATGAGAGAGGGGTGGCACATATCTTTGCCCAAAATGACAGAGACCTTTACTTCCTCCAAGGCTATACAACAGCCAAGGATCGTCTCTGGCAAATGGAGTTTCAAGTGATGGCAGCAGCAGGTCGCCTGACAGAGATTGTAGGAAGAGGGCCTGAAGATGCGGTCTTGAATCTCGATAGGACAAACAGAAGGAAAGGCCTACCCTTTGCGGCGGAACGTGCATTGGAACTGATGCGTCAGGATGAAGTCACCTGGACAGCCATTAGTTCATATTCAGACGGAGTCAATGCTTACATTCAAAGCCTCAAACCCTACGATTATCCTATTGAATATAAGATTTTGGGGTACGCACCAGAGCCTTGGTCTCCCTTTAAGTCTGCCCTCCTCCAAAAGTATATGGCCAATACCCTAACAGGCGGTACAAGTGACATCGAAAATACCAATGCTTTGGCGGTTTGGGGAAAAGAAGTATTTGACATTCTCTATCCTGAATATCCCGCTGCCCAAGAACCCATTGTCCCTAAATACACCCGCTTCAGAAGGAGAGATTTCAATCGTCCTCCTCCACCGCCTACAGACTACCACCCTGACTCTCTTTTTCTCAATGCAGGAGAGACAGAACCCAAAGATCCAGATGAGGCAATTTTAGGGTCTAATAACTGGGCGGTCAGTGGCAGAAAGTCTGCCACAGGTTATCCTATGCTGGCCAACGACCCCCATCTAGGACTCAATCTCCCCTCCATTTGGTACGAAATCCAGCTAAGTACGCCTGAAGTCAACGCCTATGGTGTTTCCTTGCCTGGGGCACCTGCGATCATCATCGGATTCAATGATTCGATTTCTTGGGGGGCGACAAACGGTACTCAGGACGTCCTGGATTATTATACCGTCACGTTTAGAAATGAGCAAGCACAGGAGTACCTGTATGATGGAGAATGGCTCCCTGTGCGCAACCGAATCGAAACACACAAAATTAAGGGCGAAACCCCTTTCCTAGATACGGTCCGTTATACCCACATCGGACCCGTCATGTACGACGAAAACTTCAAGCCCAAACCGATGCCATTGGCCGTACGCTGGATGGCACATGAGCCTTCCAATGAGCTACTGGCCTTCCATAAGCTGAATCGTGCCCATAACTACGAAGAATATGTAGCGGCATTCGAGACCTATCTCTGTCCTGCCCAAAACTTCGTGTTTGCTTCCACTTCAGGAGATATCGCCATCTGGCAGCATGGGCAGTTTGTAAATAAGTGGAACCAGCAAGGTAGATTTGTACTAGATGGCTCTAGAAAAGACCATATGTGGGGCGACTACGTCCCAAGAGAGCAGATCCCCCATGTGCTAAATCCTGAGCAAGGCTTTGTACAGTCTGCCAATCAGCATCCGACGTCTCCCTATTATCCCTACTACTACAATGGCCGATTCGAGCCTTACAGAGGACGACGAATCCAAGCCCTGCTGGCATCTAAGGATACCCTCACCTTTGAGGATATGCGGGCTTTTCATATGGACAATTACGCCATTGGTGCCTCGGAGGCATTGCCGACGCTGCTGAGTTTGCTGGACACAACACAGTTCATGCAACAGGACCAAAGGGTCTATGAAGCGCTGAAAGCATGGGATTATCAATACGACGCGGACCAAACCGCCCCGACGATTTATGATTTATGGTGGCGCATCTTATATCGAGCCATCTGGAATGATGAGTTTGAGCCTCTAGAAGAAAGGGACATCCTAATCAATTCCCCTAATTCTAGCACGACGGTACAGATCCTGCGCGATAGCAGCGAATTTACCTTCTACAATGCGCTAGGTGATACAACGAAGCGTACCCGCGAACAACTTGTCAACTATACTTTCAATCGGATGGTGACAGAGCTGAATGAAGCATATCCAGAGGAGGTAGATCAACAGTGGGGACAGAGTCGTCAGACAGACATTCGTCACCTCAGCCGTGTGCTCACCTCCTTCAGCCGCCTCGGGCTAGAGACCAGTGGCACACGCCGCGTCCTCAATGCTACGGGACGCTACCGAGGGCCGAGTTGGCGGATGATCGTGATGATGGGACCCGAAGTCAAAGGATATGGCGTATACCCTGGTGGTCAGAGTGGTCATCCTGGAGATGCTGATTATGATGGGTTCATCGACAAGTGGATGGAAGGCAATTACTACGAGCTGCGCTTCATGCGCAATCCGCAGGACGGTGTGAAGGAAACAGATGCACACATCACCTACCGACCTGCTGGGACAGAGGAGTAATCATTAGGTAGTTGCAAGCTCGTAATCAAACATTTGACAATCCGTTAGCTGAAAATATGAGATTTCTTATTCGCTTTTTACTCATGGCCCTAGTGGGCTATCTCTTCGGATCTTACGCACCCCAGTGGTCTCTGTGGCCCATCTTTGTTGGAGGGATTTTGATCGGCGTATTATTGAGCCGTCAAAAGAAAAAGCGCCAATTTGGTAAGCGAAAAATGCCTCGGACCTATGCTTTCTGGGCAGGGTTTGCGGCTATGTTTTTGCTATGGGGAGGAATGGCTTACTGGCTAGATCAGCAAAATGGAGGCATCCTCAGCGCAAAAGTTGGCCAGATTGTATTCGCCAGTAGTAGCCTGGGCACCTCTTCAGATATCGGGATGATCATGGTTTTGATTTCATCCTTGCTGGGAGGTCTTGCGGGAGGTTTTAGTATGATGACGGGAAACTTTTTGGGAGAGGCGATCAAGAGCTAAATCAGATTTTACAGACTACAGACGTAATGAATCAGCACTAAACCCTGAAAGGATGGCATCCTATAGGCTAGTGGTTTCAACCTTAGACTACAGGATCAATTTCTACTCCCCCATTTCTTATGACCTCTTATTCATTCCCCTAAAAAAACCTATCCTCTTATGACCTCTTATTCATTCCCCTAAAAAAACCTATCCTCATTCTCCCCCATCTATCCCTGCTTCTCCAAATATTTCTTCCAATAACGCAACAATCCTGCGACACTCATCCAGGCAGGGTTGGCAGCCTCATACATGGGAATCTCATCCTCAGGAACACCCGCATCACGTAACTCTTTCGCAGCAAATGCCTGAAACTTAGGTGTCACCTCGGCAGGGGAAGTTCCTGCTTCAAAATATGGCTTCATCCATGCCTTCCAGCCTTGCAGCCGCTCCGATAATTCTCCAAAATGTGCCTGAATATCCGTCACCTCTCCATAGTGGGTGAGGTAAAGCTTTTGAGGATTAAGGGATAAAATGCGCTGAATGGATCGCTCCCAAGCTTCTACATCGATATCTGGCGGAGGACAAGGGGGTACAACTGGTCCTAAATTTACTCTACAACCTGCTACATCCCCTGTAAAGATCTCTTCTCCTATCTGCCATGCAATATGATGACTCGCATGTCCAGGGGTGTGTAATGCCTTAAACATATGGTCTCCGACTTGGATTTCGCTTTCATCCTCTACACTGATCAACTGATCTGCGGGGATGGCATGCATTTCTCCCCAAAGGCTTTCCATCTCGTCACCATAAATCCGCTTGGCGGAGTTGTAAAGCTTGGTGGGGTCCAACATGTGCTTATACCCAAAAGGGTGTACATAGACCTTGGCACCTGTCTCTGCAAATGCCCATGCGCCGCCCGCATGATCAAAGTGGATATGTGTCAAAAAAACGTGTTGGATGTCTGCGGGGGTATAACCATGAGTGGCAAGCCCTTTCTTCAGCATCTCAAAAGTGGAGTGAGGTCCTGTTTCGACTAAAACAGGACCCTCAGATGTCTCTACCAAGAAGGAAGCAATAGCAGATTCTACCTTAAAATGAAGGTCTAATGTATGTACCATAGGAGTCAGTCAAATGTGTGCCACCAATATATCAATTATATTGAACTGGGGCATTTTCAACTGCTACTCTATGACTAATTTTCTGACGATGCGTTGTCCTTTAGCTTTGATTTCGATCAGATAGATACCAGGAGCCACGCCTTGCAGATCATACGTTTGTGTCATTCCCATCATTTCGCTTTGCCGCATCCCTTGACCGAGTGTATTGAGCAAGCGAATCTCTTTCACAGCTCCTAGAAGTTGCTCTCCTTCGAATGTGATGTTGACGATGTCCTGCGTAGGGTTGGGGTAGATATTGACAGCCTGGGCTAGATTGAGATCGGGAATGAATGTCGTGGTTGTATCTACTGGATTTCCTCCACTGCCTGTGGTATCAATAGTGGTAGGCCCGCAGAATGTCGGTGCAGCGCCCATCTTCAACAAGATCAGGCCTCCATTTTCATTTCCAATCACAAAAGTCGGATCTCCTGAACCATCGAGATCTGCCACAGCAGGAGAAAGTCCGCCCCTCAAGTATCTTTCTAGTACCGTATCTGCTCCCGTAAGAGGTTGGGTCAGCCCCAAAGCAGCGTCTTTGTACACTTCCAGAAATCCTCCTGAACCACCGACAATCAAATCGAGTGAGCCACTTTTGTCTACATCAAATAGCTGGGGACGTACGACGGTAAAGGTATCTCGGGCGATCTGAGAGAAAAACTGAACGTCACCATATTTGTCTTGCTCTTTTTGTAGGGTAAAATTATTGGCGTCTCCCACGTTTTTATAAAATGTCACACGTCCAAGAAAGCTTCCAAAAAAGAGATCTAAATCCCCATCATTGTCAATATCAGACAAGGTAGGATTGGAAGAAGAACTCAAGAACACAGGGTTACTACTCTGATCAAATAAAAACTGTGAAGGATCTAGTACAAATTGGACGGTCTGTCCAGGGCCTGCCAGATTGTTGAAACGATAAATCCGTCCATTGCTGGCACCGATCAGCATGTCCACATCATTGTCCCCATCCAGGTCACCAAAAGCAGGAACAGTATTGATGATGAAAGGGAAGTTTTGGCTGAAGCTCATGTAGTCACGTGTCTTAAGCTGGAAGGCAGGCTGGGTAGCCGTACCAATATTTTCGTAGAGATGCAGCTCCGTAGAACCCCGAATCGTGTCTCCCACTTTAAAATTTGACACAAAATTCCCAACGATGATATCCAGCTTCCCATCTCCGTTATAATCAAAGAATGCAGGAGCCGAATTGGTTCCCGCGTCGATATGGTCATTTACCATAAAAGTTCGATCTCGCTGCTGCCAGATAGGAGCGGAATTGGTTCCCTCATTCTCAAACCAACTCATGCCCTTGACATTTTCGATGGAAGTCGGATCGGGGTTTTTAGGAGCGGAAACAAGGTCCTTGAGCCCATCCTGATTCACATCTACCCAATAATTCGCCACATAATTCCAGACACGAATCGAGTCCCCGTTTCCTGGGTACCCGTAGATCGCATCCATGACAATGGGATCTTCTGTAGGCCCTGCGCTAATCGCAAGGTTGGATCGGTTGGTCCCAATATCTCCTAACAGCATATCCATGAACCCATCACCATTGTGGTCAAACATCAGGAGGGTGGTACCTGCATGACGCGTGTTGGTGGGAGAAGGACGATTGATGGGCTGACAAGCAAATGAAGTCGTATCAGGAAAAAAGAGTGAATCGTTAGATGTGTATTCATTAAAGTGCCCCCAACATGACGTTACTTTTTGGTACATCAATGAATCACAATTCCCCATCGTCTCCATAGAAAGGTTGCGGTACCACGTCAGGCGGTTGAACCCAACCTGTGTCGCAATGATGTCTATGTCACCGTCAAAATCCACATCCCCAATCGCAGGCACATCTCCCTTACTCATGCTTACGAGCTCCTGTCCTCCACTTGCATCCTCTGCAAACAGAATCGAATCCACCAGTGTAAACCCAATAGAGTCTTCACAGGCCTGGTATCCTTGATAGACTCTGAAGCGATTCCCACCGCCTGAGATACAAAATAGGTCAGCAATCGAGTCTTTGTTGTAGTCAATGAATATCCCTTCCTGACGACATTCACAATTGGCAAAATTGGCTTCATACTTGGGGGCATATTCATAATCCCCGTTGCCCATGTTCATGAGAGGGATAAAAATCAATCGCTGGAAGATAGAGCCTTCGTCCATGACGACGATATCCTCTCTTCCATCGAAGTTGAAATCTATATTTGACACCTTGGGATTGTCAATTCCTCCTGTCCAAGGATAGGAAAGAAGTCTCCCATCTATTTCCCTGACCTCAATGTCATTTCTCAACTGTAACTGCTGCCCAAATAAGGAGGTAGAGAACAGCAACAGGAAGACATAAACTATTCCATTTTTCATGGTGAAATATTCGTTGACGTTCATTTAAGGGATATTTATAATGATATGATCAATGGATAGATGGTTTTCCATAAGTAATAGACGAGATTTGAAAGAATTTCTGTCCCCAGTTTCTCACCTATTTACTATCATAAAGTTAGTGTAGATCGACTATGTTTGGAAATGTAAAAGGAATGCCTGATTTCATAGGTGATGCAGGTTACGTAAGTACCCTCTCAAATCAAATGGATGGATGTAGTATTGCTTAGAATATCAAGTCTAACAAGAGCACCATTGCAAAACCTACGATCCCCATAATTCCTGTCGTCCCAGTCCAAGCTTTGAAAGTCTGTGGAGTGGTCATGTCCAGGTATTTATTGACGAGCCAAAATCCACTGTCATTCACATGTGAGAGCATGGTCGCGCCTGAGGCAATCGCCAGTGTCAGCAACGCCAACTCTGCCTCTGTCTCTGTCCCTAAGAGTAGCGGTGCCACCAAGCTTGCGGCTGTAATCATCGCTACGGTAGTAGATCCCTGTAAGACACGAACCACGGTAGCCGCAAAAAAGGCAAACACCAGGGTAGAGATTCCCCAAGATTGCATCATTTCTGCCATCATTGTTCCCGCCCCTGTATCGATCAGGATCTGCTTGAATGCGCCCCCTGCGCCCGTCAGCAATATAATGATACCCGCAGGCGCAAGCGACTTAGTGCTGATGGTCAGCAATTGATCCAAAGAGACCCCACGCATCACTCCCAAGAGTAGCCATGCCAGTAGGTTCGCCAGAATCAACGCGACAAAGGGATGACCGATCAATTGGAAGAGGCTGTATACAGTACCCCAACTTTCAGGAATGAGCGTAGCACCCACAATCAATAAGATAGGGACGACAATCAAAAAGAAGATCAAACCCGCAGAAGGTGCCTGTATTTTTGATTCACTTTCCTCCTCTGAGGTTTCAGGTGCAGGCAAAAATATCTGTGCAGAAAGGTACCGGCTGTAAATCAACCCACCAATGACTGCTGTGGGAATCGAGACGATGATTCCTAATCCAATGACCCATCCCAAGTTGGCTTTGAGGATTTCGGCGACGGCAATGGGACCTGGTGTAGGAGGAATAAAACCATGTGCAATGGCTAGACCGGTAAATAAAGGAATGGCGAAAAATAAAAGCGATTTTCCCGTCTTACGTTGAAGTGCGTAAACGATGGGGACCAAAATCACGACGGCCACATCAAAGAATATGGGAATAGAAACGAGAATACCTGTACCGAGTAGTGCCAAGGGAGTTCCTCTATCTCCTGCCAGCCTTAAAAGTTGCGTCGCTAGCTGCTTGGCACCACCTGAGTATTCCAGAATCGCACCGAAAATGGCACCCAAACCTACGACGGTCGCGACGAAACCCAAGGTGCTCCCCATGCCGTTTTTGATGCTGTCAATGATGCTCTGCGGAGGTAAACCGCTCAGTAGCCCGACACATACACAGGAAATCAATAGCGCAAGGAATGCTTGAAATCGTAATACGAGAATGAGCACGAGCAGCAAGGCAATGCCACCTAGCACAGCCAAAAGCAAAGGGTAATCTATCATCTTAGGCGAATAGTAGGAGTGGTTTCTCCTCAAGATAAGAAGATTTCTATGGGAAGTCAGAATAGAAGGGCTTAACGTTCATTCCCTTTTCTAAACCTTCAACATATATACAGCTAAATATGTAAGGAGAGAGGAAATATTTGGAAAAAGTTTAGATGTAAAAGAGTTAGGGTTATGTTAAGAAATTGGGTAAGCAAAGGTAAAGTAACCAATATTCTAATCGGATGTTAAAGAAAAAAGTGCATTTCCAGCAAGATGAAGTATAAAACACAAACATTTTGTAAAAGGATCTTTAACTATTTTTCAATTTATTTAACTTTGCCCTAATATAAACTTATGAGCTGTCACCTATCCAGCTCATTTTTGCGAAATTTACTCTAACCCAAGATCAATGAGGCAATTTTTACATTTTCTTGGTGCCGCAATTTTTTTGCTGGGCACCCTGTCCCTCTATAGTCAGGGTGTTACCACAGCAACCTTACGTGGCCAAATCACTGATGTAGAAGGACTTCCTTTGAGTGGAGCGACCATTCGCGCGATCCACACCCCTTCTGGTACAAAGTACGGAGTGAACACGAGAGATGATGGAAATTACACCTTGGCAAACCTTCGCGTCGGAGGTCCCTACAAGATTGAAGTTTCTTTTATCGGGTATCAAAAACAACAATTAACTGGTATTTATCTCAATCTGGGGCAGAAGCTCCAGCAGAACTTTACCCTCGCATCTGAGGATGTCTCTATGGACGATGTAGACATCGTCGCGACACCTGATCCGATCATGAACGGAGACCGTACAGGAGCGGAGACCAACATCGACAACACGCAGTTGCGTCGCCTGCCCACGATCTCTCGTTCGGCGAGTGACTACACGCGTCTGAATCCTGCCTCTTCTGGCAACTCTTTCGCTGGTCGCAACGACCAGTTCAACAACTTCTCGCTGGATGGCTCGATCTTCAACAACCCCTTCGGTCTAGATGCAGCGACTCCAGGTGGCCAGACAGATGCTCAGCCGATCTCTCTGGATGCGATCGACCAAATCCAGGTAGCCATCGCACCTTATGATGTTACACAAGCAGGCTTTACGGGTGCTTCTGTCAACGCTGTCACCAAGTCGGGTACAAATGAATTCAAAGGGACTGTCTTCGGTTTCTTCCGTAACCAAGACCTGACGGGAACGAAAGTAGCATCCACAGACATCGTAGTACCTGACCTCTCTCAGTTGCAGACAGGTTTCAGCCTTGGTGGCCCACTGATCAAGAACCGTTTGTTCTTCTTCGCCAACCTCGAAATCGAGCGTCGTAGCGACCTGGGGTCCAACTTTATCGCCAATAATCCTGACCGAAACGGAGAAAACGTTTCTCGTGTAGAAGAGGCGGATCTCCTTGCTGTGCAGACAGCTTTGGCCGGTCTAGGGTATAATACAGGTGCTTATGAAGGCTACATCCACCGTACAGACAACGAAAAAGGGATCTTCAAGCTAGATTTTGCGATCAATGAGAAGAACACCTTGACCGCGACTTATAATTTCTTGCGTGCAGCCAAGCAGAAGCCCGCTCACCCGTCTGCCCTCGGACGTAGAGGTCCAGATGCGACAACGCTACAGTTCTTCAACTCTGGCTACGAGATCAACAACAACATTCAGTCAGGTATCCTCGAATGGCGTTCATTGATCAATAATCGCTTCTCCAACAAATTGCAGGTAGGCTATTCCTCTTTCCGTGACTTTCGTAACGCGTTGTCTGATCCTTTCCCCGTTGTGAATATCCTCAGAGACGGTATCCGCTACATCGTAGCAGGTCATGAGCCTTTCTCTATCAATAATGTCCTGGACCAAGATGTATACCAGATCACCAATAACTTCAATGCTTATCTAGGCGATCACACGATTACTATTGGAGCTTCTTTGGAGCGCTTTGACTTCAACAACTCCTTCAATCTAGGTGTATATGACTCTCCTGGCAATCCTGGAGGCACCTTTGGCCCTGGCTTTGCTTCTGTGCAGGCTTTCCTAGATACTGTCAACTCTGGCGCTTTCAATGATGATGCAGCATTTGCTCAGGAGACATTTGACAACAACAATGCGAATGATTCATGGGCACTCGCAGAGACCAATGTGGGGCAGGCAGCCTTCTACCTACAGGATGAGTGGTCCCCCAACAACAACTTAAAGTTGACTTTCGGTTTGCGTTTTGATCTTCCTTTGTACTTCGACACCCCTGAGAAGATTCAGGAAAACATCGATCGCAATTGCTGTGTGATTGAAGACCTTCGCTATTTTGACGAAAATGGTGATTCCATCCGCTTCGCGCACACTCAGCTACCTGATCAGGTACCTTTGATCTCTCCTCGTTTTGGATTCAACTGGGATGTGAATGGGCAAGGTCAAACGCAAGTACGTGGAGGTACAGGCCTATTTACGGGTCGTTTCCCATTCGTATGGGTTGGCAACCAAGTAGCAAATCCCAACTTCTTCTTCTACAACGTGACACGTCCTGACTTCCGTTTTCCACAAGTATGGCGAACCAATCTAGGGATCGATCAGGCATTTGGAGAGGGATGGATCGCGACTATGGATGCGATCTATACACAGGATATCAATGGGATGATGGTACGAAACTATGGTCTGACGGCTCCTTCTGGTACACTACAGGGCGTAGACAACCGTGTGATCTATCAACCTACAGACCGCGCCAATGACTTTGGGAACAATGCGTATGTATTCACCAATACGGACATTGGGTACACCTTCAACTTGACGCTTCAGTTGCAACGCACTTGGGGCAAGGACTTCTACACGAGCATCGGTTACAACTTCTTAGATGCACAAGATGCAAGTTCTATCGAGGCGGAGATTTCTTCTGATGCCTATGATCGTAATCCGGCCATTGGCGATGTGAATCAGGCAGTACTGGCACCCTCTCTCTATGGGAATCGTCATCGTTTCGTCGGTTCTGGATTCAAGAAATTTACCTATGGCAACATGGCGACGACGATCGGTCTCTTCTTCGAATATGCACAAGGGGGTCGCTTTAGCTATACGTACTCTGGTGATTTGAACCGTGATGGTTCTCCATTGAACGACTTGATCTACATTCCTACCGCTGATGACTTGAACAACATGCAGTTTACGGGAGATGCAGAAGCGCAGGAGTCACAGCGCGAAGCACTACAGAACTTCATCTTGCAGGACGGCTATTTGAGCGAGCGTAGAGGAGGATATGTAGAAAAGTATGGCATCCTCAGTCCATGGTTTAGCACATGGGATTTGCGTATCCTACAGGACTTCAATTTCCAGGTAGGAGCACAGACACATACCATTCAGGCAAGCTTTGACTTCTTGAACTTGGGTAACTTGATCAGTTCCAACTGGGGCGTACGTCAGTTCCCAGTCAATACGCAGCCTATCGGTGTGACTGTAGATGAAAATAACGTACCGACTTATAGTTTTGACGAAGCGTTGACTTCTACATTTACCAATGACTTTGGTCTGAATTCACGCTGGCAGTTGCAGCTAGGTCTACGCTATATTTTCTAGCAGAAAAATAGAATCACTTTTTTATTTAAAGGAGGAGTCTACAGACTTCTCCTTTTTTTATTTGAAAATAAAATGTATGAAATATTTAATCAAAAATACTGTATTCCCCTTCTGATGAGATATTTACCTTAGATCAAAAAATAGTGTTTCAAAATTCCGAAATAATCTTAATTTAAGAATATCTGCTATCTTTTTTCATACGTCATGTTAAAATAGAAACGAACGCTTAACTCATATGGCGCAAGTCTTCTCGCAAATTGGCCTCTCCTCTACTGGTTTCCAGGTAGATTTGCTTGACTAAATAGGTAGATTTTTCTGTCAGATTTGACTGTATCTTGAGAATAAGATTTTAGTGCTCACCCTTAACCCGTTCTTTTTACCCTTCATTTATGATTAGCCACAACTTTAAATTTTACCCTCATGCTAAGCGCCAATCTACACACCAATACTGCAGGATTATCCATTGTCGAACTGACCCTTACAGGTGTAGGACCACAGGTCAAAATCTTCTTTGGAAGAGACGGTGAAGAAACATTTCATATCATGGTAGAATCCAATATGGAGCAGAGTCTCCCTGGCGGACAGATCGTTGATGTAGAACCAGGTCAGCCCATCATCATTGGTCTCAAGTGCCCCAATGTAAAAACCGTCACTACACAAGATGGACCCAATGGTACGATCCAGACACTCCAAGCTGTAGCGGATGCAGCAGAATCTATGATGGATGCATTACCTGAAGGTGGATGGAACCGTATGAAAAATTGTCAGTCTATCCCCTCATGGATTCGTCCCAAGGTACCAAACGTTGCTTAAGACTATGGCTGCAATTCCCTTTTCATGCACTTGATGAAATTAGTTGCAATTAGCATTATTATATATGATAAATTACGAAGGATACGGGAGTAAAATCCTATATCCTTCGTAGTTTTCTAGACCTCAATATTCTTGGACTCTCTTCTACAAGACCCGATGAATAGATACCTCTCTTTGTCATTCGCCATTGCGCTAATCCTTGGATTTACAAGCTGCCAAGAATCACTCGATGAACCCAACTATAAGACATCGATTGATCAGGATAGCATCGCCCATATCCTACAAGACGCCCTCTCTGCTCAGGCTGAAAATCCTAAACTCGCGCTTAATCTGGTCATAAAGGGACTAGACATGATTCCAGATGAAGAGGAATCTTCCTCAAAAGGAGACCTACTCGTACTCAAAGGAGATCTATATAAAGCAAACGGGAAATATGAATATGCCTTAGAATATTATGAACAAGCAGAAAAAATAACCTTCGCACTAGGAGATTCTATCGGGTACAGTCGCAACCTAGGAGTCAAGGGGCATACACACTTTTTATTGGGGGAATACCTAGAAGCCATCGAGAACTTGACCAAGGCGATTCTTGTTTTGAAACGCAATAAGGAGAAAATCAATCCTTCTGCCGTTAGCTCAGAAAAGATCTACAAATCTGACCTCTGTAATTTGTATATCGACTTCATTGAGCTATACACTTCTATTGGAGAATTTGAAAAAGGAGAAGCCTATGCAGATAGTTGCTGGAATTTAAGTGATAATGCTTCCTTAATGAGCCTCAAAGCACGCTTATTTGCTACAGTAGGAAGACTCCGTATGGCAAATGGAATTTATAACAACGACCAAACACTTATCCAAAATGCGCTTCAACACTATCGAGAGAGCAACGCCCTTTATTTGAGCTTGGGAACTCCTGAGTATGCAGAAGAAAACTACGGCAACATCGCCAATGTCTTCCAGTACATGGCAGATCTCCTCTACGAAGATCCTAATCAAACCCGCCCCACTGCTTCTCGCAACATGCTCGACAGCTCTTTTTTCTACATCACAGAGTATCTACAACTCAGCAAGAGCCAAAATAGATTACAAGGCATCTCTATAGGACTGAGAATGCTGGCGGGTTATAATTCTCAGATTGGAGAACATATGCTCGCCAAAAATCAAGTCTTGCAGTCATTGGTAGCAGCTGGAGAGATAAAATCGCTAGAAGATTCTGTTTACAGCTATTGGCAGCTCTCTGAAATTTACTACGACTTGGGGCAACACGACTCTGTCCTTTGGTACTTCCAAGAATATGACAACATCAAGAGCAAGTATTTGAAGCAAAACAATGCGCAAAATATGGCTTATGAGGAAGCCAAGTACCAAACGGATATCATTGCATTGGAAAAAGAACAAATCAAAGCGCTTTCTAAGCAAAGGTTTCGCAATACCTTGACTATTGCAGGTACAGGCGCGGTTGTCTTGCTCGTACTCATCGGCTACTTCTACATGCGCAACCAGCAACAGCGTAAGTTGATGAGCCAGCAATCCACCATGAATCGGCAGTTGGTCGTAGATCTAATCAAAGAGCAAGCCATCGAATCCTTAAATGCTAAGCTGGAAGGACAAGAGAAAGAACGAAAACGGATCGCCCGCGAACTCCATGATCGTTTGGGAGGGACGCTGGCGGCTGCCAAGCTAAGTCTCGAAGGACTGGGTAGAAGATTGGGTGGGGACCACAAAGACCACTACAATCACGCTCAGGATCTCCTTCAAATGGCCTATCAAGAGACACGACAGCTCTCGCATGATATGATGGCATTGCCTCTCAAGCATTTGGGACTAGAAGCTTCCTTCCAAGCGCTCTGTGATACCATCAACAAAAGTGATAAAATTGAAGTAACTTATGATGCGACGTTTCAGACGACTTCTTTCTTAAGTCCTGAAGCAGAGATTCATCTATATCGCATTTTGCAAGAGCTCCTTCAAAATGTAATCAAACACGCAAGAGCGACACAAGTCTTTGTGCAGATCACACAGACTCTAGAAGAATTTACGCTTTTGGTAGAGGATAACGGAAGAGGATTTCCCAAAAATACGAACAAATCAGGCAGAGGAATGGGCCTCTCCAATATTCAAGACCGCATCAGCCACCTCAAAGGAACACTCGAGATAGACAGCCAAGCAGGAAAAGGAAGCACGATCATTATTCAACTTCCCCCGATTACATGATAAGAATTCTCATTGTAGATGATCATACGGTTTTTGCAGAGTCCATCGCCCACAGACTGGCAGAGGAAGAAGATATTCACATCATGGGGCTCGCTGCAGACGAAGTGATCGCAGAACAAATCCTAGAAAAGGAAGTCTCCAATATTGATGTAGTATTGCTGGATATACGACTCTCCCAAGGAGAAGCCGAGGGCCTAGAACTCGCCGAACATATCCGAAAAAACTTTCCCCAAATCAAAGTAATCATGCTCAGCATGCACCTTCATGGTGCTTATATCCATCGGATGTTCAACTCTGGCATTGGGGGCTACCTTCTCAAAAATACAGGCATCGACGAAGTTCTCTATGCCATCCGCTGTGTCGCAGCAGGTAAGCGTTACTATTCACAAGAAATCATGTCCACTATGGATGAATTCATCCTCAGCGGCGCTCCTGTCAATCCACAAAAGATCCATCTTACCCCTACGGAGTCCTATATACTTGAACAACTTGCTGAAGGGCTCAGTTCAAGAGAGATTTCTCAAAAAATGGGTAACAAAGAGTCTACGGTTGAAGTCCATCGCCGAAATATCTTGGCGAAATTTGGTGTCAACAAAGTAGCCAAACTCGTCAAAGAAGCCATCCGACTAGGCTTTCTTTCTATCGAAAAGTAAGACCTCGACAAACAGGCGATCAATCCATCATCTTGCAGGAAAGCCTCCCATCATGTTACCCTTATAGATCCTGGTTTTTCTGATCTAAGGCATAAATCGCAAAACTCGCCAGCCAGTGTCCCCCTGCATAATCATGGCTCGTAAGTCCTGGTAGGCTGAATGCCATGTGTGCATCAGCTATCTGACGGAGAGCAGATGCTTGGTTGGGAAGCGAAGAGGCAATGCTGTACAACACCCAAGCACGACTAAAGTTGAGTCCGTCTAAATGGACCAATTTCCCATCGCTACGGTCACTTACTGTAGCAGGCTGCATGCGCTCGACAGAAGGAAGAAACTTTTCAAACCAGGAGGAGAATGCTTCTGGACTTAACACACGATGCATGATATCTGCTTCTTCCAGACAGGGAGACAGAAAATCAAATCCGCCAGGCTCCCACGAAAGCGGGCAGTCCACATCCTGCAGATAATAGTCCCGGGCTCGCTGCTCAATGAGAGCTTTGAGGTCTGATCGCCCCACTGCTGCCGCATAGTCCCAGGCAAAGGTCATCCCGAAGGCGGTGTTGGGATGCTCGCCGACACGAATCGGATAGTTCAGCTTGGGCAAAAAGTCTAGGTACTTTTGGACAATCATTTCTTCCAACGGACGCAGGTTGGCGCGCCATACCTTGGCATCAGGATCGTCCCAAGTGTGGAGTTCGTGAACCAGCTTTAGCAGCCAAGCCCAGCCATACGTCCGCTCGTAGTTTCTGTTGTGTCTGTCCTGAAAGTAGGCTACCTCTATCTCGATATTCTCAGGTGTAAAATGCCGATGAAACTTCTCCCGAATGCCCTGCCCCAGTGAAAGATTGGGATAAGCCTTTAGCAATCTCACTAGTGACCAATGTCCATGCACAGCAGAATGCCAGTCAAAACAACCATAAAATATGGGGTGTAATTCACGGGGAGATGCCAAGTAACTAGAATCCCCCAAGACTTGACCAAGCTTGTTGGGATACTCTTGCGTGATACAAGTGTAGGCCATCTCCGACATCCGTTCTGCTGCCGCCTGATCCAAATCAAGGACAACCCCTGTATCCGTGTCTGTAGGTACTTCTTTCATCTCAGGCGAAGGCTGGCAGCTTAATGAAAAAACCAAGATCAAAATCCATGTCCATTTTATCGTTTCTTGCATGACGGTAGATGTATGTTTGAGTGTGAGATAGGTAAGTGATCCAATAGGAAATATCACTTTTCAATTACGACAAATTTACCCGTCATTTTTTCTGTATCCGTATCGATTCGATATATATATATCCCAGGTTCAAGCGTATTTGTCTCAAATTGATCCTCATTCGTGGTTAACCCTCGTATCCAAACTTGCCGACCTACCTGATCAAATACGCGAAATGTGCTTCCCTCAGACGGAAACTCGCGTGCCCTGATCCTTAATAGATCCCCTCTCACGATCGGATTTGGTGCTAATTGAAAAGCACTTTCACTTAAGTAGACTGCACGAAGTATCTCTGTCCTTAATGCCTCTCCATTTGTCAATCGTACTTCTATTTGGTATTCGTTCAATCCTTCTGATGCAGATCGATCAAGGAAATAATTCTCCAGTTGACTAGAAGTGAACATCTGAATCTGGCTTTCACCTCCATTTGCATCCAGCCTTAAAATACGGATTTCATCTACTCCATAGCGTGTCCCCAGCCCCAGATAAAGCCCTACACCTTCTACTTCTGTAAGTGCAAAACTATAGGTGATGTAACAACTTCCTTCATTGAGCGAGGTGCTTAAAGCAGGACTTCGAATCCCTAACGCTCCCCCAGGAAAGACAGGTTGAACAGCAAAAACCTGCGGATCTACTTCTGCCTTTTGAAGTACAATCCCATTCTCCGAAGTTTCTTGGTATAATGCTAGATTGGTATCTCCCAAATTAAAAAATCGATAGTTCGTTGCTCCAGCCACAGGCTTCCAGCGGATCTGTAAAGTATCTGCACAGTCCAGTCCTACCGCAATTTCTGGTGTACGAGAAATAACAAAAGGTTCAGTCGGATAAACCTCATTCCCTACGACCATTCGTGCGATAGCAGGACCTGAGACCTCAGGAGCTGTCCATCGATACAATCCTTTCTCCAGGGCTATTGATTCTGCTATAATGGTCCAATCTAAGCCTCCATTTAGAGAATATTCTAGCCTTCCTTGGGTAGCAGACAGGGTAGATCTCCAACGAAAATATGTGTCAGATTCACCATCATATGGAATGTTGTCTCTATTTACGGGAAAATCCCACGTCCATGATTCATTTTCTACAAATTGAAAGGCCAAGGTGAAGGATTGTTCAGAGGTTGCCATGCGGCTTGCTTCCAGCTTGACTTGCATCGGGCCAGATGAAGGATTATTGATAATGATCTGTTCAATGTTATTCAGATGGTCTTCACCTTCTACAGCGGGAAGTAAGAGAGAATCGGGGTCAGGAAATGTATTGAGGACTTGGGGAAAGTAGGTTCGAGAACGAGGATCTTCTAGCACCATGTCTAGGTCATTCAAAAGAACAAGGTCTGATCCAGCGGGAGCTGGTGGATCTATCCACACGAGGCTTACCTTGAGTTGGGCTGTATTTTCTGGAACAATGATATCGTAAGTATGGACAGTAGAATCTGATACGATATCCTGATAAAATTGGCCTTTGGCAAGCATCTCCATGCTGGCATCCAAGTTCATATTTCCATATCCTGTCTGATGATCTAGACCTGGCTGTCCCACATCTTGCGCACCGTTGATAAGGAGTGCTTTGATGAGGTCACTGGACGCATATTCCTGTTGGATAGACTTAAAAAAATCCTGTAGAAGAATCGCTCCACCCGAAACCATCGCAGCAGCATCGGAGGTTCCGGCCTGTCCAAAAGCTACCAATTCAGGCTTGATTCTCCCATCAAACGCAGGACCACTTGAGGAGAAAAAGACGACCTTTTCAGCTGTATCTACTGCTCCGACCGTTAGTACATTTTTGGCCAATTTATAATCTCCTGTAAGGTTGGCAAAACCAGGTAATCCTTTGTAAAGTCCTTCTCGTGTGCTATCTTCTTTGCTGTTGCCCGCAGAGAAAACGTGCAATAGACTCGAAATATCATAACTCCGTCGATCGTACAACTCTGCAGCTGCTCCATAAAAGGAAGAAACACCTGTTCCATAGGAATGATTCTGAACCGTGACATCATTGAAGATATAATAATCTTCGGGATCTGGTAATATATTTTCAAAGCTAGAAGAGATCAATTTGACATCTCTTGCTACCCCCAAACCTTTGATAGAAGTATTGCCCGCCCCACCTGAAATTGTCGCCATAGCTGTCGCATGATTGTCTATTGTTTCTGCTTGGAGGTTAGATGAAATATGCCGATTTCGCAAGTCAAAATCAGTTGTATCATACCGATTCTCCTGGATAGAAAGTGTAAGATTTGATCCCAAAAGATCTACATAGTGTCTATGGATCTTATTGACCCTATTAATGTTCAGATTTTGGTCCAGTACACGAGACTCTACTAAAGGAGTCCAAGGACATATCTCTAGGTATACCACCTCCTCCATTTGCATGAGCTTTGGGAGATATGTCAAATTGGCAATAGGGAATTTGTAGATGTTTTCCTGCAATAGCTCTCCATCGCATAACTCAAGCGACTTAAAATCAACCTTTTCTACTGTCTTCAAGATTAATACATGCTCTTGCAGCCAGACAGGTTCTTTTTTACCTACAGAACCTGACATCATTTTTACATATCTGTTAATGCGGTTCCCAAGCTTCCAAGAGGGATCTGTAGGGATACAAGCCAATCCTTGAGTGGTGAGGAAACGATGCTCAGCGGGAGAAAGGCGAAGAATGGCACTTTCAGGTGAGATTTGCTTTACGATAAATGGAAATACTGTTTTTAACTGATAAACAGGATGACAGGAAATGAAATAATAAGAATACCCTATATGAGTATTTTGAGCTAAATATTCATTTTGAGCAGAGAATCTAGGTTTAAAAGGATCAGAATTTTGAGCATCTGAAAAAAGGACAAGAAATAATAGTATACAAAAAAATCCGAAGTTCCTAATTGAATTACTCATGGGTCTTTTTATTTTAATAAATTGGATCATCTTATAATCCCAACCATTCCATTTGAAAAAGAAAGGCACATTCAATTTATGTTTGAAATAATAAAAATTTATTTAACTTAGTTCCCGCACATCAACTAAAACTAAATTTTATGAAAAGAATGAGCATTTCCTCGTGGATTGCGATGGCAATCGTATTCACTAGTATTTCCTTTTTTGGCTGCTCGCAGGACAGAGTAGCACCTACCAGCGAAGTCCTTGTATCGGACGAAATCAAAACAAATTTTACAGAACTCGGCTTCGATGTCTATGATATTCAGGTCGTTCAGGCAGGTAACGAGCTGACAGGGTTCACCCAAGAACGCGCTTATCTGTTGGAAAACTGTATCAAAGTGACACAGAAGCAGATGGAAGAGATGCTGGCCAGTGAAGTGGAAAAACTGGGCCCTAATGGAGAACAATACCGTACATCCAATCTTGTGTCTTCTCCTCGTACCATCACCGTTATTGGTTACACAGGTGGTTCTTTCGCACTGGACAACACCATGCGTACAGCGCTTCAGTGGGCAATCAATAACTACAATCGCGTGAATATCGGCTTAAATTTCCAGCTTTCTTTTGGTACCAACTATCAAAATAAGGACATTACTGTATACCGTGTGTCTGGTAGTGGGGGTGGATCTGCTGGTTTCCCATCAGGTGGAGATCCTTACGGATTTGTTCAAATCCAGTCTGGTACTTCTAGCTTCGGCACAAATGTAGTAGAGCACGTAATCACACACGAAATCGGGCACTGCCTAGGATTTCGTCACACAGACTACTTCAACCGCTCTATCTCTTGTGGATCAGGTGGAAACGAAGGTTCTTCAGGTGTAGGTGCCATCCATATCCCAGGAACTGGTACTACAAATAATTCTTCTGGATTCGACTTCAACTCTATCATGCTGGCTTGCTTCAGCGCAAACGAAGACGGAGAATTCTCTTCACAAGATATTACGGCTCTTGAGTTCCTATACTAGAAAACATTTAGGCCCTGTTTGGAACAATGAAAATCGAGCTAAAAAACAGAGATTTTAGGTTCTGAAAGCGTAAACTTTTCGCAGATTTGAGGTTTCAAATATGGTCTTAAAGAAATGGGAGCTATACTATTCTCCCTTTCTTTATCATGGTTGTCACGAAGGTCGCCTCACACAAGGCGGCCTTTTATTTTTTCTTAATCAATCAAATTCATCCAAATCGCCATCAGAAATTATTTTCTCATCCTCATAGGGAGCAGCTACACGCCGATACAACTCTGAGCTGATATTCGAAAAAACACCTGCCAACGAAGCCAGAAGAAAATAGCGCATACGCCCAAACACCCCTTTGGCCACTCCCAACGCAATACGTGTACAGACATAATTCAATACCCCTGGAAAAATGCGTTCCGCCTGATCTTGTTTTTTAACTAAAGAAACCATCTGCTCAATGAGTTAATCGATCGCAGGATCTATTTCTTGACGTTGACTTTGGGGAATATAAGGCATAGTAAAAGAGTATATCATAAAAAAAGAGAGGGAAAGAAGCCATAAATGGTCTTTCCCTGCACACAACTAAAACAAAATTTTATAAAAAAGAACGAATAGTTAAAAGCGGCCTGTTTGAATCTTTAAAAGATTACTGTACAGTCAAGTTGAAGTCTGCTTCTACGTCAGATTCGCCGACGTCACAAGAACCATCCTTCACACCTGGCTGGTGTCTGAGCTTCAGGATCAACTGACCTGTAGAAGCGTCTGTTGTTGTCCAATCTGTAGCAAGACCAATCTCGAATGTACCGTCAGAATCTGTACGGTTGACTGTTACATTCGCACCACCAGATACTTCGTAGCATACCAAATGCTCATCATCCTCCTCGCGAATCTCTGCAGTCACGTCTTCTACATCGTTAGGATCTTCTTCGTTTAGGAATTCTACACTTGCTGTGTAGGCAGTGTTGGCATCCAAAGTAATGGTAGGAGTAGGCTCTCCTTCTTTCCAGGTTACTGTGGGTCCGTTGTTGTTAAATTTCAACACAACAGTAGTGATCTCTTCCTCTCCACCTTCTGGATCTTCAGGATTACATGAAGTCATGAGGAAAGAAATAGATGCCAACAACAAAAATAGTTTAATAAAAGTGCTTGTAAGTTTCATGATAAAAGATTGTTTAAACTAGTTTGGTTTAGAATGAAAAATTTGCTCTTAACGTGATGTTACGCCCTAGTTCATCTGCGTAATATCTAAATCTATTTAAGTAGTCTCTATATGTGATATTCAGGAGATTATCTATAGTTAAAGACAACTCTAATGGCCCTAGGCTGCTTCCCGCTTGTAGTCCCCAAAGGCTATAGGCAGGTGGGGGTGGCAACCAGTCTCTCGCCTCTGGATCTTCATCAAAAGGAATATTTTTCTGCTCCAATACATGCTGAAAGGATACCTTCAAAAAAGTATTTTTCCATCTTCCCATTTCCTCGATTGTATAAGACAATGCTTGGGAAAACCGATTGGCTGGCATGAATACCAAGGGTTCATCCTCTGTGATATTCCAAGCACGCAAATACGATCCTTTTCCTTCCCACTGTATGTGTCTGCTGAGTTGATAGATCAAAGAAATATCTGCTCCCGTCAGTTGTGCCTGCGTTTGCGTGTAAATAAGTAAAGGAAATGTTCCCCTAATTGTTCGATCTATTCCTCCAGGCTTTTTATAAATGAAATTCTGAAAAGAATGATGATAGATACTCAGATCACCTTGAAACTTATCTCCATCATTATATGTGAAAGAGAGAATAGACTTAACTCCCGCTTCTGGCACAAGTGTACTATCTCCTCGCTCGACCGCTCCTGCTCCATGATGCAAACCATCGCTATACAATTCATTGACATGAGGTGCTCGCCACCCTCTACCAATATTGATGCGTGCTTGTAGCTGATTGTTTATCTGGTACAATGCACCTATGCTACCCGAGACATTTTGAAAGGTTTGAATCGTAAAAATGTCAATCCCTCGTATCTCTCTTGCGCTATTGAGCCAGCGATAATCGTATCGCAAACCCGCCTCGAATTCCCAATTGTCCAGATTCAATCGTTCGATCACAAAAGCCTCTCCTCCGATCAAGACATAGTTGGGAATGAACGGGCGACCTGTCAAAAAGTTATTCTGATAGATCCCACTGACACCACCTGTTGTTTCCCACTTCTGATGCGAAGTGCCTTCCATCACAAGCTCCAACGTGTGGGTATAGATCTGAAAGTCGAGTTCTGCTTTGTCTTTCCCATCACGGTCTACGCCTCTCGGACGATGCTTGTCAAACTCCCTTCTGTAGTTGTACTGAAAAGCGTATGTAGCACTGATTTTCCCCAGACCTGGTACACGTTTGTATCCTCTCATCTTAGCCAAATGGTGAATGACTCTTTGATAGGGACGGGCAATATCGTAGGTAAAATCCACCGTATCAGCTCCTAATGGAGTGGGAGAAGCCAATGCACGCTCCAAGTCACTTGCCCCTCCTAAGTGCGCAGGAGAGAGAATACCAATCTTACTATCGAACCTGCTGTAGTAGAGTTCCAGTCCATGCGGGATCTTCTGATAGGAGAGTGTCGCGGAAGTATTGAACTCTTGTAAGCCTGTATTTTCGAGATAATAATCTGGTGTATGGAAGTTTCCTCCTCTTCTTCCTGTTCCTTGTACACGCCAACTGAGGGCCTCATCCTTAGCAGATCTTCCTTCAATATGACCAGAAACAGCACCTTGTCTACCGTTGGAACTCCCTACCAAATGTAGCTTTCCTTCGATTCCTGGTTCGAGTCTGATCGGAGCAGGTTCTACTAGGATTACCCCAGCCATGGCACCTGGACCATATCTTAAGCTATTGGAGCCCTTGATCACTGTAAGCTGAGTGGCAATGAAGGGATCGATTTCTGGCGCATGCTCAGAACCCCACTGCTGTCCTTCTTGTCGAATCCCATTGTTGAGGATAAGGATGCGATTGCTATGGAGTCCATGAATGATGGGCTTGGATATAGAAGGACCCGTCTTGAGAATATTAATTCCTGGCAGTTTGGCCAAGGCGTCTCCTAATTGTACCCCCCGCATCAAGTCTAGTTCCTTTGCTGTGACCGACGCTACTGCTTGGGTCGGTACTTCGGGTACTTTTTCTCCCAAAATCTCCACCTCTTGTACACGATGAATGTGTGCCTCCAGATAGAAATTATGCTCTGTTTGAGGAGCTATCACATCCTTCATGATCTCCATATGGTCGCACATCACATGATCACATACGATCGTGTAAGTACCAGGACAGATATGACCTAGCTCATAACGCCCTGTGGAGTCAGTCAATACAGACTGATTGAGTTCTTTTATTTGTATAGAAGCATAAGCCAGAGGCTTGTTATCCTCACTTGTCAGAATCTGTCCACTAAGAGTTATCTGACAGTCTTGGGCCCATACTCCTGAAGTTAGCCCGAAGGCTAGCAACAAAAGCGAATAAATTCCTTTCATGAAAATGGAAGTAATGAGAACGGTGTGAAGCACTAGTGATGGATTCCTGTTACACAGGAAGGCTAGTTACATCCGCAGTTAAACCGTCTCTATGGGTGGGCCACGAAGTGAGACCAAGGTAAATGAAGGGGCGAGAACAAAGGCAGGAGTCACCGCCGAATACGGTGTAAAAGATATATTCCCTGTAAGTGCGATTTCTTGTGAGTCGAGAATAGGCGTAGCTAACACAAAGTCACAAATGCTACACACTTCCTCTAACACATCACCGTCGTGATCATGATGATCGTCTGAGTGGTGTACATGTTCATACCCGTAGGCACGTACATGTTCATGCTGGTGCTCATGTTCATGCACATGCCAATACTTCGCAGGAAGGATAAAATTCCCTGTGAGGATCAGAAGAAGTAGCGTGATATGTACTTTGAACTTGCGCAACTATTTTTATTCAAGCTTCAATATGGGTCAAAAATAGTACTTATGCAATCATGTTGCAATTTAATTTCTGTGGAACCCTCGTTTGGTTAGACCTAAATCAGTGAATAATCGATAAGTCCAACTTTGGGGAAATAGAGGTAGGCCCTTCATATTTCGTTTTATTTCTCAAATGATCAAACGCAGCAAAATTATGCTATAAAGAAAGGATTAAAATATTGTATACGAACTATTTAAAAGCCACATAGGTTTAAACTTGATAAAATATGTAAGTAGTATCTTCTATTTACAGAGAGATTAAGGATGTATCCAGCCCCTCCAGTTGTATATTACAACGATGGGGGCATAGGCTTATCTTGGGACGGGAAGCACATTCACCATACAGCTCTCATCTCAGTATGGTAATCGTCCCTTTATCCTGAAATCCCAGCTTCTCACTTTCTCTCGAAAATGTAATGACCACATCCCACATGTAGACGCCTGGATTTATCCATTCTCCATTGATGCGTCCGTCCCAGACAAAGGAAGGATCTTCCCAAGAGATCAGCTTTCGCCCCCAGCGATCAAAGACGCGAAACTGGAAGCTCTTGATCTCAATATTGGAAGCAAGTACAGCTGTATAGGTATCATTGATTTCATCTCCATTGGGAGAAAATGCGGTAGGTGCATAGAAAAAGGCACGACAATCACGAGGCTGGACCACGACCTCTCCAGGGATTTTTCCACAGGGAAAAACGACATCGCAACGGTAAGCTCCTTCTGTGTCAAAAGTCCGACTCAGTCCCCTTTGGCCATCTTCCCACTCGATCTCCACATCACGAATCGAAAATGGGCGCAGCCAGCGATCCCCATCAAAGTTCACCCGAGGGTTGCGCAGACAAGGCGTGAGGGTATCTCGAAAAGACAAAGGCATGGGACGCACATCCAAGCTGTCTACAAAAGCATAGCTTATGTAGTAGGACCCCAGTGAATCCAATGGCTCACATGGCGCTGCCATCGTAAAAGGATCTCTGTTCCAACTTACGCCCATGTGCCGCTCGCCTCCTTTTGCCTCAAAACAGTCCCCAAATGGCCAAAAGTATTGTTCCTCCTTCTCCAACAAAATAGGATCTCTAAAATCGACCTGAGGATCTCTGTAAGGAGTATCTGACAGAATCGAATCTTCACTAAATGCGACGACAATGTGTCTTTGAGGATCTGTCTGACAAGTCTGTAAAGGATAGCGACTCTGATCTAGACTCGCCACTCCCTTGGACTCGATCTGAGCTTTTACATAATATAGTCTACCTGCATCTAACGGCTGTATCAACTCAGTTGCAAAGGCTTCTGAATAAAATTCGTTCAAAAAAGAGGCACTAAAATACATGCCCATGTAACTCCTCGTGTCATAGTTGCGCCAAAACCCCCAATTTCCGTTGGGACACTGAGAAATGTACAGATCTGTCGTCCCTACAGACTGATACCAGATGTCAGACATGGTCGTCGCAATATGCGGATGGTAGCAAGTATCCAGATCTCCCAACTCATCAAAACTGACATCTCTGACGAGAGATTGCCCAAACAGTAAGCATGGAGATATTCCCCACACTAGCAATAGCATCATGACGTGTATGGATAAATGCTTCATCGTATGACCTCTTTTATCTTAAAATAGTCAGCGTCCCTTTGTCCTGGAATCCCAGTTTTTCGCTTTCTCTAGAAAATGTGATGACCACATCCCACATGTATACTCCCGGATTCAATAGTTCTCCATTGATGCGTCCGTCCCAAGCAAATGAAGGGTCTTCCCAAGAGATCAATTGGCGGCCCCAGCGATCAAAGACGCGAAACTGAAAGCTCTGCACCTCGATATTAGAAGCGAGTACAGCGGTGTAGGTATCATTGGCTTCATCGTCATTGGGGGAAAATGCCGAAGGCGCGTAGAAGAAGGCGCGGCAATCACGAGGCTGGACCACAACCTCCCCAGGAATCTTTCCACAAGGAAAAACGACATCGCAGCGGTAAGTTCCTTCTGTGTCGAAACTCCGACTTAGTCCTCTCTGGCCATCTTCCCATTCGATCTCCACATCACGAATAAAGTAAGGGCGGAGCCAACGATCAGAATCAAAGGTCACCCGAGGATTGCGCAGACAAGGAGTGAGTGTATCATGAAAAGACAAGGGCATCGGACGCACATCTAGACTGTCTACAAAAGCATAGCCTACATAGTAAGCTCCCACAGAATCTAGCGGCTCACAGGGCGCTGCCATCGTAAAGCGGTCCCTTCCCCAACTCATGCCTATGTGTCGCTCGCCTCCTTTTGCCTCAAAACACCCCCCAAACGGCCAAAAGATTTGTTCATCTTTCTCTAACAAAATGGGGTCCCTAAAATCAACCTGAGGGTCTCTGTAAGGCGCACCTGATAAAATCGAATCCTCACTAAATGCGACGACAATGTGCCTTTGAGGATCTGTCTGACAAGTCTGTAAAGGATAGCGACTCGGATCTGGACTCCTGATGCCTTTAGACTCGATTTGAGCTGTTACGTAGTATAGCTGCCCTGCCTCTAGCGGCTGGATCAACTCGCTCGCAAATGCCTCAGAATAGAACTCATTCACAAATAATGCACTGAAGAACATGCCCATATAACTCCTCGTTTCATAGAATCGCGAGAAGCCCCGAGGTCCATTGGGACACTGGGATATATATAAGTCTGCCGTCCCCACAGACCGATACCAAATGTCAGACATGGTCGTCGCTTCTTGGGCTTCGTAACAAGTACCTAAATCCTTTAGCGCCTCAAAACTGACATCCCTGACCAAGGACTGACCAGCTAGAAAGCATGGGGCTATCCCCCACACGAGTATCATGACGTATCTATGTAAATGCCTCATTGTGTATTTTCTTTTATCTCAAAATGGTGAGTGCCCCTTTGTCTTTATACCCTAGAACTTCTCCATTCCTTGAAAAAGTCATGGCTACTTCCCACATATAGACACCTGGAAGCACTTTGCGTCCTTCCACATTTCCATCCCATGCGGCATAAGGATCGCTCCATTCGGTTAGTTTTCGTCCCCATCTATCGTAGACCCTGAACTGGAAGTTTAGGACTTCGATCGAAGTTCTGAGTACAGGTTGAAACCTGTCATTTTCATTGTCTCCGTTGGGGGAAAACGCAGTAGGAACGAAGAAGAATGTGCGGCAGTCCTTGGGTGCGACGACTACACGACCTGGAATGCTACCACATGGAAACACCACCTCACATTCGTAGGTCCCCTCTGCATCAAATGTTCGTGAGAGACCTTTCTGTCCATCTTCCCACTCGATTTCGGCATCGCGAATCGCAAACTGTCTTACCCAAGGGGAACCATCAAATGATACAAGCCCTTGACCACCACATAGCTCTACGGTATCCACAAACTCCTCAGGCATGGGAAATAGATCCAGGCTATCAATAAAAGCATAGGTGACATAGTAATGTACAATGGTATCAAGTGGAAAGCAGGGAGGATCTATGAAGAATTCTCCTACCCCCCAACCCATGCCTAGATGCTGCTCTCCCCCTTTGGCGCGAAAGCATCCTCCATAAGGCCAGAAGGACTGTGGATCAATCCTGGACATACGATCATCCGAAAACGTGACATCGGGTTCTGTAAATTGATCCGCAGAAAGCAAGGAATCTTCACTCACCACAGCGACGATTCGCTTGGGTGGATTGGTGGGGCAGGTTTGGAGAGGATAAAGATCGGGATCAGAGATAGAGACCCCTCTGGTATCAACCTGAGCTCCAATATAATATAACCTACCTGCTTCTAGTGGTTCTTTGAGTTTTGTTGCAAACCCCTCCCCAAAGAATTGATTCTTAAAAGAGAGCGACAAAAAGATCCCCATATAGCTACGATTGTCATAGCCATCCCAGAATCCCCAAGTTGGATATTCACATTGAGAGATATACAAATCGGCTGAACCAAAGGCACTGTACCAATCATCTGAATAGAATATCGCATTGCGCGGATGATAACACGTATCGGCTTGTTTCAGGCCATTAAACCCTAAATCCTTCACCAATGACTGCGACCACCCACATAGGGAGGAGAGTAGTAACAGTAGAACCCACGTTAGTTTTAAGTTGCAATTGTGCGGTAGTAGTTTTCTCATCATTACTTTAATATCGTTAGCGCACCTTTGTCTCGATGGCCTAGTACTTCTCCATTTCTCGAAAATGTCATGGCGACTTCCCACATGTAGACACCTGGACGTACATTGCCAGAGAAGTTGCTCCCATCCCACTTAAAATTAGGATCAGTCCATTCGGCCATCTTTCTGCCCCAGCGATCATACACCCTAAATTGAAAATCGAGGACCTCAATCGGAGATTGAAGAATCGCTTGAAAAGTATCGTTGACGTCGTCTCCGTTGGGAGAAAAGGCACTAGGAACATAAAAATAAGGCCGACAATCCTGAGTCAATACCTCGACCTCCCCAGGTATACTTCCACAGGGAAATATCACCTCAACCTCGTAGATACCTGGCTGATCAAATACCCGATAAGCTCCTTCATAACCATCTTTCCAGTCAAATGAGACGGACAGCAAAGGATACGTACGCACCCACTCAATCAAGTCTATGGTTGTAAAAGGTTGGCCTTTGCATAGGGTGAGTGTCTCCTGAAATTCATCTGGAATGGGATGAAGCTGGACCCGATCTACATAGGCAAAGGTGAGGTAATAAGAACCGAACCCAAACGGACCCACAGGTTTGCAAGGAGGTGCAATTGTAAAGGAATCCATCGCCCAACCGATTGCCAGATGCTCCGCAGGTTCTGAGGCAATAAGGCAAGCTGTATACGTGTTGAAGGCTTTATGCTCTGAACCGACCAGATCGGGATGGTCCAGGATGATCTCCGGTTCCAGCAATTGCTCACGCTCCAGAATAGAATCCACATCGAAGTGAATGCCTATGCGCTTACGAGGCGTCATGGGACAATCTTGGACTGGAAACCTTGGCACATCATTCCAGAGACCCTTGTTTTCCAACTCCATAGAGAGGTAATACATGCGACCAGGCTCCATGGGTTCACGTAGTTTTGTCCCTACAGCTTCTGTTCGGAAGAAATTGTCAAAACCCGCAACCCCTCCAAATGCGACAAAACTCTCAGATGGATACGTAGACCAAAAAGGCTCTAATCCTCCTCCCCTAATGTGCGGACAATTCCTCACCATAAAATCTGGCGTTCCCCACGCATAGTACCAATACCGAGTGGAGTCTAGCGCTAAGCCTGGATGAATACACGGACGGTCATTCAATTCGTCAAAACCTCCATCTATAATCAGAGACTGAGCCCAAAGATTTGCCCAGCTGAGTAGGAAAAATGCGAGTAGTAGCCTTGGCATGATGACATATTTGAATGAAAATATACGTCTTATCTCTCGTTATTTGGCTGAAAAAGTAGCGAAAAATGAAAATTCTCAAGCTCGATAGGATAAGGAGAATCACTCCAGATCAGGAAGAATTTTGTATATTGATGTTTGCACATCATCAGAGGCCAAGAAATCTTCAACAATTTAGATAGACTGTTCAAGTCTTGGAATACTACATATCCAGACTAATGCAAAGCAGTCTTTAAAAACTTTCGACTACTCCATTGAGGATAATTTTAGGTTTGTCCTTTCTAACATTGAGAAAATGATTGCTACTCCCAGTCAAATCGAGCAAATCCAGCAGGTCTTCGAGGCTCAAAAAGAACATCAGCATATCGTAGGGAAGACGACCGCCGCTGCCCGTATCAAAAAGCTAAAAAAGCTTCATGATAGTGTCATGAACCACCAAAAAGAGATTCATGAAGCTATGTATCAGGACTTTCGCAAGCACCCTGCCGAGGTGGATTTGAGTGAAATATATGCGGTGACAGGCGAGATCAAGCATGCCATCAAGCATCTCAAAGGCTGGATGAAGCCCCAACCCGTAGAGACACCTGTCGCTTTCCTAGGTTCTTCTTCTTACATCCACTATGAACCCAAGGGCGTATGCCTGATCATCTCACCTTGGAACTTCCCCATCAATCTGACCTTTGGACCACTGGTCTCTGCCATCGCTGCGGGCAATACGGTCATCATTAAGCCTTCGGAGCATACACCTCACTGCTCAGCAGTGATGCAGAAGATTGTCAATGAACTATTTGAGGAGAAAGAAGTCGCCCTTTTTCAAGGTGCGGTAGATACATCCACAGCCTTATTGGACCTTCCCTTCGATCATATCTTCTTCACGGGATCGCCCGCTGTCGGAAAAGTCGTCATGGCTGCCGCGGCCAAGCACCTATCCTCCGTGACCTTGGAGCTAGGTGGCAAATCTCCTACGATCGTAGATGAAACCGCCAACATCAAAGAAGCTGCTACACGCATTGCCTGGGGCACCTTCTTCAACAACGGCCAAGTCTGCATCGCGCCAGACTACGTATATGTACACGAGAGCAAAAAGGAGGAGTTTCTACAAGAGATACAGAAGACTTTGAAAGAATTCTTTGGAGAGGATCCTGCCGAATCGCCTTCCTATGCACGGATTGTGAATGACCGTCATTTCAATCGGGTAAAAGATATGCTGGATGCTTCCATTGAGCAAGGAGCCGAACTCATCTCAGGAGGTGAGTACGACGAGACGCAGCAATATCTGGCGCCGACTGTGGTCACCAATGTCCCCTTAGACTCCCCCTTGATGCAGGAGGAAATATTTGGTCCTGTATTGCCCATCAATACCTTCAGCAACCTGGACGAAGTACTCAAAATCATCAACTCCAAGGAAAAGCCCCTTACCTTTTACATCTACTCTAAGAGCAATACCAACATCCAGCGGATCATTCGGGAAACTCGTGCAGGTACCACGGCCATCAACCATAGCGTCCTGCACTTCCTGCACAATAATCTCCCTTTTGGTGGGGTGAACAACAGTGGCATCGGCAAGAGTCATGGAAAATATGGCTTCCAAGCATTTTCGAATGGACGCGCCATTTACAAACAGAATCTTCCTGCCGCGATGGATTTCCTTTTCCCTCCCTATGACGACATGAAAAAGCGCTTGATCAAGCTGACCATTCGCTATTTCTAGAAAATAAAAAGTATACATTCAAGAGGAGAGGCTGTCATCATTGGCAGCCTCTTTTCATTTCCATACATTTCTGTATTTTGAAAAAAATCCCATCCTACTATGATACAAAAGCTCCTACTCGCATGTACCGTATGTATGCTACTCATACAGCCTATGAAAGCACAAGACGACGAGACCATTTTCCTTCTGACTTCCCCCAACCAACGATTCGCTGTCAACATTTTGTTGGGGAAAGACATTCAACTAGTCATCGAGAGACAAAATGAAACATTGGGTTTCCTTCGGATAGGAATGGACGGATTGGAAGGTCCCTTTAATGGCAAAAAAATGAAAGAAGTGCGTTCGGAAGGGATGGACGATCTGACGCCTGCTGTCCCACACAAACGCAACCATATCCAATCAGCTTACAACCAGCAGCGCTTCAGCTTTCCCAAGCAAAAGATGCACCTGACAGTGCGGATGTACAATAACGGGCTAGCTTACAGATTTGAGGCTGAGAAAAAAGGAGAGTGGATGATTAAACATGAGCAGATGGATCTGAAACTCCCCAAAAACACGCGAACCTTTTTCCCCAAAGAAGATACGTTGACCTCTCACTTTGAGCACTACTATGTGAATGAGGAAGCGGCAAAAATCCCTGCGGGCGACTTCTGCTCCCTTCCTGTGCTGTTTCAGTCTCCCAAAGGCACCTCCATGCTACTCACCGAAGCAGATCTGTACGACTACCCTGGATTATTTTTACAAAAGGGAAATGATGGGGATTTTCATTCCAAATTTCCTCATGTGGTCGATGAAGCCATTCCTCTGCCTGAATATCCTGACCGAAGCCAGATCATTACAAAGACGGCTCCCTTCATTGCCCAGACGACAGGTACACGCACCTTCCCTTGGCGGATCATGGCCCTAGCCGAGCGAGATCATGATTTACTCCATAATACATTGGTTCATCAGCTTTCTCGCCCCTTGGCCATCGAAGATCCTTCATGGATACGCCCTGGCAGAGTGGCTTGGGATTGGTGGAATGCCAACAACATCTACGGAGTAGACTTCGAGTCTGGGATCAATAATCAAACCTATCAATACTACATCGACTTCGCGGCAGAATATGGACTTGAGTACATCATCCTGGATGAGGGTTGGTCCAAGAGCACAACGGATCTTCTTCGTTGCAAAAAGGATATAGATGTCGCGGCTTTGGTGAAATATGGGGAAGAAAAAGGCGTCGGCATCATCTTATGGTGCTTGTGGAATCCCTTGGATAAAGACATGGATCGGATTTTGGATCAGTTTGTGAGATGGGGGGTCAAAGGAATCAAAGTGGATTTCATGCAGCGAGCAGATCAAGAAATCGTGAATTTCTATGAAAAAACCGCACGAAAAGCAGCAGAGCACCAGTTGTTGGTCGATTTTCATGGAGCGTACAAGCCTTCGGGCCTCCGTCGTGCCTATCCCAATGTCCTCTCCTACGAGGGCGTCAATGGCTTGGAGCAATGCAAGTGGAGCGACAAGCTGACTGCCACGCACAATGTCACGCTGCCATTTACGCGCATGGTCGCAGGACCGATGGACTACACCCCTGGCGCCATGGACAATGCCCAGCCAGACAATTATGCGATTCGCTTCGAGCGTCCCATGAGTCTGGGTACACGCTGCCATCAAATGGCCATGTATGTCGTCTACGAGAGTCCTTTACAGATGCTCGCGGATAATCCCTCTCAGTATCGCCGTGAAAAGGAATGCACCGAATATATCGCACAGATTCCCAGCATATGGGATGAAACCCTGCCCCTGGGCGGAAAGGTTGGACAATACGTCGTGATCGCCCGCCGCAAGGGAGACAGATGGTACCTCGCCGCGATGAATAATGAAGAGGCTCGTACGGTAGAATTGAATCTCTCCTTCCTACCTGAGGAGATACAGACGCTAGACATCATGCAGGATGGGCCCAATGCTGCACGAGTAGCCGTAGATTATCTCCATCAACAGGTCTCAATCCCTGAAAATAAAATGATAAAAATTCAACTCGCTCCTGGTGGGGGTTGGGTCGCTATTGGAAAACCTTAGGCTTTCACATTAGTTATTAGCTATATGAGCTTCTTACTCAAAAAAATCCTTACTTTTGTCGCATAAAAATTAATCTATATGAAAGCGCACGTAGCGAGTTTGATAAATGCCATTTTGTTAGTCGGTCTAGGAGCTTGGGGATACTTCGGCTCGGAGACACCTTCTCCCACCGCTTTGATTCCTGTAGCCGTAGGAGCCATTCTCCTCGCCTTGAACAATGGCGTCAAGAAAGAAAACAAAGTCATTGCCCACGTAGCGGTCGTCCTGACCTTGATCATGTTGCTCGGGCTGGCCATGCCCTTGATGGGAGCTGTGGGTCGTGGCGATACCTTGGGTATTGTTCGCGTAGCGGTGATGATCATCTCTACTCTCTTTGCGATGGTCTTCTTCGTCAAGAGCTTCATCGACGCACGCAAGAAGCGCGAAGCAGGAGCTTAGGCAGGATTCATTGATGTAAAGGATAGACACCTCTTTCTGTATGGGAAGGGGTGTTTTTTTTATTCAAATTTTTGACATTTCGCATACAGAATCCTTCAGAAATGATTAAATTTATTAAGTAAGATCCTTTATGATTATATACCTTTCCTATCTAATATACTTGTAAAAGTGGGTTTTAATACTCAATTCTGAATAAAACTATGAAGCAACCAATCACGGTATTTATCTCTTATTCACATGATAGTGAACCACATAAGAAAAATATTAGGAGGCTGTATAAAAAGTTAAGAGAGAATGCGGGAGTAAAAGCAGATTTTGATGAGACTTTACGACAAGATGAAACTGCATTAAACTTTGATGAACTCTCAGTGAAAATCGCTACTCAATACGATAAGGTAATTGTAGTCCTATCCGAAGGGTACAAACTTAAAGCAGATAACTTTAAGGGCGGGGTTGGTGACGAACTAAGAGTCATTATTAGTGACATCAAAGTAAGTCCCCAAAAGTATATCTTGGTGACATTTGAAAAGTTGAGACCTGGGATTTTTCCGGCAGCTCTTAGTGGAAGAGACTGTCTCAACTTGACCAAGCCAGGTAATATGAATTTATTAATCAATAAGCTCCGGGGCATTAAAACGCTTCCTGTAGTAGAGGTAAATCCCAATCCTACTATACTCCCGATTATCAATGAAATTCCAGACGACGATTTCCAACCTACACAGTCTTCAGATATCATCCAAACACAAGGAATCCATGAAAACTCAATAGTAACTAATAGAAACAAAGCATCTACCGAGCTCAAACACAGACTGAAAGAAATGCTTCCCGATAATCAATTCCAAAGTGTCATTGAGCAGATTATCCAATATACTAAGGAACACAATCAGGCTACATTGAACGACCAAGCCCTACAGCTTCAACGACAATACAATAGTTGGCAAGAATATCAAATGCTGGGGCTTTTTTCAAATTCAGAAGAGTCGCTTACCATTAATAAGATTACACGTTCGTTGTTTCAGTTGATTGATAAGATGTAGCATTAGGAAATCATCCCATTGAATCCCTGAAACTTACCCCTGCAAATCCCTCACATCACCACCCGCGAGATCAGCAGCTCCTCCCCCGACACGATCTGATTCGAGGGCGCACCACAGTTCTGGCACTTGAAGATGTAGTTATCCACAGCACTGAGTGAATCGCAGCTCTTGCAATGAATCTGTATGGGGACCAACTCGGTGTCTAGCTTGACGCGGGCGTACTCAGGATGGCTTTCCTGATAAGCGAGGAAGGCATTTTGTAGTAGGGTAGGCTCGACATTGGCGAGGAGGCCGATTTTCAGCTCGACACCGCTGAGCTTTTGTAGCTCCTCTGGCGTAAGCTCGGCTTCGAGCGAAGAGAAGATGCTCTGCACCAAGGATAACTCATGCATCGTTTTGTTCTTTTTCAATTTCGTTGCGGAGATACTGCAAGTTTTGTAAGTGGCGATTGGCTTCCTCCAACATGTCGGGGTCAACGACCAAACGCTTGACCTCTTCGGCTTTTGCGATCATGTCATCATATCGTGCCGTGTTGAAACTAGAGGGATCATTACCTGCATTCCAGCTCGCTTCTAGATAGTTGAGCAGGGTGATGGCACGCTCGTAGGGATAGGCCCTCGTACGAATCTCCAAAGCCTCCTGATAGTAGTGCAGTGCCTTTACGTGATTGTCTGTGCGGATACCTGGCGGGAACTTCGTGAACGCATTGGCGAAGTTGTTGCAAATGCTCGCATACTCGTAAGGGAAGCGTTCCTTGGTATAATACTCTAAGGCTGAGTTGAAAGAAGCAGAAGAAACACCTGCCCAGATGCCACGCTTTTTATTTTCGGCTGGCATCTCTGCATAGAGGACGCCCAGTTTGTGCTGCACTTCGGCAAATACATCAGGACTTTGCTCTTTGGTAAAGGTATAAATCGACTTCTGATATGCCTCAATCGCAGGTTTGTAAAACTGGGGATTCCCATTTTGTGCCCAGGTCCCCAGGAGTGTTCCCTTCTGCAAGTGCGCACTCGCCGCTAGCTCTGCTAAGCCCTCTCCATCGAAGATCCCAATCGCCCGTTTGATGTAACCCAAAGCCTCCGAATAAGAATCCGAAATATTCGCAATATGCGTAGCATCCATCAGGAGTAAGCCTACTTGAACCTTATGATTTTTTCCTTCAAAGTAGTTCATGGCTTCCCAGATCTTCTGCTTGAGCTTCTCGATATGCTCCGCATCATAAGGCACCACAATCTGTTGCATCCACACTTTGACCAAGACGAGATTCAATGCCTGACGCGCCTCCTCCGAAATGGCTTTCTCGATTCCCTCCTTGAGTACAGCCTCCGCCTGATCTACCTGTCCATGATCTAAGTAAAAGGTAGCCAATTCACGCAAGGTAAATGCCGCAAGCTCTCCATCTTCCGACTTCCCAAAAGCTTCTATATACATCTGCTCAGGATGAGGCAAATGGGGATCGGCTGGCACATGCCCATAATGCATGATGACCGCAATGTTGTGCAGCTCTCGATGCGTCTCTGCTAACGTGATTACCTGATGATAAGGCAAGCCATATTTTAATCGGTTCTGATTCTCGATATGCACATATAACTCAGAATCTTTGGCGTATTCCCAGCTCTTATGGTCATTCTCCAATAGATGAAAAACCAAGGCCAGCAAATGCTCAGAAGTAGCTTCGATGTGCGCTGGAAATAAATAAGGTGGGAGCGAATGGTCCCATATGAGGGGAACAGATATCCCGTGTGGGGTAATCGTGAGGTAGGGTGATTGAGTACTGTGGGCCTGATGAATGTCCTGAACGGAGACCAACTCATCTAACCGAGCTTCGCGCTGAAGTGTTTGTTTGACAAAATCGAGCTGGTCAGTTGGTGCATATATGGTAAGCATGCTTTTTGCGTGTTTGCGTTCCGCGGGCATCTTTCCTGATCCCTCGCTGGAATATCTGAGCGAAGATCTCAGCTTTTTGCTGAGAGTGATAATGGTCAATGTTGCGGACGATGATGCGCATGGAATGCTTTGTTGAGAAAAATACAATCCATACATGCCATCTTCCTTTGAGTCGCAGAATCAGATATTTGACCTCTGTATCCTGCATCCACTCATCTTCCTGAAAAAGCTGGAAATCAACTATCTCTCCCTTTCCTTCGGGAGTCCATCCGCGAGATATTTCTGGATCCACAAACATATGAAGCAATACTTAAAGACTGCTCCACCCTACAAATACACTTTGAGGGTTTGAGCGTTCTCCAAGAACTCATATGTCAGCGGACGGTTTTCCATATTCAGATCATGGTCTATGATCCACTCATGTAAGGGTATAGCCTTATCTCCCAACAAATTCTTATCCTTGAGCATGCATTGTACGGCACCTTCATGGATTTTGGTAAAAAAGCTATTCCCCACAGGACAGATCACGACATAAGTGGGATTTTGATAAAGAGCGATAAAGGCATTTCGTACCTCTACATTCCACCTTGCCATCACATCCGCTGCCAGAATCAAATGCTGCGACTCCAGAGATACGCCTTTGCGGGAGGGTGTATGTTTCTTAGAGGAAGCTTGATTTTGGGGAGGAATGAACATGATGATGGGTAATTAATCTTTAACTTGAATTGTAATGATTTGACTTTCGCCTTCAGCGTCCCGAGCATTGAGACTCGGGATAGATTCTACCCTTACCTGTAAAAGCATGGGCAATCATCCTTTTTGTCTAGATTACTTGAGATTGTGCTTTTAGCTGTGTGAGATCTTGGACGATTTGATCCACCAATTCATCCCCACCCTTCGTTGCCTCGGTTGTCATCTGCGTATTGAATCGAGTTTCATTAATTGCAACCAGATACACATCAATCTCGGGCGGCATCTCATCGGGAAATATTTTCTTTGCATAGCTCAATGCTTGGTCCCACTTAAGGCTGTGCAAAAAAACCAACGGATCGTCTTGTATGTGTCCTTCAATCGCTGAAGCGGGCAACTTGAACAAGGTTCCTACAGGCTCTCCTGTATTAATGACAGCATCAACCAAGATGATGCGATCCTTGCCCTTGAGTTGGAAAAGAATCTCAAAAGCGGCTGTCCCCATATCCAGTATCTCAACATCAGGATCAGAAATTCGCTCCTTCAACCTTTCGATCACATAAATCCCTACGCCATCGTCTTCACGCACAGGATTACCAAAACCAAGTATGCTAATCTTCATATTCTAAGACTTTGAAGAATCAGGGAGAAGGTCTGAGATATCTTAACCCATCATTTCTTATTCAGTAAATAATATATTAAAAATATCACATATTATCTAAAGTAGATCTAAAAAAGGAGGAAGTCCCTGCACAAGGCAAAGGCTTCCTCTTATATGAGCGAGGGATACGCTGTGTGAAAGCGGCATCTCTCCTAATCCCCAATATGGGATGGTCTCGCTTTTCGGGTTCAGTTACAGCTTGAACTTCGCCAACTGATTCCCTTTTTCGTCGTGGGCGTGTACAGTACACACCAGGCAGCTATCAAATGAACGTGCCACCATGCCGACTTCTACAGGATCATGTGGATCTTCGATCTCAGTTCCAGTCAAGGCAGCCTCAATCGGACCTGGCTGTCCCATGCTGTCGTTAGGACCGACGTTCCATGTAGTTGGGGCGATGATCTGGTAGTTTTCGATGACACCGTTCTTGACCTCGATCCAGTGCGCCAATGCACCACGAGCAGCTTCTGTCGCGCCCCATCCGATGCCGTCTTTCTCCTTCGGCTTGATGTAGAATGGCTGGTCCAAGTCAATCTCAGACAACCACTTATCGATCATCGTATAGAGTCTCGGTGCCTCATGCACACGTGCCAATACACGCGTAAACACACTCGGTCCCATGACATTCATGATGTCACCAAACAAAGGATCTTTGATCTGGTGGTCCAGGTTGTTGGGGTTCGCGTTCATGATCACACGCGACAAAGGTCCTGCCTCTGCTGCTTGCTCCATGAAACGAGGGGCTTTGGACCATGAGTACTTCCCATCGAAATTGGTCTCCTCCAAAATGGTAGAGTTGGTAGAACCCGTAGGAGCCGGCTGGTCAAATGGGTGCAAAGCGTCTGCTTGATTCTCATACCAAGCATGCTTGACGTGCTCCATCACCTGACGATGGTCTGCTTCATAGTAGTTTTTACCGTCGAAGAATCCTGCAGGGCTGATCACTGCCTTGTTGCGTCCTTCGATTGTAGGATTCTGATATAAATCTTTATGTAGATAGGTTCCCCAAGCGAGGAACTTGCCTATCCCTTGTCCAAACTTATCCAATCCAAATTCAAGACCTGCACGGATCAATAATCCAAGGTCTGAATTGCGCTGGGACTCATTTTCCTCTACCCAAGCCATCATGTCATCCCAAGTCTGGATCTCCATGTAGCGTTCGATAGAGCAGCCCAACCAAACGGTCTCCAACCAATCGTTGCGGAACTGGTTCATGATCGAATGAGCACGCGTAATGTCTTTCAGCGTGGGCGCACTCATCACACCTCCAGGAACCATGTAGCTAGAGTGTGGCCACTGCCCACCGAAGAGGGCGTATACTTCTACAGGACGACCTGAAGCTGTAACTCCCTTCTGGAAAGAAGTCCCTACATAAGCGGCAAAGCGCTTGACGACTTCCTGGTACAGAGGCTTGTTGGCAAATTTCTTATTGGCCATGTCTGTAGCGAAGATCGCGTAGAACCAACGAGGAATACTCTGGATTGTCTCCGTGGCTTGTCCTAGCGCACGCAGCAGCAAGGCATTGGGTGGAAGTTCTGTGCCCCAAGCAGTATCTAAAGCCGAAGAAGCACAGTACAAGTGCGATCCCCCACAGATACCACAAGCACGTGGCGTCACAATCAAGCCTGACTGTGGGTCCTTACCGACCAAAATTTTCTCGAAGCCGCGATACATCGCCGCCTGCGTATGGGCACGAGTCACAACCCCATTTTCCATGTACACCTTTACGTCTAGGTCGCCTTCTACACGACCTACAGGTGATATATTAAGTTCTTTTATTCTCTCCATGACGGATAAAAATGTGTGTTCTGATGAATGTTTTCTTAAAAGACTTTTAGACGATGAGAAACGAGAGGCGAGATCCATAAGGGACTTTTGACAGTCATACTTCCTGTCTCAAAGTTTCGTATCTCGACTCTCTCACGTCTCTACTTAGACTGTCCGTAGTTCTTGGCAGAATCGGGTGATCCTAGGACCTTTCCTACACCTGCTTTGAAATAATAAGCCAGCTTAGGCTCTCCAGGAGGTGTCTCCTTGGGCAGGAAGCCGAGATATTTCATCGTCTTAAATACAGATCCCTTCTTCAAATCGTGATGTGGGAAGCCAGGTTCTGTACATCCTAGGCATGGGTGGTTGGCACGTGTTTTACTATTGTGTCTGTTCCACAAGATTCTATTGCAGCTGGCATGTGTCATCGGTCCTCTACATCCTACTTCATAGAAGAGGCAGCCTCCACGTTGACCGAAGGCCCCATTTACCTTCTCAGAGAAGGCTACAGCATTGGTACAGCCATTTTGTACGAAGTCGGAGAAGAAAGTCTTGGGACGGTGGTAGTCATCAATCAACACATCTTGGATACGTCCAACAGAGATGGCTACGAGGATCTGGGTGATCCAGTCGGGGTGGGCAGGGCAGCCAGGAATGTTGATTACAGGAAGTCCTCCTTTGGATACGAAGTCAGGTCCTAAGAAGCCTCCTTTTTGGCGCTTGTGGAACTGCATCCCTGTAGATTCAGAAGGGTTGGGTGGTACGGCAGGAATCCCTCCATAGGTAGCACAATCACCAATCGCTACCACAAAAGAGGCAGCATCAGCCAGTTCGCGTACCCAGTCCATCATCGGACGATCCGCGAAGTAGTTCATTTTTCCTGTGCCATTGGGACCCTGTACGATAGAGCCTTCAAACACAAAAATGTCCAACTGCGTCTCTCCACTGATGCAGCTGTTCATAAGATCACTCACTTGATGGCCGATTTCCAGGCCTACAGTGGGGTGCCATAGGATATTGATTCCAAAGTCGGTAATCAACTCCACAACGGTGGGTTCTTCTGCATCAAGAAAAGACATCGTGTTGCCACTACATGCACCTCCTTGAAGCCATAATACATTAGCCATGCGAGTATATAAATATGGTTATATCGAAATATCTACATTTGATATTATAAAAAAATCTCTATTTAAACAACATCATTTAGAAAACATTTTCTAAAGTGGTACTACACGGATCCCAAATGGATGCAAAAATCTTCATATAAAGAGAAGTAGGGCTACTTTCCTTACTTATATGTATTCATTCTAAATTAAGAGAAATGACAATAATCACTCCTCCAAAGTGATCCGTTTATGGATATAAATGGACAATTCGGACTTTCCCGAGTCTGTAAGGTAAGGATTGAGCAATCCCCAAATGAATGAAGAAAGGTCTGTAGATAACGTTTCTATCTGATGGAGCAGGTTACGCGTGGGGGCATGATGTAGATGGTGCACGACAAGACGGGAAAGAAAATGAAGCTGCGGCTCCTCTAGCTTTTGCATAGCCCCTCTCGCGATATTGAAGCGGATAATCTCCTGGAAGGCCATGACTTGATATTGATAGACTTGCTGGATTTGTTCGAAAAAATCAGGATACGAACGTTTGATCTCTAGTATATCCGAAAAAAAGAATCTGAATTCCTCCTGCAAAGACTCCATGCTCAAAAAGATGCGGTCCATACTTTCAAATATGGGCGTATGCCGATACTCGATGAGAACTTCCTTGATCCTTTTTTCCCATTCTAGAAACAAGGCCCGTACAATCGCCTCCTTGTTTTTAAAGTGATAGGCAATATTCCCCACACTGATGATGGTGTCGTCCGAGATATGCTGAAGACGCACATTGACAAAGCCATTTTGATTGAATAGCCTGAGGGAGGAATGGAGGATTTTTTCTTTATTTTTCAACGAGATGAGGGTTAAAGACCATTAGTTACCACGAGCCATTTCACATACCATGGTATGATTCACCTCAATCTTCGGATTTTTTTTGTTGAATCAAATCTCTAATGCGCTGTGCAGACTCATAATCTTCCTGATCCAGCACCTCTTCCAGTTTTTTCTCTAACTCCTCTAACGTATAGTCTTCCAATTCTTTGCTTTGCTCCACAGGCTGGCCCGTACTACTCAAGACCTTACCTGCGCGACTCAAAACCGATTCTTTGGTGAAAATGGGGCAAGGGTTGCGGATGGCCAGTGCTACCGCATCTGAAGTACGACAAGAGATTCGGCTTTCTTCTCCTGCTCTACGAATGACCAGTTCTGCATAAAATATCTTTTCCTTGTAGTCCGAAATCCATACTTCTCGAAGCTCGCTCCCTTGATCGTCCATCAGACTAATCATCAGATCATGCGTCAAAGGCCGAGGAGGTTTGAGTCCATCCAGTGCGATGGCAATCGATTGCGCTTCAAAAGCACCGATGATGATAGGAAGCCTTCGTTCCCCTTTTTCCTCTTCCATCACAAGGACAAAGTTTCCTGGACTACTTTTGCTCTTATTGAGGGCGATAATGGTGAGTGCTTTTTTATCCATAATTGAGCGAAATATCCTGACGAATAAATTCGCATAATTGCTCGACATCTGCAAAAGGTGCCACAACTTGCCCCTGATGCATCAACTTATAAAGAGAGGGTCCTTCAATTTCAATCAGATATTCGTGTTGTAAATGAACCATTTTCCCTTCCTCCTTCTCCACCTGGATCTGAAAGTGGTCAAGACCAAATAGGAGAAAGGCTTTGGGATCAAAATTTTCATTATTCATTGTCCAGAGTTCATTTTTCAGGTTTCCGTATTCCTTTCATGTTAAAAATATCCTATCAAAATATGCAGCCCGTATCCAATGCATAGTAAGGCTGCCAGCCATGAGAAAATTTTCTTGCGTTCTGAAAAAAGTTTCCCACGAATCAAGGGCATTCTGAGAACGATGGCTGCTACGGCCATCCCAAGCGCTGAACCTAATCCAAACAGCAATAAGAATGAAATGGCCTCCAGATTACTGTCCAAATCTGCCATCACCAGCAAGATCAATGCTCCACTTCCCGCCAAGCCATGTACCAGTCCGATGCCATATGCTTCTCGATCATGGGTGTGGTCATGCTGCGTATCTTGATTTCTTTGTGTACGAATGATGCGAATCCCTCCTAAGACAATCAGCATGATCCCGACGAAAATCTCTAAGGAATCAAAGTAGTTCTTGAGTGTATGCACCTGAAAAATAAGCAGGAGCACCCCCATGATAAAAATCGTCGATGTATGCCCTAGCCCCCAGATGAAGCCATTGTTCAATACCTGCCGTGTATTTTTGGACTTCGACACTAGGGTAGAGACCGCCAGCAAGTGATCTGCTTCAAATGCATGCGCAAAACCGTAAGCCAAAGCAAACGTCAGGGAAATATTGCCTTCCATATAGGATTAAATGTTGAGATGATTCAAAATGATGCGGTGATTACCTGTATCTGCTACTGCCAATATACCTTGATCGATACAAAGAGAAAATGGCCAATAATAGCTTCGCTCGGTGCTCCAAATACTATTTTTATTTTCGCTTCCCGTCTGGAAATTGTCTTGCCCGAGCAAGTCACTAGCAGGAGAATTGTGCGTCTGGGGAATTTCAGGGCGCCACAAGATACGGCTATTGCCTGTATCCGCTACCCAGATCCCATCTTTATAAAAGCAACTATCGTAGCACCAGTTCATGCTATGCGCTTCGGGAAACCAACCATACTGATTTTGTCCATTTCCTTCAAAACTTGCTTGTCCTATGATTACATCAGCCTTCTTCGTCAGACCGTCTCGCCAGTTATTCCATAATAATACCCTGTAATACTGTGTATCTGTAATCGCCATACGCCCTTGGTCAGAAATCTTGACAGAGTAGGGCCAAATGGCATCCTGGTGGTCATAGTCCCGATCCGTAAAAGTAGGCTTCCCAATAACCGCATCTGCTGCTGTATAAGATGAAGAAGGAATTTCCTCAAAATAAAGCACACGCCGATTGCCTGTATCTGCGATCCAGAGCGATTGGCCATCAGAAAATACACCGTAAGGCCAGTTGAGAGACTGGGCCGAAGGAGTAGAACCAATACCGGTAACATTGGGTTCGTTGCCAGAAAAGTCAGGCTGCCCGAGAACCACATCTGCTGGCTGGCCATCCTGTGTCGGAAATGCGTTCCAAATCAGCACACGATGATTCCATGCATCTGCGACAATCAGTTTGTCTCCATCCGTCCAAATCCCTGACGGATACAGTAAAGTCGAAGCTGAGACTTTCCCACCTGCATTTCGCCCTACGCCCTCTGAAGCAGATTGCCCCAGTGTGACATCGGGTGCCTGAAACACTTCTTGAGGGAGTTCATTCCAGATAAAAACCCGGTTTTGCCCCGTATCACTTACGATGAGCTTGCCATCCTTGATCTGCACGCCCCGCGGAGCCAAGAAAGGATTGTCTTTTTCTCCATTGAACACATGGATATGAGAAACGAGGCGTGTATTGATTTGATCTTTGGATAGATTCATAATAATGGAAGACTTTGAGAAGCGAGAACCGAGAGTCTAAGGGCTTTCATTTCATTCAAGACCTGAGACTTTAAAGTGCTAGTAGTCGGCAGTGATTCGTTTTTTACAACAAGGAAAAATACCTAGCAGATTCTGGGTAACTGTTCCCCTACCAGCATATGGACGACTCTTTTTCCACCGATGCCGCTGTGAAGGATCACTTGTCCAGCATGATCTTCTACTACCTCTCCGATGATTTGTGCCGACTCGAATCCATGGATTGCCTGTAATTGATCCAGTACTTCCTCTGCACATCCAGGATCTACGATAGACAGAAAGACCCCTTCATTGGCAACATATAATGGATCTAGGCCAAGCAGTTCGCACCCACCGCGTACTTCTTCTAGCATGGGAATCTTTCGATCGATCAGTTTGATCCCTAGTCGACTGTCTCGCGCCACTTCATTCAGGCTAGCGGCGACACCTCCACGCGTCGGATCACGGAAAAACTTGATGAAAGCACCAAATTCGTCTAGCAAAGGCAAGGTCGCATGATGCAAGGCACGCGTATCACTCTCCAGCGTTGTTCCAAACTCCAATCCCTCCCGGACAGACATAATCGCCATGCCATGCGTCGCGATATGCCCACTGACAATGATCTGATCGCCTGGCTTGACATGAGAGATACCAATCTGTGCTTGGGGGTGTAGCTGGCCAATGCCCGAAGTATTGATGAAGATCTGGTCTCCTTTTCCTCGCTCGACTACTTTGGTATCTCCTGTGGCAATCTGGGCACCTGCATGCTCCGTGGCATCTTTGATTGAATGCAGAATTTCCCATAGCTCCTCCATTCGCAGCCCTTCTTCTATGATGAAACTGAGCGAGAGGTACTGTGGAATAGCCCCACTCATGGCAATGTCATTTACGGTTCCGTTGACCGCCAGCTCACCGATATTTCCTCCTGGAAAAAAGATCGGATTGATCACAAAGCTATCCGTCGTAAATGCCAGAGGACCTTGCATGTGGAGATGTGCGCCATCATGCCGCTGATCCAGAACTGGATTCTGTAGGACATCGAGGATGACTTTGTCGAGCAACTGATTGGTGAGCAGTCCGCCACTCCCGTGACCTAGCGTCACGATGTCAAAATCGAGCTTGGGCATGGGACAACTGAGGCGCATGTGTAGGGAAGTCGAATTCATATCGTAGCTTCTTCGAGTTGACGGATGGTATGAGAGAAGTTGTAATAGGCGGCGCAGGCTCCTTCGGAGCTGACCATGGGAGCACCTAGCGGATTGCGAGGCGTGCACTTCTTACCGAAAGCAGGACATTCATGTGGCTTGATGATCCCTTTGAGGACTTGACCTGCCATACATTCTTTGGGTTCCTCTACAGGTGCGACCTGAATATCAAACTTCCGATTTGCATCGTAACGAGCGTAATTCTCTCGAAGTTCGTACCCGCTTTCAGGGATGACGCCTATGCCTCTCCATGCGCGATCGCCTGACTCAAAAACCGAATGAATGACTTTTTTTGCATTGGGATTTCCCTCTGCTTTGACCACACGGCTGTATTGATTCTCCAGCTCCGCTACTCCTGCCTCCAATTGGCGCACCGTCATCAAGATTCCTTGCAGAATATCTACAGGCTCAAAACCTGTCACGACCATCGGAATCTGGTATTTCTCCACGATGGGCGCATACTCCTCAATCCCCATGATGGTGCACACATGTCCTGCGGCGAGGAAAGCATCAATGTGGCTTTCTTCGTCATTGATCACAGCTTCCATCGCAGGTGGAACCAGCACATGAGAGGTGAGGATAGAATAATTTTCCACGCCCTCCCTTGCCGCATGTACCACAGACAGGGCATTGGCGGGGGCAGTCGTCTCAAAGCCTACGGCAAAGAATACGACCTCTTTTTCGGGATTTTCCTTGGCGAGCTTCACAGCTTCTAGAGGAGAATATAGAATACGGATATCGGCTCCCTCTGCTTTGGCTTGCAGGAGACTCTTTTCACTTCCAGGTACGCGGAGCATGTCTCCAAATGAACAGAGAATCACCCCTTCCGCTTTCGCTAGATAAATCGCCTTGTCGATCAACTCTAGCGGCGTCACGCATACAGGGCAACCTGGACCGTGGACCATCGTGATTTCGTCAGGAAGGACATTGACGATGCCGTGCTTGACGAGGCTATGGGTTTGTCCGCCGCAGACTTCCATGATGGACCAAGGGCGAGTCGTTGTTTTGTGAATTTCATCCAAATACTGCTGTGCGAGTTCTGGATCTCTATATTCTGATAGGAATTTCATTTTTTGTAGACGTTGAGATGTCAGACGATAGACTTCAGACTGAAAGTAATAAGAGACAGATACTTTAATCGAGTGCCTCAAGTCCCTGTATCCTGAGTTTCCACATCTCGATAGGTAGCAGGATTGGGTAACTGGTCCTTGATCTCTTGTATGTCCTCAAGCTCGCCGATCTGCTCTAAATAGGTGAAGGTCTTTTTGGCCTCTTCTTCATTGACGACGGAGATCGCCACGCCTACGTGCACGAGTACATAGTCACCTTCCTTGGCGGAGGGGACCATCTCCAGACTAGCTTCTTTCATGATACCTCCAAAGGAGACTTGGGCCATGCGAACGAGTCCGTTGTACTGAGACTCTATTGATTGGATTTTTCCAGGTATGGCGAGACACATAGACTTACATTTTTTCTTGTTGAACGAGATAATGAACCAACTGCCCGAAGGCTATATTTTCGTCGTTGGGACTGAGTTGCTGATGGAAAAACAGGCGATATTCTTTGCTCAGATAGCTATGACACATGTCTACTAAAAGGGCATTCTGGAATACACCTCCGCTAAAGGCAAGCTGTTGTATATGCTGATCAGTGGCGATTTGGGAAATGATTTGAATCAGGGTAAAATGAAATTGAGCAGCTATTTTGGAAGCTATATTTCCCCTTTTTTTATCCCCCAATACTTCTTGAAGAATAATGCGAGGACAAATATCCCCTTTTTCATTTCTATAATTATAGCTCGAAAGTGCTTCTTTTCCGTTCCAATAAGTTCTGGCCATTGCTTCTAGTTTCATGGCAGCTTCCCCTTCAAATGATTGGACATCTACGATATCCAGGACAGAAGCGACTGCATCGAAGAGTCTCCCCATGCTACTTGTCTGTAACGGCGACCGCTTACGCCAAGCTTGCAAAAGCTTCCACTCCGTAGAGGTGAACTTCTGATGTATCGCAGAGGCTTCTGGCAGGATAGACAAAGCTGCCATTCTTGGCTCGCGCGCCATCTTATCTCCGCCCAAGACAGGGAAATAATCCAAATGTGCGACACGGATCATTTCCCGATTTCTCCAAGTCAAAAACTCTCCACCCCACACCTGACCGTCTGTTCCATATCCTGTTCCATCCCAGATGATGCCCAATACAGGATCTTCAGTGTGCAGAAGTTCATTTTCCCCTAAGATGGCAGCAAAGTGGGCCTCATGATGCTGTATCCCTACAGAGGGTAGGTTTCTTTCTTCTGCCAAATCTTGAGCTAGGCGCGTACTGGCATACTGAGGATGTAGATCATGCAAGATGACCTCAGGCTGACTCCCTAGAACTTTCTCCAGATGCTTACGAACGTGTGAAAAAGTCTTCTCTGTATCAAAATGACTGAGGCTACCCAGATATTGACTGATGTAGACATTGCCTTCATGCAGTAGGCCTATACTCGACTTCATATGGGCACCCGCTGCGAAAATGGCTTCCTGCGGAAAGGCCATCTGACTCGGAAAATAATTCGGTGCCCAACCCCTAGATCTGCGCAGGATAATTTGCTGACGATGTGTAGGAGAAATCCGCACGACACTGTCATCTTGTGGTACGACAATGGCTCGATTGTGCGTCAAGATGCAATCAGCGACCTCCCAAAGCATCCCCATTTCTTCCTCTCGATAGATGATCGGTGAATGGCTGATGTTGCCACTGGTTGCGACGATGGGCTTTTGGTACGCATCTAACAACCACTCGAACAAAGGCGCATAAGGAACCATCACACCTACCTCACTCAGACCATCTGCTATTCCTTTAGTCAAATGAAAGTTAGGACCTCTAGGAAGCAGAACAATGGGCGAAACTGGACCTTGCAAGCGCGCTTTTTGTGAGTCATCTAGTGAGAACGTATCCAACTTTTCTACTGAAGGATACATCAAGGCAAAAGGCTTAGACGGACGTTGTTTTCTCTGACGAAGCACCGCAATCGCATGAGGATTGCTTGCATCACAAGTCAACAAAAAGCCTCCGATTCCTTTAACGGCAATGATTTTTCCTTCCTCCCAAGCTTTCAGAATAGCTGCTTTTATCGTAGGATTATTTCCCTCCACCACTCCGTTGCCTCTTTCCAAAAGCTTCAATGTGATGCCACATTCCGCGCAGGAATTTGTCTGGGAGAAGTGCCTCCGTGCCATGGGATCATCATATTCGGCTTGGCAGGTGGGGCACATCTCAAAGGGCTGCATCGTCGTCCAAGGTCTGTCGTAGGGTAGATCTGTGATGATCGAATAGCGCGGCCCGCACTGCGTACAGGTAATGAAGGGATATTGAAATCGCCTATCGTTCGCATCTTTCATCTCGGATCTACAGTCAGAGCATAGCCCATAGTCAGGTGTGAAAGGCAGCTTTTTGACAGCGGCTGCTTCACTTTCGATGATTTGAAAATCTTCAAAGAACTGTGGGGAAAGGGGCTGCAATCGATGATGGGTGATTCTCGATATAGCAGGCCTATCCGCTAATATTTTCCGATAAAATATTTCTGCTTGTTGGGGACTCGCTTCGAACTGGATATGTACCCCTTCAGCTCCGTTGCTCACGGTGCCTTTGAGGTCCATCCTATGCGCGAGCTGATACACATGTGGGCGAAATCCGACCCCTTGAACGATTCCCTCTATCCTGATTTCCCAGCAGCTCATCCAGCAGCCTCTACCAAGTCACCTGCTTTTTTGGCGGCTACCTTTTCCATTATCCAATCACACCATGCATCTAGGCCTTCACCTGTCAAGCTACTGACAGTCATGTACTCCAGCTCATGGTTGATATCAAGGGCGTCTTTGACCACAGCATCTACCTCGAAAGGCAGGTGCGGCAAAAGGTCTGCCTTCGATACAAGCATCATATCGCTGGTGAGAAACATCTTGGGGTATTTTTTGGGCTTGTCATCTCCCTCCGTCGTAGCGATCAAGGTTATGCGAAAATCTTCCCCCAAGTCAAAAGAGGCGGGACAGACCAGGTTTCCGACATTCTCTACGATCAGCAGATCGATTCCCTCAATGTCGATGTTTTCCATGCCTTGCCAGATCATCTGCGCTTCCAGGTGGCAGATCCCACCCGTCACGATTTGGAAGGCATCGGCACCGACTTCTCGGAGCCTTTCGGCGTCGCGCTCAGTCTCTAGGTCCCCGACGAGGATCTTCATTTTCAGCTTACTGCCCAATCGCTTGGCAGTCTCTTGCAGGAGGGTTGTCTTCCCACTTCCAGGAGAAGAGACAAGGTTGAGCATGAGGGTAGACTGGTCGGCCATTTTCTGGCGAATGCTCTGCGCTACAAAGTCATTGGCTTTGAGGAGATGCATGGTCGTATTGTCACATTGGACAGTACCACGGGCGGTTTTTGGAGACTTAGGAACCATATTCAATTTATAATATATTGAATATAGCAGATATAAGATGTATTAGAAAGGAAAGCGAGAGTTTAGAAATTATTTTCTAGAATGGTGATGAAGCTGTATCCTAGGATAATGGCTGAGTCATTGATACCTACACAGCGCATTTGGCTACACTGTATGCTCCCTTCAGGGCCATGAGTAGCTTTGGGTCTCATGGTATCGTACTGGCTATTTTTCTTCTAGTGTTAACCTTTCCTCCCCTTTTTTCATCTATAGATAGCGAATACCCATAATTACTACCATGGCAAGCGAAATCAACTTATTACAACAGATCATTGCGCGTATTCATCATGATCCTGCGCCACTCACCCCACCTGAGATTGTGCAACTCAAGGCTCATATGCCTGAAGCATCTATTCAAGAAATGGATCATATCATGCTAGAGTTGAAAACGCATAGAGCCAATCAACAGAAAGAGGTCAAAGCCTTCAATGACATGTTGCGCAACTCGGGAACCGAGACTTTCGAGGTCATCACAGAGCTTAAAAACAACCTCAAGGATACCTTGAAGGAGAGTCAAAATGCTCAAAATATCGCCCGATTGATGTTTATCTTTACCTTTTCATTGGGATTGATCTTGATCGGTGTGGCCGTCTACTTTGGGATTATGGGGCAAGAGATTCTGTCTATTGCTTTTGGCAGTTTTGGGATGCTTGAGATCGTTTTCTTCATGTTGGTAGATCCTCCCCTCAAGATTCAGGACAGCCGATCCAACTACGCCCAGCTCTCTGTGGGGATGCTGGCTTGGTTTACAGAATTTTATAATAGCAATGCGATGATGGTCTTCGCCCAAAATCAGGGCCTCAAACCTGAGCAAGTACTAGAGGAGTACCACAAGCTCTCCAATATGCACATCGAGCAAACTGTCCAAATGCTACGGGTTATCGATGAGGTAGCAGAGCCAGGAAAAAAGAGAGGCAAGAAGAAGAAAAAGGAAGAAAATAGCGAATCATAGTACAGCATCGATTTCTTACGCACAATCGTTTAGCCAGGAACCAGCCTCCTCATCAGCTGGTTCCTGGCTTATGTTATCTATTCATAATGATCATACAGTCCATGATCATTTTAAATAGAAGTCTTCGTCGATATTTTGGTAGGATAGAATAACAGGACCTCGTGTAGTTTTTTGATCCGTAATGATGTCTCTAAAATCATCTGTGAAAATCTCAGCGGCCTCGTATTCCATTATGTCTCCTAGTGATCTCTCTCCGATCAGTTCATTGCTCGGTATGCCTCCCTTGTCTTGCATCGTGATTTGCAACTTACAGAAAGGTCCATTGGATCCCCTCAGGTCTACACTCGCAATAAAAGGGTTAGCTGAAACTAGCAGATAGTGTGCATATACCGTAGAGATCTGTCCCTCATCTCTCTTCACCAGATACCCATAGGTATGGTCATAGGCAAGTCCATTGGGAGAATATCCTTGGTTTTCTGAAGGGATGATGTCTATAGAAGCATAAGGATTCAAGGGGAGTGTCGCATGGCTTGTTTGCTCATCCTTATTGACCGTAATCTTCAACTCTTGTGAGGCAGTACCTGAAGGAATGGGAAGCGTTCGTTGAAGGGTAAAAAAACCTCCTGCGACCTCTGCTGAAATAATAGTGATTGTCTGGGTATAATCATTATTTGCTCCACTGGGTAGCCCCATTGTAGAGGCAGATGCCGCATATCCGTCTGGTAAATAGACAAATATCTCAACCATCAGTTGAAGAATCTCTGTATCATCTGAAAAAGTGTAAGCTGCTACATAAGGAGCAAAAGGGATCAAATTATTTTCGGTCTGGGGGGAATTAACCATGGGTTTGGATTTTGTTTGGATTGAAGAAAAATATGAATATTGTTTTCAGAGGTTTTGTGCACGCCTTGAATTAGCAGTCTGCAACTCAAAAGAAGAAATGAAATGAGCAGCCAACTTCCTCTACTGAGTGGGTAGCCTATTCATTGAGTAAAGATTTCGTTAGCTAATTGCTTCTACCCTGTTACACCTTCCTCATCATCCAAGTTCGTGTAGGATAAAATCACAGGTCCTCTCGTTGTCTTTTGGAAAATACTTGCCTCAGATAACCGCTCACCTGCCAGAAAGATATCTACAAATATTTCAGCTCCTGAATAAGACTCTCCATTAGAGCCTGTAGAAGGGCCTGTATTCGTAGTATGGACCGTGAGGGTGCTGCCATTTTCAGTGACAGGAACGAGATTGACTTGTACGACTCTGTAGGGCGGAGGCGTGTTAACGGTGTAGGCTAGCGCATCAAAAGTAAAGAGGGTCAGGATAAAATAGTTAAATAAGACGTCTCCTTCTGTAGTTTTTGTGAGGTAACCATAGGGAGTTCCATAGAGTATGCCTTCGGGAGAGACGCCTTCATTTGCTACGGTGGGTGTGGCACCTGAGTCATACGCCCTTACAGGAATGACATTATTTCTCTCTACTACCATTTCTCCTACATTAGAAAGTACGCGAATGAATACTTTATCAATCTCTGCATAGTTGATAGGAATTGAATTTTGTCGAAAAAACTCAGGATACGTCCCTCCATCATCTTCCAGCTCAATCGTGATTTCAATTAGCCTACTGTCATAGTTGGGTCGCTCCACATAAGAAGCCAATCGATAATTCGTCTCTTTGTAAATAAAGATGCTCAAGTCGACTGAATCAGCGATGGCGCTTTCTTGAATGGATACATAAGGTGCGCGGGGTTTCAAGTCTTGTAATGTCGAGGCATGGGTTGTTTCAGGTCTTTTCATAATGGGGGTTATGGGTGATTGTGTAGGGCCAGATCATATTGAAAATCTCTCATTTAGATTTAGTCCCTATGGGGAACAATGAAAATCTAGCTAAAAAGCAGAGGTTTCAGGTTCTGAAAGCGCAAACTTTTCGCAGATTTGAAGTTCTAAATGGGATCTTAAAGTCTGCGAAAATGATTGAATACAAGTTCCTTTTTGCTCTTACTCACGGGGATAGATTGATTCCCGATGTAAAGACTATTCCCTGCTAATGAGTCAATTTTCTGGATGTTCACGACATAGGAGCGATGCGTACGAATGAAAAAAGGAGCCACCAAATGCTTTTCAATCTCTTGGAGTGTAACGGCCATCGTATAGGTCTGGCCCTCTGCTACGATCTGCGTGTAGTTGCTCTGCGCCTCTGCCCACAGGATCTGGCCGTAGTCTACCCGCTCAAAGCGGTCCCGCTTCCGCAGAAACAGACTATCATTCATGTTATAGGCAGCGTCCAGTTTTTCTTCAGGAGGCTGGGGAGGAGGAACAAGTGCTGATTCTGCAAATTTTCCCTTCTCATAATTAGACACAGCCAGCTCGATGCTAATATCCAGCTCTCGATCATTGAAAGGCTTGAGGATGTAAGCCGCAGGGCGACAATCACGGGCACGTGTCACCGTCAGCTTATCTGAGTGCGAAGTCAAAAAAATGATGGGACAAGGATAGGTCTTATTGATCTCATGGGCGAGTCCGATGCCATCCAGATTTCCCTTGATGTTGATATCTAGCAAGACCAAATCATGGACGCCGCGCGCAAGATGCGGCATCGCCTCCTGTGCGGAGGGGACAATCGCAACTACTTCGTATCCCATGCTTTTCATTCTGATCTCCAGATCCTTGGCTATCAAAATTTCGTCTTCTACTATGAGTAGTTTGATTTTTGCCATGATTCCTAATCCGTCAAAATAACTTCCTTCTCCACAAGTGGGATCTGTAGTTCTGTGCGCCAACCTTCCGTATTTTCGATCTTCAGAGAGGCATCAATCTGCTGGGCAAGCGCTTGCACCATGTCACTCCCAAAAGAGGGCATCTGCTCACTTGATAATCCTTTCTCACCAGGACCATTGTCTGCCACTTCAAGATATAAAGTATCCTCATCGAGCACATGCGCACGGAGACGAAGCTGAGGATTGGGGTGGTCAGAGAATGCGTATTTCAAGGAATTGGTCAGCAGCTCGTTGACGATCAAACCTAAAGGAATGGCCAAATCTGCTTCTATCTCCAATTCGTCTACTTTTGTCTCTGTTTGCACACTACGACCCAGCGCCCCAAAAGAACTCAATACATTGTCCATGATCTGTGGTAGGTACTGGTGAACCGCAATCTGTGTCTGATCATTTTTCAAATAGAGGTCACGGTGAATAATGGCCATCGCCTCCACCCGTGTTTGACCTTCTTTCACAGCGAGGGCTGCCTCCTCATCGTCTAGCTGATAGGCTTGTAAGTTCAGCAGGCTGGAAATCAGCTGGAGATTATTTTTTACGCGGTGATGAAGCTCACGGAGGAGGAGTGCTTTCTCCCGTTCTCTCCGCTGGATGACCTGCTTTTGTTGTGATAACTGAATGTTGTCACGACGCTTTTGCAAATAGACATATCCACCTGCCACCAAAATGATCACCAAAAAAAGCGTCGCAATGAGAAAAATATTGCGCTCATAGATGCCTTTCTGTCTTTCCTTCTCGCTAATGGCTAATTCTTTGTCCTTTCTCTCTGTCTCGTATTTGACTTGGAGCTCGTTCATAGACTGGGCGATCTGAACGTCATATTCTATGCTGTCTAGGCGTGAAAATTCCTTGTAATAGACCAGCGCCTTTTCTGCATTTCCTAGTTGCTCATAAGTCAAAGCAATCTGCTGATTCAGTAAACGTTCGCGGTTTTGTAAGCCTTCTTCTTTTGCGATTTCCAGTGCTTCTAGGTAGTAGGTTAAGGCCTGGGTGTACTGATCATTCATCTTGTAGGCAAACGCGAGGTTATTCAGACTACTTACTTGCAAATCGATGCTGGGAAACTCACTCCTTCGGCTGAGATTGTCTTGGTAGAGCTTAATGGCTTTTTTGTATTCCTTCCTTTCTTGCGCCAGGACGGCCAAGTTGTGTCGTAGGTTGATAGAAATATTATCCCCCATGACATCAACCAATCTTTGATAGAAAATCGCTGCACTGTCAAGCGCTCCTTTTTGGACATAAATATTGCCTATATTCTCTTGAAACATCGGGGCATATCCAAACTTCTCGGCATAGGGAAGCCCCATCAGAAAGTGAGATTTTGCTTTGTCCAAGTCGGGAACAGAAGCAAATAAGTTGCCCAAGCTAAGATGGATCTTCATGAGCCCTTTCTCATCCGCTAATTGCTGATATAGGATCAGACTCTTATTGAGATAGTAGAAGGCAGAATCGAATTCGCGTCCTTTTGAACGCAGATAGGTATCTCCCAAATTTCGAGCAAGTACCGCTTGGCGTTCCATACTTCCGATTTTCTCACTGAGACCGAAGCCCTCATAGAAGTAGTCCAGTGCCAAGGAAAAGTTGGATTGATTACGTGCCAAAATACCCAAATTGCTGCACGCATATATCTGTCCCATAGAAAAATCCATCAACTCAGCGCGTGTTCTCGCTTCACTTGCAAAAATCTGGGCAGAGTCGGGCTGCGCATATCGATACTTCCTGGCTAGCTCGATGTAGTTCCACACAGCCAGTGTATCTTTTGAGAATTGTATACTATCGGAAATCGTTTCTCCAAAGCTTGGAGAGGACAAACACACCATGATGCAGCACCAAAGGCTGATCTTGAGACTTTTCTGGAAATTCCACCCAAAAATATCATCTATCTTCTTCATGGGGAAACTGAAGTAGAGATTTGATTTCTGCAAATGAACCCTTCATTTACACTTGATAATATCTGCACCTAACGCAAGGACAAACTGTATCCAAGATACTATTTTTCGATAAGAAAAACCTTACCCTTTCTCGAATCTCCCGTTACGTTGGGAGTCGTTTCTCAGCCTTCCTCCATCAGCATAAAATACTGGATTGCTTCAGCGATATAGTAAGGCTGAATCATATCATCTCCCACACGATCTGCGATACTCTGGGCGACTCGGCGAGCTTGAGGAACAATCTTGGGAGAGAGCCCTAGATTCTTGAGCGAAATATTCATCAGCATCTTGATAGGTGCCTGAAGGGGGACCCACTGATCGATCTCATTGGGAGGAATATGTGCATTGTATGTGAGCGCCGATTCAGAAAATCGTTGCGTTTGACGTGCGGTGGCAGCTTCGATTCGCTCGCGAATATCTACACTAGACTCCAACTCTTCATCAAACCTCAAGTGGTCTTCAATAGAGATGATCGGCACATCGATATATAGGTCGAAGAAGGGATGTAATTCAGGTGCGATCTTTCCGTTGGCACTCAGACCAATCATCTGAGGTTGGCAAGGGGTCATCTTTCCTTCCCACAGAATCCTCTGCTGAGCCAATACTTCATGTATCACACGGACTTGAGCTTTGTCCAACTCCTCTATATTCTCAATCATGAGAACGCCCAGATGGGAGAGATAAACTTTCATTCGCAGCTCTTCCTCAGAGGTGTAGGGACCTATTTTTTCAGTTGGGCGATGTGGCAGCAAGCCTGTCTTCAATGGCAGTTTTCCTGTATTGGAGTAGCGAAGAGTCACCGATAGGGCTTCTTGCAACGTCATCTTAGGCAAAGTAGCTGCTACATGCGCGGCCAGACGCATCCTCCCCGAGCGTTCATTTCCTACGAGTAGCGCATGATGATGACCAATAGCTGCAATCTCCAAGGCATGTTTGGCATTCTCATCCTCGATGATGTCGGCCATATCCAGAGGCACCACCTCCTGTGCATCTTGGAAGATCGTCCGCGTATCACGAATCAGTGGGGCGATTTCTGCTTCTCCTTTGATATATGCGATGGCTTCAGACTCAGAAGTCACAGAGATGACCGCTACGTCATTGACGATGGCAGCTTCTTCTGCTTGATCAGGATGCACCAGTATCGCTTCTTTTTTGGCCTTGCGTGCAGCCATAGCCTGGGCAAGTACGCCCGCTTGTGGAAGCAGTGCCCCACCTGCCAGCATACGAGCAGCTAATACAAATCGCTGAGAAGCCTCATGAGAAATACGCCCTTCTTTGGCCCACTGATCTAGGAGATGCATGAAATGAAATTTGAAGTCTCAAAGATAGGGAAAGATTTGAGAGGAGAATTATTCCCTTAAACAAGTTATATTTGCTTCACTAGTCGTATTATGAGCTTCTATTTCACAACCCAACCCTATGAAAACCCTTACCTCTCTCCCTCTCCACCTTTTCATCTGTGCTTTCTTTTGTCTGAGTGGATGTCAACAGCCTACAGTCATCGAAGATTATGAGGTTATCTCTCTTCCTCTGGAACGTGTCCAAGGCTATGGATCTTTTGGTATAAGCTTCGGAAGAAAAGGAACCTCTAAAATGTCTCCTCAAAACCCCTGGTCCTCTACCCAAGTAGAGGTAAAAGGGAAGCCTAAAGGATGGGAAGACGCCCACCCAAAGCAGATTTGGTTCGATGCCCTACAGTTTGCTTATCAAAACTTTTTGCAGGGTAATATAGATTCTTCGCGTTATGCGGATTTAGTCGAATCTTGGGACATTGACTTGGATAGACGTCCGCTGGCAGATCGGTCCATCCGATGCTTTACCCATGTCGTCACCCGAATGCTAGCGGATAGCACCGTCGAATATATTCTCGACTCAAATAATAATCGCGACTTCTCCGATGATAGCATACACGTAGCACCACTTCTAGATTTTGAGGCAAACCTAGACTCGCTCGCTCAATATGCGCATCTTGTAGAGGCTGAATTGTGGGTCAAAGGTCAGTTGCAGCAGCTTAAAGTTCCTATTTTCATTCGCAAAGAATTCTCAAACAATAGATTGTACCTCTACTACAATTTCCCATTTCACTACCAAACACAATTCAAAGAGCAGTTTATTCAGCTTCGTGGGGGTAGTGGAAGTATTGGTTTAGGTTATGTCAGGCTCCTCTTAGGCAATCCCCAGAGAAAACTCGCACCTAAGCCCATCGAAAAGAATGAATTTATCCGAATAGGAGAGGAGATTTTCCTTTATAAGGACGCCAATACTTATACACAAGAATTACAATTGCAAAAGATGCCTGCTGATACGATGCTATACTCCACACAGATAGGCTTTCCCTCCAAACTTTTTCAAGGCGTCACATTTAGGGGACAGGACACGATCAAGTTGGAGGATTACCGAGGAAAATATTTACTGTTAGACTTTTGGGGCTCATGGTGCCAACCCTGTGTCAATGAAATGCCGAATATGCGCGCAGCATTTACGCAACTAGATACATCACGCGTGTCTTTTCTGGGTATCGTCCAAGATAGCCGCACAAACCTTGAGAACTACTTGCAAAGGGATTCTCTTCCCTGGCCTCAAATCTTATCAACCGATGCTCAACCCATTGTGAAACTTTATGGAATTGACGGTTTCCCAACGACCATACTCATTGATCCTGAAGGAAATATTGTGGAAAAAGATCTGTTTGGAACAGGCATTCAGGAGAAAATTCAAGCCTACCTAGTCGGTCCTGAAAAAAGATGTTTAAATATGCTGATTGAGAATCTTCTGTACAGATAGGCTCCTTACGAATATCTTTCTAGTTGTCTCTGACGGCTACCTGACTCAAAGATCAAGGCAAAAAATAATTCAAAAAGTGGTTGGATGGCCTTATTCATCCACTTTTTGAAGTTAAATGCCGCTGCTGCTAGGATTAGATTCATACGATCTCCTTTGGCTCCCTTGAGCCAATTTCTGCTGAGTCTAAATCTGTTTTTGAGGTGTCCGATGATAGGTTCAATAGCTGCTCTTCTTCTAAATTGTTGCCTGGCCTTTCGTTTCTGGTAAGGAGTTTTGCTCTTCTTAGGTTTGTCAGGGCTAAGGACTTTCATGGTAAATACCTCTTTGGGTCCTCTAAATCCCCTGTCTACAATTCCTACTTTGGGGAGCTTACCTTGTATTCGGTGGTATTGTAAAAGCAAGGGAATGAGGGTTTTATTGTCATGTGGATTACCTTGAAAATTTTGAGCAGCTACGATGATGCCACTCTTTTTTGTC
>JBCBFT010000003.1:0-138491 GCA_038527485.1 Bacteroidota bacterium
CTGATACTTGCTTGAGCCCGCTTCCCATGTGTAAATGAAGAAGACGACCATTGGGTTGGATGACAGCCAGAAGATCATTTGAGGCTAAGTATTCTTCAAAGTTGAGTTTGATCGTATGTGTCGGAATCCCTTTTCTCGAGAGTATCGCATGCAGGTGAGGGACAACGTGTCCTGTAGCAACATAGTAAAACTGTTTCCCTCTTTGTATGGGTCGTACATGCCAGTGGATCGCTGGGCCCAGCCATGTATCGTTGATTGCATGCATCCTGATACACATCCACACATCTGACTTACCAGTTTGTAATTCGAAGATTCCTCGCTTCCATGCAAAGAGATCTTGATCATACATGAGATATCTTATTTCTGATTCTGATAATTCAGCAGCTGTACAACTCAGGATCTTTTCAGCAGTCTTGTTGAGGAAGATTACCTTTCCATCTCCCTTGATAATCGCCATCGGTTGGAGAATATATTCTGAGGCAATGGAAAGACCCTCAATATAATGAACTTCGTGTGGCATAGATTCAGCAGCTTTCGGGGGAGAAGTGTTGTGTTCATTAAAATAACATGAATGAAAGATCAAGCATAATGAAGGATGAGTCTATCCTGTAGGCTTTTGTGCAGAAGGAGCAGAAATTCAGCGATTAAAGGGTTTATATTGTGCTAATAAAGGGTAAGAAGTATCCAGATTAAAGAGGATATACCCATTAATGTATCAACTTATTCATACAGAATGCTCAGATGTAGGAAAATGAGTAGTCGTAAGTTTTCTTCACATATTGTCAAAAGAATATGAAGCTTTGAATCTCTGTATCAAGATAGAGCGTAAATAACAGGCTGACTTGGCGCAGCATCAGATACAAATGGAGCGGGAGCCAGATAGAGTGCATACAATCCATCAGGACAGTGATCGGGAATGTAAACCAGTTCTGTGATGGTTGCCTGCCTGCGTGAAGTAGGTGTGGGTACGTGACTGCCCTGAGGGACATTCCAAAAGATATGGTGATTGGACAGCTTCCCCTCATCGAAAAGTCTGTCGACGGAAGGAAAGTCTACCAATAAGTGCTGCACATCTTTTTGATATAAATACTGCATTGCATCATGTGTAAAGAAGGGCGCAGACTTACCTGTGTAGATTATTTCTTTTTTATCAGAAGAATTGGGAAGTGTGCGGATGATGAATGCCTGCAAAAGATCTGAAGAAACCGTCTCTAGCTTTTCCTCAAGACTCTCACGTGTAATGACAAGATCTGTTGCTTCGAGGTGGGGTGTATATTTCTCTTTGGTTGTTTTCCCCAATTGAGGTGTGAGAGAGAGAAGCGTAGCAGGAAATAGATATTGGTCTAGACAATCAGAGAGTGCAATCCGCTCAGCTGTGATATGTCCTATACATTCTGTATGTGTGCCATTGCAATGCGGAATCAGCTGGACTTGCTCAAAGTTGCAGCTCCCCCCTTGTCGCACATCTCCCACAAATCCTTGACCCTCGTAAGCCTGTGCATGTGAAGTTGGGACTCCATAGGTATTGGGCTGGGGACCATCAAAGTGCATCGGAATACCGATAGAAGTTCCAGGTGTATGAACTTGATAGGTATGGTGAGAAAGCTTGAGTTCTAGGGTCATAATGAAAAATATTCTGATGGCATTGGACGGTAATTTTACGGGATTTTTATGGGTAAAAAGAATATGGTGGATAATAATGATTAGGTATCGCATGTTCTATGTAGAGACCCGATCAATCAACCTCTCTACATAGAAAACTACATAGAACATGGATCTTATCTGAATTCATGTGTGACAATCACTATTTTCTTAATTTGGAAAAGGAGTTTTTATATCCCTTGGTATTCTATACATTCTTCGTATATTTGCATCCCATTATCCGTAAAATGACAATCCTTAAATAGAATGGCTCATCATAAGTCGGCGAAAAAAAGAATCCGTCAGAATGCCAAGCGCAGACTGCGTAACAGATATAAGAAAACTACAATGCGTACTTACGTGAAGCGCCTCCGTGCGACCAGCGATAAGGCTGAAGCACAAGAAATGCTTCCCAAAGTAGTTAGTATCATCGACAAAGTTGCCAAGAGCAACATCATCCACAAGAAGAACGCGTCTAACTTGAAGAGTAAGCTTACGAAGTACGTAAACGCTTTAGAAGCTTAAGTCAAGCTAGAGTTTCAGCTATAAATAATACTTTTGAAGGTCCGAGCTCGTGTAGCAAGGACCTCTATCTGTTTACTTTTAGATCAATCTTTCCATTTAGGTCTTGCAGCGTGGGTGTATCTTTCCCCTAAATCCACAACTATGTATCAACAAGAAGGCCCTATCACCCAATGGGCACTAGAAGACCGACCCAGAGAGAAACTTATGAAAAGAGGGATCGCAGCACTCACTGATGCGGAGCTGCTAGCTGTACTCTTACGCTCTGGGACGAAGGATCAATCTGCTATTCAACTGGCACGGCACATACTCGATCAAAATGGAGGTATAGACCTTCTGGCTCGATCGTCCGTCTCCAACCTCTGCCAAATCAAAGGAATCGGCGTAGCCAAAGCCATCTCTATCGTTGCCGCTTTTGAGTTGGGTAGACGAAAAGAGGCCTATAGCCCCGTCCGGGTACGAGTAACGGCGTCCCATGTGGCCGCTCAGTATCTAAATCCCAAATTGGTGGATGAGCATCAGGAGATCTTCTATGTCCTCTTCCTGAATCGAAATCTGGAAGTGATCAGCGAAAAGCGCGTTTTTCAAGGAGGCGTAAGCGCAACAGTGATTGATCCCAAAATCGTCTTTCAAGAAGCGATGCTGCACTTGGCAAGTGGCATCGTCGTCGCTCATAACCACCCTTCGGGTAACTTTCATCCGAGCGATGCTGACCTCAAAATTACCCGTAAACTCGTCAAGGCTGGGAAGATGTTGGATATCCGTGTGATGGATCATCTCATCATCTCCCATAAAGGATACTATTCTTTCGCCGATGAAGGGGTATTGGGTGGGATGAATGATGAGCCCTAGGACTATATTTAGAACCTCAAATCGCAAACTTTTCGCAGATTTGAGGTTCCAAATATGGTCTTAGTCTTTTAAAAGTTACTTAAGCGTCTGAATTGTCAGTGTATTCTCTTGCATGCCTGGAATCCAAAACTCTCCCATGTTGGCATCCCAATAAAAGTCGGCAGGTCCTTGAATGCGCTGTACACCTTCAGGTAAGAAGTAGGCACCGACATTACCTGCAGAGGCAACTTTTACAAGGAATGCACCACGAGACCAGTCAGAGAAGAAGATATTTCCGCCTACAATGGCGATTCCATCTAGTGAACCTGTATAAGGATCTAGCGCCTCAAAAGAGTTCCCTTTTGTATCGAACGTGATGACGCTGAGTTTTCCTTTTCCATCAGGTGGGTAAGTAACGGTGTATAGTTTATTTTCTCCTGCCTCGTACCATAGGCCATTAGGCTTTTGTACATCAGGTGTTGTCTCGATGCGCTCAAATGTTCCATCCGTTAGGTTTACCTCGAATATGCGGTTGATATCTGTAGCGGAAACAAAAATCGTATTGTCATCCTTTTGGACAATGTCATTGAGGAAGAGTGTACCCGTACTAGATAGATCGATGACACCCACACTGTCTTGTGAGGCCATATCGAATATGCGGATCTTATCTATATCTGCTACATAGAATTTTCCCTTGATGATGGCACTGCCTTTGGGTGCGTCCAATCCTTTGATAAATTTTTCGGCTACCACTGTACCTGCTGTATCCAGCTTCATGATGAATCCGTCTCCATCCTTTTCAGAAGGCTTGAGCTCCTTGCCTACATTAGAGACATAGTAAAAACTTCCATCACCGATGACGGACTCAGGGGAAGCTAGTCCGATCTCTTTCAATTGGAAAGAACGACCAGATTTTTTGGGACCAGTAGGTGTCTCTGTCTCCTCTGTATTTTCTCCTCCGCATGCCAGGAGCAGAATAGTAAGTGTAGCTAGTAATGTGTGTGTGATATACTTCATAAGCATAATGTATTGACCTTTAGGGCAAAGGTAATAATCCGCAACACAATTATGCCAACATCGGGGATATTTTTAAAAGCGGTAATGTCAACAGATGAGATTGAAAGGCAGAGGAAAGTAGACTCAAACAGAGGAATGTACAGTTAAAAAATAAGTTGAGCGTGAGGAAGGAGTTCCCTGAGATAGGCTTTTTCAGTATTTGAGATGGGATTAAAAGAGGCACTCAAGACCTGAAGTTTTTCGAGCATCAGGAGATCCACAACAGAGGAGATACCTGTACAGTTGAGAAAAAGCTCAGAAAGATTGGGGAGTTGGTCCAGGCTCTGCCATGATGTATGTGGGGCTGATGGATAGGATAAATCTAGCCGCTCCAGTTTAGGGCAATAAAGGAGATCTGACAAAGAGAAAGATGAACCATAAGCTGCATGTAGGACCTCTAGATGAGGCACAAAGCATAGGGCAGAGAGATCCTGAATGGGAGTTCCGCTGATATCTAAAACACGAAGGTTGGGAAATAACATCAAAGGAGAAAGGTCTGTGATACCCGTCCCGTAGAGATCCAGAGATTCTATCTGATTTATATAGTACAAAAAGCCTGCATCAATCACCTCTCGCCCTCCAGCTGCTTCGAAGATGGCGTGTTTCCAATGTTCATTTAGTGATTCCCAGTAATTAGGAGAGAGCGTCTGAGTTTGAGAAAACATGTGCAAGAATTTGTTACCCAATCTTGGAAATATCCCTTGATCTTACTAGACGAAAGCTTCAAGCATATTACATCATTCATACAATAAAAAAACACGCCATCTTCCTTTAAGAAAATGGCGCGATGATGCGTTACGTGGGTGTTATTCCATTTATAATCAGGCTTTACACTCCTTGCAGTTTTTCTTTGAGCTGTGTGATGGGAAGATTGAGCAAGGTGAAATCTGGATGGATATCCTTGAGTAGCTCAAATTTCTCACAATACATACCTGTAGCTTTCTGGTTCCTTTCTACGAATGAGAGCAGTTTCAGGAAGTATTCACGTACTGTCGGGTGTGCCTTATCGATTACTTTGGCTCGTAGCTTATTAATTTCGAAGTCCTTTTCTCTCGCAAAATAAGTTACGAGTAGCGGTTTCATTTTTTTCTGCTCGTCGTCATCAAAGTTAGAATCAGAGAAGACAGCTAAGAGCTCGTGCAGGTAGATGCGCTCATCTGGATTTTCGTAAAAATAGGAGAGTTTATCCCAGAAAAGATAAGGGATATATGTACCTCCAAACCGACTGGCAGATTGCATCAAGAATCGATTGAAGTTATCCTCATCCTCTCCTGCTTCGACATGCATTTCTGTTAAGGCTTTGACCAAGGGCCCTTTTTCTTCCTCCCAATCACCGTAATACTGGTCTTCGAGCTTCTCTAAATCTGCTACGATATTCATTTTTATGTATGTTAACTGAGTGTGTGATACGAATAGATCCTGTATTCTTGGGCTTGATTTCGCCCCTAAGGGATTGATCTTTGTATCTACTTGTAAACAAATATAATTAAGAACCCACACTTTCAATGAGTCGAGACAAGATTGAATGTCAAAATCTTATTTCATTGAGCATGATGGGAACCTCTAGATATAGATAGGTCCATCCGCAGAACAGATGGACACATTTATCTTACCATTCTTCAACGTAAAGAACCTTTTTCTGTTGTAAACTTTTACAGAAGTATAAAGACGCGTCTCGATCTAGGTAAGGGCTTAGTTCCCTACTTCGGAGAGGAACTTGATGCGCACAAGTCGTATATCGTCACGCTCTACTTCCATATCTTGGCTTAGTTCTTTTTCGGCTAAATCAAGGTTATCTGATTCTGCATTCATGAAGTAATCATAGATATCCTCGATTACGTCTTCGTCTATTTGATCCTTGATGAAATAATCAATATCCAGTCGTGTACCAGAGTAGACGATTTGTTCGACCGAGTTGAGTAGCTCACTGTATTCGAGGCCTTTGATGCTGGCAATGCGATCTAGTGGGGTGCGTCGATCTACGTGCTGGATGATGAAGAGTTTATTCATCGACTTCCTGGCAGTAGACTTCACAACTACTTCTGTGGTACGCTCGATCCCGTTGGCTTCCACATATTCTTTGATCATCTTGACAAAAGAAGCAGCGAATTTCTGTGCCTTACCTCTTCCCACTCCCGTAATGTTGAGGAATTCCTCCATCGAAGTAGGGTATTTCGTCGCCATATCTTCTAGGGAAGGGTCCTGAAAGATCACATAGGGAGGAATCTTCTTTTGTCGGGCCAGTTTTTTGCGAAGGGCCTTGAGTTTATCGAATAGCTCCGCATCGTAGGTGTTGAATTTTTCGATGGGCTCTACATTCTTCTTCAGCTTTTCGAAATCCTGGAATTTGATGAGTTCGATTGGGCCTGGTTTGGCGAGATACTCATTTCCTTTTTCTGCCAGCCTGATCACACCATAGTTGTCGATGTCCTTGATGAGATAATCGTAGACAATCAGTTGGTTAAAAATGGACTTCCACTCTCGATCATTCAGCTTTTCTCCTTTGCCATAGGAAGGGAGCTGCTCGTGGTCGTAGAAGTTGATTTGCTGGTTATTACTTCCGCGGAGGATATTGATTAAGTGAGATTGACCAAACTTTTCATTGACGCCTTTGACGGCTGACAATGCAAGCGAGACTTCATTTTCAGCATCAAATTTCTCCTTGGGAAATCTGTGGTTGTCGCACATGCCATTGCAATCTGCTTCGTCGAAGTATTCTCCAAAGTAATGGAGCATCAACTTCCGGCGGCAGGTACCCGACTCTGCAAAGGCAGCCATTTCGTAGAGGAGGTGCTTACCAGACTCACGTTCACTCACGGGCTTGTCCTTCATGAACTTCTCCAGCTTGACGATGTCATTGAAGTCGTAGAAAAGGACGCAGTTTCCCTCCAGTCCATCTCGCCCAGCTCGCCCAGTTTCCTGATAGTAGCTCTCGATGCTCTTGGGTACGTCGTAGTGAATCACAAATCGTACATCGGGCTTGTCGATTCCCATCCCAAAAGCGATCGTGGCAACCACGACTTGTACATCCTCATTGAGGAACATGTCTTGGTGGCGCGAACGCGTGGAGGAGTCTAGACCCGCGTGATAAGGAACAGCTTTGATCCCGTTTACATTCAGGATTTCGGCATTTTCTTCGACCTTTCTACGGCTAAGGCAGTAGACGATCCCCGATTTCCCTGGATGCGATTTGATGTATCGGATGATCTCCGTCGTCGCGTGGTTGTTGTTCACCTTGGGACGAACCTCGTAGTAGAGGTTGGGACGGTTGAAGGAGGTAAGGAAGACGTTGGCATCTGCGATTTGGAGATTTTGCATGATGTCGGCGCGCACTTTGGGTGTCGCTGTGGCTGTCAATCCTATGACAGGGACATTGCCTATGTGGCCGATCATCTCTCGGATGCGGCGGTATTCAGGGCGGAAGTCATGCCCCCATTCGGAGATACAGTGTGCTTCATCTACCGCAACAAAGCTGATGCGTGCCTGCTTCAAGAAATCTATAAATTCCTCTTTGACAAGGGATTCTGGTGCTACATATAGCAGCTTGAGCTGCTGAGAAAGTACTTTATGCTTGACTCCTTCATAGTCCCCACGGTTCATGCTACTATTCAAATAGCCTGCCTCGATTCCAAATGCTTGTAGCTGATCTACTTGATTTTTCATCAAAGCAATCAAAGGAGAGATGACAAGTGCTGTCCCCTCCATTATTACGGCAGGAAGCTGGTAGCACAAGGACTTACCCGCTCCTGTAGGCATGATGACAAATGTATCTAGACCATCCAGAATACTCTGGATGACTTCTTCCTGTTTACCACGAAATGAATCATACCCGAAATACTGCTTTAGGGCTGCGGTTAACGCGGATTCTCGTGCGGCAATAGATTCGTTCACTATGTTAATTGAATTATATACTGGACGGCTTAATCACAATCCAAGATCCAAATTTACAGATAATGGGACGTTTTACCCAATCCATCTGAATTACTTAAAATACAAAATATTTACGCTTAAAACCAATGGCGATTATAGCCTCAATCCTACTCGTAGTAGATAATTTTTACAAGAAAAGAGGGACTGAATATCTGTAATGAGGTCTCATTCAAGTAGATATTTTATACTTCACGCACTCTAACACATAAAGGATCATAGTGTTTTAGATACGTATCTTCATATATATGGATCCACAAGAGGGCAAAAATTTTTCTCCTTTGAATCTGAGTATGTAGGAGCTCTTGATTTTATGACTTGAGCCGTTTGGGAAAAAGAAGGAAGTTCTCGGCAAAAAATCACATACACAGCACTTAGATTCATCCCTATATCCCGTCTATATAAGTGTAAAAAGGTACGTAGAGAAGAAGGAGAATGACTCAATACCTACAAGAGATTTTGAAAAACATGTTTTTTTCGCTTTATATTGAGAAATGAAAGGAGATTCCAGCGTATTACTTATACACAAACCAAAGCTGGAGCCTTTTACATATTTGACCTAATATCCTCCCAAATAATTCTTCTCGTTTCATGCCTATGAAGCAACGATGACTATTTTTTTCGCGTTTCACTAACAACTGATTATTCCATGAGACCTTCAGACTATCAGGAAGATCAAATTGTAGAAGGCTGCATCAATGGCGGTCGGAAATACCAAAAGCTGCTGTACGAAAAATACTACGGCAGTATGATGGTGGTATGCATGCGTTATACACAAGATAGGGAAGAAGCACGTGATGTGCTCCACGAGGGGTTTATGAAGGTGTATCGCAACCTGCATCGGTTTGTCAAGGGAACCAATTTAGGGGCTTGGATTCGCCGTATCATGGTCAATACGGCCATCGACCATTATCGCAAAAACGCGAAGGGGCCCAATTTAGTAGAGATCAATCAAGCTGTACACGAAACCGATGTACAGGATGTCGTCTCTGATATGAGTGCAGAAGAAATACTTGATATGGTACAACGCCTTTCGCCTGCTTATCGTATGGTATTTAATTTGTACGTCATAGAAGGATACTCGCATAAAGAAGTAGGGAAATTGCTTGGCATCAGTGAAGGGACCTCTAAGTCCAATCTTGCCAAAGCGAGAGCTAAACTTCAGCGGATGATTTTACAGTCGCAAAAAATCGCCAAAGCCGAAAGGGACTTATATGCCTGACACGAGTCTGGAACTGCTGATCAAACGTAAGTTGGAAGCCCTCCAACTCTCCTATCGTCCGAGTGATTGGGCAGACATGGAGATACGTCTAGATCAAGCGTTCGATGCACATGTCAAGGATCTTCTCGCGCATTATACCATTCCCGTCGCCCCAGAATCCTGGAAAGAATTTCTCTCTCATATACAGCATCGTTGGGATGCTGACATCGAAAAGCTCCTTGCTACTCATGAAATGGCTTACACTTCTGAAAGTTGGGCCAGTCTCAAAGCAAATTTAGATGGTCAGACTTGGGAAGTCCTATTGATTCAAAAGCTTCAAGCAATGGATCTCCCATTGGACCCACAATCGTGGCAAGCCTTGGAGCAAGTCTTGGATCAGTACTCTGAAGATAGTCTACTGAGAAATAAACTCACGCGACACGAGCTATCGTTCGAGGCAGCCGATTGGGACAGCTTCGAGCAATTCCGAAACGAAACCTTTGATCATACCCTTAAGGAAAAGCTGACTTCCTTGGACATGATGGAAGGTCCTGCTTGGGATCAGTTGGCCGAGGCTTTAGATGGAAATGCTTTTGATCATAGTGTTCGTAAGTTACTGGTCGACTTTCAGGTTCCCTTTTATCCTGCACATTGGATGGAGATGCAGGACCGACTGGAGTCCCACTTTGATGCTTTACTGCGTCAGAAGCTGGTTCAGTATCGCTTGTCACCAATCAAAAAGGACTGGGTGACACTTTCTAGTATGCTGCGTGAAGAAGGTCTCCAGCGGACACCTGTCATTGCGATGCGTCCTTGGATGCGTGGAGCGGTCGCTGCTGCCATTTTACTCCTATTCTTGATGGTGGGAACGATTTGGCAAGGAACGCCCCAGAAACCTTGGCTTTCATTTAAGCAAGTCTTGAAAGAGGCTACACGTGTCGTAAGACCGAGCGATTCGACTTCACGTGAAGAGTTGCAGGTGGCATCGAATATTTCATCTTCCACTTCTAAGCCAGTTTCTCCAGAGTCTGCGTCAGACACAAAGTCACTCGATCTGCAGCCTTTAGCCGATCTCTCTCAAATAGATGTACTCTCGCAGTCTGCTCAGGATGCAATCACCTCTCCTCGTTCAAACGAGGTGACAGCAGCTTTGAATGCTGTTGCACAGCAAGCGCGCGCTTCTACTTCCCAAGAAGCTCTTGAGGAAGCACCGATGATTATATCTGCCTATCGTGAGATTCAGGCTATCAAACGAGATTATGCCATCGCGCTAGCAGGAGAAATACAGGAAAATAAAGAAACTAGCTTATCAGGAAAGCTGGGTAGCCGCGTGCCTGATCTTGCATTTGGTGTCCATGGTGGCTTCACGATGACTAAAGTAGAACTCAATGGTCCTAGATCTGATCCAGGTTACAGTGCAGGCTTAAGGATGAAGCTCAAGCTCAATGACAAATGGTCGATTGTGAGTGGATTGCAGTATGGGGAGAAGCGATTTTACTACGAATACCTGAGTAGCGAAAATCCTGAAAGTCCATCTACTGGTCTCGGAAATCGAAGTGCCTTGAATTCGACCAATGTGAAGGCCATCCAAGGAGACTTTGTGGTAGTAGATCTGCCGTTGCTTCTTCGTTATACCATCCCTTCTGAAAATCCGCTTAGGCTGTATGTACAGGGCGGGATGATGAATACGATCAGTCTGAGAGAAGACTATGTGGACTTTGATCCACAATCTGCTATTAATAGTGCCCTACCAGAGATCAGCAATGTAGCAGGTCTGGAAGGTGCGGGTTTTGCTAGAAATCTTAAGACCTACCCTGGCAATATTTATGTATCTCTTGGGATAGAATTTCCCGTCGCCAAGAACTCTTATTTGGAGATTGAGCCATATTTTATCCAGAATTTACAGCGGACAAAAGAGGCAGAGGGACTGGACATAAGGAAGAGATTGTACACGACAGGTGTCAGTCTATCCTTCATGTTTGACTATCAAGAGTAAGAAAGTGGCAATACCTACAATTGTAGCCAACTATTTGATTCTCTTTGTCGTAAAATATAGTAGCGTTTCAATAAGTAAACTTCTCATTTTAGCCGTTTGAGAATAAAAGCATGGATTTAGCGGTCCATGCTTTTTTGTTTTCAGAGGGAGCTATTGATCGTACAGGAAAACGTGTGTACGGCTTTTCTCTACATCAGACGGGTACAAAAAAAAATTAGGGGACTCAATCCATGTTGGAGAGTCAACCCTAACCCCTAGCTTCTGTATCTGGCGTAATGCCTTAACACTTGCAATATGGGGTGGATAGTTCGGTAATTAAAATACTTTAAAGCCTATTTATAACACGTATATAATCAATTGTATGTTATAGGAGATGGATTGTGGGATTGAATATATGATATTGGTTATCAGTATTTTATTTGAAGTGGGGTGAGCGAAAAAAAAAGATTTCACATTAGAAACGAATCTTTAGAGTAGGAAAAGCGACACAAGGAGATTATTTTTATACATAATTATGTAATAAATGCACATTGTAATGGACGATTTTATTAAATATTTTTTGATAAAAAGAGTACAGAATTAAAATTATTGCCTTTTTGAGTACACACAAGGTATCATAGGATCATTATTTTTCTAGTTTCCTTATCTACAAAAAAACCGAAAGCCTCCTCTCTTGTTATGCTTATTGATTACCTTTGAATATTAACACACATTACCCATTGATCATATGGATTTAGTTTCAGATATTTTATCTATTGCAGGCCTTACAGCTGGTATCATTGTTTTGCTCATTCTCACAGTATTTTACTTTGTCCGCTACTTCAAGCAGGAGGAAAAGTAAAAGTGAGATGGAAATGAGGTTAGGAAAGATTCCTCAAAAAAAGCCACTTCATCAGAAGCGGCTTTATCCATAGTATGAGAGAAATCTTCCCTCTACATCTTTTGGGAGGTAGTAGCTTGGATTTAGTGTGTAATCATAGGTTCCAAGGCCTTCGCTTGCTCTACAAAAGCAGCTACCTGATTTCCACTTGGGATTTGACGAACCAAACTCTTCTCATCATTTACTTCCTTCATCTTTGCATGAAGATTTTCAGGTTTGCGGTTGCGCAATTCTTTGATGCTGTCGATCCCTGCTGCGTTTAGAAGCTCGGCAAACTGGCTGCTCACACCCTTGATGCGAAATAGGTCTGCCATGTTCACCCAACTGAGGATCTGAGCCTCACGAATACCTGTAGATTCTGCGAGTGTCTGTCTTCCTTTTTTGCTGGCCCCAGCTTTAAGGAGTCCTTCTACAGATCTCACGCCTGCAGCTGCAAGCTTCTCCGCAAACGCGGGACCGATACCTTCAATGTCCGAAATTTTTGCCATAGGTTTATATCAGTTTGATAGATTGGATATTCGACATCTATAATAGCTCATTTCGCAAAATGAAACAAGCCGAGTGCCTGAATCACAATAGGATACTTTGATTTTACTGCCATTCGGACGAGAAATTCGGAAAAAGTCACGAATGGTCCGACAGCATACACTATTTTTATATACAAATAGTCTAATTTATAGGGTTAATGAGGGGAGATAAAGTAAGTATGGCTACCGAGATAAGGTATAGTTTACATCATATGAGAGGGATTTGAGTGCAGGGAAACGATTTTTACCCCATTCAAGAGGAAGCATTTTATTTTATTTGAACTCAGAAGTAAAAAGCCTTTATCCACACATGAAACGATTCATCACATTTCTTGGGGTTCTCATAGTCTTTTCTTTTGGCTATGCGCAGAATTATGCAGATAACTCAGTGCTAAGTGAAGGAAAGTGGACCAAAATGGGAATTGTAAAGTCTGGCGTCTATCGCTTAGAATTCAACGATCTGACGACAGCTGGACTCGATCCCAATACACTGAACCCACGCAACATCCATATATATGGGAATGGAGGCGGAATGCTTCCCCAAGCCAACAGTACCAAGCGTCCTGATGACCTTCAAGAAGTACCCATCACCGTTATTGGTGAAGCGGACGGTCGTTTTGATCCGGGAGATGCGATTCTATTCTATGCTGAGGGATCAGATGGATATATTTGGAATGCTGAATCCCAACTGCTCAGCAACGAGCAAAATCTCTATGCAGATACCAACTTCTATTTCATCACGGCCAATGCACTCCCTGGGAAAAGAGTAAATGTACTTCCTTCTGAGCCTACAGGAACGTTTGATGCAAAGGCATTTAGAGGTACTGATTTTCATGAGGTAGACTTGGAGAGTCCCATCGAGTCGGGTAGGTTTTGGTTGGGAGAAACTTTTTCTGGTGCCCTAAGCCAGCGCACCTTTAGTTTTTATGTGCCAGATGTACCTAGTACAGGGTCTGTTCGTGTGACGATGAGAGTGGCAGCCGCTTCTTCTATCCCCTCGCAATTTACGGTGACAGCTGGAGGATTGAGTCCCTTCCAGATCTCGATCAATAAGGTGATCATCGGAGCGGAGACATCGGATAATTATAAGTTGGTTACGAACACGTTTGCCGTCCCGCAATCCGCCTTGGATGGTGATTCTCTACGCATCACCTTGGATTATGCATCCACTGATTTCCAGGCTATTGGGTGGCTCGATTTCATTGACCTAGATTTTGATCAAAATCCTACATTGGGTCCCAATGAAGGCCGATTGTTGCTCTTGGCTGATGGCGTAGGAGAAGGTGAAGTAGCGCGTGTCAAACTACAAGTAGCGGATGCTTCTTATAACGTTTGGAACGTATCTGACCCTTCAAATGTCTATGCCTATGAATACAATCTCAATGGTTCCCAGCTTTCATTTAACATGGCAGCAGATTCCGTTGAGTTTTTATATGCATTCAAAGATGAGGCACTAAAACCCGTCAATTTCATTCCTGTTCCTAATCAGAATCTACATGGATTGAATCCCGTAGATTACCTCATCATTTCACCTGATCTGTTTCGTGCAGAGGCCCAGCGCTTGGGAGAGTTTCACCAAAACGAATACCAGCGGAGCTTCACCATCGTGAGTCCTGAGCAAATTTATAACGAGTTTTCAGGAGGAAAGATGGACGTGACAGCCATTCGCGATTTTATTCGCATGATGTGGGTGAGAAGTGCCAATGTAGGACCAGGACATATTTTGTTGTTTGGAGATGGTACTTATATCTATAAATACATCAGCGAGTTTGTCAATAATGAGCGAAACTTCATCCCCACGTATCAATCCCGCAACTCTTGGAGGCCCGACTTATCCTTTGTTGCAGATGACTATTTCGTTTTGCTTGACGAGGAGGATGGCTCATGGGGAGAGGGAACGAATATCCCAGGTGACAAGCCGCTGGAGCAGCACTTTATAGACATTCCGATTGGGCGCCTACCGATCGAGACGCCACAAGAGGCAAAAGAAATTGTAGACAAGATCATTCGATACAAGCAGAATCCTGCTCCCGAAGACTTTGGTGCCTGGCGCAGCCGCATCATGCTAGTGGCTGACCACAAAGAATCTGATGGAGACATCCACGTACGCCAGTCCAACGGCTACTCCTCTCAAATCTTCAATGCCAATGCTTGCTACAATCTGGACAAGCTCTTCATGGACAATTACCAGATGGAGATCACAGCGAGTGGGGAGCGATTCCCCGACGGACGCGAGGCGTTGCTAAACTCGATGGACCAAGGGGCTTTGATCATGAACTACACGGGGCATGGGAACTATGAAGCTTGGTCCAATGCCAAGATTTTCCAGAGCGCAGACCTTGGCAACTTGCAGAATGCAGGCAAAACACCAGCTGTGGTGACGGCGACCTGTGAGTTTGGACGCTATGACGACCCTGAAAAACGATCAGGAGCTGAGCTGATGCTGATGAAGGCAGACGGAGGCTCCATCGCGATGTTTACTACGGTGCGTCTAGTGTATGCGCGTCCTAATGCGATACTCAACCAAAACTTCTACCATCATGTCTTTGAATATGATGAGGCGAAGGGCCGGATGCCTACGATAGGTGAGATCAATATGAAAACTAAGAATGAGACCTATAAATCATTCAACTTAAATACCAGAGCCTTTACACTTCTGGGTGATCCTGCTTTGATCTTGAATTATCCTGAATTGAATGCAGTCATCACGGACATCAACGAACGACCCGTGGATAGTACTGTATTTGATACGGTACGTTCGCTGGAACTGGTACAGATTAGAGGGGAGATTCAAGATGCACAGGGTGCAGCTATCTCGAACTTTAATGGAGATTTGGATGTAACCGTTTTTGACAAGCCCAGTGCCTTCACCACGATACGTTCTAACTTCTCCTTCGTTTGGCAGCAAAATAGGATCTTCAATGGTTCGGCTTCTGTAGAGGAAGGAAAGTTTGCCATTGATTTTGTGGTCCCTGTAGACATTTCTTATGAGAATGGCTTTGGGAAAATCAGCCTTTACGCTACTGATGAGCTACAAGATGCCATGGGTTGCCGTACGAATTTGGTGATTTCAGGTACAGATGTCTCGGCTGATCCCGACAACAAAGGCCCAGAGGTGGAACTGTTTATGAATGATGCATTTTGGAGAGAAGGGGGGGTAACAGGGCCTGAGCCGTTTCTTTATGCAGAGGTATTTGACGAAAATGGTATCAATACCGCAAATACAGGAATTGGGCATGAGATTAGTGCATTCTTGGACGATGATCAGTCAGATGTATTTATCCTGAATGAATATTATACTGCCAAGCCCAATAGCTATCAAGAAGGTACTGTCAAGTATCAATTGAGGGATTTGGAAGAAGGTTATCACAAGTTGACGATCCGTGTATGGGATGTCGCGAACAATAGTTCTGAGGCAAGTACGACCTTCATTGTGGCTACGAGTCCTCAAGGTGTCTTGAATGAGTTGCTAAGTGCGCCCAATCCCTACAACCCTAACGAGGGAGAAACGCGCTTCTTGATCAATCACAACTGGGACGGAAAAGAGTTGGAGGCGAAAATTGAGATTCTGGATCTGTCAGGAAGAGAAGTAGCAGAGCTTTCGGCATCATTCACAGCCACAGGTTCGGTCTTCAGAGACCTAACTTGGGATGGAAATACGGGTGATAACAATCAAGTGAGTGAAGGCATGTACGTCTATCGCGTACAGCTGACAGATGTAGAAACAGGCAACACGCTTAACAAAGCGAGTCGTTTGGTTGTTATCAAGTGATAAAATAAAAAAGGAGAGAGGAGTAGACCTGTATTTATCCCTATTTCTGGGGAAATACATATAGAATCTCTGTAAGGAAGCAGCTTTTTGCGTTTCTTTTCGTTACTAGGATATCCTAAATAAAGGGAGGGCAAATGTTTTCCCTCTAGTTTTCATAACACACAGGGTCTTTGAGGAAGGAATAAAGTCAAAAGAGAAGGAATCTCTGATAATTAGGAAGATATAAAATGTGTAATGTTCATCACACATGCTCCGTCTTCCAAATCGGATCTTTCGAAAGTGCGTTAGTTTTAATTCACAAATCCCTTTTGATATAGCTACTTCCTCTCTACTTTTGTCATTGCCAAATAAATCATCAATCTTGCCTATGGTATAGACTGCTACATTCACACTTTGTACATCAAAACATTTAAGGTAGCATTATAATGAGGAAAGCCATTATCTCCGTCATATGCACGTTGACCCTGCTTGCATATGCAATACCCTATTCTTATGGCCAAGGGACAAATATCCAGACAGGCCGTGAAGAAACACCGAAAGTAATTACCACTGCAGTTCCATTTTTGATTGTCGCACCTGATTCTCGACATGGGGGAATGGGTGAAGCAGGTGTAGCACTTGCAAATGATGCAACGGCTACACACTGGAATCCATCCGCCCTTTCTTTTATCGATCGTCAAATGGGATTCAGCATGTCATATTCTCCTTGGCTGAGAGCATTGGGGATTCCTGATATCAACTTGATGTATCTCTCAGGATACCTCAAAACAGGTGAAACAGGAACTGTAGGTGCTTCTCTGCGATATTTTTCTTTGGGGGAAATTGATTTTACCAACATCCAAGGTGATTATACAGGGACAGACAAACCAAACGAATTGGCACTTGATGTGGCTTATTCTTTGAAAGTATCTGATCAGCTTTCAGCTGCGATCTCTCTTCGCTACCTGAATAGCCGTCTGACTTCTGGAAGCGGTCCTGATGAAACAAATCGTACCGTAAACTCAGCTGCAGGTGATATCTCTCTTTTCTATACAAAAGACTTTACCATCAGCGGAGCATCTGATCTACCCGTACAGTTCTCATCTGGTTTGCACATTTCCAACATCGGTCCCAAGATCTCTTATTCTCCCACGAAGGACCTAAGAGACTTTATTCCTACGAACTTACGTATTGGGTATGCATTTAAGTTCTTCTTGGATGATTACAACTCATTGACATTTACCAATGACTTCAATAAGCTCTTGGTGCCTTCTCCTCGCGACTCTGGGGTAAACGTACGTGAGATTCCTCTGCTAGAAGGGGTGTTCTCCAGCTTTGGAGATGCTGACGGTGGATTTGGTGAAGAGTTGCAAGAGATCAACATCTCTGTCGGTGCGGAGTACTGGTACCGTAACTTATTTGCTGCGCGTGCAGGATTCTTTTACGAGTCTCCCAACAAAGGAAACCGTAGATTCATCACACTGGGAGCAGGTGTAAAATACAACGTATTCGGACTAGACTTCTCTTACTTAGCTCCTATTCAGCAAAATCACCCTTTGCAAAATACACTTCGCTTTACGCTCACGTATGATTTTGAGTCCGCAGGGAATAATTAATCAGACCAATGAGCTTTGAGGTCACCTATTGACCTTTGCTTTGTGAAGGCAGACATACCAAACATAAAATGAGGAGAGCGAGCATTCGTTCTCCTTTTTTCTTTATTTGAAAATAAATTTAAGACTATGTTTGAAACCTCAAATCTGTGAAAAGTTTGCGTTTTCAGAACCTAAAATCTTTGCTTTTTAGCTAGATGTTCATTGTTCTCAACAGGGTCTAAAATTCTCCTGTACTCGAATCCCATTTTGCAGATGAAAAACGGTTTCTCGTTTCATCATACTGATGTACAGAAAATCGTTCCTAATCAATGCATTGACTCCTGTCTTATTTATTTAAAATCATGCGTTTCGGACTCATAGGAAAAAAATTAGGTCACAGCTTTTCGAAGGGGTACTTTACTTCAAAGTTTGAGCAACTCGGACTGCCCCATCAGTATGAGTTATTTGAATTGCCTGAGATTGGAGAATTTCCCAAACTCTGGGATCAATATCCCGACTTGCATGGGCTCAATGTGACCATTCCGTTTAAGCAGGAGGTTATTCCTTACTTGCAGACCCTCTCACCCGCAGCAGCACAAGTGGGCGCTGTGAATACCATCTTGAAAACAGCCGATGGTCTCGTAGGGCATAATACAGATATTATTGGGTTTCACCAGTCATTATTGAAGAAGCTGGGAGGTTTCCAGCCTACCCACGCCTTGATTTTGGGGACAGGCGGGGCAGCGAGGGCCGTCTTATATGTACTGCGCGAAGAGATGAAGGTCAAGCATATTCAGGCTGTATCTAGAAATCCCAAAAGTGATTTTCAAGGGATACCTGTGGTGACTTATGAGGAATTGAATCAGGTCGCTCTCGATTATTTTCAATTGGTCATTCATACTACCCCTTTAGGAACTTATCCTGAGGTAGAAGGGTATCCTTCGATTCCCTATGTACGCTTTGGGCAGTGGGAAAATGCATGGGCGATAGATCTTGTGTACAATCCCGCTTTTACGGCATTCCTACAAAAAGCGCACGATCATGGAGCACATACCCAGAATGGGATGGATATGCTCGTAGGACAAGCTGAAGCAGCTTGGGATATTTGGAGTATTTAATTTTATCGTAGGATAATTCCTCTATGTGTAGTACATAGTTTGCTATAAGGTGGTATTTTTGAAATAGATTGTTATTTTTGTCCCCCATAAGTTTTATTCATCTCTCAAAACTAAGCACCCATGATATTCCTCATTATTCGTCTCGCCATCATTGGATTCATTGGCTACCTCATATTTCGTGGCATCATGTACATCCTTACGGAGGTATTTTCGGACACACGTCGATGTACGCGCTGCGAAGGGAAAGGCTGGTGGCAAGGAAACCGCGTACGCGAAAAATGCGAATGGTGCGAAGGCTCAGGCCGTGTCTCCAAAGACTTTCCTCTTCGATAAAGAAATAGACCTACACTTCTTCCCTCATCTCTTTTGAAACTTCCTCGTATATTGGATCTGGAAGATGCACGTGGTCCGTGCATTGTGGAAAATTATGGAGTAGAATGAAGACAACTCAGGTGTACATCATCGTGGGGTTCATGCTGGTAGCAGTCCTAGGCATCATCGTCGTGCAGGTTCGACAGATACAGGAAGCTCTAGTGCTGAGTGAAGAGAATTTCAATGCCAATGTCAATGACGCCTTAAATAACGTGGTGGACCAACTTGAGGGGGAGATCATGCGGACGCAATTCATCTCTGTCTCGAGACGATTCAATGTCCGTGTTCCCGAGTATGATCCGCTCTCCACGGGGAAGATCAATACACGTGAAGTCGAAGGTGGGAATCCTTTACGGCAGCAACGCGTCCTCATCACAGATAGCCTAGCTATTGTCACAGAAAAAGAGGCCTTTGTCCCTATAGATTCTGTTTTTACAGCTGGCGGTAGTCTCTCCTACGTCTACCGTTTTGGTGAAGATAGCTTGAATAAGGAGGACATGAAGGTAGAGTTTAGGGGACATCCGCGCGCGGTTCAGTTAGTCTCTACTGCCCTCACTAGCTTTGAAGATATGCCCATGCCTAAGGTACAAGGTTATGATACCTTGATGCTCGACTCGATGATCCGTATGGCATTGCATAATCAGGGAATCTATCTTGACTATGGCTTTAAAGTAGCAGATTTTAATCAAGAGCAAACAAGTGCCCAACAAGATGCGCGAAAGCAAGCTGTGCAGTCGTTAGCTGCCCAGCATCGTGTGCAGATGTTTCCCAACATGAAGGGTCAGAAACCCAACTTCTTGGAGGTCTATTTTACAGGAGAGCGTATGTTTCAAATGAAGCAGGTATGGGTACAGGCAGGTATGGCGTTACTTTTTACGCTTATCATCTTGCTATCCTTCGGGTTTACCTTAAGAGTCATTTTTAGGCAGAAACGTCTGTCAGAGATGAAAACAGACTTCATCAACAACATGACGCACGAGTTAAAAACCCCAATTGCTACGATTTCCTTGGCGACAGATGCGATCAACAATCCCAGAGTCCAAGCTACAGAAGGGGGAATCGAACGCTATGCAGGAATCATTAAGGAAGAGAATCAACGTATGCACCGCCAAGTAGAGCGTGTCTTATTAGCCGCTCAAATGGATCGAAATAAGGTGACCCTAAGGGAGGAAAGTGTAGACTTACATACACTCATTACCGCCGCTGCCAAGGGGGTTCAACTGCAGGTCAAAGAAAAAGGAGGGCAAATCAATCTGGACCTGCAAGCACTTCACGCTACTGTCCACGGGGATCACGAGCATCTGAGTAATGTGATCTACAATCTCTTGGACAATGCCAGAAAGTACAGCGACAAAGTGCCTGAAATTGTTGTTCGTACCTGGAATAAGGGAGACAATCTAAAGATTGCAGTGCAGGATAGAGGAATCGGAATCAAAAAAGCGGATTTACCCCATATTTTCACACGCTTTTTTCGTGTTTCTACAGGTAACTTGCATGATGTCAAGGGATTTGGTTTAGGTTTGAGCTATGTGAAAGAGATTACTGAGGCTCATCAAGGACAGGTAAATGTGGAAAGTATATGGGGACACGGAAGTACATTTACGCTTACATTGCCTACCTTTCAAAAGGATTAGTAAATTGAGAGAAGAGGAAAGAAAGAATAAAACTTAATATACACGCTGTTACATGAATCACCCGAAAATTCTTCTAGTAGAAGATGAAGCCAATTTTGGTGCGGTGCTGAGGGACTACTTGCAGATGCAAGATTTTGATGTGAAGCTTTGTCAGGATGGAGAAGCAGGCTTGGAAGCATTCAAAGAGAGAACGTATAACCTCTGTATCTTGGATGTCATGATGCCTAAGATGGATGGATTTACACTGGCAAAGGAAATCCGCACCCTCAACGACCAAGTACCGCTGATTTTTTTGACGGCTCGCTCTATGCAAGAGGACGTAATCAAGGGTTTCAAGCTGGGAGGGGATGACTACATCACCAAGCCTTTTGACTCAGAAGAATTACTCCTACGCATTCAAGCCATCCTCAAGAGGGCAGAGGTCAATAGCGAAGATCCCACCCAACCTACCCGAGACGAATTCACGTTTGGACAATTTCATTTTAATTACCGTCTCAATACCATTCGGGAGGGGGACGAACGCCATAAGCTTTCCCCTAAAGAGGCGGATCTCCTGCGCCTACTACTCACCTACAAAGACGATCTTTTGCCTAGAGAAATCGCCCTGCGCACTCTCTGGGGAGAGGATAACTATTTCAATGCGCGCAGTATGGATGTCTTTATCAGCAAGCTGCGCAAACGCTTCAAAGGTGATCCGACCATCCGCATTGAAAATGTCCACAGCAAAGGCTTCCGCCTAGTAGAAGAGGCTGAAGAAGCTTAAATTCTCTCATCCATCGATTGTATCCAGCACAAAATATCTCCACGATGCCTGAAAAAGATTATGATCAACTGATAGAATCAGGACTTGAAGCCGTTCATGATGAAAAATACGAACTGGCTGAGGCTCTCTTTCAGGAAGCTATAAAAGGTCAGCCTGCCCTCCATGAAGGGTATATGAATCTAGGCTCTCTCTACCAGATGCTGACGCGCCATGAAGAAGCAATGGAAGCTTATGAAAAGGTGCTGAATATTGATCCCAACATACATGATGCAAGATTTTGTCTGGGGATATCTGAAGCTGCCTTGGGGCATCACAAGAAGGCGATTGATACGTTTGATTCTTTGTTAAATCTTGAGCAAGGTTACACACGGGCACTTTATCTCAGAGGCTTGAGCTATAAAGCATTAGGATCATGGGGGGAGGCAGAGGAAGATCTAGAAGCGGCACGTATCGCTTTTGAGCAAGAAGGAGATCGAGGGCTTGCGATCGAAGCACAGGAGCATATAGAGGCGTTGGAGGCTCGGGCAGCTGTGAAGGAATTGGCTTTTCAGGAGTTACTGTATCACTTTGGGCGTGCGAAGTCAGGCAATCAGTTTGCGCTTGCTTACATCTGGCTGAGAGAGTTGCGCGACCGTCGACCTGAAGAAACTCAATGGGTAGAGCAAGAGATAGATCTCCTCACCCAAATGGGTGAACATGAACGTGTACAGGAAGCACTCTCACGTGCGAAAGTACAGTTTGCAGATTCTGTGTGGCCTTTTGTCTCGGCGGCGCGTTACCATCGCGCACAGGGGCAAGATACACGCGCACATCAGGCAGCAGAACAGGCATTGCAGGTAGATCCCGATGATGAAGATGCCTTGTATGAGCGTGCGTTTTATCTGGAGAATGAAGAAGAGAAATATCAGATGCTCTCCAAGGTGATAGAGGGAGGATCTTCGGCGACTCCTGCCCTTTTTGAGCGAGGAAAGTTATTGTTGGCGCAGGGCAAGTGGGAGGAAGCACTGGATGATTTGGTGCGGTTCATTCGTGGGAGACATGCACATGTGGAGGCGCAATTGGCCATTTCTCAGATCATAGATCACTACGACGAAGCGGTAGCTGCCGCTCCTGAGGATCCTGCTATTCGCCAGCTTCGGGCAAGGGCCCTGCAGCATATTGGTCGATATGAGGAATCAGGGCTAGATTGGGCTTATGCCATCAAGCTTTCACCAAGTGATCCTAAGTTGTATCAATCGAGGGCAGCGACCTTTACCGCAGCTTATGATCACAACAAAGCACTTACCAACCTCAACAAGGCGATTCACATAGATAGTAGTGATAGTGAGTTATTTGCCGATCGTGCAGCCGCTTTGCTTCATTTGCAAAATACAAGTGAAGCGAAAAGTGACATCTTAGAGGCCATCAAACTCAACCCTGATGAAGTGACGTACTATCTCTTATTGGGGAAGGCCGAGCGCTTGTTGGAAAACGAGCAGGGATCTCATGCAGCTTTTGAGCAGGCAGCTCAAGCGGGTTTGGCGCATCCTGAGTTAGAGCGGGAGCTTGCCATGATAGCTTTGGAGCGAGAAGACTTGGGGGCTGCTACGCGTCACTTTGAAGAAGCCCTGAGTTTTGGACCTAATTATCGCATCATGATTGATCTGGCCATGACGCTGCAGGCGCGAGGGGAATACGAGGAGGCAAAGAAGTATTTAGATGAGGCAGTTTATCAGTTTCCAGGTCGACCAGAGGCTATGAAAGAACTGGGCTTACTGTTCTTGAGTACAGAGGAAGAAACGCGAGAAGCCGTATTTTTACTGCGAACGGCCTACGAAGCCAATCCACAGGATATCGAAGCTTTATTTGGCTATGTGGTTGCGCTTTATCGTATGGAGCAATGGCATCTTGCTTGGGAAAATGCTGCTCGCTATTTGGTAGCTGATCCTGAAGATATTTCTATGCGGAAAATCAGAGGAATTGCGGCATTCCATATAGAAGACTTTGAGACAGCGAGGAGAGATTTGGCTTATGTCCGAGAGGGAAATGAAACGTCAGATCGAGAAGTAGAGCTGATTTGGGGAAAGCTTCCAGTAGAGGAATTACCCACGAAAAAGAAATCTTGGTGGAGTCGAAAGAAAAAGTAAAAAAAATATAGTATAAATCGAATATGTGTATTACATTTGAAATACTTTAGGCGATCGAAATACTTACGGAGGAAGATGCTTCAAAAAAAATACTTGAATGCTTGATTCCTTTTGAAAGTTTTCCCTATATTTGCAGTCCCAAAAGCAAAATTGACCTGTAGTATAATTGGCAGTACAGCGGATTTTGGTTCCGTTAGTCGGGGTTCGAGTCCCTGCAGGTCAACAACATGACATCGCCAAAGATCAAAATATTCTCGGGAACTGCGTCCCTCTATTTGGCGGAAAAGATATCAGATTTCTTTGGTTCTCCTCTTGGTAGTGTAGAGATACTGAAATTCAGTGATGGAGAAATCCAAGTATACTACGAAGAGTCTATCAGGGGATCTGATATTTTTATTGTGCAATCTACCTTCGCTCCCGCCGATAACCTCATGGAGCTTCTGCTGATGATTGATGCCGCAAAGCGCGCATCTGCAAACCAAGTAGTGGTAGTGATACCCTATTATGGCTATGCACGTCAAGACAGAAAGTTCAAGTCCAGAGTTTCTGTTGGAGCTAAGCTTGTAGCAGACATACTCACTGCATCAGGCGCAGACAGGGTAGTGACGATGGATCTTCATGCAGGACAAATTCAAGGTTTCTTCAATATTCCTGTAGACCATTTAGATGCATCGGCGGTATTCGTTCCTTACTTGAAGTCGTTGAATCTGGATCATCTATGTATTTCTTCTCCAGATATCGGAGGCTCTCCTCGTGCAAGAAAATATGCACAATACCTGGGAGCCGATCTGATCATCGTGGATAAATACAGAGCCAAACCCAATGAGGTAGCCTCCATGCAAGTCATTGGAGATCCTACGGGAAAGAACGTAGTGCTTGTAGATGATTTGGCAGATACTGCAGGAACTATTTGTAGAGCAGCAGATCTACTTATGGAGAAAGGAGCATTGTCCGTGCGAGCCATTGTGACGCATCCTGTACTATCAGGTCCTGCCTACGAAAGAATAGCAGCTTCAAAACTGGTAGAACTCGTCGTAACGGATACAATTCCTATACGTCAAGAACTAGAAAACATAAAGGTACTTAGCATTGCACCTGTCTTTGCCAAAGCCTTTAGGAAAATACATAACTTTGAATCCATCAGCTCCCTTTTCATTTAACTAAGCGGAAAAAGATGAAAACTATAGAACTCACGGCCGAACTGAGAGCGTCAACTGGAAAGCGCGTGGCCAAAGATCTGCGCAGCGAGGAGAAAGTGCCTGGAGTGATTTATCATAACAGCCAAGCCAAGCATATCCAAATCGGAACTAAAGCGCTTCGTCAAGCTGTATACACACCAGAGACGTATATCGTCAACCTGGACGTAGAAGGAGAAAAGGTCGATACGATCGTACGATCTGTAGATTATCATCCTGTAACTGAAAAGATGCTCCATGTGGAGTTCATGCAGATTACAGATGATAAGCCTGTGATCCTGACACTTCCGCTTGAACTGACAGGTATACCCGAAGGTGTTGCCAAGGGTGGAAAACTGACTGTTCAGATGCGTAAAGTGAAGGTGAAAGGTATTCCTTCTCAGTTGCCCGACAAAATCAATGTAGATGTTTCTCCCCTAGATCTAGGAGAAACAATCAAACTAGGTTCTGCTGAACTCGAGGGTATTTCTTTGATCTCTCCTCCCTCAGCGGCCGTTGCTACAGTGATTATTCCTCGTGCCCTTCGTTCAGCACAAGCGGCGGCGGAAGACAAAGAATAAGTCTTTTATTCAGACAACATATAGGCCAACTCTGGTGAAATCCAGCGTTGGTCTTTCCTATGTATACACCTCATGAAATACCTAATCGTAGGTCTAGGAAATATTGGATCTGACTACAAAGGGACCCGACACAATATAGGGTTCATGGTTGTGGATCAGCTATTGGAAAAACTAGGGGGGGAGTTTGTGCTGGATCGGCACGCGCATACCGCTTTGGCCAAGCACAAGGGGCGACAACTTCATCTCATCAAGCCTACTACTTATATGAATTTGAGTGGAAAGGCTGTCAAGTTCCATTTAAGCAAGCACAAGATTCCCCTTGAGAATCTGTTCATCATCACGGATGATCTTTCTCTTCCATTTGGCAAGCTCCGACTCCGAGCCAAAGGCTCTGCAGGTGGGCACAATGGTCATAAGCATATCCAAGAGGTGATGGCCACCCAACAGTACGCACGGTTAAAATTTGGTATTGGGGATGACTTTTCCAGAGGGAAGCAAGTCAACTATGTCCTAGATCCTTTTACGATTCATGAGCAAGCCGAATTACCCAATCATATAGATCGTGCCGTAGACATGACGCTTGCATTTGCAACGATTGGGATCAATCGAGCGATGGGGATGTTCAACGGGAAGTAAGACCCTGTTTAGAATAATGAACATCTAGGGAAAAAGCAGAGATTTCAGGTTCTGAAAGCGCAAACTATTCGCAGATTTGAGGTTTCAAATATGGTCTAAAAGTGAGGCTAGTTTTTTGCACTTATTTTCTTGCTTTCCACTGCATCACCATGCGCACGACTTTGCTATAATTGACTACGCCTTCTTTGATTCCTTGCTGTTTAAGGTAAGCATTGTAGGTTTTTTGGGAGAATTCAGGGAAAAATCCTGGATATTTTTGGGAGACAGCGCGAATGGACCGAAGGTCATTTACTACGCCTCGGTCAAGCGTTTTTACTTGTAGCGCATAGCTGTCAGGATTCAATCGCCTGTATTGACTTGCTACATATCGCCAATATCCCATCAGTCCTGCATATTGTACAAAGGGATCTTGGCTCTTCATACATGCTAGGTAAGCCCAAAAGTTGCAGGTCCCCTCGTCACCAAATCCATAGCCGTGTGCCATCTCATGCGCCATCGTAAACGGGACACTGACAGGAGCAAGTGCCTTGTCAAAATGTCCTTCTCCCACAAAGGGGATATAGATCCCCGATGCGCCAAGCTGCATCAGCAGCCCTTCAGGTGCCACCCGACGCACGCGGACACGCCCTCCTGTAGGATAATGCCCAAAGGTGCGAAGCTGAAATTCCAGATTTTCTCGTGTATGATTCTCTAAATTTTGCGGTAGGTACGCTCCTCCAAGCGCAGCCGTATCACTTGTGATACGCGCCCGGACCTGTACGAGTTCTGCCGTCAAGGCTTCATATTCTTTTTGAATGACGGCTTCACTGAGTTGTATCTTTGGGAGGGCGAGCTGGTCCTCTACTGGGCGACGGTAGTAGTTGAAGCCCCAGAGCCAGTAAAATAGGACATAAATCCCTGCAAGGACGGAGCCGATATTGAGGAAGAATCTACGCCAACGCCATTGGCGGATGGGAGGCCATTTTTTGATGCGCCAGCCTATCCAAAATAGGAGTAGAGGGAGCATGAGATACAAGAAGGCAAATGGGAGCCAACCTAGCGTGAAGTCATAGACTTGTCTCAATAAATTGAATAAGCCTCTGGCATAGACCACTTCTGTAAAATAAGGATTGAGGCGCATGAGCGTGCCTAGCGCCCAGGTGAGGAGCCCCATCCCAATCCATATCAATCGGCGGTCTATTTTCATGTTTTTACTGACTTAAGAGAAAGACTTGAACCTTAGACTCAAGAGACCCTCAAAGATTTTATGGGGCAGGCTGAACGAAAAACCACTCACCGTCCTACTTAAACAAGGAACCTTGTCCATTGTCCTTGACCTCATCCCCCGACCATTCTACAGTATCTCCTGATTCGAATTCCTCTTTAGGAGCAGAGGGTAAGAGTACAACATGGGTCACCGTGCGACGATCCAATTTATTTCCATTTGCCTTCCAGCCTTTGACATCGATAAACTCTGTCAACTTCAACTCGACTTCTTCAGGTGCCTTTGTTTTGGTAGAAGCTTTGTAGGTGATGACAGGCTCAGCGTCAGTAGTTGCAAGAATTAGTTTCGCCCCTGGATTTTCATTGATGAAGACGAATTTCTTTTGAGTAGTCGTAGTTTCTACTTTGAAACGTTTGACATAATAAGAATCATTTTTCTTATCATAATGTACAGCAGAAATCACCGTCTCAGGGTCAAATTTTTGGACATCGATGATTTTATTCATCTCGTACCGATTGGTCAATTCGAAGCTGGTGAGTTCGTAAGCGCCATCTTTATAGATGACCAATAGGGCATCCTCAGTATCGAATTCTCCCAAATACTTCCCTCGCTTATCAAGGTTGAGGCGTCCGATGGTCTCATCCAGCCAGATCTTTCTTCCACCTAAAGTAGAAGATCCTACTTTTTTCTGTGTAATGCGGCGTACAGGATACTTTGTTAACACATTTCCTCGCGAGTTTCGTCCTTTGATGGCCAGATCGGCAAAATCAAAATCGAAGACTTTATTCTTTGCTCGACAATTTTGGGTCAAATATACAGTGACAATTTCTGCCTCACTGTTGGGGTGGACTTCAAAGTATAGAAGTTTGGCCCCTTTATCTCCTGTTGTCACGTCGTACTCTCGGTCTCTGGTAATCGCTGTGACAGCAAATCGTTTTACATAGTTTTTACCCGATGTTGGATCTCGGTAGATGGCATGATAGATCTTCCGATCCTGCCCTTTTTTCCAGATGTCTACATGGATGATGTCTTTTCCCACAAAAGCTTTTTCCTGTATACGAGTCACAGAATATTTTCCATCACGGCGAAATATGATCACGTCATCCAGATCAGAGCAGTCTTTTACATATTCGTCTTTCTTCAACCCATAGCCAATAAAGCCTTCTTTACGGTTGACATATAGCTTTTCATTGGCGACAGCTACTTGGGTGACCTCGATGCTATCAAATGTGCGAATGACGGTCTTGCGCTCCTTCCCTTTGCCATACTTGTCGATCAACATCTGGAAGTAGTCAATCGCAAACGTTGTGAGATGAGCGAGATGGTGTTCGATTTCCTTTATTTGCTGCTCCAGATCGCGAATGAGTTCATCGGCTTTAAAAGCATTGAACTTGGAGATACGGCGGATGCGGATCTCTGTCAGTCTGATGATGTCATCGCGGGTGATCTCCCGATAAAACTGCGGCTTGTAAGGCTCCAATCCTTTGTCGATGGTTTCGATCACCTCTTCCCATGTTTCGCATTCTTCTATATCGCGGTAAATGCGTTTCTCAATGAAAATCTTTTCTAGAGAGGAGAACAAAAGCTTCTCCATCAACTCTTTGAGTCGAATTTCCAGTTCTTGGCGAAGCAGATCCTTCGTATGATGGGTAGAACGCTTGAGGATGTCATCTACTGTGAGGAAAATGGGTCGCTCATTGATGATGACACAAGCATTGGGAGAGATAGACGACTCACAATCTGTAAATGCATAAAGTGCATCGATCATGATGTCGGGGGAGGTCCCAGGAGCCAGATCAATCTGTACCTCGACATCGCGTGCGGTATTGTCAACTACCTTTTTGATCTTGATTTTTCCTTTGTCATTGGCTTTGACGATGGAGTCGATCAAGCTACTGGTCGTCACGCCATAGGGAAGATCCTTGACGAGGAGGGTGCTTTTATCTTTTGTTTCGATTCGCGCACGCACGCGCAGCTTACCTCCGCGTTTTCCGCCTTGATAATTGGCTGGATCAATCTGCCCGCCTGTGGGAAAATCTGGGATCAACTGTGTGTCGTTCCCTTTGAGGACTTCGATGGAGGCTTCGCACAATTCGATGAAGTTGTGAGGCATGATCTTCGTAGACAGACCGACGGCGATGCCCTCTACTCCCTGCGCGAGCACCATAGGAAACTTCACAGGTAGTGCCAGAGGCTCATTCTTTCTTCCGTCGTAGGAAGCTTGCCAGTTGGTGATCTTAGCGTTGAAGGATACTTCTAGAGCAAACTTTGAAAGACGCGCTTCTATGTATCGTGCAGCAGCGGCACGGTCGCCCGTACGGATGTCTCCCCAGTTCCCTTGGCAGTCGATGAGTAGATCCTTTTGCCCCAAGTTGACCAGCGCATCTTCGATGGCGGCATCCCCATGCGGGTGAAACTGCATGGTCTGTCCGATGATGTTGGCGACTTTGTGAAAACGTCCGTCGTCCATTTCTTTCATCGCATGCAGGATGCGTCGCTGTACAGGTTTGAAACCATCATTTATCTGCGGGACAGCACGTTCCAAGATTACATAAGAAGCATAATCTAAAAAGTAATCTTGGTACATACCTGAAACGGGGGAAGTCGTTCCATTGGTACCTGCTATTTGCTGCTGATTCGACATATACTAAAACTCAATAAATACGGTAAGAAAAGGTACAAATTGCACCTAAGGGAAAAAGGACATCCACCGATCACATCTCCTATTGTCTGTCCTACATGTGCGTAGTACTTTCAAAGACAGGTGGTTAAGTATAGATGTATAAATCAAACACTTGCCTATCCTGAAAGTTAGTCTATCAAAATACGGAGTAAAAGGAAGAAAAGTACCTTGTAGCCCTAATTTTTTGTGCGAAACTTACAAAAAATCTAATATTCTTGGCAAATTCTCTTTTCCACAACCTTTATTTTGCCTCCTCTTTTTGACAAATAGGAAATTTTTATGGCAAATATCTACCCATCATGGCTTTCTATCTCTTTTCAGATAATCAGGAAGTTAGCATTTAGATCAGCCGATTTTCGTTCTTTTTTCTTTCGTCAACAACAAGAGGGAGTTATTCCCTTCAGGCCCACTAGCTTTTTTTTCTTTTATAAAATTTCTAATTTGTAAAATCCCTTAACTGTATGTCCTATGGTTTCTCCTATTTTTTCGTCCGTTACACAAGGTATCCGCGTAAGTGTGCGCTCAGTATACTCACCTGATGAATCTTCTCCCAGACACAACTACTTTGTTTTTGCTTATCAAGTAGAGATCACGAATGAATCTGCTTTCCCCGTCAAACTTCACCGACGTGAGTGGCACATTGTAGATGGAATAGGGAGTCATCGCCTAGTGGAAGGGGAGGGAGTCGTAGGACAAAAACCCATCATGCAGCCAGGAGAAAGCTATCAGTATGTGAGTGGCTCTCATTTTTCTACAGCCATTGGCCAGATGAAAGGCTTCTATTACATGGAACGCTTAACAGATGGAGCCCAAGTAAAAGTTTCCATCCCTCCCTTTGTGATGGTCAGCCCTTACCTCCTCAATTAGCATTTTTTGAAAACAACCCCTAGATTCAAGGATTCGCAAATTTTCACCTTCAACGCGGCGAATCCCTATGCAAACTATTTCCAATTATATAGGAGGGACACTTCGCCCTCCCGTTGACGCCCAGTACCTCCCTGTCATAGAGCCTGCCACGGGAAACGTATATGCACATGTCCCTGCCAGTCAAGCATCAGATGTACAGTTTGCTTATGAGGCAGCACACAAGGCTTTTCCTGCATGGTCCCAGACTGCTATTCAGGATCGGGCAGCTATACTGATGCAGATCGCGACAGGGATAGAGGCGCGGATGGAAGAACTGGTAGCTGCGGAGTCTAAAGACAATGGCAAACCGCTGAGCCTCGCGCGTCGTGTAGATATTCCAAGAGCTAGGGATAATTTTCGATACTTTGCGCAAGCCATCACCCAGTTTCACAATGAGTCTTTTGACATGGGAAATGTAGGATTCAACTACACCCTACGTCGTCCACATGGAGTTGTGGGATTGATTTCTCCCTGGAACCTCCCCCTTTATTTGTTCACCTGGAAAATCGCGCCTGCCCTGGCAGCAGGAAATACGGCGATCGCCAAGCCCTCAGAAGTCACCCCTTACACGGCCTATCTGCTCTCAGAGATTTGTCAATCAGCAGGTCTTCCTGAAGGTGTACTCAATATCGTACATGGAAGAGGTCCTGAAGCAGGAGAAGCCATCATCCAGCACCCAGGAGTGAAAGCGATTTCTTTTACGGGCAGTACAGCTGTGGGGAAGCACATCGCGGCTACGGCAGGGCCTATGTTCAAGAAACTTTCGCTAGAGATGGGAGGCAAAAATGCACAGGTTATCTTTGCAGATGCCGATTATGCACATACACTCGATACCGCTGTGCGTGCCGCCTACACCAACCAAGGACAGATCTGCCTTTGTGGATCGCGAATCTTAGTCGAACGCAGTTTGTACGATCGCTTTGTCTCAGACCTGACGACTCGCGTACAGGCCCTGCAAGTGGGAGATCCACTCGACGCATCTACGCAGGTAGGTGCCATTGTATCCGAAGCACAATATCAGAAGGATCTTTCTTATATCCAGCTTGCCAGAGACGAGGGAGGAGAGATACTGGCAGGGGGACAGGCTGTCAATCTGGAAGGGAGATGTGCAGAAGGATATTTTATCCAGCCGACGCTCATCGCAGGTCTAGGGCCACAATGTAGAGTGAATCAGGAAGAAATATTTGGGCCGATTGCGACTGTGCAAGCTTTTGATACAGAGGAAGAAGCGATACAGATGGCCAATGCGACGCCTTATGGGTTGTCTGCGACGCTTATGACCCAGCATTTGTCTCGTGCGCATCGTGTAGCGGCCCAATTAGAAGCAGGAATCGTCTGGGTGAATAATTGGATGGTACGTGATTTGAGAACGCCTTTTGGAGGAATGAAACAATCAGGCGTAGGAAGAGAGGGGGGAATGGATGCGCTACGATTTTTTACCGAGCCTAAAAATGTGTTTATTCAAGCATAGGGAGTCAGAGACGTCAACTTAGACTTTAGGTTAAACAAGGCGAATGAAAAGGGTGTGATTGAGCCTAGTACGACTTAAACTTATGATGTAGTTTTCGGGTGTAGTAACAGGTCATTTTGAGAGGCGCGGGCCACGGAATTTGGAGATAGGGGTCCCGAGGTTGTACGCTCGGGACGCTGAAGGCGAAAATTAAACTACAAAAAACAATTTCTAGCTTTTAAGCAAGAAAAAGCGAGAGGTAAAACTCCTTACACATACCCATCTCTTTGGGCATCCGTAAAATATCCCGTACTTTTGATCCAGAATATAATCAACATGAGACGATACGTTTCTCTTTTCCTCTATATAACACTGGGCTTAGTAGCGCTAGTTGGTTTGAATGGCTGTGGTTCCAGTGACCTCTCACTCATCAATGATGTCAAGAGATTCGAACCTGAGTGGATGAATCTGTCTGAGAAGGTGATTTTCCTGGATCGCTATCTAGAGATTACAGGTAAGGAGTATGAAGCGCATATCAGCGAGGTAAGTCCCCTGATTAGCGAGTCTGGTACGAGCGAATTGCTACGTCTGCGTCGCGACTACAAGAAAATGTCTGAGGAGCGTGAAACCATCGAGGAAAAGTTTCGCAGCCAACAGGCGAATTTTGAGGATGAGGTGAAAGCATTTCATAGCTGGCAAAACCGATTGATGAAAGGAAAACTGGATGAAGATAGAGCCAAGACACAGTTTACTGATTTCCAAGCTTCCTACAATTCCCTCAATACCTCCCTCACGGATTTGCAGGATCGTCTCATCCGCAACATCGAAAATCATAATAGCATCATGGGTAAAATTGCCTCTAAGGTGATGCCGCACTCGAGCTATGATATTATGTATAGGTAGAATGGAAAAAAAGTAGCATGAAATGCTATTTTTTCTTTGTCAAAAATAAAGAGGAAGTGGATGCATTTAATGTTCTATGCATCCACTTCTTTTCATTTTATTCTCCCTTAATTTCTTACAGCCCCGACAGAAATCTTCTCCAAAGCCTGCGCTAGATCATCAATCAGCATATCCGCATCTTCCAAACCGATATAAAATCGGATCAGATTTCGAGGCAATGTCGTATGGCTATAATTGGCTGAATCGTACAAAGCGCTGATCGGGAAGATCAAGGATTCGTAGCCTCCCCACGAGCAAGCCATCAAAAAATGCCGAAGGCTATTGCAGAATAAATCAATAGAAGCGGCGTCTTCATTCTTGAGGAGGATGGAAAACTGTCCAGCTGGTTGGCGCATATATTTCTGGGCGAGCGCTAGCTGAGGATTATTTTTGGAGAAAGGATAATAGATCTTCTCGATGGCAGGATGTTCTTCTAAAAACGAAACGATCTGGGGCGTCGTCTCTGCCACACGATCCATACGGATGGGCAGGGTACGGAGGCCACGAATCATGAGCCAAGCATCATGTGGAGAAATGATCCCACCTAGTGTCATATATTCGCCTGCGAAAATCTTCTCTGCTTGCGTACGGCTACAGCAAAGTACGCCTGCGACGATGTCACTATGTCCATTCAAGTACTTACTCCCTGAGTGCATCACCATGTCCACACCATAGGTGATGGGTTGCTGGTTCAAGGGGGAAGCGTAGCTATTGTCGATGGCGGTCATGATGCCATGTGCTTTGGCGATGGCTACGACTGCTTCAAGATCCTGCATCTCAAAGGTCATCGAATTTGGAGATTCGAGCATGATCAGCTTCGTCTCTGGTAGGATCGCCTCCTCAAAATTTCGAGGATCTGTCCCATCGACGAAAGTCGAGCTTACGCCAAATCTTGCCAGGAGCTTCGTCAATAACTTGGTCGTCCAGCTATAAGGCTTGGCTACGCAGATCACATGGTCACCTGCCTCAACGGTAGACATAACCGCCGCTCCGATGGCGGCACTTCCGCTAGAAAAGACCAAACACTCTTCTGCTCCTTCGAGTGCTGCCAGCTTTTTTCTAAGAACGGCAACCGTAGGATTATGCCCCCTCGTGTAAAAAGGGACATCCATTTCATTGGCCAGCCCATGACGCATCTCATCGACTGTGCGAAACATGAAATTATTAGACTGAATGATAGGAGGAGCAACCGCATCAAAATATTGATCCCTCTCCTCTCCCAGATGATTGATGATTTCTGAAAAGTCCTTCTGCATATCTATGGCTCCATTTACGTGCGGGTATTACTCGACTGCGATGACTGATATTTCTACATTTACGTCTGCTGGGAGTCGTGCCACTTGCACAGTTTCTCTTGCAGGAAAATCTGTCTCAAAGTAGGACCCATACACGCCATTTACTTCGGCGAAGTCGTTCATATCTTTGAGAAAAATGGATGTTTTGACGATGTGGGCGTAGGTCATGCCCGCAGCTTTGAGCACGGCGCCCACGTTTTTCATGACTTGATGTGCCTCATCTGCTACAGAGCCTTCGATGAGTTTGCCTGTTCCAGGGACAAAACCCACAGTGCCCGAAACATAGAGGGTTCCATTTACTTTGATGGCCTGATTGTAAGGACCAATGGGGGCTGGGGCATCGGTAGTACGGATAATTTCTTTCATGAGAGCAGTAGTCGTATAATGTGTGATAGAAAGTGATATATGGAAGGATGGGTTTGGTTATTGTTCTTTGGGTTTCCCCGTGATTTTTCGCCAGATCCATCGACCGATCTTTTTTTGTTTGTCCCAGAAGTAATCAAACTTGCCAAAGATGAAGGCGTATCCCAACAATAGGACTTGATAGATAGGTGTGATGAGGACAAAGTACACCATGTAATAGGCTGCACCTTCTTCGATGCCTGTGAGTGGCATCAGCCATTTAGGAAAGATGGCTGCTGTGGACCCTGTCACGGCAAAGACTACGAGAATGATGGCATAATCCCATCCCTTGAGTGATTGTTTTTGCTTTGATTCGCTGGGTTCTTCTCCTTGCATATGGGTGTCTCTTCCTGAAAAAGTGGCGCCAATATTAGACCAATTGTGATACATACAAGTATACAGGAAAATATTTGTTATTTTGAACACAAAGTTTGTGGGCATTCTATGCGCTTCTTCTACCTGTTATCTGCATTTATACTCTATTCAATGGGTTGCCTTCCATTGCAAGGACAGGAAGGGTATATTCGAGACGATCGGGATGTAATCTTTCAGATTTTTGTGGGAGAAGTCCCTGTAGGAGAGGCAGATCAAATGTTCAAGGATTTGGAGAGCTTAGGATTTTTGCGACCATTTTCTATCTCCAATCCTCCGATGAAACCGCAAGCTTCTCGCGCACCACGTATGGAGAAAGTGTATGTCGGCCCCTACATTGGGTTTGCTACAGTGGCACATATGCTGCAAGTGATTCGCGCCAAGGGGTACATGCGTGCCCAGATAGAAGGAAATGAGATTACACTGACGAGTGAGGTAGGTTGCCAGCTTACACATACGGTCCAACTAGGTGCTTTTGAGCATCCTCCTGCCGATTATTTTGATCATCTCGCCTATTTGCCTGCCTACGGGATTCACATTGTATTTGAAGAAGGACTATATAAAGTATTCTCAGGTCTATATCGAGAAGATCAGGAAGCTTATGTAGAAGAGGTGGTGATTCCTTATTGGAAAGAGAACTGGGGCTTCCAGCCATTCTTTCGTCCCTTCCGCATGCCTTACAAGGAGAGTCCCTAGAGAAGAAAAATCGCTGTATCTTACGGCGGGTAATTTCGTAGAGGTTAGGGATATGATTAAAGATATATTAATAAAGAAAGTTCAAGATGTTGTACTTGCTGTCTTACCGCAGATTCAGGATCCTGAAAGTACGATTTGGGAGGTGTATCTGATCAATCTGCAGCAGGATGCTTTAGTCAATGTGTTAGTGTCTTCAAGAGGGTTTCGGATAGAAGATGGGCAGGAGACCAAAACTTCGGTGCTTCGCCATTACTTCGAAGAGATTGGACCTGTGAGTTATCAGATGATTGAGCATATTCAGGCAGAGGTCTTTTCCTTGCATAATGAATATTGGGTGACGTTCAATCAGAAAGAGCCAGACGATTATTTATTTGATAAGAAATTCACCTTTGTTGCCGAAAGTATTCACGAGGATAACTTTACGGAGATTCCGCTTATCGGACGCAAGGGGGTGATGATTGGCTAGCTGCGTACCTCCATCATCGGTATGTCTCGGCTGTCAGGTGCGAGTATGACCAAAGAGGCTTTGGCGATGCGAAATGCTTTCACAAAGTCTACTTCTGACTGTGCGGCAAGGGCATCGTAGAAAGAAACGGCAAACTCAATGGCCGCATGATCAGAGACAGCGGTATTCATTCCTATCACGACAGGTACATGCTGGATAAAAGCGTCTACTTGGGCTCTCGAATAGCAGGCATTAAGGACGACACATTGGATGGTGGGGAAATTGGAGATTAAGTTGGAGATTTGTTCGGCTCTGACAATGTGCGCTTTTCCATTTTGATCCTCCAGTACAATCCCTCCTCCATATGTCTCCAAAAATATTTCGTCTTCCTCTTCTTCCCACACCAAGCTTCTCGCTTCATTTGCTTCGCCCATATCTCCCGACACACCGTGACCAGAAAAGTGTAAAATGACAGGTTCCTCCTCTAGCAACGCACGATACAAATCTCGTGGCCTTACGGCTTCTCTAGTCGCTATCTCAAAATTGTCTCTATGATGGGCTTGTCTGAGTCCTTCCTTGATGTCGCGCAGCTCCTGTCCGAGTCGTAGTTGGCCAGTATCTTTTGGATTGGCGGCTAAAAACAGGATTTTGATGAGTCCTTCGGGTTGATAGTCTTTCAATTTCATCGCTAGATCAATCAGGGCATCTGATAGCTGGACATATTGACGATTTTGGTCATCTGCTGATAGCCAACCTCCTAAGCGATCTTTCTCCCATTTTTTGTATCGATTGATCAAGCTGAAGGCTGTAGCCTGATATTCTCCTAGTTCTTGATCGGGGATTTTCTGTAGATGTTTGATGGCAAGTTCTATCTTTCCTTTCTCTATCCAGTCGAGGATCTTCTGTCCGTGATTCTTCATATGCCGAAAGTCTGCGGTGTACTTAAATGTAATAAAAATAGCAGGTTTTTGGAGAGGACGGACCCAGAATGATCATGGAGGCGTACGAGTAGGCTTTTTCGATGTATAATGAGGATTTTCTTATTTAATGGTCTGATATTCTGGCACATATGAAAATAATAATAAGTGTGAATGTATGTATATTTACTAAATTTTAATAAAAGTCACCATTTAGATTAATCGAATGTTAGCTCAAGATTAATTAAGAGAATTTTAAGAACAATATTACAAGTATCTAATTTTCAGTAGGTTAAGATATAGTTGAATTGTACGAGTATTTTTTCTCTATGAAACACCCTTCTTTTTCCCTATCCATTCCCCTATTACCTCACTGAGCGATGATCTTTTGGTAAAGCTGAATTAATAATCAAAGGCTACCTATGCGGTGTTTATTGAAAACTAACTGTAAACGCTGAATTAACTATGAACCAAGTCATTACGCGTAAACTGTTGGGGTTAGTGGCCCTAATTGTACTTCCTGTTTTGATGTGGGGTCAAGGTGTAACGACCTCCTCTATGAACGGAAGAGTAACGGACCAGAGCGGAAAAGCACTTGTAGGTGCTACTGTCGTGGCTACTCACACTCCTTCTGGATCTGTATACGGAAATAACACCAATGGTGATGGATATTTCCGTATTGCCAACATGCGTGTAGGAGGCCCCTACACGGTGAAAGTTACTTATGTAGGATATGATGATTTCATGGCTGAGGGTATCTTCCTCAACCTTGGACAGGCATATCGTTTAGATGTAAAAGTTGCTGAGTCAGGTGTTGCGATCGGTGAAGTAGAAATTACTTCTTCTCGCTCTGACATATTTGACGGTAACCGTACGGGTGCAGAGACAGTCGTGACAGAAGCTCAGATCAACGCTTTACCTACAGTGGCACGTGCGATCGGGGACTTTGCTCGTTTGACACCTCAAGCTACAGTACGTGAAGGTGGAGACGGATTCTCTATCTCTATCGCTGGTCAAAACAACCGTTACAACGCTGTCTACATTGACGGTGCGGTGAACAATGACGTATTCGGTCTGGCTGGATCTGGTACGAACGGTGGACAGACAGGAGTATCTCCTATCTCTTTGGATGCGATTGAGGAATTCCAGATTTCTGTTGCGCCTTTCGACGTACGTGTAGGTGGTTTCGCTGGTGGTGCGATCAATGCTGTTACACGTTCTGGATCTAACAACATCGAAGCTTCTGTTTATGGATTCTTCCGTAATCAGGGTACTGCTGGTTTGACACCTGATCGTCCTGAACGTGGAAAGTGGGAAACGGATAACCCAGGTCTAGATTATACAGACGAGTTTAACCTGGCTGACTTTGGTGCTACTACTGCTGGTTTCCGTATCGGTGGTCCAATCATCAAAGACAAGGCATTCTTCTTCCTAAACGCCGAACTTCAGCGTGAAGAGACTCCACTACCAGTAACAGGTGACTATATCGGTAACTCTAACACAGACGATCTCAATCAATTGATTACCAAGATCCAATCATTTGGTTACGATCCTGGTGAGTACGACAATGCGCGCCAGTACTTGAACTCTAACAAGATCACAGCTAAGTTGGACTTCAACCTGAACCAGAACAACAAGTTGAGCATCCGTCACGGATATGTATTCGCAGAGAACCTGGAAGGTGTACGCTCTTCTTCTACGCGTATTCGCTTCCTAAACGAGTCTGAGTACTTCGTCTCTTCAACTAACTCTACAGCGATCGAATTGAACTCTATCATCAACAACGAAATTTCTAACAACTTGAAAGTTGGTTTGACTTTCGTACGCGATGATCGTGATCCTTATCAGGGTGAAGAAAGCAAGAATGTAGGTGAAGATGGAGATCCTAACTACTTCCCATATGTAACTATCCTTGATGGTGCGGGTCGTATTACTTTCGGATCTGAGCAGTTCTCTACGGCGAACGCTTTGGACCAGAACGTCATTACAATCACAGATAACTTGGAGATTTACAAAGGTCGCCACAACATCACGATCGGTACGCACAACGAATTCTTCAGTGTGTACAACTTGTTCATTCGCCAAAACTATGGCGTATATGAGTTCAACGATTTAGATGATTTCTTGGGAGACTCTCTTCCAGGTGAATTCTTCCGTAGCTACTCTTTGGTAGACGACATTACAGGTGATGGGTCTGCTGCTGCTTCTGAGTTTTCTGGTGCACAGTTTGGTGCATACATTCAGGATGAATTCCAGGTGAATCCTAACTTCAAGTTGACTGGTGGTCTACGTTTTGACCTTCCTGTCTACTTCACAGATCAACCTGAGAATACAGACTTCAATACTAACACAATTCCTTTGTTAGAAGCTGCTGGCTATGACCTACTGGGTGCGCAGACTGGACAGTTCATTGATCCTCAGTTGTTGATCTCTCCTCGTGTCGGATTTAACTGGGATGTTAACGGAGCTGGACAGACGCAGGTACGTGGTGGTATCGGTATCTTTACTTCTCGTATTCCTCTGGTATGGCCAGGTGGTGCGTTCAACAACAACGGACGTGTAGTAGGTGGAGACTTCACGACTTCTGTACGTGATGACTGGTTCCGTCCTTACACCCAATTCAACCCAGACTGGAGAAATCAGCCACAAGCAGTTGCTGCTGGAGCTGGACAGCCTTCTGGACAGATTGACTTATTTGCTTCTAACTTCAAAGTTCCTCGTATCCTGAAGGCTAACCTGGCCGTTGACCAGAAGCTTCCTTGGGGACTGATCTTAAGCTTGGAAGGGATCTTTAACCAGACGCTCCAGGGTGTAGCTTATCAGAACTTGAACCTCAAGCCTTCTACTGAAAATCTTGAAGGAACAGGTGATGACCGTCCGATTTTTGACCGTCGTGATGAGATTGATGATACTTACAGCCGTATCATGCTGGGATACAATGTTCAGCAGGGATACACTTACAACGTATCTGTCTCTTTGACTAAGCCATTTGACAATGGATTGAGCGGAACAATTGCTTATTCTTACGGAGATGCTTTCTCTATCTTCGACGGAACTTCTTCTCAGAACTCATCTCAGTGGAGAGGTCTTCACTCTATTGACGGACGTAACTTCGATCAGGCTCTTCAGCGTTCTGACTTTGCTCAGGGACACCGTGTAATTGCTGGTATTTCTTATGCACTTGACTGGAACAAGGCGCGCAATGCTACCACTACCTTCTCTATCTTCTATGAAGGTGTATCTGGACAGCCTTATTCTTACATCTACAGTAATGGAGATGACATTCAGAACGAAGACTCTCGTAACCGTGCGTTGGTTTATGTACCTGTAGATCAAAACGACATCGTATTGACGGACCCTGCAGATTGGGATGCTTTGAATACATTCATTGAAAACGATGCTTACTTGAGCACTCGTCGTGGAATGTATGCTGAGCGTAACGCAAGCCGCACTCCTTTTGCAAGTGTACTCGACCTGAAAGTGATCCAGGATGTACGTTTCTTCTCTGGTGGAAAGACACATAACCTACAGTTGACTGTTGACATCTTCAACTTCACGAACTTGATCAACAAAAACTGGGGCCGTCGTTGGTTTATCCCTGGTGGATCTGCTGGATATCCTCTGATGAATTTCGACGGATTCCAGGAAGATGCTCTTGGAAACGAAACCAACATCCCTACGTTCTCTTTGAACAATTTACCTGATGAATTCCCACGTACAGACTTTGACGACGGTGGAATCCAGTCTTCTCGCTGGCAAGCGCAGTTCGGTGTACGTTACATCTTCGAGTAAGCCCGAACGAATATGAAATGATCAAATACTTTTTGATCGGATAGACATGAGCCCTCGCATCTGCGGGGGCTTTTTTATTTTTAACATGGGACTGAACTCCGCATGCTAGATTACATAGGATAATGAATCGTCTGTTTGCTGTGCGTAGACTCCGATTTACGCATTCTCGCATGGTTAGTCAGGAGACTAATAGATTAAGGGGCTGCGTAGTTTGATGACTATGCAGCGTATCCTGTTTCACTTTTTCTGTTTAAAACAGAACCCCTGCCAAGTCGAGCTTAGCAGGGGGATATTCGTCTGAAGTATCGAGTGCTTAGGAGAGCATTTTCACTTCATTTACGAGCTTATTCAGTGAGTCTTTGGCGTCACCAAACAGCATGCGGTTTTTCTCTGCGAAAAAGAGTGGGTTTTGAATCCCTGCATAGCCTGGCTTCATAGAGCGCTTCAATACGATGGTATTCTTCGCATTCAGGATATCCAGGATCGGCATTCCGTAAATGGGGCTACCAGGATCGTCCTTTGCGGAAGGATTCACTACGTCATTGGCACCTACGACGATGACTACGTCTGTATCATTCAAGGCTTTATTGGCATCGTCTAGATCCAAGAGTTTGTCGTAAGACACATCTGCCTCTGCTAGGAGTACGTTCATGTGACCTGGCATACGACCGGCTACAGGGTGAATGGCATACTTCACGGCGACATTATTGTCTTCGAGTACTTCCTCTAGTTCGTGGGCGACCTTTTGTGCTTGGGCTACGGCCATCCCATAACCGGGGACAAGGACTACTTGATTGGCATAGCGAAGGAGAATAGCGGCATCGTTTGCCGTAATTTCTCGTGCAACTTGTTCGCCGTCTGAGCCTTTGGCAGCTGTACCTGTACTTCCAAATCCACCAATGATGACATTGAGCAGGGAACGGTTCATGGCTTTCACCATCAAAACGGTAAGGATCGTTCCCGATGCTCCTACCAAGATACCGCCTACTAGCATCACTTGATTGTCGTAGACGATCCCTGCGAGTGCTGCGGCTACCCCTGTGAATGCATTCAAAAGTGAGATCACGACAGGCATATCGGCTCCTCCGATCGGAATCACGAAAGTGATACCATAGATCAGCGCGATAGACAGTACGATCACGACAAAGGTGAAGTCCATTTCTGGTGCAATGATCTTATAGACGATTCCACCCAAAGTCACCAGCAAAAGGATCATATTTACTACTGTAGGTGCGGGGATGCGTACTTTACGATCGTCTATAAGACCCTGGAGTTTGCCGTAGGCGATCAAGCTACCTGTGAAGGCGACGGCTCCGACAAACATAGCCAGTAGCGTCGTCCCATGGACACCTGCTGAGATCGGGCCTCCTTCGGCCGTACCTTCGAAGATGGGTTGGTAGTTGAACAGTTCGATCAAGGAGATGGCGACTGCACATGCACCCCCAAGGCCGTTGAAGATAGAGACCATCTGTGGCATCGCGGTCATCGCCACTCTATTGGAGACAATCCAGCCGATGGCTGATCCGACAGCAATACCTGCTACGATCAAAATGTAATTGAGCATCGGCGTCTCGACCGCTTCTCCCGTACTTGATTTGAGGGGCATGATCAGCGTGATGAGAATCGCGATGCCCATCCCAATGGCTGCCTGAAGATTGCCCGAGCGGGCGGTTTTGGGACTACTGAGACGTCTCAGGCCCAGAATAAACAGGACGACGCCTGTCAGATATCCAAGTTGTACAATGAGTTGCATGGAAAATTCTTTTAATCTGTTTTATGACCAATGAGCGTCTACTATTTTTTCACTTTAAACATCTCGAGCATGCGATTGGTCACCGCATGACCTCCCACTACATTGATGGTGCCGAGTATGATACCCAGAAACCCGAGTATTAGCGCTAGATAATCGTCCGTTGCTGCTTGACGAATCAGCAATATGGCTCCAATGATGACGACACCTGAGATGGCATTGGCACCAGACATAAGGGGGGTATGCAACACAGTTGGGACATTGGCAATCAGCTCAAAGCCCAAGAATATCGCCAAAACCAGGACATAGATCATGGTCAGGTTTTGCGATACAAATTCTATGAGTACTTCCATTTGGAATAAGATTTTCTTATTAGGTTAGTAGAAAAGTCCTGAGAAAGTGAATCTTACCTTCGGGTATTATCCCTCTGTGGCGGGAGCCATGATGGGGAGTCCGAGCAGGGTATTTTTCACAATGTCATTTTCTGGATCGATGGTGTCCAACTGTCCCTCTTTAAAAATGTACTTGAGGAAGTTGAAGTAGTTATTGCTCAGGAGGGTACTGGCATCGCGTGCCATCTTTCCAGGTAGATTTGAGTCTCCGACGATGGTGACATTGTGTTTCGTCACGACTTTTTCATTCTCAGTGAGTGCACAGTTGCCCCCTGTTCCAGCTGCTAGATCGATGATGACACTGCCTGGCGCCATGGCTTCTACGGTAGCGGCTTGGATCAAGATCGGTGCCTTCCTTCCTGGGATATTGGCTGTCGTGATGATCACATTGGCACGTGAGGCGCGCTCGTGAATCAACTCCTTCTGGCGACGCTGGTACTCCTCTGTCTGCTGTACGGCATAGCCTCCTGCTCCTTTGTCTTCGGTCGCTCCTTCTACTTCGACGAATTTGGCGCCAAGCGATTCTACCTCTTCCTTCACGGCCGATCGTACATCAAAGGCTTCTACAGTGGCTCCCAGTCTTCGCGAAGTTGCAATCGCTTGTAGCCCTGCTACCCCTGCACCCAGAATGAGAACCTTGGCAGGAGGAATCGTCCCCGCAGCTGTCATGAGCATGGGGAAGTAGCCAGGAAGATAGTTTGCAGCCATCAGGACTGCTTTATAGCCTGCCAGAGATGCCATGGAAGATAAGACATCCATGGATTGAGCAATCGTCGTACGCGGAATGTTGTCCATACTGAAGGCGCGGACATTCAATCCCGCTAGCTTGTCCTGAATGTCAGGATTGGCACGAGGGCTGTACATGGCGATAGAATAAGCGCCCTCTTTGAGCTGCTGAAGCGCTTCGTCAGCAGGAGGGACAATACTCAGAACGAGGTCGGCTTGAGTGAGGATGGTGGAGCGATCAGAGATTTTTACTCCTGCTGATTCATACTCTGCATCAAGGAATGATGCTGCTTCACCCGCCGTTTTTTCTAGCCAAATTTCGTAGCCATTGGCCAGCATTTTTTTGGCTACAGAAGGCACCATCACTACACGTGAGTCTTGATGCTCTTTCAGGATGCCTGCAATCATGTAAAATAGGTTTTTGGGATGATGGCAAAATATAAGTTGCCCATATTGAAATTCCTAAAATCTCAAACTTATTCCAGAAATACCTGTGAGATAAGGTTTTGTTTATATTTTATTCCCAAAAGTGCTTAAAGGTGAAGGGTTTTGTATGTGGGAAAATGTAGTGATCCAATGAAATAGTCCCTTTGAGAGGAAAGACAGGCTAGATCAGGGAGTCATTCATCCATGTTTACAGCAGATTGCCCAAAGGATGAATAGTAAAATCAAAAAGGCCCCCAATTGGGGACCCACCGGAAAGAAAAGACAATTTTTCAATATCTTTTATCAATGCGCAACCACGACTTTTGATATACTTCTTTGACCATTTTGACCCCAGACTTCGCATATATATACACCCTCGGGCCATGTGGCAGCTTGTATCTTCACACGTGTACTTTCTCCAGATGCATTTTGGTACATCACATTTCCTTTGATGTCATAAACTTTGATTCGCTGCCAAGGCCATAGGCCCGTCACCATGAAGGATGCATTGGCAGGATTTGGGGAGAGCTTGAGCGTAGTTTCGGTATGGGAGGCCAATGTCTGCACCTCAGAGTAGACAAAATGTCCATTGAGATCTACCAGACGAAGGCGATAGGTGAGTGTTGTTTCCTCTGCTTTGCTGAATGAAGAATCTATATACTGGCTTTGATTGCTTAGGAGTTGAGACACATTGAACCATCCTCCCCAAGGATCTTGTCGTTGTATTTGGACAGCTTCATCTGGTGACGAAGACCATGAGATACGTGTGCTTAAGCCTGGATTTTGCCATTCTAGCTTCCATTCATTTGCCTCTAGGTCCAGTATCGCATCATTGACCACAGCCAAGAGCCAGGGAGTATCTTCTATACCATTGGTTTTGGTCGGCTGGTAAGTACCCGAAGTCGTCAATGCGTCTGGACTGTGTGTCGTGATGGCTAGTGCCGCATCCTCCCCATCTATCCAAAGAGAGGCAGCAGCACGCGGATAGTCATTTTGAGATCCACCGAGATAGCGCGATTCATTGACGAGTCCCCCATTGTTTGTCAGAGATGTCAAAAATGCATCGAACCCTCCCGCATGAGATGAAGCACTCGTCACAGGAAAATCAGTGGATTTGGTTGCACCTAAGATAAAGACTTCATTTTGATCATTGAGACTGATAGATTTGGCATATTCTTGATCACTGCCTCTGAGGTAAGTAGAGGCCTGAAGTACCTGCCCATTGCTACTGAGACGGGAGAAAAAGACATCCCCCAAACCTGTCCCATCATAACTTTGCTGGTAGGCATTGCTGAGGGTAGGAAAGTTAGTGGAATACGTCACACCTGTCACATAGGCCTCGTCCTGATCGCTTACCGCCACATCGTAGGCAACATCTGAGTTTTGCCCTCCCAAAAATGTGCTGTAGAGAAGGTTCTGACCTTGGCTGTCAATTTTAACAACGAATGCATCTTCTGGAATGATGGCTCCTGTGAAGGCTGGCGTAGTCTGATAAGCGGTGGAGGTGGTGGGGAAATCTGAAGAGCCCGTTTGCCCTGCGAGGTAAATTTCGCCTGCCGCATTGGCTGCGATCCCATTGGCAATATCAAAAGACAATCCTCCGAGATAGGTACTGTAGATCTGTGTATTTCCGTCCTCACTGTATTTGGACACAAACACATCTCCTCCTCCGCCTGTCGTAGGCTGAATGGCTGAAGACGTAACAGGAAAGTCATAGGAGAAAGTCAAACCTGTTACATAGGCTTCTCCCGTCGGTGCTACATACAAGTCATATAAGTAGTCTCGGTCTGTCCCTCCGACGTAGGTTCCATATCGGAGGCTGTCTCCGTTGGGGCTGAGTTTGACGAGAAAGGCATCCACCACTCCGCCTGGAGCTGACGGCAAATGGGATCCACTCGTTACAGGAAAGTCTGTGGACAAACTATATCCAGACAGATAGATTTCGAGCTTTTCATTCATGCCAATCCCATACGAAAGCTCCCATCCGGATCCTCCCACATAGGTAGACCAGATAATCTGGGTGCCTGTAGGGTTCATTTTTGTAAGGAAAATATCAATATTCCCTCCCATACTATTCTGATATACCCCCGCTGTGGTGGGAAAAGCAAGGGTTTTGGTATAGCCCGACATGTAGATATTTCCTAGGGAATCCTTGACGACCCCTGTGGCATAGTCATCTGAAGCTGCGCTATGAAGGAAGGTTCCCCATGAGAGCATGAGCGGGTCTATGATCAAAGGATAATACGGATCGTAGCTACCTTGAATTTCGTATCCATAGGTAGAGGGATCTATTACTTTATAGGTCACTGAGACAGGAATCTCCCTCCCTCTGATCCACTGATAGGCGTAGGGACGGCTTTCGGTGACAGGTCCCCAAGCGGTTTGAATCTCTAGATCTCCCTCCTGTGTCATCGCAAGGGACTCGATCCCCTCTAGTTCAATCTGAAGATCCTGAATGTTTGATTGTGGAGAGACAATGACATCGTATTTGAGGGCTTCTTGATCTGTGCCATAGTATCGGATGTCGATACCTGGATATATGTCGGTGTACCAAACTTGGCGATAGCGGCTCACATGGCGTGTCCAATTTTCGGGTATATCTCCTTTGAAGTAGTTGATTTTTCCAGGAATGGCGTCTGTGGATCGAAGGGTACCTGCGCCTCCTTTGAATGTCATATTCCATACAAGCGCTTCATAATCAGGGTCTTTTTCTCCCATCCAAAGGAGGTTGAGATCCTTTCTTCGCTTTTGTTTGTGAGCGGAGAGCGAAGGAAGTTTACGTACAAGCGCAACGCTGAGGCCGTTTTGAAGGAATCGTATTTGTTTGCCTTCTACGAAGGATTGTGCTTGGATCTCAGGGGACCATTGCCCGAGATTCTCTTCCATATACAGCTGTGATGTGTAGCTTTTTAAGCCTTCTACACGCGGGGCATAATCTGTAGGTGTGGGTTGGGTGTATCCTGAAATTATTCCAATCAGGCAAAACATCCCGACCAAAGTAAATAATCTGCACATATCAGTTTATGTTGAGAATAATTTCTGATACAAAAATTCTCTAAACTGGTAAATGATTGAGTCGGATCTCAGGGAGTCCTTCTACACAGGTTATTTATTCTTGATTTTGTCAGCACTAATTTTACGGTAGTCCCTAAAACAGAATTAGTAAGCCAATATATTTTTCTAAAAAATGAAAAATAATATGGTAAGATTATCTGTTATTAATGAAAATGTAGTCATAGAAACATGCGTTCCTTTACACAAATGAAAGATATGCTACAATCATTATTTGATCATCATTTTCCTTTGGAGTGTATATTCTTTTCCCTTTAAGTGAAAGAAATAGATGCCTGAATGAATTTCTTTGGGTAGGGATATAGTGGAATGGGATTGACTTTGAACGAAAATATTTCCTCCTATTTTTTGGCCTTGAAGGTTCCAAATCTCCCATGCTAGCGGAGGAGATGGCAAGTTTTGCCATGATAGGGTGAAGGTTCCTTGATGAGGATTGGGGAATATCTGCCATGCGCGATCCCATTCTTGTTCTAAGCTGACTGTTGAGATAAAGACTTCACTTTGTGTGGTATCTGTTCCGCAGTCGCTAAAGACCACTTGTGTGATCACGAAGGAGCCATTGCTATCGTAGGTATGAACAGGGTTTAAAGCTTCTGAGGTCGTTCCGTCTCCAAAATCCCAGAGAAGGGTATTGGCTCCTACAGACGAATCAGAGAGGCTTACTTGAGGATCTTCCTTGATAAAGGAAAATGAGGCCACGGGAGGGGTATTGTCCTGATCTACCCGAACAGTGTCTCCCATAAACTGACATCCCGAACTATCCACTACTTCGAATTGGTACAAACCTGAGTCCAGATTGGTAATATCAAATGCTCCCGAACCATCTAATGCAACGGCAAACTGTGTGTAGGGAAGCGTCCCTCCTGTAATATCGAGTTCTATCATACCATCGGAAGTTCCTGGACAGGAGGCTGGAATCGTGCCTAATAAACTGGCCTGTAAAGAATCAGGTGAGGCGACAGTCAAAGTACTGTCCTTGGAGCAGCCATTGCTGTCCTGTACGCTAAACATATAATCGCCTGCTGTGCGATCTGTAAGAAATGGGAGTGTATCACCCGTACTCCACAGGTAGCTGTAGTTTCCTACTCCCCCCGTTGTGATGACAGACAAAGCTCCGTCGTTCTCTCCAAAACAGGAAACGGACTTCATGATTCCACTGAGTCGGATGGAATCAGGTCGATTGATACGGAAACTATCTGATTGCGTCTGGCATCCATTGAGGTCAGTCACTGTCAGACTGTAAGTTCCGTCAGAAAGATCTGTGATGTCCTCTGTGAACAGTGTGCCATTCCAGGCAAAGCTCAGCGGCTGACTTCCGCCTGTGACAGTTACATCCAAACTCCCATCATTCAGGTTGGCGCAGCTTATATCCGCTTGACTGGTGAGTTGGACGGCCAGCGGGTCCGCCAAAAACATGCGGACGGTATCCTTCCTGAATAGGCCCAGGGCATCCGAGACCAAGACTGTAAGGACACTGTCAAAGAAGCCTGCGCCATTAAGCGACTGAACGATGACATAATCATCCGTACTGCCATTGGACCACGAGTATGTGACGTCTGGAAGTCCAATCGAAAGGGTATCTCCTTCGCAGAAGTAGCGATCCTCTCCCAGATCAAAAGCAGGAGGTACACCTATGAGGATATCATCAAAGGCGATTCCTTCATCTTCGACAGAATTATTGGAAGCAAAGGCTACGCGAAAGCGTACGTTTGACTGTCCGACAAGTGCGGTAGGCAAGGCGACTTGCACCTGTGTCCATGCACCACTGCTCCCACTCCATCCTTCGGCACTTCCCCCTGGTAGGCTGGCGATGAAAGAAGAACTGTACCAGTTGGGTTGGGCTTTTCCCAACTGAATCCATGTGGCGCCTTCATCTAAGGTATACTGTACAGTAGCTCCATCCCAGGGGGTCTGGGTTTCCCACCATACCTGCATGGATAACCATAGCCCCACAGGAGCGTTGGCGAAGTCAAAGCAAGGACTTTCTACGAAAGAATTCTCAAAAGGCAAGTAGTTGCCCGTCGAGTTGGTGATCCAGGCTCTTAAGCCAGAAGCACCGCCGAGTATGGTAGGATTGACAGGGATGCCATACTCCCAACTGCTCTGAGCACCGACGGCGCGCCAGCCGTGCGCTGCATCTTCGAAGTCTTCATAATAGGGAAACTGACTAATCTCTTTGATATGCTGTACCGATTGATGGACAGAATCATTTTCTGGAATGGTGTCTCCTGGATTCTTGATCCAAGCTGCTAGTTCGTAGGTACCAGGTGTGGCAAAGTTAGCTGGCGTATTAAAAGTATAAGTGAGTGTGTCTCCAGGCGTGATATTTCCTGTAAATGATTCGCTGATGGGAGCCCCTCCATCGATGGAAAAAGAAAAATCTGCATTGGAGGTAGCAAGCTGCCCGATGTTGGTGAATCGAAGGACAATATTTTCCATGCCAAGTCCACATGTTTTCTCTTTGGGAGCCTGGATGTCCACAATTTTGAGATCTTGTGGTGGAATGGGAAAAGGAGAAAAGGTATAGAAACTATTGTCAAATGCGTTGGCCCCTGCAATCTTGAGGGGGGTATTGATCCCGCCTGCGGTCACGCCTTGGCTCGCATTCTCCTGAACACCTACCGTCGCTGTGACATTGTTGGCTGAGGCTGGATTACTGTATTGGTCTACGATGTAGATCTTGTCGGTTCCTTCTTCTAAGACGATGGAGACAAAGACGAAGCTCGAAGGCCCCCACTCAAAGGAAGTCCATCTGATCCAGAATTGGCGATTGGGAGCAGTTCCAAATACTTTGGTCATGACAGCGTCACTAGCGCTGACGGGAGGGTTGTTTGTGAAGTTTTCCCAGTAGGCGGCAATCGTCAAAGGAGGGATCGCACTAGAAGGTAGTAGTTGATTGCTCCCACCGATCAAGTTATTATTTGTCTCAAATGTCAACAGTCCATTGGCACTGACTTTGGCTTGGGTTACGGACTGACCATAGAAAGAAAAGTTAAAAGGAAGCGAAAAATTACTTGACCACTGGTTGGCTGCCATGCCACCAGATAAAACTGTGCTCCAACCTGCAGTGATATAGTCCTGCTCTTGGTTGATACTTCCAGGGTTACCTTGTTGAGGACTATAAGTAAAGCTGTAAGATATTTGTCCTACGCTTGGTGTGTACATGCATAGTAAGCAAACGACCCATATGAGGGGTAGTCTACACGAAATCATCCCCTGAGCTTTGGAAAAGAAATGGAGAGGTAATCCTCCATTTTTTATACGAGCTCTCTGTACTATCTCCATTCGTGAAAACTTTATTAATTAATCTTTACGAAAATGAAGATATTTCCTATTTCACCCAAATGATTTGTGTAGGTGGTCTTTCATAAAAAAAGGAACCACTTTTCAGCGATTCCTTTCATTTTTTATACTTGGATAAATGGGTAGAATATAGTGTGACCGTTGCTTATCTAGCTGGTTTTGATAGCTTTATATCGCAATTTTATATAGGATATATATAGAAATCATACCTAGACAATAGGCTAGGGTTCTCGGCTTCTTACTTAGTAGTTACCTTCGAGATCAATTCCCGTAGCCAATCGTTCGATTGCAGAGATATAAGCTGCCAGACGCATGGAGCACTTATGCTTTTTGTGCGTTTCGTATACCCTATCGAAGGCCTCTGTCATGATAGGTGCGGCCTTGTCTCGTATCTCTTCTTCTGAGTAGTAGTGACCTCGACGGTTTTGTACCCATTCAAAGTAAGAGACTGTTACCCCTCCTGCATTGGCCAAAATATCAGGTACGATGAGGATGCCTTTCTCGTCGAGTACGGAGTCTGCATTAGATGAAACAGGTCCATTGGCACCTTCCACAATAAGTTTTGCTTGAACTTTTTCTGCGTTGTGTTCGGTGATGACGTTTTCAATCGCTGCGGGCACGAGGATATCCACATCCATGGTGACCAGCTCTTCATTTGTCATATGTGTACCTCCCGAGTATCCTTCCAGCGTTTGGTTGTCTCTTACATAGTCTACTGCGTGGCGCACATCCAGTCCGTCGGGATTGTGATATCCCCCTGTATGGTCACTCACTGCGACTACTTTTACCCCTTGATCACTGAGGAGTTTGGCGGCCCATGAGCCTACGTTACCGAAACCTTGGACCGCACACGTGCAGTCTTCAGGCTGACGCCCCATTTTTTCGATAGCTTTCAGTGTAGTCAGCATGACACCCCATCCTGTGGCAGGCACACGTCCTTTAGATCCTCCGAGGTGGAGGGGTTTACCTGTCACCACACCTGGCGTATATCCATAGATGCGCGAGTACTCGTGGAAGATCCATGCCATCTCACGGTAACTGGTTCCCATATCAGGTGCTGGGATGTCGGAGTCTTCTCCAAATACATCTTTCAGCGCGCGTGCATATGAGCGCGTGATCCTTTCGAGTTCGTCTACACTTCTGATTTTTGGATTGAGGGTGATCCCCCCTTTGGCACCTCCATAGGGCAATCCTACCAACGCACACTTAAAAGTCATCCAACCCGCAAGGGCTTTCACTTCGTCCAAATCTACAAAAGGGGCAAAGCGAATTCCTCCCTTAGAGGGTCCCATCACAGTAGAGTGAATCACACGGTATCCTTCAAATACACGTGTCGTCCCGTCGTCTAGCTTGACAGGAAGTGTAACAATGATGGTACGCTCGGGAGCACTGATGACGTCTCTGTAGCGCTGATCCAAGTTGATGATGTCGGCAGCTGCATTAAAACGTGCCAGCATCGAATCATACGGTGAAGGTCTTGTATCGACCTGTTGCGTTTGAGCCTTAGCTTCAGACATGAAAATATATTTTTTTAGTCCCCAAAAATTACCGTAAAGATGTGCAAGAATGCATGAAAGGTAGAGAACCTACGTCAGATTTCAAATATTGATTATCAATTCATTAAACATAAAAAAGACAAGCCATTTTGGTTGAAAAAATGCCAAATTAAGCCAGTAAAAAATATAAATATAAAAAGGGAAGTGCTGTAAATAACCCATCAAAACGATCCAGCATGCCTCCATGACCAGGGAGGACCGTACCAGAATCTTTCAATTTTACACTTCTTTTGAACATGGACTCGATCAAGTCTCCCAGTTGACTGGTGACAGATAAAATGATGGCGACGATCCACCAATCAAAGCCGCCAATGAAATATTGCATCAGCAGGCCTACAATGAGACAGGAGATCGCTCCTCCGATTGCTCCTGACCACGTCTTCTTGGGACTTACACGCTCAAAGAGTAAAGGGCCTCCCAAAAATCGTCCAAATATATACGCCATTACATCCAAGGTCCATGTCAACACCAGTATCCCGAGTGGCAAGTAAAAGTTGTAGGGGGTGTAGAGCTTGGCACCAAGCTGATACATAAGGAAAAAAGGAAGGATCACATATACATATCCCATAAGGATCGTCGAGACACGTTCGACGGGTCTTTTTTCACTTGAATCATACAAGGTGATGATCTGTAAGACGGGAAGGATAGCGACAACGAGGTATAGTAGGATGTGCTCGGGCAAACTCATCAGGTCTTGTAGGATGACCATCGCCCAAAATATAAGTCCTATTGCAAGGGCAGGCCATTTGTAGTGTCCCTCTTGAATGCCCATTCCTTGGTAGTATTCATATAAACTGACTATGGATACGACCATTGCAAAAAACCATAAACCATAAGGAGAGAGAATCAAGGCTGGGATCACAAGCCCTACGCCAACGATTCCTGTAATAAGTCTTCTATAAAAATCATTCATCTTTTGTGACTTCGCGTTCTTCTTCGATTGGAGGTGGTGTCAATCTGATAAAAAGGACAATAAGACCGACCAAGAATACTCCAATGCCTAGGTAGACATACCAATCCATCGTAGGTAGGTCTAGATCATTATTTTGACTTTCAGGCTGTAGCGTCATCAGATAGACCGCAACAATGCTCGTAGCGTTGAAGGCGAAATGAGCAAGAATAGAAGGAAATAAACTTTTGGTCCTATAAAAGAAATAGCCTAGGAATATACCCATGATGGTTCTACCAAGAAATCCGTAGAACTGATAGTGGATAAAACTAAAAATCGCGGCAGTAAGCACGATGGCGAGCACAGGCTGGAAGATCTTTTGGAGGGATTGTTGGATGATTCCTCTAAAAAATAATTCCTCACATATACCTGGTATCAAGGCGAATACGACCAAATTAATGATCAATCTTACAGGATCAGATGTTTCGATGTAGTCTCTGAGACGTTCTCTACTCAAGAGTTCGGACTTTCTAAGGCTTTCTTCTAGCTGCTGAAAGGATTCGGGTAGGTAGGTCTGTTCGGGATCGAAGTTGACAAAATGAACCAATGGCAATGCCACGAGCATAATCATAATGGCAATCCCCCATACCGATGGACTTTGTCCCATGGTGAGTCCCCACTTAGCTGATGTGTAGTGTAATGCACGAGCCATGACATAAGCAGGAAGGCCAAAGGCAAATATTTGATGGGCTGCCTGTAAGAGCATGGTGCCATTGCGGAGGTTAGGAGTCATAGGATAGGTCCCATTGGCAAAAGCAGAAATATCGGCAGGGCTGAGACCCATCGTTGAAAACATGATTTGGGCAAGCATACCCACCATGGCTGAAGCTCCTAGCAGATATAGGATAATGGCTACGCCAAAAGCAATCCAGGGGTTCCTTCTTGCAGCGTCTGCTATGCTATCGAAAATGTTCAATGCTCAGGGAATATCTTAAGAGTTCTTTTCAAATCGATGCAAAGGTACAATTTAAGCTGAAACTATTCCTTACTTATATGATAAGGTAAACATAAGGCGTAGACGACACTATGGAACAATGTCTGAATCTGCTTGTTTGTAAAAAACATAAAATCCTTTGTGGAAAAATGAAGGTCATACAGTCTTAGTCAAAAGACAGACCAAAATAAATTTGTACCTTTGTAGGAAAATTGAGGTAGACAGACGTGGTCAAAATCGCAGATATAGAAGTAGGAAACTACCCTTTATTGCTTGCACCTATGGAAGATGTGAGCGATCCTCCCTTTCGTGTGTTGTGCAAAGAACTAGGGGCAGATGTCGTGTATACAGAATTTATCAGTTCTGAGGGCTTGATACGCCTAGCCGACAAAAGCGTGCAGAAACTAGATATCTATCCAGAAGAACGTCCTGTGGGGATACAGATATTTGGACACGACCTAGAATCTATGCAGATGACCGCTCGGATCGTCGAAGAAGCCCAACCTGAGATTTTAGATATTAACTATGGCTGCCCTGTCAAAAAAGTCACATGCAAAGGCGCAGGTGCAGGGATCTTGCGTGACATTCCTAAGATGGTTCGCTTGACCCAAGAAGTTGTCAATGCGACCCACCTCCCCGTGACAGTGAAGACGCGCCTAGGCTGGGACCAGCATACGATTCAGATCCAAGAAGTGGCCCTGAGATTGCAGGACGTAGGGATCAAAGCCCTCTCTATCCATGGCCGTACCCGCAAGCAAATGTATAAGGGACAAGCTGACTGGTCATTTATAGGAGAAGTTGCTGACCATCCAGATATAGAGATTCCGATTTTTGGAAATGGAGATGTTGACTCTCCCCAAAAGGCGAAATTGATGAAAGATACGTTTCCTAATATATCTGGAATCATGATCGGAAGAGGGTCCATAGGAAATCCCTGGATTTTTCAGCAGATAAAATATTATCTTGAAACAGGTAACCTTTTGCCTGAACCCTCATTACAAGAGAAAGTATCTGTTTGTCGCCGCCACCTGATGATGTCTGTGACCTGGAAAGGTGAGATTGTTGCCTTGAGAGAAATGCGCCGACACTATCCAGCATATTTCCGCGGGCTGCCCAATTTTAAGGCACTACGCATGAAGTTGGTAACATCTGATGACTTAGAGGAAGTACTGGCCACACTGGACTATATCGAGCAGGCGTACGATCCCTATGTGAAAGTGACAGAGGCAGCACCCGTAAAGAAAAAGGGATTAAGAAAAGCAGTAGCCAATGGATATGCCATCCGATCTAATGATACAATAGGGGATGTGCTCCAATTGAAAGAAAAAAATCTAGGGCTTACCAAGGCCAAGCCTATGGTAGATACATGTAAGGTTTGATCAAAAAAGTGAATAAAATGGCCCCGTAATCCGGAATTATGAATTACATAGCTATTTAATTTACTTCGTATCAAATTTATCCCTAACTTTTGCAAGAAACTACGCACGTAAGATCTTCACATAAAACCAAGCATTATGAGACGTATTATCTCGCTCATTGGTCTCGCTATTAGCATGGTCCTGACGCTACAAGCACAGGACTTTGATGTGACGCAACATCAAGCTGATATGAAGACCTTCATTTTTGACAATAACCGAAACACCGTCAAAGGCTTTATTCTGCTAGAGCTGGAGCAGAAGACCTCTTGCTGTGGGTCTGACCGTATTTATCTGGAAGTAAGAGTAGATCCCTCTGGCTATGTGCTACACGCCAAGCCACTGACAGGGAAAAACGACTGCTTCAAAAATTCAGCTGTAGACATTGTCAAAAATGTTAAGTGGAACGCATCAGACTTGAGAGGCCCCAAAGCGGTCTATCTTGAGATCAAGCCCAATATCGAAAGCTGTGACGGGCGGGACAACGTCTACAAGAAACTTCCCATTTACCACAATGAAAAATTGGATTCTGAAGGTAACCTAGCCAAAGGGGGGGTTGCTGCTTCTTCTAGCAACCAACCACCTAAGACAACCCCTCAGCCACCCAAGACAGAGCCTACTAAGCCTGACACTCCCCCAGCTAAAGATCCTGTCGTGACAGCTCCGCCTAAAACGACAGATCCCGTAGTCTCTCAGCCCAAGCCCAAGCCCCAGGAGCCAAAGAAGGAGGAGCCCAAAGTAACTCCTACGCCTCCTGTGACTACACCTTCTACCCCTGTCGCGAGTGCTTCCTCAGATGAGATGCCACAGACAGAACCACAGCCACAAACACTCGATGAGGCAAAAGCCGCTGCAGATCAGAAGCGCTCCGCTTCTGAAGAAGAAATTCGGATGCTCCGCGATAAGCTGGCAAACATGCGTGAGCAAGAGGCTTCTCGCCAGCGTAAGGAAGCGGCACGTCAAGCCAAAATCGAAGAGCGTAGACGAGCTAGAGAGGCTGCAGAAGAAGAAAAACGCAACAGAGATGCTTTCGGAAATTCTGCTGATCTATTTTCAGATGATGCGTATGGAGCAAGTGACTCGGATAGTGGCGATGGATTTGGAGCAGCGGACAATGGAGGAGACCAAGAATCCCAAATGCAGCAGCAAATAGAAGAGCTTCGTTCCTCCATTCAGGAAATAGCCGACCGCAACCGCCAGCGTGAAGATGAGATCCGCGCAGCATTGGAGGCGCAGCAAGAGGCAAATCGTGAGATCGTGCGTATAGAAGAAGAGATTGCGGCTCGCCAGGAAGATGTGGAGCGTTTCCGTGAAGAAAAGGAACTCGCCCAGATAGAAGAAGATCGCGTGAGAGTAGAAGAAGAGCAACTGAAGGATCAAGATGAGTACCAGCGCCTGATCGATGAGATCAACCGTCTACAGTCAGAAGCAGAAGCCAAGATTGCAGAACTCGAGTCCAAGAAGAAGGAACTGGAAAACATGGACAAGATCAAGAATATGCGAGAGCAGGAGATTGCCCTCCAACGCCAGAAGCGCGAGACGGAGCGTAAGCTATACTTGGAGCAAGTCCGTCTTTCACTCGCTTCTCAAGGTACGCCTGTTGTCGCATTGTCGGATGAGACTACAGCTCCCGCAGGAGGACAAGATCTGATGGCGTTGATTCCAGATATGACGGCAGAGGTGGACAGCGAGAAGCTGAAGATTCTCGTCAATGCGATGACACAAATGCAGTTGGAAATCCAGCGCTTGCAAGAGCAGATTCGTTTGCTCGGAGGGACTCCCGCAACACCTTCTAGTAGCAACTCCAATCCTTATGTCTCTCCTACAGGAAGTGGCAATAAGGCTGGAACAAAGGACACAAAGAAGAATGGTCAACGCAATGCAGGAACAGATAATTCTTGGAAAGATATTGACTATACAGATCCCTCTGCCGAGCCAGGAACCTACAATGTAGTGCCTCCGCCAAATCAGAATCCCAGCAGAGGAAATGATGCGGCGCCAGCAGAAGGATTTAAGCCAGGACGTGGATATGATCCCGATCCAAGCCATAAAAATACACACGTCAATACATCAGGATCGCAATTTGCTGCTCGCGAGTATGTAGGAGGAAAAATGGCGATGAAGGATTTCATCAAAGGCCAACTGAAGGATGGAGGAATCTGTGGCTTCGCACAAGCAGTAGTCTCCGTGACGCTCGATCCCGAAGGTAACGTGACAGGGAATCAGGTACTCGCCTCAAACTCTGATATGGTGAAGCTTCAGTTGGGAAGCATCTTGCCCAAGCTGAAGTTTAATGAAGCACAGGTTCGCTATAACCAGACGATCTATCTTGAGTTCAAGGCGGAGATCCTTTGTGCAGGAAAAGAAAATGAGGTGAACCTACAAGAAGTAGAGAGCATCATCAAAAACGACTAATGACAATGTCCTTCAAGGATGTTAAAGAATAACGAAAGCGCAGGAGCTGTTCAGCTTCCGCGCTTTTTTCATCTGTTGTCGTACTTAAATTCCTTCTACCATCATTCGCATCAATGGCTCCATTTTCCTCCGCATGGCACCAGCAGAACAAGCATAATTATTGGAGATGATGGCAAATATGAGGGATTGCCCTTTGGTGGTAGTGGCATAACCTGCATAGCCCCGTGTGCCTGAGATATACCCACTTTTAGCAGAGATTTTTCCCGCTGCTACTGTGCCTTTAAACATTCCTTTGAGGGAGCCAGATTGAGCAGCTACAGGTAGAGAGGCCGCAAACGACTTGCTGTAACTCGCTGTTTTCGCGTGTTTCAGGAGCTGAACCAGCATCCGTGTGGATAGGGCATTGTTAGGTGAAAGTCCCGCACCATCCCGCATGTACGTCCCATCGAGATTCATCCCCTTTTTCTCCCAATATTGCTTAAACGTACGCATCGCTTGATCCGTACTCCCTTCCTTCCCTAGTTTCACCGCAACCCTTTTTGCCAAAGCTTCGGCGTACAAGTTGATGCTTCGCATATTGGTTTTTTCTACAATCTCGCTCAGTCTGGGAGAGTAATGCGTAAAGAAAGTAGTTCTTTTTCCATTGCTCGTATTTTGTCCCATGTCACGTAAGCTGCCATAACTTCCAGTGATGGATACGCCACAGGCAATGAGTTCTTCCCTCAGGCGATAAGCCATAAACTGCGCAGGATCAGAGATAGAACCTTTAATTGAGAAGCTGTTGTATCCTGCGGGTATGGTTCCTCTTAGATAACGCACAGATGTGTAAGGGGCGCCATAGATATAGCCATTATCTCCAGAACCTTTGGACCCCGTGGTGATTTCATTCTTAAAGGTCAGATCGGGCATGTGGGGGACGGTACGTAAGACAGTCGTGAGGGCACCTACACGAGATCCAGGCTTTAGGTCTAGCCGATATAGATTTTCATTGATATTGAGACCTGAAGCTCCCGCCCCATAGTAATTGCCCATATCCTCCCATGACCATTTGGCAGGAGTCAGCTGCGTAGAAAAAATACTGGCATCGCCGATGATCGCACCTTCTACACGCTCGATTCCTTTTCTTTTGATTTGCTCAGCCAGCAGATGTAGAAGGCTCTCGGTTTCGTATACTTCTCCAAAGCGATTGCTTCCGAGCGTGGGGTCTCCATCCCCTTTGATGTATAGGTTACCCCTTAGGACTTTATCTTCTCCTAGTGTTCCATCATACTGTAGCTCTGTTGCAAAACGAAAATCGGGACCAAGAACATCCATTGCTGTGATCGTCGTGACAACTTTCATCGTGGAGGCAGTCGAAAGGCTTTTTTGTCCGTTGTGATCGACTAGGATCTTGCCTGTCTGGGCATCCATGACGGTCATTGACCAGTTGGCGGAGCGCATCACGGGATCTCGGTCGAGTTGGATGATCGCACTTTTGAGTCTAGTGAGTGGAGGCTGGGCAAATGTAGGCATACAAAAGCAGAGAATCATCAGGGAGTAAATCCAACGCATAAATTGAGGGTGTATTGATGTATTTCTTTCTTTCAATATACCAAGGACCATTCCTTAAAAGCTACGGTTGAGCCTAATTTGATGAAATATGTAAATCTTAAGTATTTACACGAATAAAAAAGTAGAACATTACCACCTCCAGATTGTATCTAGAGCCCATATTGAAGCTTCAGTTACAAACTGAAGGTGGCTAGTTCTAGAGAAGGAGCGATAGGTTTATTTCTCCAAAATATCCTATGCTCTTTATGGAAATACCCTTTTCTCTCTATCTATTAAGCAAACAGAAAGGAGCCCCTCTTTTGAACCAGAGGACAGAAAACTGAATTCCTGTGTAGGGATTGAGATGAAGTTTCTATGGAATAAAGAAACAGTGAAACAGAAGAATCTCTGAACTCGAAACCATTGGATATAAATTCTTTAGGAGATTCTTTGCTAAGCTTCTTTCACCTTTAATCACATAAAAACTGAATCATGAAACATCCTGCTACCCTCTATGCAGACTGGGACGAGATGGTCTTTGCTGATAGAGAACAGACTTTTGGTGCCTTTGATTTAAGGAAAAACTATCCTCGACATCTGCTTTTCTCTCTCACTATAGGGAGCATGCTGTTTTTGAGTGTGACTGCTGGGCCTCTGCTGTGGAAGCGGTTGTTTGGAGCTGAGGAGCTATATACAGTAACGAAGGTAGAAGTAAACCCTAAGATCATGCCTCCGCCGATTGCCGATATTCCTGAGGAAGAGATCATCGTGCCGCCGCCATCTCCGACGCCACCTGCTCCCAAGGTAAAGATAGAAGGTTTCCAGATACCCGAACCGACGCCAGATGCGATTGACGATACGACCTCCATCACCAGCATCGAACTACTCAACGAAGCCCCACAAATCGGGACATCAGATCAGGAAGGGACAGATGACATAGAAGCGCTTTGTTTCGACTGTGATGGGGAAGGGGAAATCCCACATGTAGTGATTGAGTCTCGAGATCCAGGTCCTGGGACTTTTGTCCATGTGGAAGAAGAACCTGCACCTATAAATATGGACCAGCTCGGCATCACGTATCCTCAGCTCGCGCGTGACGCAAATATCAAAGGCATCGTTGTGATGCGGATTCTAGTAGACAAAAAGGGCAATTACAAAAAGCACATTGTCATCAATGCTGTGCATCCACTTTTGACACGTGCAGTAGAAGAGAAGATCGGCAACCTGCGGTTTTCACCTGCGATTCAGGGTGGACGCCCCATTCCTTTTTGGGTGAATATTCCCTTCAATTTCAGCTTGATCGATTGACAGCTTGTTGAGCTAATAATATGAATATGAACAGGACGAATGGCATGAGATTCATGAAAAGAGAGCATAAGCTTTGGAATATGTTGATGTCTTGTAGGAAAAGTCTTTTTGCCCTCCTCATTTGGGGAGCGACAGGAGGCTTTGTGGGGGTACAAGCGCAGGATCTAGAATCCGACTGGTATGATCCTGAAGCCTATCGTGGGGATAGCATTCCAGCTTGGGAAGCTTTTGTCTCTGTGGATAAAGAGCCCGAGGTCCTTAATTTTCAAGAAGCATGGAGCGAATGGGTGTATCCTCCCGAACTACTGCATACGACTTTGGGTGGGACCACTGTTTTTCGGATGTTGGTGAATGAAAAGGGGGACTGTGTACGCTATGCGGTGATACGGGAGGTGCACCCTCTCCTGACAAAGGCACTAGAAACATGCATTCACCAATTGGAATTTTCCCCTGCCATCCAGTATGGAGAACCGATTACTTATTGGATTAACTTTCCCATTACCATTTGTGTACGATAAAGAGATGGCCATTCCATAAATGAAAAAGCACAAAATCATTACAGATTGGGACCGAGAGATTTTTCAAGGCAGAGAAAAAGCCTATGGATCTTATCAGCTTCGCAAAGACTATCCCTCTATTATGTGGACAGCTCTAGGTGTGGGATGTACTTTATTCTTTTTGTTAATGACAGGCGTATATGTTTGGGATCATACGAAGCAGTGGGTGGAGTTGAATGAGCATATGTACTCAAAATCAAGCTTGACTGTTTGTTATCTGCCCGTATATCGCGACCCTACAGTGGAAAAAGAAATTGAAGCACATCTACTCCAGCAAAAGCTCATCCTTTTCCGCGACTCTGTGACATTCCATATACCTCAACCTGTGCATGTAGGAGAAGGAGAGGAAATCAAGTACACGCGTGCGATCGAAGTATTGAAGAAGCCTCCTTTGATTGAGGTAGAGGAAATAGAGGAGGAATGGGAGGAGGAAATACCTGACATTATCCGATATACAGAATCCTTGCATACAGAATGGATGATTGGGGACTGGGTGCCTGAGTTGGCCAATTGGGACAGTGTCAATGCCCTCATCCTAGCCCCTTATTTCCTTCAGGCAAGAGATTGTGGTCCAATGGGGAAGGTTGTCGTACGGGTATTCATTGACAGAAACGGACATTATAAACAACATCATACACTTTATTCGGCTCATCCTATGCTTACACAAGCGGTAGACCGATACATTCATTTGCTTAGGTCTGAACAACTCATCCATCGAGACAAACCCATCCCTTACACAGTGAATATCCCGATCAAATTTTCTTTGAATTGAAAATCGAGACTAATTTTTCCCATCCCTTTCTTAGATTTGCTATATAGTAAAACAAGTATGCATATAGGGAGTTAATAGCATACTTAACCCAAGAGGTAGAGGGGCAGCCCTCCCACTTCTACTAGTCTATTCGTATATGGAAGTTTTAAAGAAAATTATAGGATATATCACCTTCAAAAAGCGCGATCCCAACGATCCGCATTCTTTCAACCTTAAGATGATGCATGGCATCAATAAAATATCCATCTTGATGTTTTTGGTGGCTCTTGTAGTCATGATCATCAAGTGGACGACTTAGAGTCTGGCTTACCTTCCGTAAGCAAAATCGTTTCCTAGGCCTGGCCTTACAGAGGCTTTTTGGGCGTTGTATTGTTTGTGCGCATACTTTTGATAGATTTACGATCCATTTTGCGTATCTACCGTCCCTCAAAGAACCCTGTGTATGGCGAAAGAAAGGACTACGACTGAATCCCGCGTCGAGCGTGTACGCAAGTTGCTCAAATCCCCCAATGCGCGGATTCAAGCCCTCATGTCGGTCCTTCACCCTACCGAAATTGCCCAAGTATTAGAGGATACCCCACGTGAGATCCAACTGCGCATTGTCCGGGAGCTCCCGCGCGATGTGCTGTCGGAGGCCATTACAGAAATGGATGAGGAAGCCTATCCTGGACAGCTTCTGCTGCTGCTCAATCCACAGGTAGCGGCAAATATCCTTAAGACACTGGCCTTTGACGACGGGGCCGACCTCCTGGCGGAGCTTCCAGAAGAAGAGCAAGCCAAGATCCTCTACTACATGTCGGACGAGGATGAAGATGTCCTCAACCAGCTACTCGAATACGACGAAGATACCGCAGGGGGATTAATGAATCCTGAGGTGGTGTTTGTGCGGGAGAATATGTCTAAACTAGAGGCGCTCCGTCAAGTAGTCGCACAGTCGGAGGAGATGGAAGAATTTTATACCATCTACGTAGTGGACGATGACCAAAAGCTGCTGGGTTATCTCACCTTCCGCTCCCTTTTTGTCTCTCGTAATACAGAACTGATCAAAAATATCATGGGCGACGACATCGTCTCGGTGCCTGTAGATATGGACCAAGAGGACGTCTCCAAGATTATGTTGCAGTACAATTTTCCTACGCTACCTGTCACCGATTTAGATGGCAAATTGCTGGGACGTGTGACATTTGACGATGTCATGGATGTCTTAGAGGAAGAAAGTACAGAGGATCTTTTGAGCTTTGCGGGTGTATCAGATGAGGAGAACCTCCGAGGAGGATGGTCCGATGCGGTGCGTTCGCGTATCCCTTGGTTGATGATCAATCTGGTCACAGCTTCCATTGCGGCATTCACCATCTCACAATTTGAATCTACCATTGACCAGCTGGTCCTGTTGACTACCTTGATGCCCATCATCGCAGGCGTCTCAGGCAATGGCGCCACACAGACCTTGGCGGTAACGATTCGTCGTATCTCGACTGATGGGGTCCCTTCTCGCAAGATCTTGGGCATCATCCTCAAGGAGATCAGCGTCGGTGCCATCAATGGGTTGATGTTGGGCGGGATTGTCTCGCTGACCGTCGCCTTGATCAACTCTAACATGCCACCTGATTTCATTGCCATGTTGGGATTGGTTGTGTTCCTCGCGTTATTTGGCAACTTGATGCTGGCAGGCTTTGCGGGTTCCTTCATTCCACTCATGCTTGAGCGAGTTGGGGTCGATCCTGCCGTAGCTTCTTCGATTTTGATCACGGCATTCACAGACATCATTGGATACTTGCTATTGTTTGGTCTAGCCGCTAGGATTTTACTGCCGCTGGTGAGTAGCCTAGAAGGGGCAGGGGTGAATTTTATTTCGCCTGTAATGTGAATGGTTTCATTTCTTTCAAGAAAAAATGAAAAATATTCTAACCTAGAAATGCTTGCTAATCAAAGATTTCTCGATTTTTCTTGATATTGCCTCTCTATCATACGTCACCCAATCGCAATATTCTCGTATATTGATAAAACTACAGGAGATCGAAAGAATTCCTTCCCTTCTGACAATACACTGAAACATGATCGCACTACACGACATTCTCCGCCGTGGAGAAGAAATTGAAAACCTGATTGCCCTCAACCAACTTGCGCAAGCATCCAAACTGCTTCTGTCTTTTGTCCGCGACTTTGACGACAAAGGCCAATACAAAGACGAATCCATTCAAATCAGCCAAGAGATCAGCCAATTCCAAGCTAAGGTTGCAGGTTATTCAAACATCGAACGTAAAGACATCCGACGTAAACTCGCCCTACGGATGATCAGCTTGATTGAGAATGTCCAACAACTAAAAGCCTAAGACCATGAGTACACACACGATCGAACAAATAAGTGAGCAGCTCAAAGAGCAGCTTTCTGAGTTTCCTCAAAAAGGAGCCAAGGCCATCGTTTCTTTTAGTCGCGATTTTGGCATTACGCCTGAGTTCAAACAGCGAGCGATTCTCCTCAAGCTGGACTATATGGATGCAGAGAATGAGGATGAGCAAGCCCAGTCCATACAAGAGATGCATCAGTTGGTCGACCTCATTGTCGAAGACTATCGCAACCATTTTACCGAAGACATGAAGGCCCGTAAGAAGGCCCAAGCTGATGCCTACGCGGAGAAGGTAGAAGCCAATACACCTACGCGAGATGTGGTATTTATGTGCCACCATCTGGGGAAGACCTATTCCTCACGCCGTGGTGGAGAAGCTTTTTCTTTGAAATTAGTCTCTCTAGAGGTGCGTCTAGGAGAAATTTTGGGAGTGGTCGGTGAAAACGGAAATGGGAAAACGACGCTCCTGCGCTGTATCGCGGGTGAGTTACAGCATACTTCTGGGGAAATGGACTATCCCCTTCTTCTCAAAGATACCAATGAATACCTCGATTGGAAGGTCATCAAGCCTCACATTGCGTATATCCCGCAGGACCTGCCCAAATGGTATGGATCGCTGGAAGACAACCTCGCTTACGAAGCAGCTGTGCATGGCATCCGAGGAGCAGCCAATCGCGACGCAGTCAATTATATCGTTCATCGCCTGGGACTCTCCCAGCATTTGGACCGTAAGTGGAAGGAGCTTTCGGGAGGATTTAAGTTGCGCTTCGCGCTGGCGCGCGCCCTCGTCTGGCAGCCCAAGCTGCTGATCATTGATGAGCCGTTGGCCAACTTGGATATCAACACACAGTTGATCGTACTCAATGATCTCCGCTCTATGGCTTCCAGCCTCACCGAGCCGCTGGGCATCGTGATCACCTCCCAGCACTTGGTCGAGATCGAAAATATCTCCGATCAGCTGCTTTTCCTCCGCAAAGGAGAAGTGGTCTACTATGGCCCCAAGCAACAGCTCGGCATGGACCGCCAACACAATACGTTTGAGTTTGCGACGGATCTACCCTTGCACTTACTCGAAGAGCAACTCGGCGGCCTCCAGTATGTAGAGCTTTCCCACAATGGACAGGTCTACGTCATGACAGCCCCGATGAATGTGACGATTGCCTCTGTGGTAAGCTATCTTTCAGAAAAAGGAATTCAGGTTTCGTACATGCGTGATATTAGCCAGAGTACGAAGAAGCTATTTCTTTAAGGATAAAGAGGAGTATTTCTAATGACTCCTCTGATTTTTTCAGCATAGATTTTTCTCCATGAAACAGCAATTTCCTTCATTTATTCTATACCTAGACCACTGGCTTCGCGATCGGTTTCCTACCATTTGGCGAACGCATATTCATTGGGTATTACTCGGGGGAGGCTTTCTTCTCTTATTCAGTTATGGTTTAGGGGCAGGAAATCGGCTCTCATCTGCTATAGATCTGATGAGTTTAGGGGTTCAATATGCCTACTGGGGATGGCATGTACTGACGTGGGCTATCGTCATCTGCTGGATCGGGCTCCTTCAGCAGCATAAACTGAGGGTGCGAAAAGTTGGGCATTTGATCCTGACGGCGGTGATTTACCTGTTGGGCTTGGTATTGATCAAATCTAGTGTGTGGGTCTATCATCACCATTATTATCATAATATCCATCAACTCGTTTCGGACGAGGTCTTCCAGGCAGACCAGCGAGCACTCCAAAGCTATAAGCCTTACTACATGGAGCCAAAGCCAGGTGAGACCAAAGAAGAGGTTCGCTCAGATCTAGAAAGTATATTGAAGCATTATGGCATAAGACCTGACTCCATTGTACTGGCAGATTCCTACGACTACAACTACTATTTGTACACCATATACGATGATGTACCGTGGAGGGCAAGTTATTATTTTGAGCAGTATGATGAGTTAAAAGAGAGGTTGAAGCCCTATGAAAAAAATGAGGCCTTTTGGGATACATTTCGTGTGATACAGTCAGCCAAAGCGTATAATCAAAACGAAGGCGCATTATATGCACGTCATTTTCATTGGGATTGGACAGATCTGATTCTGTATATGGGGGTCTGGGGAATCATGATGTGGGTGAGTATAGCGCCGAGGAGAATGACTGAATATGGATGGGAAACTAAGAGGTTGCAGGTAGAAAATATATTCAGAAAATGGGGAATATTCGCTAAATGGGACCTGCATCTAGCTGCCAACCACCCAGGAATCTGGCTTTCTAAACTCCATAAGATCGGGCTGCTGATAGGAACGCTCAGCCTCCTGTGTTTCGGAGGCATCATGCTCCACAATTTGTTGGCACCACAGGAAGATATCTGGACGGCCACAGCACAACTGGGGAGAGATACGCAAATGATATCATGGCTTACAGTGGGTTTTCTCTTGTTGCTTATCCCCTTCCAATACCGAGGAGATTTTCCCAAGCAAAAGGTTTGGAAGCAGACGCTTTACATCTCAGGACCTGCTGCCCTCCTGTTATTTTTGGCTTTGAATACGTGGTTGGTCAGCCACCATCGGGTCCATAGGCAAATGGAGTCCTTCGATAAGATCATCAGATATGAGCTAAAGGAGCAACACAACTGGATTCTGTATGAAGATTGGAAAAAAGAAGACATGGACTTATTCGTACCTTATCAGGTGGGAATACAAAAGGCGGAAGTGTTTCAACTAGTAGCCCAAAAGTTAGGCTTTGATCGTATGCGTGTAGTGCCGATAGATACATCCGCTTTACCTTTTATCATGAGGAATCGATGGTATGTGAAGATGATGCAAGAGGTACCTGACAGACGGGTTCTTGAAAAAAATCCAGATTATCAAATAAAAACGTACAAAGATTCGATAGCAGAGAAGGTGATTGTCACCAGAGATTCACTGGATAGGATAAGCTATGGATTGAATTACCAGAGGTTTTGGTCTAATCCAGGAAGTGAATGGCTATTGAAAAGATCCTTTGCTGAAAACTGGTGTAAAGTGGAGTTAATGAAGGGAGAAGCATCGTATGCATTAGGTAATCAGGTAAAGAGTTTGGATCAACTGATGACGCAGAGAGGACTAGATCGATGGGGGGGAATAAGCTCAGAAGGACAGGCATCTATATGGTTGGTATTCATTATGCTATTTGTTGGTCAGCTCTTGTGGCTTCGAAGATTTATGGGCATCAAAGAACTGCGAACCATCCTCGCCTGTAGTGTTGGCGTGGGTATCGTGATATTTGCATTAGGAGTGACCGTATGGGTATTGGCGCTAACTTTATTGACAGTGGCATGGTCGTACAATCAGAAAGTACTGATGGATGCGTTGCGGGCTAAGCCTCATATTAGTGAATATAGGATCCGTGCAGGGATTATTTTCCTTTTCGCTCCTTGGGTAGGATTACTGGTTTGGGCCTTTTTCTTTGGTCTTTTACGGCTAGAGCTTGCTGAGGTAGGACCCTTTGCCATGGTCATGTTTTTGATCGTCTCCTTTTGGGCTTCCTATCGGAGCTTGCAGATTCTCCAACTGATCCGATTCCAACCTTCAGACTGATTGTCATGAAATACAGCACGCAAAAAACACCTCCTAACATAGGGTACTGGCTACGAAACCATGCGCCTTACATCTGGCGGACACGTATACATCGTATTGTGGTGATAGGCGTACCCATTACAGCCTTTCTTTATCTGCTGAGTTTTTTGAGTGTTCCTTCCTTACCCTTTAAACTGGGAAGGATAGAAATGAGTGTTTTGTCCGACTACTACTACTTGATGCATATTCTCTCTTGGTTAGCAGTAGGATGGTGGATCTATGATCAGTGGAATCGTCCGTTGAAGACCCGTAAGGTCTCTGTATGGATGATGACGGGCTTGATCTACTTAGTGGGATATGGCATCATCAAAGCACCGACCTATGTCTATCAGTTGGGAAAGTTCCATCGAGTGATGACCTTACTGGACCAAGAATCCATCGAAGAAGAGTTGGTTTTGTGGGGAGAGTTGGTAGAAAATGACTTCATCTTTTACGCCAAACAAGAAGAAGAGGTCCAAGCATTTGTCCAAAAACTCCAATATGAGCTTCCCTGGCTCAATGGAAGGGATAAAGCTGTCCCTATTAGATATGTTCATGTGCCAAATGTGCAGCGTGCCTCTCTTCAAGCGTATCAAATTATTTGGTCCACACAGCTTGATCCTAACATTTTTCCAAAAGCGTATGAAGAAAGGTGGAATGGGGCAAAAGAAGTAGTACAATTTTTTCAAGGGAAAGGAGACGTGTACGAGATGTACATGGCTGCCTGGCCTTTGCACCTATCGTTTGCAGGTTTGGGAATTCTCCTCTTTCTTTCGATTCTTGGACTTAGGGAGCACAATCTTTTGGATGACAGGTGGAGTATGAGCCGCAGACGTGAAAGTAGGTTTATCTCTCCTTTCCAACAATGGATCATCCGATGGGATCGCCACAATGCCCAAAATGATCCTATTGCTTGGTCTGTAGGATTTCAAAAATTCTTTCTTTTTTACTGGTTACCTGTAGCTGCTATTTGTCTACTCTGGGGGTATGGAGGTATGTGGCTTTTTATCCAGCTATTCCCTAAGCACGATATATTGACCCTGTTATTGGTAGGAGTATTTCCTCTCATGATCCCTGCACTGTGGTTGCTTATCCAATTATTTCAGCAACTAGGGGGAAGGGCCCTCAACTCGTTTGATCCTGGTCGACAAGCAGCATACTTAGTCCTATTTCCTCTATTATTTGCAGCTATTGTTCCGATCATGTACTTCTCTCTACTTCAGGGAATCGGGTATGGGAGGGGAGAAATGCTGCTCGAACAATCTCCGAAAGACCAGAAGAAGCGTATCCTGGCAAGTGGAACATGGCTCATCCTAAGTCCAGAAGATGCGTTAAACACATTTCATCCTGACTATGAAGATGTCAAAGTCTATCTGATGGCTTCTACACCTCCTCCGATAGAGGAACTACAAGACTTGGCTTATCGGTATGATATGGGGGATGTACAGGTGGAGTCAATCTTGCCGCAGGAAATGCCCTATTATGAAAAATGGAAGGACTGGCCACACCCGCGTTATGCCCATTGGGAGTGGAAAGTAAAGGGTGAAATATGGCGAATAGGGTTTTCAAATATTAGGTATGATGGGTTTATCCTTAAACATATCTTACCTGATACCTCTTTTGATGTGATAGAAGCTCAGACAGGTTACGAGATCTCTTTTCGGCGTAGAGGAGAGGAACTTAGCATGCTGGATCTGGCATCTCGCATGGAGTATGCGGAAGCGTTGCATGACATCATGGGACAAATAGAGCCTGAAGGTTTTGACTTGGACAACCTCTTCCCTATATGTATTGCCTTCCTGTTTTTCTTGGGAGCCGTTCAGGTCCGATGGGTAGAAAGGTACATCGGCCTCAAGCCTGTATTTAAGTCACTGATTGTCGCGTCTATTATCTGCTTTCTGTTGCCGCTAGGACCTATCTTATACATTGCTTGGCATGTGATTTTGAATGATCTCGGGAAAAAGTCGCAATGGAAAGATACCAATAAGGGCTTTTACCTAAGCTTGGCTGCGCTGATGACTCCTTTGATGTCGATATTTTTTCTCATGGGAGGAGGGCTTATCATTTATTTCATAGACTGGGATAGGAGGAATTGGCTCCCAAGAGATGAGATTTCGCTGGTCATTTTCCTCCTGCTGCTGATACCCATTTATTTCTTTCACTTACGAAAACTCACAAAAGTACTAGAACAGTGGCTCATGCTACCTGAAAAGACCTAGAAATGCTCAAAAAACTGTATTGATTCTGGAAACTGGAATGCGTATTTTCTCCCTCACAGTTTCCCTTGTACTACAGAAAGCCAAAGCCAACGAATTCATTCATCCCTACAAAAGGGAAACTATATATTAAGCTATCATGAAACGTTTTCTTCCCGCCTTTATCCAAGCTCTAGACGATACCCTTCGCGACAGACTGCCTTATATCTGGCGGACGCGTATCCATTGGATTTTGCCCATTAGCTTATTGACACTCCCACTCATGTTCTTCTTTGGGAAGACGCTCCCCTTGGAGCATCCCTATGACCTGGGAGATGGGTTTTATGATGCGATGTTTCTCATTTTGCATGTCCTGACATGGGTAGTTGTAGGTGCTTGGGGATATGATCAATATCGAGTGAAGCTGCGCACACGAAACTTGGGAACATTAGGTGCGACCTTTTTGATTTATCTTGTGGGCTTTTTCTTGATTAAGGCCCATGTGACAAGCTTTCATGCGGGAATCTACCAGCAGATGACTGCTTTGGTGAGCTATGAAAAAATCCGAGAGGACCGCGCCTTTCTACATGAATATTTCTTTGATGTGGAGCAGAGAGGAGAGAACCCTTCTTTACATCCTTATACCGAGGCTTCCCTAAATAAAGAAATTACTAGACGTTTGACGCCTTATGGATGGAATATCGCAGACGTAACCTTAGAATCTCATGTTCGATATGCACCTATATATAAAAATGATCCTTATAGCCCTCAGAATAATGTCTACCAGTGGAGTCTGTTCTTGAGACATGATGAGCAGTTGTCTTATCTGAGTTTTGAGCAGATCAGTGAATATGAGATCGATAGACGCTTAGAAGATCTAGAATCCGCACACCTATTTTTCCAGGGAGAAGGACGGAGGTTTCAGATACATATTACGGGGTATCGCTACCTATGGGGAATTGTCCTTTTGGGACTCATGGGACTTGTGCTGCTCAGTCTCTCTAGGGAGGCCAAAGGAAGCAAACGCAGCTTCCACATTTCCCTCGTCTGGCCATTTGGAAGATGGTTGAAAAAAATAGACAGTTATCTGGCGGCAAATCATCCCGTCTTATGGTCTATTCGCTTACATTATATATTGCTCGGTCTGATACTCCCTTCTGTTGTGATAGCTTTTTTGTTTGGAAGTTTATTTCAGTTGGCAGGACCTGGCTTTTATGGATGGATGGTCAGATGGGAGTCAGAATGGGTTGTAGCAGCAGGTGCGACTTTATTTAGTGGGATGATATGTATGTGGGGAATTCAGAGTCTTAGACAGATCTCTTATCGTTCCTTTCCTTTTCCCAGACCTATCGTTCAAGTTGGGCTATTTACTATCATTCCTTTAATCCTTTTAGTGACGGTCCTTCATGTCGTGCTTCCGTCTATGTGGACTTGGAGCCATCAAGGATTGAATGCAGGACTCTCCCGAGTGGCATTAGACGAGGACTTAGAGACCATGTACACAGACTCTCAGTGGTTGATTTGGAACAAGACGGTGGAAGTGGATGGCTCTTACAGCAAGCAGTCCCATATGTACCTACTGGATACAAAGGATCTGGAGGCACTGGATCAAGTGGTTACCAAATATGGATTCGATAAGTTGACACTTCGGCCTGTACAAACCCAGTCATTGGAGATTTTTTCCTTTCTGGATTCATTATTGGCTCAGGATGTACATTACTATCACTGGAATGAAAGCGATACCCAGTCTCAGTATCTTGAGTTTTACAGGAATTGGGGACGGGATCACTCATGGAGAGATATTCAAACTATTCCCTCACAGATATTTGAGGCCGAGCTGGTCAAAGGTAACAGGACGTATCCCGTCAGTATGTTAAGCGATGTTTCTAGGGATAAAAATTGGACATCTAGACAAAGTCGTGATCAAGTTCATGACTATGAGGATGAAGAGTTTTTGTACATCATGATGACACTTTTAGGGATTTCTTTGGTCCTGTTTCAGATTGTGTGGTTGCGGAAGTATGTAAATTTAAAAGTGCAGTTTTTGACTTTATTGGCGGTACCGCTCACGATCTTCTTGTTCATCATAGTCCCAGTACAAGTTGGCGGCAACTTTGGGGTGGAATTCTGGATTCCTCTTTGGTATATAGTGTATCTTGGATTAGGCTTGGCTTTACTTCGAATGAAACCCAAGAATACTCAGGGAAGGCAAAGATTCGCCAGTCTATGGTTCATCCTATCTATGGGAGCTGCAGTTATCCTAGGGATCTTTTTAGATGAAGTTTTCTTCAGAGACTGGCTGTACATGTCCTATGGAGGGGGTGAGTGGTATGCGATCAAAATTGCGATTTTAGCTTATTTCCTTCATATGATCATGGGCATCCAAATCATGGAGAAAATTCGATTACAGCCGAAAGAAAAATAGCAAAAGAAATTATATGCAATCCTTCGTGAATCCCTATCTTATATGTGGCGTATGTACAAATACATTCCCGTTGAGATCTGGCCTTCCCGAAAGATGCTCGGAGACTACTAATATGAGGTGGAGGCTAGCTAGTCTCTGCTATTTTGATTGAATTACCAATGCTTCAAACGCTATGAGCGCTTTTCTACAGTCATTGTTCCGTCCCTCATTCATGCGCAAAATAGATGCTACCCTCTGCCGCAACCAGCCACACATCTGGCGTACGCAGATCCACTGGGTGATATTTTATGCAGGAATCATCGGACTTCCTTTGACATTTCTCCTTGCCTATGGACTACCGTTGTCCACACCCAACCTACCCTCTGCATGGACACGTGATGCGCTGTTTTGGATACTCCAGATCGGTGCAATCAGCGCAATAGGTGCATGGATCTGGCAGCAATTCAATCTCAAAGTGGAGACCAGGCAATGGCCGCTCCTGTTGGGAATCGGAGGGATATATTTGGCAGGTCTGATGCTGATTCAACTAAATGTCTGGACTTTTCATGGTACTTACTACGGTCGTATGGCCAATCTGGAGTCCGAACTCAAAGTCCAGAAAAGTGAGAAATTTTTATCAGGGGCAGGAATTATCGGAGACGTGAGCTGGCAAGTGTGTGACAAGCCCAAGGTACAGGTCAAGAAGTTTACAGAAGATATTTTACAGGAGTTTGGCTTCGATGTACAGTTTGTCGATCTCCATACAGATCCCTATTTCCCACGGCAAGGGCAGTGCTACCAAGTATTGAGAACGGAAGCTGTGGACCGAGAAGAATGGGAGAGAAGAGGGGCTAATTATTGGGATCGATCTTCCATGGCTTTTTCTGTCAAAGGACCGTTAGAGAATTTTATCTATGCCATGAACGAGGCGCACGCCTTCCAGCGTGGAGAAGGTAAGATCTACGAGCGTACACTTGGACTATGGTATTATGCAGCTTTGGCAGCTTTGCTCTTGGCGGCAGGTATGGTCGCCGCAGGTATGAGTAAGATCTCCCAAGATCCAAATGGTGGAAAGTCATTCAAATGGACCTTTGATATAAAATTGCCATTCTATGGCATGCTGCGTGAGATGGATGCACGTTTGGCGATACATAGACCCTACAGGTGGGGAGGGGCTTTGCATTACTTCCGCTTGTATACCTTTCTACCTATTGTGACAGTCTTGACGGGAGGTTACCTGATCCTCTATTACGGATTCGGTACAGTGAGTGTGGCTGAGATGGCAGATGTCATGGAGTATGCGCAAGCAGGAACAGTCGCTTTGCTGGTGTTGGGTACACTCGGAGGATTGTATACGACATCCCGTCGTTTCTATGAAGAAAAGTCTCCCTGGAAAAATATAGCGTCTCTTACTGCGGCACCTTTGATGCTGGCGGCACTGGGCTTTGGTTACTTGGCATTTCAAGATTATTACATAGGAAAAGATCAAGTCAATCTGGATAAGAATTACCAGTTGACGGTAGAGCATGTGTATGAGCATATTCAAAAGCTAAAGTCTCACTGGTGGATGGTCTCCGACGAAGGGGACACCGAATACATCGTGACGATACAGGAAGTGGACGAAGACGATTCATGGCAGGACTTGGTGAAGTATTATGGATTCGACCGCATCATCTTTAGGAAAATGCCATTCCAAGTCCGTAAGGATGTACCAGGGAGATTCTCACACCTCCGTGAGATCGAATACTATGAAGGGGCTTATCATGTAGAGTTGAAACCACCTACTTCAATGTACCATTCGGATGGGTCTCGTATACATTCCATTGAGTTTCCTTCAGGATTCTGGACAAGTCAATATCGAAACATTCGCCCCAAAAGCTTTGATACCTATCACTATGTATACAGGATAGAACTGCGAAAAGGCTGGAAGACCTACTCTCTTCAAGATCTGGAGCAGGCTATGAATCAGAAGGTAGGTCAGGATGAGGAGATCCAGACATTCTCCCTTTCGGATATAAGCTGGAAGACGGTCAACCTCGTGTTACCTGTACTACTCTTCTTATTTCACCTGAGTTGGTTAGGCAAATACTTCTACCGCAGAGAATCGTGGATCATCCGAGGCAGTGTCCTGTTCTTCTTGGCTTTGATGGTTTTGGGTGAAGTCTATCTAGGATGGTTCAACTTCTTCTCTTTGGGACTGATGCCACTGTCTCTCCTGCTGTGGATGGGGATGACAGCCTTCAACTTCATACAGGTAGATGCCAATACGCTTCTGACACGTATCCGCAAAGGCTTCCTCTTTGTGATGGCTCCACTGATGGTCATGAGTGCCCAGCCTTTCATCTGGATGATGATGGATGATACCGTAGCAGATATGCGCCTATTCTTATATTATGGAAGTGAGGCCTTTTGGCTCATTGGAAGCTCTGTATTGCTATATATAGGGATCACCTATTTTAGTTTACAGGCGCTGATCAAGCAGAAGACCCTGCCCATGTAAAATAGGATTTCATAGACCTTTGATAAATAGACCATGCGTTTACTCGCGCCCACTTGGGTGAAGGAAATAGACCAATATCTCTTGCGGAATCAGCCACTCATCTGGCGGACGAGTATTCATTGGGTATTATATTATTTATTCTTCCTCACAGCCCCCGTGATGCTCTTGCTCAGTTGGTGGGGAGGCTGGGGATTCGACCTTTTTTTGCAGGTTTCTATTCCTGCATTTTCTACATTGGGCCTACTGATCTGGGGCTATCATACCTATCAAAAGCCCCTTTCAGATCGAAGTTTTACCACCACTGGAATGACCTTATGTTTGTATACTCTTGTCATTCTAGGTTTATTCATTCTTCCTCAGACCTTCATTTTTGATGAATACGGTACGTTAGAGGCTCCTTTGTTGGATGGCTGGCAATTTCGTGTGATGCTCATTGTGGCCCTTATCCTTTCCTATGGACTGCTACATTCCCACCATGCCTTGTTTAGCAAGCCTACGAAAGATGTATGGCAAGGAGAGGACCTAGATATGTCTGTAGGCAATGTATTTTCTACGAATAAACTAGATCAATATGGGGCAAGTAACATGCCACTCGTTTGGGGTTTGCATGCTTCTCGTGTAATCAAACTTATGGTGGGATTCCTCTTATTTTTTGCCATGCTTTCAGGTATGGCCAATCTGCAGATGGGAGATGCGGGCCCTATCCACATGGATCTGGGTACCTACTTCTTTTTCAATCTGATTCTAGGTATCTGTCTGGTAGAGACATTTGTGAGGAGAGGAATAAGGACACACTTGCACCAGATAGCCGTGGTACTGTCGATTCCGTTTATTACGATGATTGTAGGTGGGTTTCAAATCTTACTTGTACCCATAGATTTTGGATCTCTTACAGCATCTACAGCCATTATACAAGCTATGGCATTGGTACAAGTCTATCTATCTTTCATCCTACTCATGTACTATACCTGGGCTTCTATGCGAAGGAATTTGAGTAGGCAAGACTATGGAAGGGCGAGTACCTATTTGTTTGGATTTTGGTTTTTCTGTTTGGTAGGACTTATTCTGATGGTCATGCTGACAATCTCTGGGTCAGAGGTTTGGGAAGGCATTATCCCGTTGGTCATTTGGTCGTTGCTGTTTGTTCCTGTTTTGACAGCCTATTATTTTACGTCTGTTGCTCGAAAGAGACGCGCCATCCTCTTTGTCTCTCATAGTGGGACCTACTTTAAGTCTGCTGTCTCTGGGAGTTTGCTTCTCTCACTTATCATGGGAATATTTCCGCTAGATGCCTTAGCTGATGCTATTTTTAAAGGGGAGATAATCCTATTTCTCTTATTCTTTATGTTTTCATATGCTTTATTTGCCTTCCTGTTTGTTAAGGCATCCCACCATTTTGAGTTTGAGCCCACGGAGAGGTAGGCCAGAAAAATATACCCAACTTTCCGTAAGCATATCCATTATCAAATTCACATTTTCTAGACGTTTCCTCTACAAAAAAACTAACTTATCCCTCCAAATGGATAGCTAATTTACTATTTTTCTTTTCCCACGCTCAAAGACTGTAGGTGCTAATCCCTACTTGACCCATATGAAACTCAAAGCAGAAATCCGTCGATCAGGCAATATCTGGATACAGGTAGAAGGAGCTGCTCGCCCTCTTGTGCCCACAGCTTATCGATTGACCCATGCAGATGGTAAGCCTCTGATAATTCAGGAAATCCTCCCCAATGAGGAACATACGGCGTTGATCATCCCTGCGGAGCGTATAGATATTCGGCGCATCTACTGGCTGGAAATTCCTTATCTAGGATTGAAAACCTGGTGCTCTTTTGAAGGGTGGTTTCGGGAGATGTACTCCTCCAAAGCATTGGGCGCCAATCTATCTGTAGATGAAGCACGTACAACTTTTCGTCTTTTTGCGCCACGAGCGGAAGCTGTGAAGCTGTACCTATATAGAGGAAAAGATGATCAGAAGGCTTACCAAATCTATCAGATGGAAATAGACGAAGATGGGGTATGGGAAGCCTTTTTTGAGAAAAATCTCCAAGGCGTCTGGTACGATTTCACTGTGCATGGGGCAGAAGATCCTGGCAATCACTTTTTTGAAACGGTCCCTGTACACATCTCCGATCCCTATGCGCGCATCAGTGATGATACGTGGGGAAAATGCTGCGTATGGCCCGCGACTACCCCTGCCACACCTTTGAAAAATGGACGTCCCCCGATAGAAGATGTGATTGCTTATGAAGTCCATGTACAAGACTTTACGGATAATTTACCTGTAGATGAAAATCTCAAAGGCACCCTTCCTGCCTTTTATCAGTCGGGCTTGAAGAATAAGGCGGGTGCGTCCGTCGGATTTGATTATTTGGTGGACTTGGGAATCAATACGGTGCATCTGATGCCTATACAGGAGTTTTTACATTATCCTACGGATGTATGGAAGGCTTCTTTTGAGCATGACCCTTTCATGCAGAAGCACGGCATTCATCTGGAAAACTACCAGTGGGGCTACCGTACGACGCATGCTTTTGCTGTCGAAACCCGTTTTCGACAGAAAGATACTACCCCAGGTGCAGAGCGTGAGCAGTTTCGTGATTTAGTGCAGGCTTTCCACGACAAGGGAGTGGCTGTCATCATCGACATTGTGCCCAATCACTCGGGAGAGAACATGGACGATGACCGCAAGGATCGGAATCCCTATTACTTTCATTGGAATGTCTTGGATAAGCTCTATTACTACAGGACCAAGCAACTGGATCATATCGGGGAATATGGAAATGAAGTCAAATTCGAAAACCGCCCCATGGTGCAGCGTTGGCTGATCGATCAGTGCAAGCACTGGATAGAGGAGTTTGGAATCGATGGCTTCAGGATAGATCTGGCGGGGCAGGTGGACCGCCAGACTTTGATCAAATTGCGAGAGGTCTTGGGACCTGACGTCATCATCTATGGAGAGCCTTGGATTGGATCTTTTGATCCTGATTTTGAGAACAACCCCTCCTGGGACTGGTACAAGCACAATTCACCCATTACCTACTTCCATGACGAGTCCCGCAATGCTTTCAAAGGTCCAACGGGAACACCTTATCATCGAGAAGTAGATCAAGGATATGCAGGAGGGAATTTTAAGGAAATAGAGCATGTAAAAGCTGCCTTGACGAAGACCTTTGCCACAGACAAAGACGCGACGAGTGGAATCAATTATCTAGATATCCATGACAACTGGGCTTTGGCGGATCGTTTTGCTCGCGAAGATTGGAATGGACTTCGAGGCGTAGAAGAGGATCGGTATAAGATTGCAGCGGTTTTACTTTATACTTCCTTAGGTCCCATCGTCACACATGGAGGGACCGAGATGATGCGCTCTAAAGCCTTAGCTGAGCTAAAAGAAACGGTGAAGGTCATGAACAACGGAACCAAAGTTTACATGCATGGCAAGCGGGATACCTACAATATGCGTACGCCCAATCAGTTTTTGTGGGAGCAAGTAGGTACTCGGACAGATACCCACGATTTTGCAGGCATGCAAGCGTTTTGGAGAGGTTTGAACCACTTCCGCATGAGTGACATTGGCAAGTCGCTTCGCACAAAGGGCCCCGCCCCTTACGGATATTTCCAATGGCTCGATACCCCCAATCCCTACCAATTGGGATACATCATCGACGGGCGCATCATGGTCCTGATCAATGTGGGGAGTAATACCCACGACTGGGAAAACCTACACTTACCCGATGGATCATGGAAACTGATTGGAAGCAATCAGGGATTCGATCATATACAAGGTATTGATGATCCGCATCTTGCCCATCTTCATGGGGGGAGATCCCATAAGATTCAGCTCGCAGGTAAGCAGCTCCGTGTCTGGACGAAGCTGTAGATATTTTTCATGGAACATTTTTCATTTTTCACGAAACTTATACTGGTGAGCCAAGTACAGCTTGAAAAATGAAACTACCCTTTCTCAAATTGCGAATCCCGACTACTGTGTGCAGCGCGCATCTGGTCGAGTAAAGGGCGTAATTCTGGGGACTCAAATAAGAGCTGTCGATTATTGGCCCCAACAAATCCTCTGATGACCATCTGGTTGAATAGGGTAATCAGCGCATCAAAGTATCCCTCCATATTGAGCAGACCGATAGGCCGATCGTGCAGCCCGAGCTGGCGCCAAGTAAGGATCTCACACAGCTCATCCATTGTCCCAAATCCTCCTGGAAGTGTCAGAAACCCATCAGACATCTCCGCCATGATTTGCTTGCGTTCGTGCATGGTTTCGGTCAGGATCAACTGACTCAGGCCTTTGTGCCCGACCTCGCGGTCCATGAGAAAATTCGGGATGACGCCGACGACTTCACCGCCTTTGGATAGCGCGGCTTCCGCGACGACACCCATTAGACCGATGTTGCCTGCGCCATAGACGAGTCGGATATTATTTTCAGCCAAGTAGATGCCCAACTCGTGGGCGGCAGCTTCATATTGTGGCAAGACTCCCTTGCGAGAACCACAGAATACACAGAGTGATTGCATGTGACGATAGGATAGGTTTGAGCCCCAAGATTACGAAATTCTAGGAAGGATTCGCAAATTTAAAGGCATAGCTGCATGTATGACGCTTGCCAGCCAGCAACAAGTGAACTCCTGTCTTTTCCATGATGTCACCAGTGGCGTCAGTATAATCCGCTAGCCCCAGCCAAGGCTCGATACAGACGAAAGGTGCCCCAGGCTTAGCCCAGATTCCGAGGTAATCAAATGCTGAAATATCAACTGTGAGTTTATGACCGCTTTTTCGAGAGACTAGTGAAACTGTATCACTCTTGGGGCTATGTACCACAAGCGCATCCTGATCGAAAAGTGTAGGTGTGATTGGGATGATCTGTTCGTTTTCCAAAAGAGGAGAGGTTTCCCCGTTATACAATCCCCCTTCCAGTAAATGTCGCTCCAGATTTTCCTTTTCCTCAAACACTACATCATAGTCCGTCAATTCTTCTCCTGCCACCATAGGGCAAGAAAATCCAGGGTGTCCACCAATTGAGAATGGCATGGTCGTCTCTCCCATGTTGTGGATCTGATAGGTGATTTTGACTCCGTGTTCGTGTTCTTCCTGAAAAAGCTGGTACATGATATCCATTTGAAAATCAAAAGGATACATTTTTCGAATGTCGTCATTGGGGAGGAGGCGAAAATGTAGTTGATCCTCGGCTTGGCTCACCAGTTCAAACTCATTGTTTCGCGCAAAACCATGCTGTTTCATCGTGTAGCTTTTTCCCTCATAGGTATATTGATCGTTTTTGAGTCGGCCAACAATGGGGAATAATACAGGTGCATGCCTACCCCAAATCTCAGGATCTGCTTGCCACATGTACTCTATAGAATGAGGCTTGGATACAAGACTGATAATTTCAGCTCCTGCAGATTTCACACTGAGGGTGAGGAAAGAGTTGTGAATATTATATGTCATAGGTGAGTGGAGAAGAAGTTGTAAAGGATGCTTCAAGGTAGCAAAACTTCTTTCCTGAGATCAATTTTTATACCCGTCAAATTTGTTCGTTCAACCTGAAATGTAGACGGATGATCTTTTCTCCTCGTTTGATCTTCATGCGGACATATTTTCCTGACCTCCTCGAGAGAAGGCTGTATAAGACTTCGATACTTTGTCCTGATACGGGAACACCATTCATCGCGAGGATCTCATCATATATGTGGAGGCCCGCTACTTCAGCAGGAGAACCAGGTCGGATATAGCTGATGATAAATTTTTCATAGCGATCACCTGTGGAGATAAATTCTAGCCCACTAATGTTGTAGCCAAAAGTCTTTTTGAAGTTGCGGTTTTTTCGAAGGAACACCCGTTGTCTGTGATAGTCGAAGATGATCCTGAATCTTGAAAGGACTTCAGAACCAATATTACCATACCAGTCAAGGGAGTCGGGAAACATCGTCAACGACTCTGCTGTGGGATAGCCCGTCACAATACCTGCAAAATCAAAATCTCCCAGACTAAAGGTAGGATTGCGTCCCAGCTTGCCATAGACATTTCCACTGAGTCCCATTCCTAAGAAGGCGGGAATCGACTTATCAGGTACAGGAAGTTCATCGTGAAAAAGCGAAATCGCCATACTCGCGCCTGTATCCATTAACCAGCGTTCCTTTACTCTATTACCTAAGTGATCTATCAAGGATGCTTCTACATAAGGTTTTCCTTTTCGAACATTGATGGGAACCTCCGTCCACTTAGGACTGCGGGGTGCTTTGAATGAGAAAGGATCTGTTAAGCGAATGTATTTTTGTAGATAATTGATTTCTACAACAAATTGGCCAAACACTTCATATCCGATGATGCCATATACAGGTTTACCAAACATAGCAGAATAAGACACTAGATCCTGCGGGAGGACGACCATGTTGACACCATATCCTTCTGCTCCAGGGATAGAAAGACGGATGTTCCTTGCTAGACTAGCATCTATATCGTTTCCTTCTCCGAGACCACGGATTTTGACTGGTGCCAATGAATCAATCTCTAACCATGAGAGCACAACAGGCTCAGTGAAGATTGTCGTCTTTACACCTGTATCTAAAATGAAATTCATCTCGAATGAGCCGTTGATCCTCACGGGAAGGAGAATCACATTATTTTGAATTTCTACAGGTATACTTACAGAACGAACGCCATCTTTGAGAACAAAGCCAGATGTGCGTGCTTGTAGAGTCCAACCCCAACCTAGCAAGAGTAGGATACCCGCTATGCGAAGGGGCCATTTTTTTGAAATACTCGATCTTAGGTCGTTTTGTGGCATCTTATGTAAAGTATTCACGGATCGCTAGGTAGATATTTAATGTACGAAACTTCTGATTTTTATTCAATAAAGAGAGGGTGAATAGCAGTTTCAGGCTGATGGGAGAATGAATCGCCTTAATGTTGCGAAAAATGGATAAAACCTCATCTTCTCTCCAAAACACTTGATTTCTCGTGCAACGGGAACGAAATTCATAGTGTCACTAAGAAAAAATGTTCCCATGAAGCAGATAGTCTCCATCTTGTTTATATTTTCCCTTACCGTAGCAACGGCCTTTGGGCAGTGTCGTGACAAATCCAAATCCAATTGGGATGACCGTCACAATCATTTCCATGACAGGGATTATTATCAGCCCCGCAGGCAACAACCTCGTCAGCAACAGCAACCTCGTCAGCAAGACGATCAGAGAAGGAAACGCAACCGCTACGACAGACTGCACCTGCAAGTAGGTGGAGCAGGTAGCTATTTATACGATCAATCCAATGAGACGGGTTTCGATCCACAGGCAGAACGTGTAGATGGATTTGCTGAAGGGATGATCGGATTGCGATTTGACATCCGCGGTCGCAGAGGGCGTCGTGCCAATGTTTTGGCGGGATGGGGAACTGTAGGGGTGCTCTCTCCACAGTCTGCGACTGTCTTGCTGTCGGAGCAAGGTGTAGCAGGAGGAGTAGATGCTTCGGCGATTTCTTATCAGTATCAAGAAATGGAAGCAGGATTCCTTTTCAGAGAATGGTTTCGTCTGAGTGGAGGTGTGGGCATGTTGGAGTATCAAGACCTGTCGGGTGCTATGCAGACCTTCAATTACTACAAAGCCACTTCAGGTTTCAGCATAGGACTGACAAGAGCGATCAAGTGGAATACATATGCCACTGTCCTAGTAGCAGAAGGAGGGAGCAACTTTACCTTCCGCCCTTCTACAGGTCTTTCGTTCAGATTCAATTTCTTGAGAATATAAAGACAGGTTAAGACCATGTTTGAAACCTTAAATCTGCGAAAAGTTTGCGCTTTTAGAACCTAAACTTCGTCTACTTTGATCGATTTGGCTCCGCTAAATCTCACAAAATAGCTTTCGTCAGCACCTAAAAGCTCGGCTTTTTAGTTAGATTTTCGCTGCTCCACACATGGTCTAAGCAAAAATATGGACCGCCGTACGAAAGGTTCGGGCGTGTGCCTCAACTGTATCAGCCACTCTTTCTGAATATCCTCCTCCTATACATATAGCGAGGGGGATTTGGTGTTGATAAGCAGTCTCCAATACAAAAGCATCTCGCTGTTGGCAGCCTCTATGTGTCAGATTGAGCTTGCCGAGTTTGTCTGTAGCCAGTACATCTACCCCTGCTTGATAAAGGATGAAATCGGGCATGTGTTGATCAATCAGCTTGGGCAATGTCTCGCGAAGCAATGCGAGATAGGTTGGGTCCTCAGTAAAGGTATCTAGGGGAATGTCGAGATCCGATACTTCTTTTCGCAGCGGATAGTTTTGTGCCCCATGCATACTGAATGTAAAGATTCGGGAGTCATCTGCACACATTTTGGCCGTACCATTTCCCTGATGTACATCTAGGTCTACGATGAGAATTCTTTTGGCGTGTTTGTGAAAGAGTAAATGCTTGGCAGTGATAACCAAATCATTGAGTAGGCAAAAACCTTCTCCATGTCCTTCGTAGGCGTGGTGGGTACCCCCTGCGATATTTCCTGCTACTCCATATTCGAGTGCATGTAGGGCAGCTCCAAGCGTGCCCTGACAAGACCGGCGAGAGCGATCGACCAGCTCCGCTGATTGGGGGAAACCGATTTTGCGCACAGCACGTGGATCTAGCGTCAGCTGCGTGAAGTGTGACCAATAACTTCTATCGTGTACACGTAAAACTTCCTCCTCCGATATGGGCGTTGCCTCCTCCAACTGATCTTCCGTTAGTGTGCCTTCGTACAGAAGTTGTTCTCGGATCAGCTGATACTTTTGTATGGGAAATCGATGGCCGTCGGGCAAGCGTGGAACAAATCGGTCGGAGTGGAAAATTTTCATCATAGGATGAACGCGAGGAGAGGCAGAAGGTTTTGAGATCTTGGTTGAGAGAGGACAAGTTACCTAATAATCCCTTGATCATGATGTGATTGGCGATCAACTCTTTAGTCTAGGTACTTATATCTGAAATTTTTCATTTGATCAAGCTTGTGTATATTGAAACAAATCGCATAGAATGAAGCTACTACGTGCAATCATAAGACTACTGGATCGAGGATTGGCTGTCGCATTTGCTCTGATTTTTGTACAAATCCCCGTAAGCATGGATTTGTATGAGCAAGTCTTGGTGGAGGCGAAAGACAGAGTCAAGCCGATATATGAGGATGTAGAATTTCGGGCGCTGAATGAAAATTTTGCGGATAAAGACGAGTATCTCGATGAACTGGCACGTGAAGCAGCGAATCCAGATAGTGTGCAACTCGTGCGCAATTCTGTCCATAGGTACGAAGAGTATATAGATGCGATTGCTACGCTGGAAGCACATGAATTTTGGGAGCGGCCTTGGTACATATTCAAAGTATACCGAAGTACCATCTGGCAATCTGTGGATTACACGCCTGGAATTATATGGACATGGGAGGGCTTGGCCTATGCGGGCTTAGGCATTTTGGTATATAGCCTATTGTTGTTGCTTTTGTGGCGAATCGTAGGAGGAAAACCGCGCAAACAACCTATTACCTCCTCGCAGAGTTCTGGAACCCACACCCCTACATCCCAAGCAGATAATCTCATAGATCCAACGGCGAGTCAAGGATGAAGGCCCTATAATGCTTTGGACTTTGAGTTTTGGAAATAGATCGATTTCTTGCTTCCATGTCTGAGCTCGATGAAGTTTCTATTTCGCCCGCTCTCTGGAAAAAACCTTTTTTATCTCATTGGTTGCCACTCATCCTTTGGATGGGGGTGATTTTCTATTTATCAGATCAAGACAAGAACCAGACGGTACAGACCAGTGGATTCGTCCTTTGGCTGTTATCTTTTTTGCCTTTAGATCCTGAATGGCTCACGAGTCCAGCATTCAAGGTATTTGTGCGGAAGAGTGCGCACATGACCGAATATTTTTTCCTGTACCTTTGGGCGTTTCGACTACTCAATTGGTATCAACCCTTCCAAATTGCTTGGAACTGGGCAGCTTTTTTATCCATCGCCTACGCCATGACAGATGAGTTTCACCAGACTTTTGTGCCAGGGAGAGGTGCGAGTATTCGAGATGTAGGCGTAGACAGTCTAGGTGTCTGCTTAGGAATGATCATTATTTGGGTATTTTTGAGACCCTCTAGGGCAAAAATTACGTAGAAGATATAAAAGAAAGTGTATGTGGAAAGGATCTGTCACATCCATAATCTTCCATAATTAATTAATTCTTTTACCTTTGTATATATCCGCCTATACGCCTACTGAGCGCATTTTTTAGGAACACACAAATATAATCTTCGCTTCCCATGATAGAAGTAATTGTACCGAGCCCAGGTGAATCGATCACTGAAGTCGAAATCGAAGCCTGGTTGGTCAAAACGGGAGACATCGTCGAGATGGATGATGAGCTCGCCGAAATCAATTCTGATAAAGCCACTCTGACTGTCAATGCAGAGTCAGGAGGAAAAATTGAAATTTTGGTAGAGGAAGGAGAAACTGTAGAGGTCGGTCAAGTCATCGCAAAGATCGATACAGCTGCTGCAGGTGCTGCTGCTCCCGCCAAAGAGACACCCGCCCCTTCGGCCCAGCCTGAGACTACCTCCGCACCTGCTGCTTCCAACGGCAATGCTGCTGGACATCCATCAGTTTCTGCTCAGAAGATGATGGATGAAAAGGGAATTCCTGCAGGTCAAGTCCAAGGAACAGGCCGTGGAGGGCGCATCACCAAGACAGATGTCATTCAGGCCAGTAAAAATGTGGCTGCACCTGCCGCCAAACCAGCACCCGCAGAACCCAAGAAGGAGAAGCGTCCCATCCCCGCGATGCCCGTCGTGAATGGAGGAGCTGAGCGCACGCAATCTCGTGAGAAGATGAGCTCCTTGCGTCGTGCGATTGCTGATCGTCTGGTCTCCGTGAAGAATGAGACGGCGATGCTGACTACGTTCAATGAGGTGGATCTTTATGAGATCAAGAAGCTGAGGGCTTCCTACAAAGAAAAATTCAAGGAAACACATGGCGTAGGCTTGGGCTTTATGTCCTTCTTCACCAAGGCAGTGACGATGGCACTGATGGAGTTTCCAGGAGTGAATGCACAGATTGATGGCAAAGAAATCATTTACCACAATTATACAGATGTAGGGATCGCTGTCTCTACCCCGCGTGGATTGGTAGTACCTGTGATTCGCGACGCACATTTGATGTCTTTGAAGCAGATTGAGCAATCGGTTCTACACTATGCGCTGAAAGCACGTGAAAATAAGGTGACCATCGAGGACATGACAGGTGGTACATTTACCATCACAAATGGAGGTGTATTTGGATCGATGCTTTCTACACCCATCATCAATCCTCCGCAATCTGCGATCTTAGGTATGCACAACATCGTAGAGCGTCCTGTAGCGATCAAAGGTGAAGTCAAAATCCGTCCCATCATGTATGTGGCCCTTTCTTATGATCACCGCATCATCGATGGCAAAGAAGCTGTGAGCTTCCTCTACCGTGTGAAGGAGCGCTTGGAAGATCCTTCTCGCATGTTGCTGGAAGTATAAGATAAGAGAGATCCTAAGAACCGAGAACCGAGGATTGAGACTGATGATGTCTCGATTCTCGGTTTTCTACTCTTTAAGTCTTACTCATATAGCGGACGACCATCTAGGTCTGTCGTCAAGATTTCTGACATATAATCGAAGAAAGGAAGAATTGCGACGTAGGTATCTACGACATGATCTAGGAATGCTTCGCTCACAACTTCTTTATCTGAAAAAGGTCTCCGTAAAATAAACTGCTTGTATCTCAGCAGATCAATGGCAGGATGATCTTTTTTGTAGCCCTTAGGAGCTGTTTTGACTTGCTCACCTGAAAGCCCACCAAATAGCTCGATCGCTTTCTGCCCCTTGACGATGCGACGGAGTGCCGTCGGGTCCTGTGCTATTTGGGTGCGTATCAATTTCATGTCCTCTTTATTGGGACCAAAAAATCCCCCGCCTACTTCACTTTTTCCATCGGGCTGGATAGAAAAATAGTAGCTGCCCCTCCTCAGAGCCGATGCGCGTTTGATGCCTCCTCCCCAGTATTTTTTATAGGGTGTTTTATCCTTAGAAAATCGGACGTCACGATAGATTCGGTAGATCCGCATTTTCTCCAGTACATCGTGCTCGCTCAACCGATACATGAGTTCATCGGCAAAGTCTTTCATATTAACCAAAGCGTCTTCATAGGTAGCTCTATGAGCCTGAAACCAGTCGCGATTGTTGTTGGCGGTCAGGAGACGGAGAAAATCAAGGGTATGGGGAGAAATGGTAGGATTCAAATGGGACAGTTAGCTAGAGTACGTGATCATCAAATTTGGAACATAGGAGTGAGAAAACAAAACACCCTAGGCGATGACCTAGGGCGATGGTATGAGAAGTCAAGCGACACAGCGTTCGATGACTATTTTCTCTTTATTATCCGACGATCTCCGTCTCGCTGAAGAAGAAGAAAGCTTCACGCTTGGCATTCTCATCAGAGTCAGAACCGTGGATGGCGTTGCGTCCGATGCTTTCTGCATAGAGGGCACGGATGGTCCCTTCAGCAGCTTCTGAGGGATTGGTTGCACCGATCAGGGTACGGAAGTCTACAACTGCGTTGTCTTTCTCCAGTACCATAGGTACACAAGGCCCACTCGTCATGAATGAGACTAGCTCCCCGTAGAACGGACGCTCTTTATGAACTTCGTAGAATGCCCCTGCTTCGCGTTCGCTGAGGTGCATCAGCTTCATGGCCTTTACTTTGAAGCCAGCTGAAATAATCTGATCAATGATTTTACCCGAATGTCCATTTGCTACGGCATCAGGCTTGATGATGGTCAATGTCATGTTTCCTGCCATGATAGGATATTATATGAAGTGTTGAATGATTAATCGAATGAATGAAGCCCATGTGTTCATCAATGAGGAGATAGGACTTCCTTTACTGCCTAGTCTGGATAATTCCTCAGTAGAAAGTTTATAGTTTTTTCTTTTCTACAAAGAACAAAAGCCTCATTTTGTTTTCTCTATAGGCTGAATATCAGGGATAAAAGTCTACTTTTTCTCTTTGGGCACAAACATAGAACAACATAGGAGAGAATGCAATTTTATGATTGAAATTCAATTCATAAATTCGCCATTCAAATCATGTCCCTTTGAGGGACTAGGAGAAGAAACACATGAATAATAATAACATTTCTGAACTGAAGGAGATGCTGGCTAAGCCTCAAAGGATAGCCATTACTATGCACCAGAAACCTGACGGTGACGCCATCGGTTCGGCACTGGGGCTGTATCATTTTTTGAAGGGCGAAGGACACCGCGTAGATGTGGTCGCGCCCACGGATTTTCCCGAGAATCTCAAATGGATACCTGGAGCTAATCAAGTCTTGATTGGCCCTAATGATACCGACCGTGCAAAATGGATTTTTGACGGAGCCGATCTGATCTTTTGCTTGGACTTCAATGCCCTCCATCGTATCAATGAATTTAAACCAGTGGTAGAAGACAGCATGGGTAAAAAAATCATGATTGATCACCACCTCGATCCCGCAGGTTTTGAAGATTTGGCTTTCTGGGATCCAGAAGCGTCCTCAACTGCTGAATTGGTCTATCGTTTGATCTCAGAGCTGGGTAAGAAGGACCAGATCACCAAAGAAATGGGAGATGCCCTCTACACAGGTATCATGACAGATACAGGATCGTTTCGATTTACCAATACCTCTCCTGCTGTTCACCGCATCATCGCACACCTTATGGAAGTTGGAGTGGACGTGACATTTATCCACGACGCCCTATTTAATAATTCTTCTGTAGATCGACTCAAGTTCATTGGTCACAGCCTTGGCAACTGTCTGCATGTATTTCCTGACTATCATGCGGCTTACATCAAACTAGACAGAGAGGTCTTTAAGCGTTTCAACCTTCGTCCTGGGGATACCGAAGGACTGGTCAGCTATACACTGAGCATCAAAAATATCTACTTGGGAGTGCTGATCACTACACAGGATGACATTGTGAAGTTGAGTTTTAGAAGTCGGTCGGGAGTTTCCTCGGTTACATTTGCTCAAGAGTTCAATGGCGGGGGACACTTTTATGCAGCAGGTGGTCGAACAAAGGAGAGCCTAGAACAAGTAGAAGCGCGTCTACAAAGTTTGTTTGAGACACATAAAGAGATGCTGAAAGGTGTAGAGACAGAGCGTGTATAATGTGCTTCCATGACTGAATCTGGGAGATTTACATCGTCAAATAACTGAAAGAAATACATTGATTAGTTTCATATAAAGCATGTGCACAATGAAATCTATTGCTTTTTTGATCGTTGGAATGGCTTTTTTGCTGAGCTGTAACTCTAGCTCTAAGCCCAATCCCAATGCGCAGGGTGTGCCTGCTCCTACAGCAGAAGCTCCAGCGCCCGCTTCTAATTTGCAACCCCCTTATCCGATTGCGGACAGTAGCAACTTCCTCAATGTCCAGGGAATGAAAATCTACATTGTAGAGGAAGGAAAAGGTGCTAAACCTAGACCAGGTAGTCACGTGATCATCAACTACAGAGGGACATTGATGGATGGGACGGTATTTGACGAATCTTTTAGTCAGGGCACAGTGAAGGATTTTTCCTTGGGGAATCTGATTCGCGGATGGCAAATAGGCCTTACGCAGGTCCCTACAGGCTCAAAAGTCAAACTGATCATTCCCCCTGAACTAGGATATGGTGCATCAGATCGGCCCAATATTCCAGGTAATTCCACCCTGATTTTTGACATAGACCTCATCAGTAGTTATTGATACCTTTCTTTTGTGGAAGGGAAATGACTTAGACCTTTGGGATATGTCAAGCGAAGGCACCTGTTGATGGATAAGACTAGTGGATGAACCCTCCTACAGTAAAGAGAAAGTAAAACTGTATAAATACATCATTTACTATCATATATATATGTATATTTATGCAGGTAGCATGATGGTCTGCCACCCTTTTGTTTCTGAAAATCATCTGGAGTGATATGAGGATGTATATCAAGTTATGGTTGGTCTCTTTGGGGTTTATCTGCTGGGGCGTACAAAGCACCTTGGCGCAATCCAGTATAGAAGCGTCAGCAGAAAAGGTCTACACAAGATCTTTTACCATTGGAATCATTTCTTCTAACCGGGGATACGGAATACAGGCGAATTATCTGAGAGGGGAAGGAGATCGCCAGCTTTATGTGGGCTTGGATACACGCTTGGTCAGGAGTTTATTTGAATCAAAAGCCAATCCTATTTTCCCTAATGATCTTCGCTACGTTTTTGGGAAACTCAACTACTTTTTTGTTTCTCGTCCAGAGATCGGGTTTTCCTATAAGTTTATTCCTCGCTCTGACTTAAACTTATTAGATGTACATGCTGGATTTGCTGTGGGACCTTCCATCGGGGTGACGAGTCCCTATTACATCCAAATATGTGATGGCTTGGCCAATCAGTCTTGCGCAGCGGTTCCTTTTGATCCAGATATTCATACGTTTCAAACTATAGGGGGACGTGCTTCATTTTTTGGAGGAGGATTTTCTCCTCGCTTTTATGCAGGTTTAGGTGGTAAACTCTTTGCGATACTAGATCTGGCAGGAAATGAAAGTTTTATTTCTGCTATTCGATTTGAGACTACTGCGGACCTATTTTTGCAGAAAGTTCCGATCATGATGGAGTCCGAAAATTTGTCTAATCAACGAATTTTCCTTTCATTCAGCGCTTCATTTGTAATGGGAGGCAAATGGTAAGGAACATTTCTATTTCTTCCTGCGTTTATAGGTAAATTTATATGCTATCTTTTTTCATCTAAGAATCAATCAGCAATGGCTGTAGTAATAGACAAAGACCTCACAGCGAAAAACCTTCCTGGTAATGGCCCTCGCCCCAAGTGGTTGAGAGTTAAGCTCCCTTATGGAGAGAGCTACGCCAATGTGCGGTCCATCATCGATAAGGCAGAATTGCACACGGTATGTGAGAGTGCACGCTGTCCCAACATGGGGGAGTGCTGGGGAGCAGGTACGGCTACTTTTATGATCCTAGGAAATACTTGTACGCGTTCCTGCTCTTTTTGTGCGGTCGCTACAGGCCGTCCAGATGCGCTCGATACGATGGAACCTCTTCGCGTCGCGAAAGCGATTAATCAGATGGGAATCAAGCATGCCGTGATCACCTCTGTGAATCGGGATGAGCAGAAAGACCGCGGGATGAAAATCTGGGCAGATACCGTACGCTTGACGCGTAAGCATGCGCCTGGCGTGACATTGGAGACCCTGATCCCTGATGTAAAAGCCAACTGGGAAGCTCTCGCCATGATTACAGAAGAGAACCCCGAGATTGTCTCACACAACATGGAGACAGTCAAGAGACTCTATCGTCGCGTGAGACCTCAAGCAAAATATCTTCGTAGCTTAGAGCAAATCCAGCGCACAAAGGATGCTGGCTGCCGAACCAAGTCAGGTTTTATGGTAGGCTTAGGGGAGACAGTAGAAGAAGTGTATGAGATCATGCAAGACTTGCATGATCACGGATGTGATGTACTGACCATCGGACAGTATTTGCAACCAACCAAAATGCACCTACCTGTACATGAGTTTATTCATCCCGAGTTATTTGCTCATTATCAAAAGGTTGGGCTAGAGATCGGACTCAAGTATGTAGAAAGTGGACCATTGGTTCGTTCTAGTTATCACAGTGAGCGCCATCTGTAGAGACGAGTCAAAAAATATAGAGGAGAGACGGTCAAATGGCTGTCTCTTTTTATTTTGTGTAACTGGCAAAAAGATTTGATTATCTTCCTTATGGGAATAGCTGGTAATTTATAATACCAATTCTCTGTGAGGATAGGGGATAATTTTGTTTTGTTTTCTCGAAAATACTTATTTTACAAGAAGACCTTAAAAGAGAAACTGCATGAGAAGTAATATTTACGCTTTTCTGATTTTTTTAATAGTTGGTACCATTTATTATCCCGCCGCTGCTCAGTTCACATGGCAGCAGATCGGCCCGGATAATACGGGAACTATTACAAGAGCACTCGCCTTCGACGATAGCGAAAACATATGGGCGGGCTCTCAAAATGGAGGCTTGTGGCGTTCGACCAATTTGGGCGAAAGCTGGGAGAGAGTATCCGCCTATGCGGAAGCAGGCTGTAATTTGAATATTACTTCGATTGCTGTCAATGGTAACACCATTTATGTCTCGACAGGCGCTGCTGTCTTTGCTTCTTCCTTTGGACAACTCAACTTCAACTATCCAGCGGACTGGGATTATCGCGCAGAAAATTCTGGTTTCAAGGGCTACATTGAAGGCCATCCTGGTGGAGGTGTCTACGTGTCTACAGACAACGGGCAGACCTGGAAAGTAGAGAATGCAACCAATAACGAAAGCTCAGGGACTGCTCGCTACCAAGGAGATTTCACTGATGTACCCAAAGTGACGGTTTCTGGAAACAGAGCCTTGATCGGTACACGTGGAGGATTATATTACTCCGACGATGCGCTGGAGACCGTAACAAAGGTGAGTGGATCAGACTTCTTCGAGTCGAGCATCGTCTTTGACATCGAGGTAGCAGAAAATAACACCATATTTGTTTCCGTACATGATGACGTATCCAGTAAGGATAGTCTGTACATCTCTACGGATAACGGAACTACTTTTGCACCCGTCGTAGATCCCATCCTGTTTGAAGGAGACCGTATCGGTTTCAATCGTGCAGAGATTGCCGTCGCGCCTAGCGATCGCAACATCGTCTATGTCGCTACGACACAAGCCAATCAAGAGGTCAACGGTGTATTCCGCTACGACTTGAGAGAGGGCGAGTGGAGAAGAATCGGTTTTAAAGGCTTGAACTTTACACCTCTGGGAACCAGTGGCCGTGATGCGATCACGATGTCTGTATTTCCTAATAATCCCAATGAATTGATTCTAGCAGGTCAGAGTTGGTATACGTACACCGAAGAACAAAGCTGGCAGTTAGGGGCACAAAGTGTATTCCCTAATTTTGCTTCCTACCTAGAAGGTCCTATCTATTCGGTAGCTTTCCTTCCTAGCAACCCCAACATCTTCATGATCGGGACTCGCAAAGCTGTATATCGCTCTAGCGACAGAGGGAAAACCTTCGCCCAGCGTACGCGTGGATACAATGTATCTCCTGTCTATAGTGTCACGAGCTTTGATATCACTTCGACGGATGCCGAAGGTGGGGTGACGGCACTAGATGTAGTCGTTGGCGGAACGCAAAATGCGAACTATATTTTCAATAGCTTCTACAATTCTGAGAAGCCTAGTAAATTCTCCTACGGCTCGCTAAATGATCCTACGATCAACTCGGTGAGATTTGGCGAGATTGCGGCATCTACTTTGTATCCAGGCTCCTTGATTGCTCAGGGAGAAGATGGAGGGGTTTTGAGATCGCTCAACTTTGGTGAAGCATTTGAGCGTTTTTATGGCGTTCCCCAGAGTCCACAGGTTGCCAATCTTACCCCTGTCTCTGATACGTTGATCGACCGTGCGAATGCAGGTTCAGCAGGTGAAGGCTTGAACAATAACCCCACTCCAGCACAGACTATATGGGCATTAGATGAATTCTTCCCTGCCAATTTTGTCGAAAATCAGGACGTCACATTAGATGAGGCCCAGACAGAGGGAGAAGTATTTGTTTTCTTAGCTTCTCGTAACTATGTCTGGCTGGGTGTAGGTGCCTTTGGAGATGGTCTTCAGGTAAAATGGAATCGCTTGACCCCCCCATTGGTAGACGGATTTGATGAAGTATTTACAGCAATGACGGTAGCGCAAGATGGCTCCCATACAGTATATGTAGCATCAAGTAAAGGAAATTTATGGAGGCTAGATAGTGCAGCCAATCTGTCCACTTTCGATGCGGATGCGGACATCACACAGCTTAATGCAGATATCGTAGCGAGTGGTTTGTTCAATACGGATACTTGGATTTCTGACCTAGCAGTAGATCCCAATAATCCTGATCGTTTGGTTTTGACTTATGCAGGCTATGGAGCTGCTGCTGCTGGAACTGCTCGTTGGTTGTGGGCGACAGATAATGCACGTGCGGATGCGCCAGGATTTGGAGGGGTATCAGGAATAAATGCAGAGCCTATTTACTGTGCGGAATATGTAGTAGATCCCGAGACGCAAGAGAGCATCTTGATGATTGGGACAGAATCTTCCCTCTTTTCTGTTCGCGATTTGAGAGCGACTTCTTCAGGACCTCCGCCGCTTCCGATTCGTTATGCTGCCACTGCCACAAATGAGTTAGAAGGAATAGGAAATGTTGCTGTATATGATGTCTTTGAGCGTAAGTATTCTGTAAGTACGATCGCTGATGGTCTTACGCGCCGCGAGCTTCGTGGTACAGATTCTGTCACGCTCCAGAAAGACCAGATCTTGATTAATAATGACAAGACATTGTTTATCGCTACACGTGGCTTGGGTATCTGGACTTCTGCTTCGTTGAAAACACAGCGTCAAGGAAACCCTGCTTCTCCACAAGAGCCTATCAATGTATTGGATGTCAATCTTTTCCCGAATCCTACGACAGATCTAGCTACGCTGAGAGTAGACTTGCCCCAAGAAGCGAATGTAGATTTCAAACTATTCAACTTGAATGGGCAGCTGATTTATGGGAGCGGTGAAGGCCAGTTTGATGCAGGAAGACGTGAGTGGACACTCAACACAAGTCAGCTAGCACCTGGCATGTATCTGGTCAAAGTCAATATTCGCGATGGTGCCACAGAGCAAGAGCGAACATTGAAATTGGCGATTACGCGCTAGTTTGAGAGATTGAACTGAAAATATTGATCAGAAGGTACGTGTCATTAAATTGCTTCGTTATATAGATTACGATGCAGTTTATATCTACGTGAAAACAAAAATCATAAATGCCTCCATCTTTTGGGGGGCATTTTTTTTGTGTAAAACTTTTATATGAAGACTTTAATCTTATGTAGGCACGCGAAATCCGATTGGCCCGAAGGAGTGGCTGATATTTACCGCCCATTAAAAGATAGAGGAGTCCAGGATGCCAATTATCTCGGACAACTATTGGCAGCGCAATCTGTATCGCCTGATTGGGTGGTCAGTTCCCCTGCAAGGAGGGCTCAGCAGACAATGTCGATCATTAATCAAAGACTGGATTATAAGGGAGAAATTGTAACTGTACCTGAAATCTACTACCAGGGGCTCAAGTACCTGACAGAATACGTGACTGCGATGCCTGATGATAAGAATTTTGCCTTTATCTACGGACATAATCCGACATTCAGTGATGCCGTGATGCATTACTTACTGATGGATTCAGCTTATTCTATGCCCACTTGTAGCATGGTCTGTCTAGAGTGTAAAAGTCTATCCTGGAGAGGATTTATCCCTGGGAATATAGAATTACGGTGGGTCTTGATTCCTCGACTACAGCGAAAAGAAAGTGGGAATATGTCATAAAGATCAATCGCTTGTTTTTAATTCCCAGTTAGTCGACTGGCCATCTTCCGAAAAAGATAACCACATCTCATTTTGCTTGAGCATGAGGATATCGTATGCCTTTGCTTCCTGACCAAAGATGAGATTGAGACGTGTATTTTTACTTACCAATCCCCATTTCCCTTCACGACACCCACCATCCGTATGACATATTTTGATGATGCGATCGCTTGTAAATTGGATCGTAGAGTCTTGTAGTTCTCCGCTGCGATTGACACCATTTTCTATGGCTAGGTTCCAAAACCATGTATTTGTGACGCGGTCCTGTGCAGGAATGACAGAGGTGAGTGGGCCTTCATCATACTTATTCCATTCGCAGCTGCTGACTAACAAGGTAAAAATTACAAGCAAAAGAGAGATACTTCCGTAACGCATAGGGTCTGTGTTTGTTTGTGTGAGTGAATGAGCTGAGGGCGTATAGCTATGAATACCCATGTAAATGTATAACATTAATCTGCTCAAATCTATTACAATCTTGAGTAGTAAACTCGTTTTATCCTGCGAGATTCCTTCATCTAACCTATTTAAGCAGTATTTGGAGTTGCTGCGAATTATGTACATTCACTGAGACAAATGATATACTTGAAAATACAGATTCATGGATTTATTGAAACATATTAAGCATAGAGCCGAGCATATCCATCAGCAGACGATAGATAGAAGACGGTATCTGCATGCCCATCCAGAATTATCCTTTCATGAGACAGAAACGGCTAAATATATCTCTTCAGAATTAGAGAAGTTAGAGATTCCTTTTCAGACAGATATAGGAGGAAATGGGATTGTGGGATTAATAGAAGGGAAGAAAGGAACTTCTGAGAAAGTGGTGGCCTTAAGAGCGGATTTTGATGCGCTACCTATCACGGAGGAGAATGAAGTATCCTACAGATCTCAAAATCCTGGCGTCATGCATGCTTGTGGACACGATGTACATACCGCTTCTTTATTAGGAACAGCAGAAATTTTACTGGGAATGAAGGATCAGTTTGAGGGAACGATCAAGCTGATTTTTCAGCCCGCAGAAGAAAAATTTCCTGGTGGCGCTTCTCTTATGATCAAAGATGGGGCTTTGCAACAACCTCATGTTCATGGGATCATTGGACAGCATGTTCTTCCGTACATGGATGCAGGAAAAATCGGCATTCGAAAGGGGATGTACATGGCCTCTGCCGACGAGATTTATTTGACCGTGAGAGGTAAAGGAGGACATGCGGCACTCCCTTCTAAATTCATTGATCCTGTCATGATCACCGCGCAGACACTGGTCACGCTCCAGCAGGTAGTCAGTAGGTCCGATCCTAGGACGCCTTCTGTTTTATCTTTTGGTCACATAGAAGCAAAGGGAGCGACAAATGTGATTCCTGACGAAGTCTTTGTGATGGGAACATTTAGAACGATGAACGAGACTTGGCGTGAGCAGGCGCATGAAAAGATTAAATCCATTGTCCAGCATACAGCTGAGGCGTTGGGGGGAAAGGCGGAGCTAGAAATTCGCAAAGGATATCCGATGTTGTATAATGATGAAGCGCTGACGGAGAGAGCACATGGAGCGATCAAGGATTATATGGGTGAGGAGCATGTGATTGATTTGGACCTTTGGATGGCTGCAGAAGATTTCTCTTACTATACACACGAGATTCCTGGCTGTTTTTACCGGTTAGGAACCCGCAATGAAGCAAAGGGAATTGTACATGGTCTGCATACCCCCCGTTTTGACATTGATGAGACAGCTTTTGGGCACAGCACGGGTTTGATGGCCTGGTTAGCCGTCAAGGAATTGGGGGCGTAAAGGAGGAGGAATTATTTCGAAGGAATCATGTAGCAAAGTATGTAACGTTTATTCCTACGTGCCAAGCTAAAAAATAGAGGCGGCCCCTTTCGAGGCCGCCTCTTTTATTGACGTTCGTAAAAATCTAATGGTTTATTCAACCTGAACTTTCTGTGTCATGACTTGGTCACCCACTTGAATTTTCAGGAGATACACACCTTTCGCAAGATCTGACAGGTCAAATCTGTGTGAGAAGGCACCGTTTACACTTTCGTAAGAAGTTCCGTAGACTTTCTTACCACGCATATCTACAACCTCAAGATTGAGATCCAGTGTCTGCAGCAACGCCATATCCAAGAAGAGGATGTCCTCTGTTGGGTTTGGATAGATGTTGAGGCTACCCGATTCGATCAAGGCATCCAATCCTACCTGCACGACATTGATTGTCTGTGTAGACGTCACAGTGTCACAGATGTTGAAGGATGTGATGGTCACGGTGTATTGCCCACTACCTGGGAATGTGAATGAAGCATTCGGCCCTGGAATGTCTGTCGGCGTTCCGTTGACATCGATCGTGTAGAAGGTAGAATCTGCATTACCAGAGGTACTTACAAAGTTCCACTTCAGATCGAGGTTCGTAGGATCGGGATCAAGTGAGGCTGCGAATCCTGCTGTTGGGAAGTTACAGCTTACGAAGATTTCTTCAGTCGTAGTGTCATTTCCACATGGGCTAAAGGCAATCAGCGTAACGGTGTAAAATCCTGTATCAGGATAGGTATAGACTGGGTTACTCATAGAAGAGGTTCCACCGTCTCCAAACTCAAAGCGGATGGAGTCTGCACCAGAAGACATATCTGTGAAGGCTGCCTGAAGGTTGCCCGCAGAAGTGTCTGCCATGAATGCCGCAGAAGCGACAGGCGTTGGCGCCACTACTACCTCACGACGATCACGTGGACATGGTGGTACGACTACCGTCCAATTGTAGAAGAAGTAATAGAATCCAGCCAAGTTGTTGATAGGACCTGTGATGTCTACGACACCTGGGACAGAGTATGGGTAAGCTCCACCTGCTTGGTTTCTCCATACACCACCTGGGAGGACAGATCCATCCAAGTTGATTGAGTAGCTACCAGGGTTGATAGACCAGTTCAGTGTCAACACTGTGTCAGTCACAGTACCTCCAAATGGAATGGTATCGCTTTCTACTACTACACCCCCACCATCAACTAGGTTGACGACGAATGTACCTGTGTCTGCATCTGGATAGACGCGCACATCTTGAAGGACGATGCTTTGCTGTACATCGAAGAGCAATCCGTCAGGGAAGAAGAAGTAGTAGCTACCGGGACCGATAGTAGAATCTACTGCACCTACTTTTCCTTGAGAACCGACATCTCCTACATAGAATGTATCAGCTGTCGTGATCGGTCCGACAGTGAATACATCGCCTGTATCCAATCCTACAGAGTCTGTGGGGCTGTCATACAATACGAAGATGGCACCGTCTTCTGGAGCTACAGTTAGTACAGCTGAATCTCCTTCACATACAGGCTCGCTCACGCTGACGATTGGTGGAATGGAAGGCTTGAAGTCAACCTCGGCCATCACAGTATCATTCGCATTCAATTCGTCAGTAGACAATGTCGTGTAAGAAGTAACCTTGAAGGTACCTCCGCCAGATGTATTGACAGGTCCTACCTGGATAGACTCAGACTCACTAAACAATAGCGCAAGGTTTGCAGGAGTCAAGGTATTGTTGAACGTCTGTACGGTGTTATCTGGGAATGTAACTTCAGTAGTCACACCTACAGAAGTCAATGGTACGAAACCTTCGTTTGTGATGTCGATGGTGAAGAAAGTCGTATCAGAACCACACTCTCCAGATGATGGCGCCAGCACATCAGTTGCTGCTGCATCAAAGTTGAAGATCTTGCGAAGTCCGATATCGTCAATATTCAATCCATCAGGACCTGTGAATGGGAAGTTGTCTTCCTGTCCCCAGCGGATCTGCGTACTGGTCGAGTAAGCCTGTCCGTTGTCCGTTAGAAGCTTCGTGATATTGATATCTGTGAAAGGAACATACGTGTTGTTGTTCGGGATTGTGGTCCAATCCACAAACTGTATCCATGCATCTGTATCGCTACCTCTAATCCATACGCGGTCGTTTGGATCTGGCTCATCACCGTTATTCGCGATGTAGAAGTCCAAGAAGATGGAGTCAGATGCGGTAAAGTTGGACATATTGAATGTCGCGATCAAGAAGTTGATCTCATCAGGCGTCACGATATTGGCAGATTCAAGCGAAGCTGCTTTCAGTCCTGTGCGCTGGAAACCAAGATCAAACTGTACACGACCGTTGTTGCCAAAAGATTCGTGGTCGAAGCGGTCGATGCCATTGATGGCAAACGTACCCCCTACCAATGGAGGCTCAGTCACACCTTCGAATCCTTCGAAGTATGGCAACTGTACAGGTGCGTTCTCTACGTGGCGAACGATCTGTTGAATGGTGTCGTTGGTGTTGTCACCATCGATCGTATAGTCAGTGTAAGCACGGATATCGTAGTCTCCTGGTGCAGCTAGGTTGACAATCCCAGAAAAGACGTGTGCGAGTGAATCGCCAGGCTGGATTGTAGCCGTAATAACGTCTGTCGTTACCACCGTACCATCTACCCATAGGCTGATCGGGAAGTTACTTGCAGGGTTGACACCTACGTTTACTATAGTTGCTCCTACCGTATTTGTAGCTGTGAGCTCAGTAGAAGTTAACTGACGACCATTATTTACACTATCTACGCTTACTACAGTAAGATCATCTGAGAAGATGAAGCGCACATCGTCAATAGCCATGTCACTGGTGAAGGTACTACCCATGGTACCTACCCACTGTAGGATGACGGTATCACCTGCAAATGGGGTCATATCAACTTGTGATCTCAACCATGCATCGGTTTCTGATGTTTGCTGCTGACCTGTAGCCGTAAATACGTTGGTTGTATCTCCACCTACTCGGATGACATCCAGCTCAAGTGTACCCATCGCTGCACCAAACATATGATACCAGAACTCCAATGTGGGGTTTGTCTGTCCCGCAAGGTCGATACATGGGCTACTCAGTGTAGATACATCGCCCTGCACTGCTGGGAAGGAAGCTTCTGTGTACATGTACACACCACCACCGAAGTTGGTCGTATGATCACCCGCAGGTCCTGTACCACCAGATCCTGTACCACCAACGTTGGGTACCCATGGGAACTGTCCAGGCTGTACGCTCGTGCGTGTCCAGCCATTGGCTAGGGCACCAGGGTTACCTGCCGTAAATGTTTCAAAGTCCTCAGAGTAAGGAATCGATACAATCGGAATGGTCTGAACAGTAGCTGTTGTGGTATCGTTGATGCCATTCGGATCATTGACAATGTCGATGTAAGCCGTAAAGTCATTGAAACCACCTTGGCTCAAGTCAGCCGTAGTTGTCACTGTGACAAGCTGAGTGCCTTGAGACGCAAGTATACCACTTGTTACTGTCGTAGAGTAAGTGTTGGCATTTGGACCTGCTACTTCTACTGTTACCGTCATGTTGTCGGTCGCGAAGTCAATGGGCTGCGTACCCTGGTTTTCTACCTCAACTACAATATCCTCTGTCGTGGTGAAGCACGCATCACCTGAAGGTGTCGTGATAGCTGAAGCTGCCATGTCTAGAGGTAGCACCTCACGGATGTTGATATTGTCAATGAAGAAATCGATATCTTCTGGGTCAGCTACAGTTCCTGCATCCCCTACAAATGCTATGTAAGCTTCCTCACCTGCAAAAGCAGAAAGGTCGATAGAGTCTATTTGACCTGTATTGCTGATGTTAGAGCTAGAATCGTAAATAGCGATCGGGAAGTATGCGCCACCACAATCGATAGACATCATGACCATCACCGTATCATCAGAACCTAGTGTTCCAGGTAGTGTACTAGCAAAGTCTGTCAGAGCCAAATCGTAGAAGAGGAAGGACTGAGCTGTCACAGTAAACTTAGGTCCAGCGATCCACTCTCTGTCTAAGAAGTTGGAGAAGATGTTCAAGCGTGCGGCTGTTCCGTTTGGACTAGCGGCATCATTACCAAATGGAGTAGAAGTCCAGCTTGAGAAGCCAGTTGTACCATCAATCGGCGGAGCATCTACACCATCAATCTCAAACCAACCGGGAGAAATTGTGGGAAGGTTACCCCCGTTGAAACCATCAAACGTAACAGGAGGTAAGTTCGAACCAACAGATGGAACGACGATGTTCTCCAAGGTCACGACAGCTGTATCATTCGAAGCATTGGCATCATTCGCCGAAGAAACGATGATCTCTACATCATATAGACCACCTGCACTGAAGTCCGCTGTCGAGGTAACGGTAGCAGCAAGTGTGGCGATAGAAGCCAAGTTGCCAGATGTGACAGTCGTAGAGAAGGTCTGTGGCGCAAGAGGGCCTGTGATCTCTACGTTTACAGTTACGTTTTCTACACTCAGATCCAGTGGTCCACCGAAGTTCTGAATACTGGCAATCACTTCTTCTGCTACGTCGAAACACTCTACTGGCATAGGCTCAAGAAGTGGGGATGCCACAGCTGGACCTACGTCCACAGCAGGAAGATCGTATACACGCACATCGTCAATCGCCATATCGGAAGAGAATCCGTTGCCTCTTTCTCCACGGAAAATCAACTGAATGGTTTGTCCCGCGAAGGTATCCAGACTAGCCGTAGCCAGTAACCAAGGATCTGCAGAAGCACCTTGCTGAGAACCGACAAATTGAGCCAATTCTACCGTCAAACCACCGCTGTTTGTACCTAGGACAGTCAATGTACCCATATTGGTACCTGCCATATGATACCAGAACTCAAGCGCAGGAGCATTAATGGCAGAAAGATCAATACATGGGCTAAATAGCTCAGCGATTGGACCTTGTGCCGTGTTGGAAGCTTCTGTATAGAGGTAGATACCTGTCGCATTGCCCTGTGTATGGTCTACAAGCGGACCTGTACCACCTGAAGGTGTACCATCTGCATCAGGGAACCATGTAAAGATACCACCTGTACCTTCTGGTGTACGCGTCCATCCATTGAGCAGGTTACTGGGGTTACCTGTACCTGTAGAGGATGGGAACAAGTCGAAGTCCTCTAGATAAGGAGCTGTAACCACAGGAAGTGATTCTACTGTGAAGCTCAAAGAGTTGTTCGAGGCGTCTGCATCATTAGGTGTAAATACAGTCAGTGTAAATGTATAGATACCAGGCGTACTCAAGTCTGCTACACTTGTAACAAGCTCAGTCAAGGTATCACCAGTATTCACAGTACCTGTGTTCAGGACTACGTTGAAGTTACCGTTGGTAGGACCTGCAATGTCTACGTTGATCGTCACATTTTCTGTAGCTAGGTCTATAGGAGTACCAAAGTTAACAACAGAAGCAATGACATCTTCGGCCGAACCGTAGCAACCAGGACCATCAGGCTGAACGAATTCTAAAGCTGCAAAGTCAATAAGTGCAAGATCAAATACATTGACATCATCAATTGCCATATCTGTTTCAAAACCAGTACCGTCTTCTCCTGTGAAGAGTAGTTGGATGGTTTGTCCAGCAAAAGCACTCAAATCAGCAAATGCACGCAGATAAGGATCAGCTTGAGCGGATTGTTGTTGACCAGAAGCTGAGAATACAACAGTCGTATCTCCCTGATCATCAATCACACTTGCTGTCAAGACTCCCATATCATCACCAAACATGTGGTAATAGAACTCTAAGGAAGGATTACCCAAGGCACTGATGTCGATACAAGGGCTCTTCAAGAAGGCAAATTGACCTCCGTTACTACCCTCTACATACATGTAGAGACCTGTCGCACTACCTGTAGAGTGGTCTACCGAAGGACCCGTACCGCCTGAAGGTGTACCACCAGCGTCAGGATACCATGCAAAGGCAGATACATTAGGATCACGTGTCCAACCACCGCCGATGGTACCTGGATCAGTTGTACCTGTAGAAGAAGTAAATAGCTCAAAATCCTCTAGATAAGGTGCTACAACTGTAGGTACAGTCTCAAATGAAACAGAAGTAGTATCGTTGAAACCACCTGGATCAGCACCTGAAATTACCTGCGTATATGCGTTCACTACATTCAATCCAGGAGAGCTGAAGTCACCAGAAGGTGTGATATCTACGACTTGGGTAGCACCGACTGCCAATGTACCAGTATTAAGGAGCGTAGAGTAGGTAGCCATATTAGGTCCGTCTACTTGGAAGAACACACCCGTTGCGTTGGCACTGAAATCAATCGGCTGTGTACCAAAGTTAGTTACTTCTACTTGTACCAATTCTGCAGGTCCGTAGCAAGCATCATCTGTAGGAGAAAGTATAGCTGATACCCCCATGTCTACAGGAAGCTGTTGAATGACATTGATATTGTCTACAAAGAAGTCGACATCCTCTGTACCACTGACGGTACCGTCATCTCCTGCAAAACCTACAACGACGACCTGCCCTGCAAAAGGACCAAGATCTACCGTATCTGTCTGCCCAGTAGCTGAGATAGTCGAAGAAGCTGTATAATTGACAAGAGGTGTGAAGGTAACCCCACAGTCTGTAGAAATGACCACACTTACGGTATCATCTGGATCCAAAGTACCTTGTGCAGTAGTGAAAAAGTCAGTCAGCGCGATATCATACGTCATGATGGTCGTCGCCGTTGGGATGAACTGTGGACTAATGATCAACTCATTATCCAAGAATGTGCCAAATACATTAAGCACAGCAGCGGTACCATTAGGTCCACCTGCATTGGCAAAATCTCGAGAAGTCCACGAAGAGAAGGTTCCTGAAGGAGGCGTTCCTTCTGTCTCAGACCATCCAGGCGCAATCGTAGGTAGGTTGCCCCCACTAAAGCCTGTGAAATCCACGGGCAACAAACTACCGAAGATCTTGGTAAAGTTGGCCTCCAAGGTATCATTGATGGCATTGCCGTCGTTGGCTACCGTCGTGAAGGTTTTGATGGTGTAAGAACCTGTGTTCGTCAAAACTACAGGTAGACCAAATGTGAAGTCTGCTGAGGCACCCGACGCAAGCGTTCCTGTCAATGGGCTAATCCCTGTAACGGAAGCAGCTCCTGTAATCTGGAAGTCAAGGTTGGCACCTGCTGCCAAGAGGTCGATCGCCTGTGTACCGAAGTTGGTGACGGTAGCAACCAGATTGATCGTATCTCCAAAACAGTCAAAGTCAGGAGAGACATAAGCAGTCACACCCAAATCTACAGGAGAGATGGTGAAAGGCGTAAACTCCCAGTAGTCGTTGTCGGCATTACCTGAGCCATTCCCTGCTTGAGGGATGCTGTCATTGCCAAACTGAACGGCTGTACTCGCGTCTAACTGCACGCCCACAGTGGTCGTGAGTAAAGGCGAACCTGCGCTATACAGGTCTACAACGTACACTCTATTGGTTTTTTCTTCCAATACAATTGCGAAGTAGGAAAAACCAACTCCTCCAATTTCGTATGAGAACCACTTGATCCAGTGTTGACGATCGGGTGCTGTACCAAATGTTTTAGATACAACGCGGTCGTTTGTTCCAATCGGAGGGTTGATGGTGAACTCATCCCACATCGCCGCGATTGTAGAGTCGGGCAATAAAGCGTTGGGAAGGTCCGTGTTCGCATTGACTGGTGGCGTCGTCAGAGCTGCATTCACATCAAATGTGAGCAACCCGTTGCCTGATACTACATATTGTGTAACAGGACTGCCGAAGAAGTCAAATGGAAATGGAATAGTTGCTGGGGCTGACCAAGTGTTGGCGGCTAGACTGGCATTGAGGACGGTATCCCACGTGGCGACGCTGGCTGCATCGGTCTCCGTGTTCAGACCACCCGGATTACCAGTACCGTCCGAAAACGACACCTGATAAGAAGCTTGCCCCAATGCTGTGGTTATGGATAGTCCCAAAACCACCAGCAGGGTAAAGAAATTCCGCATAGTGTTAAGGCTTAGGTTACGAAATAAATTGCACAGTTATCAAATCATTATGGAATATATAAATATATGCGTATTTCTCAAACTGCGGATCTTTGAATTTTTCAAATTCACCCAATTTTCCTAAGCGGAGGGAATACCAAAAAGGGGCAGATATCGGGAAAAGATTAGAAGAAGGATAAGCCCTGATAATGAGGCAAGAAAGATGATTTTTAAGGTTGTTTTTAGAGAGGAAAATAATAAAAATAGAATATTTATTCCAGATAAAAAGGTAGATAATTTTAAGGGAAGATTATATTAAATTTCTAATGAATTGACTTAACATTTTTTTGATATAAATAGTAATTTTATCTTTTGATTTTAGACGAAAAGTAGGAAAAAAATACCTACAATTTCAACTGATATTCAAGGATCTTTTGGGAGGGATCAAATAAGTCAAATTCACTAAGTCCTAGTTGGTCGATCGCCCTTCGAATCAGCGACTCTTCTGACTGATTTTCCTGTTTTTCATAGTATTTTCCCGCAGCGATCAATACTTTTTTAGGAATCATACCAATGATTTCAGAACCTCGAACTCTAATCCCCCTTTTGTGTGCTTCCTTTTTTACCTCCTCAAATACCCTATGTACTGGAGTGGCCCCAAGATCCGTCACGTTGGTGGAAACTTGTGCCAAACCAAACTCATCTACATACCAACCGATCGCTTTGACTCCTTTACAAGTTCCAGCGACACGATGCTTGACCCCATTTTTCTGGATGATTTTTCCGCTCTCTCTGATCTCTCTCGCAATTTCTTTCGCCAGAGACGTATTTTGGGTGTCTAAATGGATGTTGTAAGCAATGAGAAAGTCTCTCACTCCGATGACAGTCTGCCCCGCTTGTGGATGGAAGCGCTGAGGTCCAGCATCGGGTTTCCATTCCTCCTGTAGCATTTTGGCTTGAAATCCTTCGTATCCCCCTTTTCTGATGAATGCTAAGTTTTGTCTTTCAGGTGTAAGGGCAGATTTTTCATAGAAATAGACGGGAATATCCAATTCGTTCCCCACTCTGTGTCCCAGTTTCTCTACGTAAGGCAGCACCTCTTCGAAGCTAATACCTTGGATTGGAACCAATGGACATACATCTGTCGCCCCCATACGTGGATGGGTCCCGCTTTGTGTAGACATATCGATCCGCTTGCTGGCCTCTTTGATTCCCCGAAAAGCGGCTTCGATGACTCGGTCAGGAGCGCCTGCAAAGGTCATGACCGTGCGGTTTGCAGAATATCCCATGTCTACATGCATGAGTTTGACACCCTCTACTCCACGGATCGCTGCTGCAATCTGATCGATTACTTCCTGATTTTGTCCTTCGCTGAAATTGGGGATACACTCGATGATGGGTTGCATGTACAATGATAAAGAAAAAAGGGAAATAGAATGGCTCCATTTCCCTTTCGATTGTATACGATTACATGCTTAAGCAGGCTGTTTCAAGACGTTAAGCTCCTGACCTACAGCGATAAATGCCCTAATTGCTTTATTCAAATGTACTTTGTCATGGGCAGCAGAAAGCTGTACACGGATACGTGCCTCTCCTTTAGGTACTACAGGATAGAAAAAGCCGATGACATAGATCCCTCTCGCCAACAGCTTATCTGCAAACTCTTGCGCTAGCGGAGCATCGTATAGCATGACGGGGACAATGGCGTGTGTACCAGGTTTCAAATCAAAACCTGCTGCTGTCATTTTCTCACGGAAATAAGTGGTATTTTCCTCTAACTTATCTCGCAGCTCGGTCGTCTCAGAGAGCATATCTAGCACGGCGATACTCGCTCCTACAATCGATGGAGCCAATGTATTACTGAATAGATAGGGTCTAGAACGCTGACGCAACATCTCGATGATCTCTTTTCTGCCAGAGGTAAATCCGCCCGAAGCTCCGCCAAGTGCCTTACCTAATGTGCCTGTGATGATGTCTACACGACCGATGACGTCACAGTGCTCGATCGTCCCGCGCCCTGTGGCACCTACAAATCCTGTGGCATGGCATTCGTCGACCATGACGAGGGCGTTATACTGATCGGCCAAGTCACAGATTTTGTCAAGCTGTGCGAGGGTTCCATCCATGGAGAATACACCATCTGTGACAATGACACGTGTACGTGCATCTTGGCTATCTTTGAGCTGCTTTTCTAGATCGGCCATGTCATTGTGTTTGTAGCGATAGCGTGCAGCTTTGCACAGTCGGACGCCGTCGATGATAGAGGCGTGGTTCAGCTGATCAGAAATGATGGCGTCCTCTTTGGTGAGTAGCGGCTCAAATACACCTCCATTTGCATCAAAGGCAGCTGCGTAGAGAATAGTATCCTCTGTGCCCAAGAAGGTGGAAAGTTTGGCTTCTAGCTCTTTGTGGATGTCCTGTGTCCCACAAATAAAACGAACGGAAGACATGCCATAACCGTGCGTATCAATGGTTTTATGTGCCGCTTCTATGACCTTGGGATGTGAAGAAAGTCCAAGATAATTATTGGCACAGAAATTCAGGACTTCCTCTCCTGTAGAGACCGAGATCTCCGCAGCTTGTGGTCCAGTGATGACACGCTCGCGCTTAAATAAACCCGCAGCATCAATTTCTGCGATCTCACTTTGAAGACGTTCAATGAATTTGTTATCCATGAAAGTTGAATTTGTAGTCCGTATTTATAGTTTTTATGAGCAAAAAGCCTGATAGCACTTGAGCGATACAACGTACATACGATGTTCGCTGTTTAGCCTACTATATACAACAGACTTATCTGCTTCATTTTTCGCAAATAATAAGCAAAAACCAATCCGAAGGCAATCGGAAAGATGAGATCGTCAAGTTACTGATGACAATCAGGCGTGTAAAATGTTTCTTTCAAGAAGATCCAGTAAAGCCACGAGCATAAAATCAGATAGTAAAATCTGCTTTTCACTGAGTGTATGGTTTGAGCATTCTTGAGTATCAACTTATGCCACAGAACTACGAAACGGCTTGGAGTGCCTTATTACACAGCAGTTGATAATAGCTGTACTCGGGATTGAGTTTGGATTGAAGATACAATTCGTAGAGTATGATTTGATTGTCCCCAATTTCTGAAGGTGGATAAGCTTCTGTGAAATTACGCAGCGCGGCTTTGAGGAATACTTTCTTTCCTTCGACGGCGGCAGTATTCATGCGGAGCAGAATCTCTAGAAATTTGGTGGTTTTTTCATAGAATTCATCCTTGAGCAGATTACGGAAACTCCTCCTGATAGACTTTGCGGTATCCGCTACTTGCTTGTGTTGGCCTGCTTCATAGAAATTGACCACACGAAATATCTGTACAAAGAGTCGGATTTCAGCATCTAGTTTAGAGAAATGGCTGTGTTTGATCAAACGATTGAGGGTAAGAATCGCCTTTTCGTAATCTTGCTTACTGAAATATTGATCTGCTTGGCTTATGAGCAGGAAGACTTCTGGTGTGCCATTTTTGAGGATCTCTTTTTGGAGAAAGGCCTCGTCTAGCACGGCTTGCGCTTCGTCTATGCGACGCGCCAGTTTGAGTGCAAAGACTTTATTGGCATAGAAGTGGAAAGCAAACTCGTTGAAATTTTGCCTGTGGTACATATCCAGCTCTTCACAGAATATTTCTAATTCCTTGAGTGCTTGTTCCAAACGCAGAAGTTTCAACAGAGAGTTGATTCTGAATATGCGAAGACGTAGCCTCGTGGTATGATTGTCTTCACTGAATAGATTTTCGGATTCAAAATCGTCTAATGTCGCCTGCGCATAGTCGGCAAGTTCTCGGTAGGCTCCTTTTTGGATCAAGATAGGAGCGACCGTATTCATGATCATGATTTTGCCTGAAGCTGAGCGAAAAATCTGCGCATGTTCTTCCAGTTGTGCCTTGATTTGTTCAAGGGTATCAATAACAGAAGAGCTTCGTTTGCTACGTGCATAGTTACGTCGAGAAAGCTCTTGCGTAATGGTTCCCAGCACTTCACTATTTGCACGGAGTATTTCGATCTTCTTCTGATTTTCCCGACGTCGGTGGATGATACTCTCTATGTCAATTTCATGATGAGTGGCGAGTTTGACCATTTCCGCATACACAACTTCGAGTACGTTGAATTGGTCTTGATCCAGTCCTACTTTCTCCGCCTTCTTCAGCTGATAAAAAGCTTCTCTGTACAAGCCTCGTTCTCGAAAGAGCATGGAAAGCTGAATATTGGATAACGCTTCTATCGAATTTTTATAGTTGAAATGATAGAAGAGGAGGCTTTTTTCGAGATTTTGAAGGAGTTTATTCCTCAGGCGATAATAGGAATTTTTCGCCTTGGAATCGGTACTGCCATAAAGAGAAGCAATGACGACGGGTTCTGTAGTTTTGAAGTCACCTGTCCTGATTGCATCAAAGAGGATGAGCAACTTTTTTTCTTCGTCTGCTTTGAATCTGTTAGACAGAATTTTGAACCTGCGAACTTCATCGCTGGTCAGGTTTTCTATAATGCGTTCAAGAATATCCACCGAGCAAGTTTTGTTGGCATACTGGACTTGTATAAATATATAATAAATTCTGTTTCATCCTAGCGCATCTTTCATATAAACCTATCGTTCTCAAAAATAGTAAGTCCGATAATGGAAATATTCTGTCCAAATTATTGTTTATCAGTATAATAATGTATAGCAAATTGCAAAACGCGAATTAGCGCTTTAAAGGGGTAAGACTTGATTCTTTTGCGGCTTGGGTAGTCAACTCATGTGCTTTCTCTTTTCCGAGATAGGAGTCGATCACATAATGGACCAGATAAAGTGCAGGCGTAAGTGCTACGGCAACTAGAAATTTATAAATATAATTCACGATTCCGACTGCCAAGAATAAAGACAAAGGCCAAGTACCTGGAAGGTAAAAAGCGACACCTAGTACAATGAAACTATCGATGAGCTGAGAGATCAATGTGGAACCTGTTGCGCGAAACCAGAGCATCTTTTCACCTGTGAATCGACGCAAATAATGGAAGGCATAAACATCTGTAATCTGTCCGACCAAAAATGCGACCAGTGACCCTAGAATAATGAGGAGGCCTTGTCCCATGATTGATTCGTAGGCCACTTCTATAGAAGGCTTGATCTCTGGATAGCTCCCAAGCCAAAAGTCTGCGGGAGGGACCCACATAGAAAGAAAAATCATCAAAAAGGCATAGGAAATCAAGGCTGCTGTGAGGTAGGAAAGGAGCTGTACGCCTTTTCGTCCGTAGTACTCGTTGATGATGTCAGTCATCACAAATACGACAGGCCATAGGAGAACCCCAGCTGTCATATTGAAGGACATGCCCTCTTGCCCAAACAAAGAAAGATTGGCCGGGTCTAGGCCGAATATTTTTTCAACGGAGAATAACTTTGTTCCAATGATTTCTGCGATCAGGGCATTGGTCACAAAGAAGCCACCTAGGATGATGAAGAGGATATTTTCTTTCTTAAACATAGGCTTTTGCCAAGTCTTTTAGGTTGAAAACCTGTCCCTCACGTGCGGCTTCTACTTCGGGGAATATGCGCTGTGCTTCTGCAACAAGGGGAGCTAGATCCCTATATCTAGCCGAAAAGTGTCCTAAGAGAAGCTTTTTAACGCGTGCGTCTTTGGCGATTTTTGCAGCTTCTTTTGCTGTGCTATGATATGTTTCATCTGCGCGCGCTTTGAGCGCATGTAAGAAAGTAGATTCGTGATATAGAAGAAGCGAATCCTTGATATGATCTACAATGGCAGGATTGTACCGCGTATCTGAGCAGTAGGCATAAGATAGCGGATGATCCGCAGGAGCTAACACCTCTTCAGGAGAAATCTGCCTCCCATCTTCTAAGGTCACTACATTTCCTTGCTTCAACAAGGGGAAATAGTTGTTGGGAATTTCGAGTGATTTTGCCTTATAAAAATCGAATTTAGGTTTCTTATTGACTTCCTTAAAGAGAAATCCACGTGAAAAGATTCTATGTTCCAAAGGTAGTAGGGAAACCGAGTACTTGTCCGTCTCGTGGATGACGTCGCCTACATCAAAATCTTCTGTGGGAATAAATTCTAGTGGATAGGTGAGATAGCTATGGGTTTGGGAGAAAACCAGATCTAGAATGTCCTTCAGACCAGATGGGGCAAAAAGTTTGAGGGGGAAATTGCGTTCGTAGATGCTCATCGAGCTGAGTAGACCTGGCACACCCAACACATGGTCCCCATGCAAGTGCGAAATAAAAATCGCATCCAATCTAGAGAACTTCACGCGTTGACGAATCATCTGGATTTGCGTACCTTCGCCACAGTCCACGAGGTGATGACGATCATTGATCGTGACCACCTGAGCAGAGGGCAGGCGGGAATTGGTAGGAATTGCTGCGCTCGTTCCCAGTATACGGACTTCGAATACACTCACAGGGGATAGGGTATCTGATACAAGAAAATGGGTTTTGATTACCTAGCCGTTATGATTGCTGTCTAAGTCGCCACTGGTTTTGGTAATTTCGTTTTCTATTTCGTGCATGAAAATCGCTTCGATAGCCTCTTCACTTGTGGGAAGAAGCGTAAGCACTGTTTGTAGCTGAGAGATGGTGATAAGCTTCTCAACATGGGGTTGTACACTGCAAATGACAAGAATACCTTCTTTATCCATACAGAGTTTATTGGCCCTCAAAATAGCACTCAGTCCTGAACTGTCTGCATACTTAACCATAGAAAGGTTGAGTACGAGGTTTTTAAAGTCCCGTTTGACAAATTCAGCTTTGAGATCGGGAGATATTCTGCTGTTGAGATTTTCCTCCAGTAACTTGAATTCTGTATACTGATCTTCGACGTTTACTTCGAACCGCATAAAGTTAATTTATTCGTTAGCATGCCAAAGATAAACAAAGTTGTCAATTTGGGGCAATCAGCTTCAAAGTCTGTTGTTTCTGCCTTATTGATTCTCATCTTGGGAGGATGGATGACAGGCTTTTATATGCCTGTACCCCCTATAGATACGAAGGCTATCGAGTGGCAGGTCTTGAAACAGACCAATGATTACAGGCGGTCGATCAGGTTGAAGAAACTGAAGCGTGTACCTAATTTAGATGGGATTGCCCGTCGGCACGCGGAGGATATGGCCACCAAGCGAAAGCCTTTTTCTCATGCAGGGTTCAAGCAACGTCTCAAAGCCGCAGGCAAAGGCTTGGGGAGAGCCTATCATTTTGCAGAAAATCTGTATACTTGTACCTATTCGTCAGGTTTTGTCGCAGAGATCGCCACGCGTAGCTGGATTGACAGTCCAGGACACCATCGCAACTTGAAGGGAGATTTTGAGTACACAGGCATAGGGGTAGCACGCGCGCGAAACGGTGAGTATTATGTGGTGCAGGTCTTTCTTCATTTGAAGTAAGCGCAATAGCTAGCGCAACTTTCGTAGATCGGAATATGCGAATCGGATGAATAATCTATTCATATTTCTTTCTAGATGACGATTCTTCGTCTACTCATGAGTCGTGATAATATGTTCTTGCATATAGATACAGTTAAAATACCTTGTCGAGTCGAAAAGGCACAAGGAAAGGCTTTGAACTTTCGGTTTAAGCCCAATGAACCCGTATTGATTATACGAACACCCAATGGAAAACTGACCCCTGCCCACCATCAAGCCATTGAAAAGCATAAAAACTGGATTCTCAAGCATTATGCACAATCTCAAGCGCTCTACGCACGAAGAGAAGATTTTCTGAAACACCTGGCTGCGGGGAAGATTTTGTACATGGGAGAAATGTACAAGTTGATTTTTCGGCAGGGAAAAAACCGACAAGTCAGAGTAGAAGATGAGCAAGTCATTATCTCAGTGACAGATCAAATGGTAGGGGATCGTAAGGAAATCATCTACCAAGCGCTGCGTGCCCTTGCAAAGGATCATATCCAGAATCGAACCACTACGCTGGGAGAATGGACCGACTCCTCTTTTGGACAGATCAGAGTGAAAGATGTGCGCAGCAAATGGGGGTCCTGCTCTAGTAAGCGCAACCTCAATTTCAACTGGCATCTGATTTTTCTCCCTCCTACGCTCATTGACTATATCATCATCCACGAACTCATGCACTTACGTGAGATGAACCATAGTCCTGCTTTTTGGGCATGGGTCCAAAAATTCTATCCATCTTATAAGGAAGCAGAAAAAGCCATACGGTCCTACGAATGGCTTATTGGGATTATGGAAACATAATGTCCCATCTTACGTTTTCTTTTGTTCAAACACTTCAAAGGCGAAAAAATTGAATACTATGGCAGTGAAGACGCAGAAATTTATCCGCTTCCACGAAATCATCGTATTTGAGGATGATGATATTGTGCTGATCAACAAGCCTTTGGATGTGGCGAGTTTGGATGACAAGAGCAACCGAAATATCAACCACCTAGCCAAAGTCTATAATCAAGACTTACGTCTTTGCCACCGTTTAGATAAAAATACTTCGGGTATCATGCTCCTAACGAAGGGAGATGAAAATTATCGAAATATTTCTATCCAGTTTGAGAAGCGGAAAGTCAAGAAAGAATACCTGACACTTACGGGGGGTGTTCACCGATTCGAAGGTCATGAAATCGACCTGCCACTATATGTGTCGACCAACCGAAAAGTAACGGTCAGTCACCATCAGGGTAAGGCTTCTAAGACCATTGTAGACACAGAAAATGCTTACCGAAACTTCACCCTACTTCGTTGCCAACCTGTGACGGGACGTATGCACCAGATCCGAGTACACTTGGCTGCCATCGGATGTCCCATCGTAGGAGATGGCCTATACGGGGGTGTCAACATCATGCTCTCCCAGCTCAAACGCAACTACAAATGGAGCAATCGCAAGGAGGAGCGCCCCATCAATCATGGCTATCTACTCCATGCAGAGAAATTGTCTTTCACTCATCCCAAGACAGGAGAGCCGGTGACGTTTACAGCTCCTCTCAATAAGAACTTTGATACGTCTCTGAAAGTATTGGAGAAGTACAATTGAGGTAAATGACTGAGGAAGAGCATGTATTTTGAAAGATAGGCTATCCTATAAGACAGCCTCAGGTGCTAAGGAGGTTTCAAAATTTTCTCTTTCCTCAGGCGTAATCACTGTCACACCATCCACAATTTCAAAAGCAGCAAGGACAAATGCTGTATCATCCGCCTGCGCGTTTTTGGCGAGGGCAACTGTGAGCCTTTCGCTCTCTTCTTCCTTGACTTGTTCTAATTTTTTGATGAGGGCGACGTCGATGGTAGGTGAATCCAGAAAAATGTAAGCTATATGTTCGCCCATCACGCGCCAGGAGTGACAAAGTGAAATCAGCTTTTCTGGGGTCTGGATTTTATTTTGTGTGCGATACATAGTGGGTCAGGTTTGTGTGTTGGCGTGAGCAATCATTCATCTAGAACCTAGATAGTGCCTTCCTCACATTTCAAGTTACACAAGTTGTTGAAAAGACCAATGCCGTACGGACACGTTCTTGTATACGCCTCAGTGCCCAGCCATCATTTCTTCTCCCATATAGCGAACCCATTGACCGAAATCCGCCATGTCTGCCTCGAACAAGTCGAGTAGCGGACCTGGGAATACGCCCAGCCACACCGTGAGGATTGCCAAGGGGGTAAGGAGTAGGTATTCACGTGGAGTGAGATCCGTGAGTTTGGGGAGCCAATCACTCGTCTGATTTCTATTGAAGATCCCAAAAAACATCTGTCGGTAGGTACGTAAGTAATAGGTCGCACCCAGTACGATACCCAAGGTAGAGACGATTGCCATCCAGTAAGGAAGCGAGCCTAGCTGCGCCGCTTGAAAAGCACCCATGAAAACCAGCAGTTCTGATACAAAAGCTGCAAAGCCAGGAAGGCCTAAAGAGGCAAAGAACCCAATCAAGGTGAAGACGGCATAAGCAGGCATCAGTTGCCAGAGTCCTCGAAAGTTTTCGATCTGACGGTCATGGACCCGATCATAGATGACACCGACGACCAAGAAAAGCATGGCTGAGATGATCCCATGCGTGAAGAGTTGGAGGGTAGCGCCACTCATCCCTACAGCTGTCAAAGACGCGATCCCCAGCATCACAAAGCCCATGTGGGAGATAGACGAGTAGGCGACCAGTCGTTTAAGATCCTTTTGTGCCATTGCGACGAAGGCTCCGTAGACGATCGATATGACCCCCATCAATCCGATATACCATGTGAAGTGCAGGGCACCATCGGGAAAAATCCCATAGCAAATCCGCAGCATGCCATATCCCCCTACTTTTAAGAGAATACCTGCCAGAATCACAGAGATAGGTGTGGGTGCTTCCACGTGTGCATCGGGGAGCCATGTGTGTACGGGAACCATCGGAAGCTTGATCGCGAAACCGACGAACAATACCCCGAAGGCCAGGAGACGCGCATTGACGCCTAGAAGCGTAGAATCCAGGTCGAAGAAACTCCCCTCTACAGGTGCCCCTTGAAACATATGAAGAAAATTTAAGGTGTAGATGGGCGTTTCAGGGGTGCTCAGGATCGGATTTTGGAAGCTGAAGAGTAGCCCTACCATGATCAGCAACATGAAGACAGAGCCTACCAGTGTGTACAGAAAGAATTTCAAGGAAGCATATTCTCGCCTGGGTCCTCCCCACAGTCCGATGAGGAAAAACATCGGAAGCAGCATGAACTCGTAGAAGAGGTAGAATAAAAAGAAGTCTAGGGCACAGAAAACCCCGATCATCGATAGGTCAAGAAGCATAAAAAGCATAAAGTAGCCCTTTACATTCCGCGTCACCCCCCAAGCTGAGAGTACAGCAATAGGCATAATGATCGTGGTTAATAAGACTAAGAGGAAGCCTAAACCATCAATTCCCAACGCATACTCGATATACAATCTACCCATACTCCCCAAGGAAAAATCGATCCAGGGAGTGGCTTCCTGCAAGTAAAAATGAGACATCCAGCCTCCTGCATCTGCTCCTGATTTGGCTTCCAGAAAGGCAGGTAAGACCATGCCAAGCGTCCATCCCAATTGAAGCAAAGTGACCACCAGCGCAATCCACTGGTAAAGTTGTACCCTGCTTTTGGGCCCTACTGCCATGATGATCATTCCTACCATCGGCAACCATATGAGTATGCTGAGTATGGGCATATATTATCTAATAAGACTACGGGCTAAGAGAGATCATTTACTTTATATCAATAGATTAGCAATCAAAACGATGACAGCTGCACTAAGGATGATTCCTATAAAATAGCGTTGGACTTTTCCCGATTGTGTACGGGATACGTACGTACCCGTGTATTGAATCCCTCGAACGAGATAATTAACCAGACGATCGAAAATATCTACATCTATCCATTCCGCCAAACGTGCGAGAGAAGGCCCACTAGGAAGGGGATCTCGATCTGCTGCAGGTTGCGGTTCAAAACTACTGTCTGAGGGCGTATCTTGATTATGGGTGATACTTGCCACCAATTTTACTGCACCGTCCAGGATATGTTGATCGATCCACTTCCATACTGCGGCAAACGCAAGCATCCCTTTCGCTAGGATATTTTCATACAAGGCATCCTGATAAAAATGATGAAAGGAAAGTGCTTGAAGGGCGTGGCTAGGCTGTTGGGATTTTTCCCTTTTGAAACGGACATATGCCACTCCCAATCCGCCTAGGGCTAGACTCACAGATAAGATCGTCCACATCAAATGATCATGCCCCACACCAGGGAGTGGAGGGACTTGAAAAAGCTGAATGGGAAGTGGAAATGCTTGACTTACATATCCGAAGTTTTCGAAAGGAGTGGTAAAAATAGGAAACCAGAAAGAGCCTAAAGCCATGAAAAATAAAGGAACAGCCATTTTCCAGTGAATTTTCTGCTTGGGGACATCATTCCTCTTTTCACTGATGAATACCCACATAGTCATTCGCCCCATATAATAAGCCGTCAAACCTACACCGATCAATGCCATCGCAGGAATCAGCCAACTCACTCCCTGCAATCTCTCTGCCCAATCAACAGTCCCCATGATGATGCCTTCCTTGGAGACAAAGCCCGAAGTAAAAGGAATGCCCGCCAGTGCCAGCATCATAAACATGAACAGGCGAAACAGGACGGGTTGTTCTTTCCAGAGACCCCCCATGTTGCGGATGTCATTATAGGGAGGAATGCCTTCTTGGGGTTGGGATGAGAAGTGATGCAACTGATGGATGATCACGGCTGCGACTAAGAAAAGCCCACATTTGAAAAATGCGTGTGTAATCAAATGCATCATCGCATCATCGTAGACCCCTACGCCCATGCCCATCATCATATATCCCAGCTGGGATATAGTCGAATAGGCTAATATACGTTTGATGTCCCACTGGGTGAGTGCCGCAATAGCAGCCATCAAAGCAGTGACAGCTCCGATGATGGCGAGTGTGACTTGCACCCATGAAAACAAGAAAAAATACACCCTTGACACAAGGTATACACCTGCTGCCACCATGGTCGCTGCATGGATCAAGGAGGAAACGGGTGTTGGTCCTGCCATCGCATCGGGTAGCCATGTCTGTAAAGGAAACTGAGCAGACTTGCCCAAGGCTCCGCCTATGATGAAAAGCCCCGCCAGCTGCAACCAAATCAGTGGCAGCTCTCGGACAAATATATTTTCAGGGTCAATAAGTGAAGCGTCTATAGGAGCTGAGAGATAGTTGTACGTGATCACGAATAAGTCTCCTTGGATCTCCCCTTTTGTCAGTAATCCCCAAATAGCGTTAAGATCTAGGGTTTGGGTGAGGGAAAATAAAATCGCCATTCCCATCAAGAAGAATGTGTCTCCTATACGATTGATGAGAAATGCCTTTTGGGCAGCACGCGCAGGTTTTTCTTGGGTATAAAAAAAGCCAATCAGGAAGTAGGAGGCTAGTCCGACTAATTCCCAACCTACAAAAATCAAGATGAGGTTATCTGCGAGGATGATGGCTTGCATCGCTAGCACAAAGAGGCACAGATAGGCCCAGTAACGGTCTAGGTGAGCCTCCTTTTTCATGTATTCTTGAGAGAAAAGGAGGACCAGTGTAGAGATCGCTGCTACGAGGGCACACATGACCATGGCAGAAGAATCCGCTCTCAAGCCTAAGGTAAAATGAATCGGATGATCAAACCCTGAGATATTGAACCAGACCATGCGAAGATGAATGTCTTCGCCCATTTCCTGCTGCCACCCTTGGTAGATGAGTATGAGGGTAGATAAGAAGGACACTGCCATGAAACCCAAGGCAATCCACTGTCCACCCTGAGGAAATTTTTTTCCAAAGAGTCTCAGGACCAAAAAACCGAAGAAAGGTAGACAAAGTATCAGGAGCATCCACGTATGGATCGACTGAAAGGGGAGTGACTCGCTGAGTGATTGGTATCCGTTCAAGGTAATGGCTTATTTCAGGAGGTCAGGCTAGGTCATGATAGGAGTTTTCGAGTTTGTCGAGACGTACCGTACGGAAGCGTTTGTATACGTTGAGGACAATGGCCAAGGCTACCGCGATTTCAGCAGCAGCGAGTACCATGACAAAAAGGGTGGCCATCTGCCCATCTAGCTTTTGGAGGTCATATTGGGCGAAAGCGACAAAGTTGATGTTGGCGGCATTTAGCATGAGCTCGACACCCATAAGGGCCATGATGATATTTCGTCGAGTCAAAACCAGGGCAATTCCTACAGCAAATAAGACGACGCCCAACACCAGAAAATAAGGTAAGTCCATTGTGTATGTTCTAACTAGCTGGCAAGATACTAATTTTTTCTCACCAGACTGTATCTCAGACAGCATACAGTACGCCCTATGCTTGTTTCAACTGCCAAAAGCTGATTTCTCTCCTGACACGAAACCCCAATTTTTCATATAGTCTAATGGCAGGAATATTAGATGCCGCTACGTGGAGGAAGGGGATTTTTCCCTCAGCAAATATCTGACGAGTAGTGTGTGTAATCAATTGTTTGGCATATCCTCGCCCTGTACAATCAGGATGCGTGACGACGGCACTTACTTCGGTAAAATCATTCAGCTTCATTCGCTCCCCCGTTATTGCTACCAGTTCTTCATCTTGAAAGATGCCATAATAAGCGCCCATCTGAGGTGTCTGTGGCCGAAAGTATCCAGGTTGAACCAACTGAACCAGATCAAATATTTGTGGGTAGAAAGTAGGTGAGAGGAGGGAGATGGGAGAATGAACAGTGTGCATGATAGGTTGATCCAAGACCATTTGTAGGCAAATCAATTCTTGCTGGATCACGAGACGGGAGGAATGAAGGGGCTTTTCTCCGACGATGAAAAAAGAATCAATCTGCTGGGCATAGATATCTAAAGCCTCTGGCAGCGATTGGGTATCTATCCATGCCCCAAAGGGACAGTAAGCAGAATCATAGCATTTGACACCAGGAAAGTTGCGTGCCAATGCTTGATGGGTCTCAGAAAGTGCATGCCAGACGGGTTGATCTAGTACAGTGTGTGTCATGGGAGAATATGATCGAAAGGTAGAAGTATGAAAAGTTAAGCATGATTTTTCTCTCATGTTCCTTTTTTGGTAGAAATCAATAACACACCCGCCATGACTGCGAGCGTGCCCACTATTTGTATTCCACCAAAGGGTTCATCTAGCAATAAGTAAGCTAACACAATGGTAGAAACAGGTCCCACACTTCCTATGATAGCGGTATTTCCAGGTCCAATACGTTGGATACCCGCCGAAATCAAAAAAGCGGGTAAAATGGTCGAAACCACTCCCATGATGCCAATGTATTCATAGACAGGTTGCGGATACGAAAAAAGGTCCTGTGCTCCTTTAAGGTAGCTATGAATAAACACGCCCACAGAGGCTATACTCATCGCAAGTGAAGTGAAATAAGCCACACCAAAAATAGGGATTAGGCGATGACTCCCGATGATGTAGCTCGCATAGCAAAGTGCCGCCATGAATATCCAGATACCTCCTTTCCAAATGCCTTCTCTTGTAGAAACGTCCAGGTCTCCTACCAAGACGATTAAAATTCCTGCATAAGCCAACATCAGTGCCATCCACTGTCGGGTGTTGATACGCGTTTTGAGAATGATCCTAGAAAGGAGCACTACCAGGGTAGGATACGTAAAGAGAATGAGGCGCTCGATGGCTGCGGGAACATATTGCAAGCCCTGAAAATCTAGGAAGCTAGCCAAGTAATATCCCAGGAGACCAATGGGAATGAGTTGAAAGTAATATTTAGCTGCTGGTTTTGGGTGAATGCGTCTGTACGCGTACCAAGCGATTGCAGCAAAGATGGGGAATACCATCAGCATCCGAATGGCGAGTAAAGAGATCGCGTCTATGCCATAGACGTAGGCGAGTTTGGCGAGGATCGCCTTGGAGGAGGTACCAATGGCTCCTATGAAGACCATGATTGCCCCCCAAAGTGTAGGTGATAACGTGAAGTTCCCGCGTGGGGGCATAAGTTTATCTATCAAAATGAAAGTAGGGATGCTTGTGTAAACATCCCTACCCTTTGTATTTCAAAATGTTGTATAAAAGACAATAGAAGGAAGCAAGGAAGGTCCATGCTCTATTTCCATTTCATTTACACGATCAAGACGCCACCGTCTCTTCTACCTTCCCAAATGCCTCTGAGATGATCTGGTTCTGCTCTTCCATATGCTGGTGGTGGTAACCCGTCGCAGGTGTAGCCGAAGGCTTGCGTCCGATGTAGTTCAACGGCACCTCTGTCAGGACACGCAGTATATAGTTCCATGCGCCCATGTTGCGTGGTTCTTCTTGGACCCAGTGCCACTCAGCATGCTCGTACTTACTGATCGCATCACGAAGCTGTGTCACAGGTAGGGGATACAACTGCTCAAGTCGAAGGATAGCGATATCCTTGCGGTTGCCATTTTGCTGCTCTTCTAGCAAGTCATAATAGATCTTACCAGAGCAGATCAGCACACGCTTGACGGCTTTGGCTTCTACATATGGATCGTCAATTAGCTCTTGGAAACGCGTACCCGAAGCCATATCCGATAGCTTACTTACAGCTTTGGGATAGCGCAGGAGCTTTTTGGGCGTAAAATAAATGAGCGGAATACGGTAATCCGTCTTCATTTGGCGGCGAAGGGAATGGAAAAAGTTCGCAGGTGTCGTGATATTCATGATCTGCATGTTCTTCCGTGCGCACAGTTCTAGGTATCGTTCTAGACGAGCTGAGGAGTGCTCGGGGCCTTGCCCTTCAAACCCATGGGGTAAGTACTGGACCAGCCCACTCATACGCTGCCACTTAGTTTCGGCACTGGAGATGTATTGGTCCATCATGATCTGCGATCCATTGGCAAAGTCTCCAAACTGTGCCTCCCAGATCACCAGATTATTCGGATTGGTGATAGAGTAGCCGTATTCGAAGCCCAGAACGCCGTACTCTGATAGTGGAGAGTTGTAAGCTACAAAAGGCGCTTGCTCTCCTGGACGAATCTGATTCAGACCTACCCACTCGTGTTCTGCGTCTGTACTCAGTAGGTAAGAATGTCTGTGAGAGAAAGTTCCTCGGCGACAGTCTTGGCCACTCAATCGAATAGGATGTCCCTCTAGCAGGAGTGAGCCATAAGCCAGTAATTCTCCCAAGGCCCAGTCCAAACGGTCCTCTGCGACCATCGTCATGCGATCTTTGAAGAGCTTGATGATCTTCTTATGGGCTTTGAAATCTGTGGGGATGTCATGAATCTTCTCGGCAATCTCTTGAAGGACTGCTAAGTCTATCCCTGTTTCGAGAGAGTCTTGCATGAAGTCATCACTCGACACACGACGGATGCCATTCCATGTGCCCTTCAGGTAGGGCGCACGCTGCAACTTATCTGTTGCACGAGATTGCTCGAGCTCTTTTTGCAGCTCTTGCTTGAATTCTTTTTCTAACTCCTTAGCCATCGTTGCGGCCACATCACCAGAGTTCATCAGCTTCTCGAAGTAGATCTTACGTGGATCTGGATGCTTTTTGATGGTCTGATAGAGCAGGGGCTGCGTAAAGGCAGGTTCGTCTGCTTCATTGTGACCGTGGCGGCGGTAGCAGAGCAAGTCGATGAAGACGTCCTTCTGGTATGTCTGACGGAACTCCATGGCCATCTCGATCGCATAGATCAAAGCCTCTACATCGTCTCCATTGACGTGGAAGACAGGTGAGAGCGTCACCTTACCTACATCTGTACAGTACGTGGAGGAACGGGCATCGAGATAGTTTGTCGTGAATCCTACCTGATTGTTGATGACGATGTGGACGGAACCACCTGTCTTGTATCCATCCAGTTGGGACATTTGGATCACCTCATATACGACACCTTGTCCAGCAATGGCAGCATCCCCATGAATCAAGATGGGACAGAGCTGGTCGTAGTTACTGCTGTACTTATGATCGATCTTAGCACGAGCTGATCCTTCTACTACGGGGTCTACAGCCTCCAAGTGAGAAGGGTTGGGCATCAGACTCAAATGCACAGGATTACCTGAGCTAGTTTCAATGTCTGCAGAAAAGCCCAAGTGGTATTTTACGTCTCCCTGGAAAACCGAGTCTTCATATTCTTTTCCTTCGAACTCGGAGAAGATTTCATCAGGCTCTTTTTGGAGAATATTGGTCAGGACGTTGAGGCGCCCTCTGTGGGCCATCCCGATGACGAATTCGCGTATGCCCAGATCCGCTCCTTTTTCAATGACGGCATCTAAAGCAGGAATCAAGGTTTCTGCTCCCTCTAATGAAAAACGCTTTTGACCTACGAATTTTGTCCCAAGGAATTTCTCAAAGATCACCGCCTTGTTGAGCATTTGCAGGATGTGCTTCTTCTTTTCTAGGGAGAAATCAGGCGTATTGCGTGAGCCTTCCATCTTGTCTTGCAGCCACTTGATCATCTCAGGCTTGCGGATATAGCGAAACTCTGCTCCGATAGACTGTCTGTAGGTTTGATCCAGTAGGTTGATGATCTCTCTAAGCGTGGTAGCTCCTAATCCTATATCTCTTCCTGCCTGAAATACAGTATCTAGATCTGATTCCTTGAGCCCGTAGTTATCCAATTCAAGAGTAGGGGCGTATTTTCTCCTTTCGCGTACGGGATTCGTCTCGGTGAATAGGTGTCCACGGGCACGATAGTCGTTGATGAGGTTGAGGACGTTGATTTCTTTAGAGGCAACATCCCCCGTAGTAGGAGCGGCGATGGTTGGGCCACCACTATCATCTGCACTCTGAAGGGCAAAATCAAACCCACTGAAGAACTGTCTCCAGGTAGGTCCCACAGCGTTAGGGTCGGCTTGATACGCCCTGTACATCTGATCTATGTACTCGGGTGTGCTATTGGATAAAAAGGAAAGCTGATCAGCCATTATATTGATATTCTTTATGAGTGTGTTCCTAGTAACAAATGTAGCAAAAACCTCTATCCATCACATATTTCGTGAAGAGAAATGGATAGTAGAATGTATGTTTATATGTAAGATATAGTTTTACGTCTATTGATTCGGACAGGTTGAGGGATTTTTCATAAAAAAAGGCCCCTTCATAGGAGCCTCTTCACAAATGTGTATATGTTATACCGTGCTTAGACCATGTTTGAAACCTCAAATCTGCTAAAAGTTTGCGCTTTCAGAACCTCGGCTTTATCCATTTTGATCGGTTTAGCACCACTAAACCTTACAAAACGGCTTTCGCCAGAACCTGGAATCGCTGCTTTTTAGCTAGATTTTCATTGTCCCAAACATGGTCTTAGTCTTCCAGGAAGGAGTGGAACGTATCTCCTCTCAAGCCACGGCGGATAGTCTCCAAGGGAATGACCTCACTGGGTGCAATATTTCCAAGGTTTACGTTGGTACCCAGAAGCTTGATGAACCATACTTGCTGGGATTTTTGAGGTGCTTCCCAAAGGATTTTCTCTCCTGGTACATCCTGCAAGATCTCATCTACCAAGTCGGAGCGTACTTCTCCGTCTCCTCTGAACATTCCCACCGTACCGCTTTCGCGAGCTTCGGCGATGACTTTCCATGAGCCCGCGTTGAGTTCGCCCTGCATCATTTCTACCCACTTGTAGGGAGGGATGATCTTGTCAGCCGTCTTGCTACCCACTTCGGAGAGCACGATGTAGTTCTTTGCAAAGCGCTCGATCAATTTGGCTTTTTCGGTGGATGTCATATCGACAGATCCATCCGATACCTCTACATAGGTGGCTCCGTATTTTTCGAGAAGGGCCTCAAAGTCATCGACTTGATTTCTTATATAAAAAGCCTCCAGCATCGTTCCTCCGAAGTAGAAGGGCATATTGTGCTTGTGATAGACTTTTACTTTCTCTTCCAAATTGCCTACGACCGCGGATGTGGCCCAGCCAAATTTGATCACGTCAATGAAGTCAGCCGAAACTTCTAAGAGGTCTTCGATCTGACGGACGCTCAAGCCTTTATCAATGACCATTGTCAGACCCTCAGAGCGAGGTTTGGCTGAGCGTGAAGGGATTTTCGTGAGTGAAAAATTCATGCTAAATAGGTTTTTGCAATCTGCCGCGCAAAGTACAGTCTATCTTAGGGATTAACAAATGTTTGAACAACAGGAAGTTTACGAAATCGAATTCGGTCATTGTTTTCTCGACTTGGCAATTGGCGCGCCATCCCCTAACTTGCGGCTCATCATTTTCTTTTCTCCTTCATCACTAACTACTACAAGAGAAGACTATGGCGCAAAAGACCCTTCTTTATCCCATACATGAGCAGCTAGGAGCCAAAATTATTCCCTTTGCAGGATATGACATGCCTGTCCGATATGTGTCTGACAAACAGGAGCATTTGGCTGTGCGCAACAGTGTCGGCCTTTTTGATGTGTCTCATATGGGCGAATTCATCATTCGTGGTCCCAAGGCATTGGAGCTCATCCAAAGGGTCACCTCTAATGATGCATCCAAGCTCGTGCCTGGACGTGCGCATTATTCATGTTTGCCGAACCATGAAGGTGGGATTGTCGATGATGTCATCGTGTATCACATCCGCGAAGAGCAGTACATGATTGTAGTGAATGCTTCTAACATTGAGAAAGATTGGAATTGGATTAAGGCGAGCAATGAGGAAATCGGTGCAGAAATGATTGATGTTTCTGAAAAGACTTCTTTGCTGGCAGTATCGGGACCTAAGGCAGAAGCTACCTTGCAGAAGTTGACGGATCACGATCTATCGACTATGGGTACTTATCACTGTTGGAAAGGGACTTTCCATGGTGCTGAGAAATCTCTGATTGCGACGACGGGCTATACGGGCGAGCGGACGTTTGAAGTATTTTTGTGGAATGAACATGTGGAGCGCATCTGGCATGCCATCATGGAGGCAGGAAAGGAGTTTGACATTCAGCCTTGTGGCTTGGGTGCACGTGATACGCTTCGCTTGGAGATGGGTTACATGCTCTACGGCAATGACATCAACGATACGACTTCGCCCTTGGAGGCGCCGTTGGGATGGATTACCAAATTGAAGAAAGGCCCCTTCAATGGGTCGGAGGTACTGGCGAAGCAGAAGGCGGAAGGCGTGAGCCGAAAGCTGGTGGGATTCAAGATCCAAGGACGAGGCATCCCGCGCTCGGGATATGAGATCGCTATGAATGGCGAAGTCATAGGAACCGTTACTTCGGGATCTATCAGCCCTGTGACAGGAGAAGGAATCGGCATGGGCTATGTTCCTATCGCGCACAAAGCGCCTGGCACGGAGCTGGATATCATCATTCGCAATAAGCCCGTGAAGGCTGTGGTGATGAGGACACCATTTATAGAGAAGTAAGCGAGTTTGACTCTTTTATATGTTTAGTTAGGAAACTAATAGATTGAGGCCTGCGTAGTTTGGTGACTACGCATAGTGGGAAGTATTATATTAGAATCCACACAATGAGAACGAAATTCAGCAGAAGATTTGAACCAGCGACATAAGGGAAAAGGCTTTGCCTAATTTTATGATTCGTTTCATCCTCTTTTGTGAGAAGTTGGTCCAGGATGATTGAGTGGATTCTATTTTTCTCTATCTGAAAATCATTGAGGGATACAGTACCCGTTTGCGTACATTCTTGACAAAATGTAAACCTTCCTTTTAAGGTGAGTCCAATTTTATACATTTTTCTATCCTCCATAGGACTTGTGTATAGGATGAAGAGGTCGATTGCTTTCTCAGTTTCTCCAAGCGTGATATGGTTTACAATAGCAGCTTTTGTTTCCATTTTAAGGTCTTTTAGTAGGTTGAAGGATGCGGACTACCTTTGATATTGGCATTCTGACTGGATCTTATCCTTGATCAATCCGAAATCTTGAGGCATCAACTCATAAAAATTGGTGTCTGGAGCGTAGGTAAATGCTTGATTGATATACTCATGGAGTTTGCTAATCAGGCTCATTATATTTCCTTCTTTTTTTGTCGTAATAGGCTGGAATGCCCCTAGATTTATCCTCCTCCCATTTGAATCTGGGATAGAAATGCTATTCATCTTTACTTTCACAATGGTCCCATCTCCACATTGAAAATCAACTTTCTTGTCTACAAAGATTTGATTGTGGCGCATTTGGTTCACAAGCCGTTCTCTCTGGTTGGGAAGAGAATAAAGCAGATTGATGTCTTCGTAATCTAAGCCAAGTAAATAGTTGATGTCAGTGTATCTAAGGATTTGGGAGAAATGCGTATTGATCCCTCTAATCCCTTCTGGGGAAGTGGTGATAAATACAGCTTCTTGGAAGCTAGCATTTAAACAAGCATCGACCATAGTATTGGAAGGCCTAAGGTATTCTAGTAACTCATCTTGGGTAAGATCATACTCATTGATCATGTGATGTATACCTTGAATGATCTGATGGTTGATCGGATTTAGTTTGAGACATTCTCTGACAAACCTAAGTTCCTCTTGTGACAGTGCGGGTTCATCGGTTACATATTTAATTAAAGTCTGGTGATCAAGTATGTACTCCATTTTGATTCCGTTTGGTAATGAGTTAGGGAAATAATTATGCTAAATATTGATCCTTATCTGTCTAGTTGATTGATAAATGCCAGCCATTCTTTGAAAGTCAGGGTTAAATTTCTCGAATGTTCTGGGGGGCTTTCGTCGACGAGTAGCATCATTTTCATATCTTCCTTCCCCTTGCATTGTCGTTCTACATGGTCCACTGAGTGTCCCTTCACGGCCTTATATAGCTCTCGAAACGCTTTTTTTCTGACAAATTTTCTGGCGTTTCCATTATACTGGAGAAAAATAGAGTGAATCATAAGATTCAACCATCCAACTTTTGTCAAGGATTCACTTTCCAGGGATGAAAGGTTGGGCTGTCCAGGCTTTATGGATTTGCCAATTTCTTCGATTTTTTTGGCTCGATTCACATACTGGAGTGCATCATTCTTTGCCATCGTGCACAAGTATCCCATAGGTCTTTGTTTGAGCTCTAGGGGCAATACGCCTTGTTCTGCTTGCATAGCAAGGACCTTCGTATAGACATTCTGTGGTATATCTTCTGCCGTCACAGGTGATGATCCTTTAATGATTCCTTGACTGACTAGGAGAAGGTTTGGATACGTGAGTCGAACTATTTCATTAAACTGGTTTCCATCTTTCTCAAACGCTTTCACAAGGCCTACTAATTCTGAGTTCATCTGTTTTTGTTAGAAAGTTCAACATGATCACAAGAGTAGGTTCAAGTCTAAGTAGGTCGTTTGTCCTTATAATAATTGAGAAATGAATAATGCCATGATTTCTACTAGGGAAATTGGTAGAAACCCTACATGGGAAATAGTTTGTGGGGAGATTAGAGTAGGTTATCGTGTAAGTGTTTGATTATTAATATTTTATAGGCAATTTCTATACTGGATTATTATTCCAAGATCCATTATTATCTTGATTATATTATGCCTTATAAGTACATTTTTATACCTAATCTAAGCTTGCAGAAGATTTTTTTTAGCTGAAAAATAGATTCTATTAGAAGAAATTTAGGTTTCAGCGAGCGAAATCGGAGTTGTATTCCTTGAGTATTGACACCCCTTCTACGCCATTAAAAGTGGAATGCTTTTTCCTTATTTTCAATGGCGGTTTCAATCTGAAGAGGGCTGATTGGGTCTGTGTTGACAGGTTGGTTAGTTAGGAAACTAATAGATTTGGGTGCTGCGTAGTTTGATGACTACGCAGAATATCGTGGAAAATTTGATCTTTTGGTTACATAAAAATAACGGGTCTTTGTATTTGCAAAGGCTCATTTTTTGTTAGCTTCCTTTTATTCCTTCACATACCCTTATTTCTTTCAACTACCATGGGCCAACTATCATTTTCCAATGTCTCTGAGGCCGCATCTGCGCGCCTATTGGACTTTCTTAATCGGGCATACTCTGTCAAGGACATCCTAAACCTTCGCCTAGTAAAAGACAATGAACATGGGACCAAAGATTATGGAATCGGTCGTACGGTCGCTTCCCGTATCCTCAGTCGCAAAAGGACACTGCCTCGCCGAAGATTTACAGAGCTTGCACATCTAAATGGTATACAGGGGTTTGGGCAGGATAAGTTTGACGATCTGGTTGCTACCTTTTCGATTAGTTCTGCTGAACGGTTCAAGCGCAATTTATTTGAGCAGGGAATCCTGTTTGAGAACTGGGAGGTTCGCTACCACTCGGTTGTATTTGATACAGATGCGGCTTTTCGTGAGGCTACAAAAGACAATCTATCGATTTGCCAAGTTGTTCATGATCATATTGAAGCAATTGCAGACGAGAATCCAGACCACATCATCAAAGTCAAGGATCAAATTGCAAATGCATACTTTCAAACGTATCAAGAAGGTTTTTTGGGTAGCTACGAATTTGCGCTTTGGTTCTTCAAGTTCGATCAGGATAATTGGTTCAGCTACGAGCGTATCCGTGAGCCGCTAGAGGCCTATCTTAGTGAAGTGGACAGCAATGGGTATGATGCCATCCAATTTTATAAGGGTGTAGAGAATTATCTTTTGCTCAATGGAATTACTGTGACGGATTTGCCTGTGGTGATCATGGAGTCTGAGCGTTCGATCACCTTTTGGACGGCTGCTTTATTCGATTGATGTAGATAGTGTGTGGGAAAAGTTAGGAAAACGTACAAACACCGTTAAGCCCCTTCGCTTCACCACATTTGTACGTTTGATTTGTCATCCTATTTGATTTCAGGCGTATCTAGCTCGGCCAGAGAAGAATGGATCTCTTCTGATGTCAGTTCATGCTTGACAATATTTCCTGCGAAATAGTCCTCATACGCTTTCATATCAAAGTTGCCATGACCACACATGTTAAAGAGAATCGTGCGTGAGACGCCTTCTTCTTTGCATTTTTTGGCTTCTGCGATCGCCGTCGCGATGCCATGTGTCGCTTCGGGGGCAGGAATGATCCCCTCTGCTCGGGCAAAGGTGACACCTGCTTCAAACACCTCAATGTTGTCATGTGCGACCGCTTCTATCAATTTATCTTTCAACAACTGACTGACGATCACCCCTGCTCCGTGATAGCGTAAGCCCCCTGCATGGATAGGCGCAGGCACAAAGTTGTGGCCCAAGGTATACATTGGAAGCAGAGGGGTCATACCCACGGTATCGCCAAAGTCATATCGAAACACGCCTCGGGTCAGTTTGGGGCAAGAGGTAGGTTCGCTGGCAATGCAGCGTATATTTCTCCCTTCATCAAAATTCAGTCTTAGGAAAGGAAAGGCCAAGCCCGCAAAGTTGGAGCCTCCGCCAAAGGGTGCGATCACGATGTCGGGCATGTCCCCTGCTTTGGCCATTTGTGCAACAGCTTCCTGTCCGATGATGGTTTGGTGCAGCTTGACATGGTTCAAGACACTACCCAAAGCATATTTTGTATCATCATTGGTTGCGGCTCGTTCAACTGCTTCCGAGATGGCGATCCCCAGAGAACCCGTCGTGTGAGGATCTTCGGCCAATACTTTTCTTCCAGCTTCAGTCGCTTCAGAAGGAGATGGAAATACTTTTGCTCCCCATGTGTTCATCATGATCTTGCGATAGGGCTTATGGTGGTAGGACAGTTTCACCATATACACCTCGCACTCCATATCAAAGTGATTGCAAGCAAAGGCCAACGCACTTCCCCATTGTCCTGCCCCTGTCTCTGTCGTGATACGCTTGATGCCTTCTTGCTTGTTGTAATAGGCTTGTGCCACGGCTGTATTGGGTTTGTGCGAACCCGAAGGACTTACACCTTCATATTTGTAGTAAATTTTGGCGGGAGTATCCAAAGCCTTTTCGAGTCCGTAGGCTCTGTACAAAGGAGTAGGTCTCCACATGGAGTAGATATTTCTGACCTCGTCGGGTATGTCTACCCATTTGTCGGTGGTCACTTCCTGTTTGATGAGCTCCATTGGGAATAAGGGTGCGAGTGCGTCGGGACCGATGGGCTCTCTTGTACCAGGATGCAAGGGAGGAAGGGGTTTGTTGGGCATATCAGCCACGATATTGTACCATTTTTCAGGTATCTCCTTTTCGCTGAGCGTGATTTTTCGATTTCGCATGAGTAGTTATTTTGTGGTCAACGTCTTGTATGCGTATACAGCGTGATCTGAGTTCCTACCTAGCCCAATGGCTTTTGCTCAGATGATATATGCATATTCTTATATGAATTAACTACTTTTTTAGAGGAAAATCACGCTTGATTTTATTTTATGTATAGTAATTTTTATTTGAAAGAATACACAATATTAGTCTTTTATACAGGTGCCTTCCTAGATCTAAGGTTTATGGAGTGGATAGTCGAGTCTAACACAGGGTGCAAGTGATTCTCGTCTATGCAGGTCAGTCCATTTCAAGGGCAGTAAGTCATACGCTAACTCTAAACATTCGAAGACACGTTCATCGGCTCCTAGTCCACTGAGGGCATAGAGTTTCATGTGTTTTTTCTCTACATCTTCCATCGTTTCTTCTGAATTTTTCTTTTATAAGCGTGTCCGACCTTTCGGAAATTAGTTTCCATATCTTGTGCCAGAATGTCCTTGATCATATACGCTAGATCAGGTCCTTCGTATCTATACAGATCCTGAAAGTCCATATTGTCCAAAGCGTTAATGAACCTAATTCTTTTTCTAAAATCGTCCTTGCTCTTTTGAAAAGCCTGTTCTTGTTCCATAGATTGAATCTTATCAAAGATTCCCTCTTTCATATTATCCCAATCAAGCTCAGGTAGAAGTTGCCGATTATGAATTCCTTGTATCAAGTTTTTTTAGTACTTGTGAGCTATTGCATTGTAACGTAAGTTTTTTAATATTTAACTATCGCCTTCAGCGGGAGTTCTTTTTAGGCAAAAAGAACCAAAAGCCTACGGAATTTAAGCCCGCCCCTTCTATCAACCCCTAACACCAAATTCCGCGTCCAACGCCTCCCCATATAGCCTGTTACTATACTCGAAAATGATAGCATAAAACTTTTGTTACACTGTACTGAGTGAGATGTATTTTCTGATCAGTTACAGGACCAACATCGCATCGCCGTAGCTATAGAAGCGATATTTTTCCTTGATGGCTTCCTCATATGCTTCCATCATGAATTCATATCCCATAAAAGCAGCGACCATCATCAGCAGCGTAGACTTGGGACGGTGCAGGTTCGTCATGAAAGAGTTGGCAATATGAAACTCATAGGGAGGATAGATAAACTTATCTGTCCATCCATCTGCGGGATTCAGCATGCGACTGGCTGAGACAGAGGATTCCAAGGCGCGCATGACAGAGTTGCCGACAGCTAAGATGTTGCGCTTGCCCTTCTTGGCGTCATTGACCATGTCTTTGGTACGATCAGGGATGATGTAGTACTCTGAATCCATGCGGTGCTTGGAAAGGTCTTCTACTTCCACAGGATTAAATGTACCAATGCCAATGTGCAGCGTCACGTAAGACTCTTCAATGCCCTTGAGTTCGAAGCGCTTCAGCAATTCGCGTGTAAAGTGCAGTCCTGCGGTAGGTGCGGCTACAGCTCCTACATTCTTGGCAAATACCGTCTGGTAATCGTCGCGATCGCGTGGCTCGACTTCTCGTGAGATATAAGGAGGAATAGGTGTTTTTCCGAGCTTATCGATCAGACTATGCAGTTCCTCATTTTCTCCATCAAATAAGAAGCGGATGGTACGTCCACGAGAGGTCGTATTATCTACCACTTCTGCGACAAGGTCATTTTCGCCAAAGAACAATTTGTTTCCGACGCGGATTTTACGCGCAGGCTCTACGAGTACGTCCCACAGCTTTTGCTTGGCATTGAGCTCGCGAAGCAAGAATACTTCGATCTGCGCACCTGTTTTTTCTTTTTGACCAATCAAACGCGCGGGGAATACGCGGGTATCATTCAGGACCACTACATCTCCTTCATCGAAATAATCCAGAATATCTTTGAAAACCTTGTGCTCGATCTTTCCCGTTTTACGGTCTGCAACTAATAAGCGACACTCGTCTCGGGGTTCTTGTGGATACTGTGCGATGAGCTCTTCTGGAATTTCCAGGTTGAAGGCGGACAGTTTCATTGCCATGTGGCCAGAAGTTTAGTTATTGTTTGGAAAGAAATTTGAAATTGCAAAATTAGGAGAAGTCTCATTGATAATCAAGGGGTAAATAGCCAAAAAAGTGCGGTTTTTGAACAAGTAGTAGATAGGGGGCACGTAAAATTACCCTCTAATTTTAATCGGATCTTTTGATCAGCCCCCATATAACTATCCGACTGATCCTCTACATAAAATGGAACGAAATAGCTACTTTTTTCATTAACACAGATCGGAATCCACAATGATTGGATCAAAAGTGTATGACTGACAGGTATCTACTCAAATTTAAGATAGAGATAACAACAGATTACAAAGGTCCATTGCGCATCATGGATAAGAATCCTTTTTGTACGAGGACATTTATTCTTGCCGAATTTTCTGCTTTTTATGGAAGTTTCTTTCCTCTCAACTTTCATTCTCTTATCTTATGCGCAATTTACCCAACAGGTAATCGTTCATTTCATCTACATAAATCATCAATTATTGGTATTTTCTCCTTTATCATATAAGTACACAACAACCGTACATCTAGGAAAAATTGTTTCCTATGCGTAAAAAAAGCTAATGTGGCCCATTTTTTGACGAATGAAAAGAAGAAAATACATATGGCCTATTCTTTGAAAATGATCTATTAGACCCTATTTGAAACCTCAAATCTGCGAAAAGTTTGCACTTTCAGAACCTGACCGTCATCTATCTTGATCGATTTGGTCCCACTAAATCTCACGAAATAGCTTTCGTCAGAACCTAAAACCCCTGCTTCTTGCTAGATTTTTATTGTTCTAACTAGGGTCTTAAAGAGTGATTGAATTTCATTTTTTTCAGTCAAATCTATTTTTCTGCAAAAAATTTCAAAGAAATAACCATCCAGGCATTGTACATAGGAATTCGCGAAAGATCCTCCGACATTTGAACAAATCAAATCTGTACGATTTCTGACATAAAAAGACCATATAAACACTTGTATAACAAAGCCTATGTCCCCCTTAGTTTCTCTTTACAGCCTTACATTATCTTCCAGGCAAATGATACTTGTCGGAATGATTTTTCTGCTTGCTGCTCCTATGAGTGGGCAGGCACAAATAATGCGTTCCATGCCCCTCTATGCAGGCTATTTGGGATATCCCGAGGACTTTGGTCCCATGCCTGAACCAGAGCTTGAGTTAGCGTCAGATTCGGAGTCAGATGATGCGTCTACGCTGCGTGTCGCACAAAGCGAAGAATGGGATGGCTGGGCAGAAGAAAGCGAAGCGGTAGCTGTGGCTACTACCTCTGACGCGTCAGATGAGATGCTGCGCGGAGATAAGGGAGAAACCGCTACCCAAGAAGATGACGAAATACTCGAATGGGCCAAAGACCTAGACTACGAAAGTGCAGAGGAAGAAGCCAACGAATGGGTACCTTACGCAGAGGAGTTCGTACTCAAGCCCGAAGAAAGTCAGGGAATCAAGATGACAGGTATGGACCCCAACTCCAACCTTGTACTTGTGGAAGACCGACTCTTGGGTAAACTCTCCATCCGTGTACAGAAAATCCGCGTTTCGCATCTCGAACTCAAATGGTACGATGAGGCAGGCAAAATGATTAAGTACAAAGAAGCCAAGCATTTGCCCATCGGGACAGAGATACCTTATCAGATTGACAAATGGCCTCAAGGACGCTATACGCTGATGATACGTGTGGACGATGGCAATTGGCAATCCAAAAAGATCATCAAACCGAAAGATGCTGCGAGACTGTAGACGGTTTCAAACTTCATTTTTCAGGTTCAATCATATCTTCCCTGGCTCCTGCGAGCTGGGGATTTTTTTGCTTCATATTCACCATTTCATATTTAATTCGACGAATTATGAAATTTACTTGGGTCAATTCGTGAGATGTACTAGCTTTGCGAAAATTTTGACCCCACATGCCATTAGATCCTTCCATTAAGTCTGTTCTCATCATCGGTAGCGGGCCCATCGTCATCGGTCAGGCCTGCGAATTTGACTACTCTGGCTCCCAGGCTGCTCTTGCCCTCAAAGAAGAAGGCATCCGCGTCGCCCTCATCAATTCTAACCCAGCAACCATTATGACAGACCCCGTGACAGCGGATGATGTCTATTTGCTGCCATTGACACGTACTTCAATCGAGGAGATCCTGCAAAAGCAGAAAATCGATGCGGTGCTGCCCACGATGGGGGGCCAAACGGCTTTGAACCTAGCCGTAGAGTGTGCCAAAGCGGGTATCTGGGAAAAGTATAATGTACAGATTTTGGGATCTGACATCTCGGCGATTGACAAAGCGGAGGATCGCGAGATCTTTCGCCAGACCATGAACGAGATTGGTGTCCCTGTCTTGAGCGCTGAGACCGCCAACTCCTTCCTCAAAGGAAAAGAGATCGCCCAACGCGTAGGATTCCCGCTCGTGATTCGTGCTTCCTACACATTAGGAGGAGCTGGAGGTGCTTTTGTCAATGATCCCAAGGACTTTGATGGCTTGCTGAAATTTGGTCTAGAGGCCAGTCCTGTACACCAAGTCCTGATCGAGCAAAGCATCTTCGGATGGAAAGAATATGAGCTTGAGGTCATGCGTGACTTGGCAGGCAACAAAATTGTCGTCTGTACGATCGAAAACGTGGACCCGATGGGCGTACATACAGGGGACTCCATCACGGTAGCACCTGCGATGACGCTACCAGATACGACCTATCAGGAGATGCGTAACTATGCCTTCCGCATCCTCGATGAGCTGGGTGAGTTTGCCGGTGGTTGCAACGTACAGTTTGCCGTCAATCCCGAAGATCAGGGCATCATCGCCATTGAGATCAACCCTCGCGTCTCTCGTTCGTCTGCTCTCGCCTCCAAAGCCACAGGATACCCTATCGCACGTATCGCCGCCAAGCTGGCTGTAGGCTACCACCTCGACGAGCTAAGCAATCAGATCACCAAAAATACTTCGGCTTTCTTCGAGCCGACGCTGGACTACGTCATCGTGAAGATTCCGCGTTGGAACTTCGCCAAATTTCCAGGAGCCGATCCCCACTTGGGACTTTCGATGAAAGCTGTAGGAGAAGTCATGGGCATCGGGCGCTCCTTCAATGAAGCCCTGCAAAAGGCGGCGCAGTCACTTGAGATCAAGCGCAACGGCATGGGAGCAGATGGCAAGGAGCTCCGCGACTTGAGCAAGATCATGGAATCGCTCAAGAATCCTTCGGATGATCGCATCTTCCATGTGAAGGACGCGATGCACTTAGGTGTGCCTTTGAAGGCCGTCTTTGATGCGACGAAAATCGACATGTGGTTCCTCCGTGAGATCGAGTATATGGTGCAGTTGGAGAAAGAGATTTCTCGCTACACGGTAGACACCATCCCGCACGAGGTCATGCTCGAAGCCAAGAAAAACGGCTATGCCGATCGTCAGATTGCCCACTTGATGAGCTGCCTAGAGAGTCAGGTCTACCAACGCCGTCAAGAACTCAAGGTCAATCGTGTCTATAAGCTAGTGGATACCTGTGCGGCAGAGTTTGAGGCAGAAACGCCTTATTACTACTCCACTTTCGATGAAGAAAATGAGTCCGTCGTCACAGATCGTAAAAAAGTCGTAATCTTCGGATCAGGCCCTAACCGCATCGGGCAGGGAATCGAATTTGATTATTGCTGTGTGCATGGGGTTTTGGCTTCCAAGGAGATGGACTTCGAAACCGTCATGATCAACTGTAACCCTGAGACCGTTTCTACCGACTTCAATGTCGCGGATAAACTCTACTTTGAACCTGTCTTCTGGGAGCATATATACGATATCATCCAGCATGAGAAGCCAGAGGGCGTGATCGTACAGCTCGGTGGGCAGACGGCCTTGAAGCTGGCGGAGAAGTTGGATCGCTACAACATCCCGATTTTGGGAACAAGCTTTGACATGATGGACATGGCCGAAGATCGGGGACGCTTTTCCTCGCTGCTGCGCGACTTAGAGATTCCTTATCCTGACTTTGGCGAAGCCTCCAATGCAGAAGAAGCCATTGAGATTGCCAATCGTGTGGGCTACCCCGTGCTGGTTCGTCCTTCATATGTCCTCGGTGGGCAGGACATGCGGATCGTCATCAACGATGAGGAGTTGACACGCCACGTGATCAAGATCCTCTCGGAGGTTCCTGGCAACAAGGTCTTGGTGGACCATTTCTTGGACGGTGCCATCGAGGGAGAGGTAGACGCCATCGCAGATGGGGAAGACGTGCGCATCATTGGGATGATGGAGCATATCGAGCCGGCGGGCATCCACTCGGGAGACTCTATGGCGGTTTTGCCGACATTTGATCTTTCGGACGATGTCATCCAGCAGGTAGAGGCGATCTCTCACAAGTTGGCCAAGGCCATGCAGATCAAGGGCTTAATCAACATCCAGTGGGCGGTCAAGGACGGACAGGTCTACATCATCGAGGCGAATCCACGTGCGTCACGTACTGTGCCCTTCATCGCCAAGGCCCACGAGATTCCCTACGTCAACTACGCCACGAAAATCATGCTGGGTACGCATAAGTTGAAGGACTTCAAGTTTGAACCCAAGCTCAAGGGCTATGCCATCAAGGTACCCGTCTTCAGCTTCCACAAATTCCCGAATGTAGACAAGGCCCTCGGCCCCGAGATGAAGAGTACAGGCGAGAAGATCTACTTCATCGAAGATTTGCAGGATCCGTTTTTTGTGAAGGCGTACAATAAAAGGAATATGTATTTGAGTCGGTAGATTGCACCAACGGGACGTTGGGCTGGCTCATTCGTAGATAAAGATAAGATAAGCTTCCTCAGAAATGGGGAGGCTTTTTTGTGGGGGTTGATTTTAAGAGCTGGTTGTTCTTCTCTGGGAGTTTATTTTAGTCTATCTATTTCCACAATCTTTAGCCCGATATGAAGTAGGAAAAGAGAACCAAACGAGCCTCCTGTAGGAGATTTCATCTCCAAACATGCTATTCTAAATCCTTCCTCTCTCCCTTCAGGAGGAGTCGTCAGGAAGACAGGCTTCACTAGCTTGTGGGTGGTTTCACCGTTTAGAATAGGGCTTCGTCCACTAATCAATTACGTCCGTACGGTCATCTCGATCCCGCTACGAAGTAGGGAGAGAGAACTAAACGAGGAGATTTCATCTCCATACATGCTGTCCTAGATCCTTCCTCTCTCCCTTCAGGAGGAGTCGTCAGGAAGACAGGCTTCGCTAGCTTGTGGG
>JBCBFT010000004.1:0-123810 GCA_038527485.1 Bacteroidota bacterium
GGAGCATTTTATCTACTACCGTTGGCATTATGTAAACAAGCAAGAGTACAACAATACAGGTGTGCTAAATGAAGGGTTGAATATCACGATTCGCATTGTGGTCCAGCAGTTGGTGATGATCTTCGGATTGCTGATTGCGGTATCCTCTACCGTCTCCAACTTTGTCGCAATCTGCCTGATCCTGTCAAAGCTTTTCATGGACGTCTACAGCTTTTTGTACAATCGATATTGGGGAGGAGAGACGGAGAAAGAGTTTGGCAGTGCATAAGGTAACGTGCTCAGAGAGGACATTCTAAAAGAGAATATATAGCTTGTTGGCTTGTTCGATATGAAAATATAGGAATCCATGCGATTCATATAGGAGCCTTTCATGTACCTCCCATTTCATCCTCTGTTTCTGTGTCCTCTTCTGTTTCTGATGCATCCTCCATTTCCATTTCATCCTCTGTTTCTAAGTCCTCTTCTGTTTCTGAGTCGTCACGGTCATCAGTCAGTGGGCCTCCTATTCCCCAGGGAGTCCACCACCGAGTGATCAGCTGTTGTATCTCGTCATCCGTTGCACCATTATCTATCGCTGTTTGTGCGGAGGTGTATTCAGTCTCATTATGAACGACTCTCACAGTACTCAAAGGGTGTTTCGTGTTGTGTACTCCAAAATTATTCTGTCTACCCTGATTATGATCTGCTCTGAGGGGACGACTATTTCCTTCCAGACCACCACCTCCCAAGTTAGCAGGTACGATGTGATCTATATTGCCAATCAAGGGCGAGAGTTGCCGTTGTCTGCTGATGGCTTCGCCTGTCTCCTGGTCTTCATCCGCTTCATGAGAAGTGACAGCGAGATTTGCTTCATCCTGATAATAAGCCCCTACGATCGCATCAACAAAAGCAGAGCCAGGAGCTTCACTACCCGATGTCTGGTCACCACCTGCAATAGAATAGCAAACTCTTTGCACGACACCTTGTGATGAATGTTGATTCGCCATCTCTTGAAGGGCTTGGAGCTGCGCCACGTGCGTATTACTTGTCAAGTTTGATTGGGCAGGAGTGTTATCACCACTAGATGTATGAGAGGAGCCTTTTTCTCCCTGTCTTTGAGCAACGACTTGTGCGACCGAACGACTTTTACGTTGATGCCTTGGGGATGCCTGTGTATGCATATGGGTTCATTTCAGAAATCTGTGATGGAAAACAAGAGAATTACCTTCGGATAAGATTTTTCTTGATAAAATATTGCTACAAAGAGCGAGTATTCATGTCAGGTACAAGACTTTATCAGAAATCGTCCAGTAAAAAAGATGTGGACTTGAGCAACATAGAAAATCTGTGAAAATCCTTTCTAGTTGTGGTTACTATGGATATTTCAACACAGATTCGGAGGATTTGCACAGATTGCTCTAGTGATAGGGAAAATATGGACTAGAGCGAGTATTCACCCAGGACTACTCGCTTTCCTCTGCGAACGTACTTATCTTTCCTCAACGATCTGAATGTTATTTCCACAAGTATCGTTAAAAACAGCCACAACTACAGTCCCCATTTCGGTAGGCTTCATGCTAAATTCTACACCCAAGCTGACAAGTCGATCGTACTCTGCTTGTGCATCGTCTACATAAAACTGTGTCCAGGGGATACCCGCTTTCATCAATTCATCTTGAAAGACTTTGGAAGGTTCAAAATGGAGTGGAGCAGGTTCAAGCAATAATTCAGGTCCGTCCTGTTCATATTGGGAGACGACGGTCAACCAACGATTGCCTTCACTTAAAGGAATATCCACCTTCTTGACAAATCCCAATACATCTGTGTAAAAATCCAAGGCTTTCTGCTGGTCGAGAACAGGAATGCTGACAATTTTGATTTTCATAATGTGAATGTTAATGAATACATCCCAATATGAACAAAATTTACTTTTTCGATTTATCGAAAGTTGCGCTCCTGTAAATAGAAGGTGGGATACCTACTTTGGACTTAAACAATTTGGAGAAAGAATGAATACTTTCAAACCCAATGGCATAGCAGGTATCAGAAACAGATTGGCCCGAGCGTAGCATTTTTTTCGCTTGCTCTACACGAGTTTGGATCAAGTACTGGCGGGGCGTGGTTCCATAATACTTTTTGAAGACGCGAATCAAATGGTATTTCGAGGTGAACTGCCGGCGGGCGAGTAACTCCAGATTGATGGCTTGATCAAAACAGGTGTCAATATATTTTTTGGTTTGTATAGCGATGTCAAGTTGTGCCTCATTGGAGAAGCAGATTCCCTTGATTCGTGTGATTTCTTGCGTGTAGTATGTCATATTGGGCACTTTGAGAGGACAGATACAATGCCATGCAGCGTCGCCCCTCTGATTTTTTGCTTATGCTAGATCTCGCTCGTACTAATTTCAATGATTATGACTACATGATCAAGCTTCTCGTGAATAATATGATGAATCGGAGATATTTACATAAGATATTCTATCTTAAAGGCACCTTAAAACCTAGCAGTTCATGAAATTCATCTGTACCCTCTTATCTATTTTCCTCCTTCAAACCCACCTTATGGGACAAGACTTGACCTTCACCCCCTATGAGTTCGTTTCGCGCGCCAATGATACCATCCAAGCTGAGGTGGGCACTTTTAGCGTGCAGGAAGATCGTGCCAATGGAAAAGAAGAGAGGATTAAACTATCCTTTGTAAGATTTAAATGTACCCAACCCAATCCAGGAAGTCCCATCGTCTATCTGTCAGGTGGGCCAGGTGGATCGGGCACAGGGACAGCCAAAGGTAGACGGTTTGAACTATTTATGAAGCTAAGAGAAGTTGCGGATGTGATTGCTTTTGACCAGCGGGGGACGGGCATGTCGCAGGAGTTGCCAAGGTGCCCTTACAGCGTAAGTTTTGAACTAGAGAGGCCCATCGACAAGTCCGAATACATTCAGAAAACGAGTGAGAATATTGAGAAATGCCGAGCGTTTTGGAAAGAAAAAGGGGTGAATCTTCAGGCCTACAATACAACAGAGAGTGCCCAAGACATAGACGACTTACGGAAAGTGCTGCAAGCAGAAAAGGTATCTCTTTGGGGAATTAGTTATGGTTCTCATCTCGCCTTCGAGTACATCCGATTGTTTGAGGATCACGTCGATAAAGTAGTGTTGGCCAGTCTAGAAGGATCAGATGAAACGGTCAAACTTCCCCAACGCACAGAGGATTTTGTTTTTCATATCGCAGAGTTGGCTCAAGAGAACTATGGATCTGATAAGCGGTATCCTGACCTCAAGCAAAAAATCATCGAAGTACACAAAAGACTTCAAGTGGCACCTACAAAAGGGGCTTACATCAACAGAAGTGGGAGCGTAGATACCGTAGGTATATCCAACTTCGAATTGCAGGCAGCTATTGCAACTTTTTATCTGAAAAATCCCCGAGATTCGAAAAAACTCCCCAAAGTCTACACACAAATGTATGAAGGAGATTTTTCAACGATTGCTCCAGACGTCATGGTCATGAAGCGTTATGTATTTGATGGTATCCGACCGATGGGTTTTGCGATGGATATGCAGAGTGGCATTTCTGCCCAGCGTCGAGCGGAGGTCCGCAAGCAGATGGACGCTGCGCTGTTGGGTAGTACCATCAATTTTTTGTTGTTCGAATGGATGGAGCATATAGACTTCCCTCAGCTACCTGACGTATTCAGAGACATGCCTGTCAATCAAGTAGAGGCGCTCTTACTGAGTGGCTCACTGGATGGGCGTACATATCTGCAGAGTGGACAAGCGATCGCCTCAAAATTTGAGCGTGGGCAACACGTGACAATTGAAAATGCAGGGCATGATCTTTACATGGAATCACCACTGATAGGCGATATGGTATTGGACTTTTTCAAGGGGAAGAAATTGAATGTTGAGAAAATCGTGCTCCAGCCGACGATCTTTGATTGATCGGGAGGAATCACACAGGAGATTACCCTGTGTAGACTTTCCTCTCTCCTTCCCCCATGTGAATTGGAAGACAATGGTTAGAAGTATTTTCTGGCTCATTTTGCCTTAGCTGGGATATTTACTAATTTCGATAAATGCAACACTGTTGCATTTGTATGAGTATAGATAAAAGTGATCGATCAAACTTTTTAAGTAGTCAAGAATGAGTGAACCATACAAACCTGTCACGATCCTTACAGGCTTTTTAGGAGCGGGTAAAACCACTTTTCTAAATCATCTCCTTGAGCAGAACAAAGATACGCGATATGCCATCATTGAAAATGAGTTTGGAGAGCAGGGGATCGATGGAGAGCTAGTGGTTCATCCCGATGAGACCATCGTAGAGTTGAACAATGGCTGCTTGTGCTGTACGCTGAACGAGAATCTATACGACATCCTCAACGAGCTTTTTGATCGAAGAGATAGCTTTGATGAGCTCATCATAGAAGCGACAGGCGTAGCGGACCCTACAGGCTTGGCGGAGCCATTTGTCTCCCATCCTCTCATCAAGAAGCACTTCCCTCTGAAAGGTGTAGTCTGTATGGTCGATGCAGAGCTGATTGAATCTCAATTGGTGGAAACAGAGGAGGCCAAAAATCAGGTCGCCTTTAGCGATGTCTTACTCATCAACAAGACAGACCTTGTCAGCCCCGAAGAGGTAGAGGCACTAAAGGAGCGACTCCCCAAGCTCAATCCCTTGGCACGTGTGATTGTAGGGAATAAAACTTCATTTCCTGATATCAAATTGAATCCAGAGAAATCTCCTTTGGATGATATTTTTAAGCACTCGCACGATCATCACCACCATGATCATGGACATTCTCATGAGCATAGCCATGCTGAGACAGAAATGCAGTTTCCCGTTTCTAAGCCTCACCACCATCACCACCACCACCATACCGAAGAGATTGTTTCACATACCTTTCACTTCGACCAGCCTTTCAACCTTCAACTACTGGAACAACAATTATTTGTCTACCTCATGCTACAGTCCGCAGGTCTGTATCGCATGAAAGGCTTGGCTTGGCTAGATGGCTCCGAGGATCAATATGTCGTCCAATCTGTCGGAAAGCGATTGGACATTGAAAAGAAAGCACCTTGGGGAGCGGGCGAAGAGAAGAAAAGTGTCATGGTTTTCATTGGCAAAAATCTTCAACGCAAAGGACTGGAAAAACTATTGAATCGATGTATGAGCAAACGCAATACCACCCAACACTAAAGTATAAGGCATGATGGATTTACAACTCAAAAATAGTCGTACTTCTGATATTTTGGGGGCTTCTGCGAGCACGCTCTGTTTGATCCATTGTTTGGCGACGCCCTTGTTGTTTGTAGCACAAGCGGAGGCAGTACATCACGAGCATGATCATGCACATCATCATGCAGCAGGTCCTTCTTGGTGGGGAATGATTGATATTGCTTTGCTGTTTGTGTCTTTGGCAGCGGTCTACTGGACGATCAAAAATACTTCCAAGCAATGGATGAAGATCGCCATTTCTGCCAGCTGGGTCATTCTTGCGATGATCATTCTTAACGAGAAATTTGAACTCTTACATATAGCGGAAGCCTGGATTTATGCTCCTACTGTCAGCCTAGTGCTACTCCACCTCTACAATAGGAAGTACTGCCAATGCGAGGATGAAGACTGCCCCGTACCTGCGGAATAAATAAACATGATCTCATTAAGATATAAGCTATGATACAGTCAAGCTATACATATGCCAACGCTGCGATCGATACAGATCCCAACGTCCTACAGGACATCCATGCCGCATCTAAAAATATTGCGATCTACCAGCGCAATATCGCACTATTAGAAAATGAACTCCATCAACTCGCTACACAAACCATCGAATGCCGTGCAAGCGGAACTATAGATAATGTGTTGGGCAAAGTGCAGGCTTATCTCGTCAGCACTTCAGGGGCTTATCCATTTCTTTTAGATGATATATCAGAGCTATTGGGACTCTTCCAAAAGGTAACCAAAGCCTCTACTTTTCGTCTATTACTTTCTACCGTCAGTACAAATATGTGCCGTAAGTTTCATTCTGACATCAATAACTTGCGTATGCTCTGTACTTATATAGGACCTGGTACACGCTGGATTCCTGATGAGGCGATCGACCTAGATGCCATGGCTAGAAAGGAAGACACTGCGATAGATTTGCAAAAAGTCCAACAAGCAGGTACAGGAGAGGTAGTGGTGCTTAAGGGCGCATTGTATCCAGGAGCCAATCCCATCTTACATCGTAGCCCTACAATAGAAGAGAAAGGAGAAAGACGTCTCTTGCTGAGAATTGATACCAATGAATCACTTAATCTCTTTGGATAAGTGATTTCAACTCAACTCATTCTGATTTTGGATATATAATTCGAATCGAATGATACAAACAAACTGCATAGAATATTTTTAACATATAAAATGTTGGCTATTAAGGAATTAATCCTGAGGTCTTAACAAAGCCGTTCCAATATGATCTTAACGAAAAAACTACCCGTCACCGTCCTCAGTGGATTCTTGGGTGCTGGAAAAACCACACTCCTTAACCACATCTTGCACAACAAGGAGGGCTTGAAAGTCGCTGTGATTGTAAATGATATGAGTGAGGTAAATGTAGATGCCAATCTCGTCAAAAGTGAAAATACACTCTCTCGTACAGAAGAGAAATTAGTAGAAATGAGCAACGGCTGTATCTGCTGTACCCTAAGGGAGGATCTGATGGTCGAAGTAGAGCGCCTAGCCAAAGAAGACCGTTTTGACTATCTCCTCATCGAAAGTACAGGTATCAGTGAGCCCGTTCCTGTTGCACAGACATTCTCATTCCAGGATGAAGACAACGGCATAGATCTTTCACGATTCAGCTACATTGATACGATGGTCACAGTCGTAGATGCTTTCAACTTCTTCAAGGACTTTGGGAGTCCCGAGACCTTGATGGATCGAGAGCTGAGCGACATCGAAGGGGATGAGCGTACGATTGTCAATCTGCTCACCGATCAGATCGAGTTTGCCAATGTGATTATTCTAAATAAAACAGATCTTGTCTCAGAGGACCATTTGGGTGTGTTGCGTGCCATTATCCAAAAGCTGAATCCTGCTGCCAAGATCGTGGAATCTTCTTTCAGCAAAGTGAAGCCACAACAAGTGCTCAATACAGGCTTGTTCAACTTCGAAGAAGCAGAGCAGAGCGCAGGCTGGATTGAAGAACTCAACAAGGAAGAGCATACGCCTGAAACAGAGGAGTATGGCATCGGATCTTTTGTCTATCGTAGCAACAAGCCTTTTGACCCTGTTAGGTTCTGGACTTACCTTCAAAATGAATTCCCTGCAAATATTATCCGTAGCAAGGGCTTATTTTGGATTGCTTCTCGCCCCAGTCAAGCACTGGTATGGGGACAGGCTGGTGGTTCGCTGAGAGCGGATGGTGCAGGGGTATGGTGGAGCGCGATGCCCTATGAGAATCGGATTCGATACGGTATATACTTAGAGAACCAAGCCACCATCGAGGCGGGCTGGGACAAGAGATTCGGGGATCGCAAAAATGAAATTGTGATTATCGGACAAGAGATGGACGAAGCAAAAATCACAGCGGAGCTGGATGCATGTCTGGCTACCGAGGATGAACTGGCTACTCAAAAGTGGAAGAGAGGCTACGCAGATTCCTGGCCTGTCCAGCGTATGACTCCTATCGTCTAAACGGAAACTTCAAGCGTAGATAGATAAAGAGGAATGGAATTGTCTCCAAGGGGGCAGTTTTCATTCCTCTAATTACTAGACCACGTTTGAAACCTCAAATCTGCGAAAAGTTTGCGCTTTCAGAACCTGAACTTCATCTATTTTGATCGATTTAGCCCCACTAAATCTCACAAAATAGCTTTCGTCAGAACCTAAAATCTCTGCTCTTTAGCTAGATTTTCATTGTTCCAAACATGGTCTTATATTTCATCTTCTACAACACATGAGAGATGATCTTGAAAGGCATACTGTACTCACTTATGTTGATACGGTAATTTGTCTACATATTCTCCCACAGATTATTCCAGCATGTAGCCATCATTTGTTCATATCTTCATTCTCCTAATTGATGATGACCCCTGAAGAAATGCCATTCTTCATTATAGATCTAAGATATGAATCAAGAACAGATCCATCAGTTTATAGATGATTATCTCCAAAATCTTCGAGCGCTTCATGTCTCAGAAGACAGCACTTCGTACCTCCGAGAGACCCTCAATATCAGTCATTTTAAGTCAAAAGAGACCCTTATCCTCCCTGGTGAAGTATGCCGCCATATTTATCTGGTGGTCCAAGGAGGATTTGTCTGTCGATACATCCACGAGAAAACTGGGGAAGCCAAGACGATCAACTTTTACCTAAACGATCTCCACCCCGTCATGGCATGTCTGGATAGCTACTTTACGCAAGTGCCTACCCATTGCGAACTCAAAGCGATTGCGGAATCAATCGTTTTTGCGGTACCCAAAAATGTCATAGATGTGCTAATCCAACAAGATCGCCATTTCAGAGAATTTTATCATCAAGTAGTGATTACCGCTATGACAGAAGAAAATGAGATCAAAACCAAGCTCATTGCCTATTCCTCTAAAGAAAAGTACCATTTCATCTTGGAAGAAATGCCTTCCGTCATTCAATCTGTCCCTTCTAAGTACATCGCAGAATTTTGTGGAATTTCTCCTGAATGGTTGAGTAAGCTTAAGAAGCAAGGATAATTTTTCCCACCTAAAGCATTTCTTGAATTAGTTCAAGATCTCTGATATACGGCATTTCTACTTTTGTTCTAAATCAAAAAAGAACAAAATGGAAAAGGCACATCTAGGACCCGAAGTCAAAGCGTCCACACCTACATATAGGCCATTTTATCAGGAAGAAATGGCCGAACTCAAGCAGGAAATCTTGGTACAGGCGCAAACCCCTCTCCCTTGGGGAAGCCTTTACGACGTAGAAGATATGATCCGTCTGGAAGCAGAAGGAGATATGCCTATAGAAACGGGATTCTCAATTGCAAAAGATGGAAGCATAGCGGTTGCAGTTAAGACGCCCATGCCGCAGACTACACCCAAAATGTGGGACTGGTGGTTTGGATGGCATGGTTCAGAAAGTGCGCGCTACAAGCTATGGCATCCTCAAGCACATATCAGTGCGAGATGGGAGGATGGAAGAAGTGACCACTGCTATGTAGGACGAACGTCTATTATCAAGGAGTATATTGGGGAAAATGTACTAGATGCTGCCATTCAATTCCAATCACCTCTAGATTTTGGTTTCTCACCCGCAGCCATCAATCATCCAGAGGAGGTCGTCTACATTTGTGCCAAAATAGGACATCCCAAACTTCCTGTCGATTACGGTTTCCTCGTTCACCAAGTCCGACAGACCCCAAATGGTACCGAAATGCGTTCACGCTTCTGGCTCAATGGCCGATACGTATCCGCCCGTCACGACAATTTTGTGCACAAGTCTGCAGTCAAACTCTTACAGAATGTCAAATCACTACCTAAAAACTTCGGTCAGGATTTGTTGCTACACTGTGCAGAAGAGATGAGTCATCTGGCTACCATTTTACCTGAGCTATATCAAGCATTCGCCCACGATACGGAAGTCGCCATCAGTGGGACTACGACACGAAAAGGAGATCCTCAGTTTGAAGAGACAGTCATGGCGACGCTATTCAATAAGACCCCCTTCCCACAGAGACCCGCTGTCATCTACGAACCTCAAACGGTAGAAGACATCGTACGCGTGGTGAGGTACGCAAGAAAAGCAGGTAGGAGGCTCACCATTACCTCGGGAGGACATAGCTTCAGTGCCAACTTCATGCGGGAAGACTGCTTGCTGGTCGATCTCAAGCACTTCAATCAATACAGCGTAAATGTCGAAGAAAAAACAGCGGAGGTAGGGCCCGCAGTCGGTGGAAGTACCTTGATGAAAGCACTCTATAAGGACAAGTTATTCTTTCCTGCGGGGCACTGCGATGGCGTATGCATGGGAGGCTATCTATTGCAGGGAGGGTATGGCTGGAATGGTCGGAAGCTAGGAATTGCATGTGAGAGTGTCCTGGGATTGGATATTGTGACGGCGGATGGAGAGTTTGTGTATGCAGACGCCCAAACCAATGCAGATTTGTATTGGGCTGCGCGGGGATCAGGATCAGGTTTCTTTGGGATCGTCGTCAAGTTCTACCTGAGGGTGTATGACTTACCTAAGTATCGAGCAGTGATTGTACATGACTTTGCGATGAAGCATCTCGAAGATGTATACAGATGGGCATACGATGTAGGACCCACCATTCCCAAGGCGGTGGAGTTTCAAATGCTCATGAGCAAAAACGTCATGGGGCTTTTGGGACCTGGTATCGAAGCAATAGCACCCATATTTGCAGATAGCAAAGACGAATTTGAGGAGGCCAAAAGTTTCATGAAGAATAGTCCTATCGCACACAAGGCCATCATCAAAACACCTGCGATCAACCCAGGAATCGATATGCTCTACAAGACTGCCATGTCACACTATCCCGAAAACTATTGCTGGGGCGTAGACAATATGTGGACGCACGCCTCTATCGAAGACTTATTGCCTTACATCAAGGAGATCTCGGAGACCTTGCCTCCTGCGCCCTCCCATTTCCTCTGGCTCAACTGGCAGCCCGGCGATCTCAACGCTGATATGGCCTATAGCCAGGAGGATAATATTTATATGTCTCTCTATAGTTGCTGGAAAAATCCTGCTGATACCTCGATTTATGGAAACTGGGCAAGCGAGATCGCGCGAAAGATGGAACATTTATCTTCAGGGATTCAGTTGGCAGACGAAGCCTTGCACAAACGAACAGCTTCCTTTATGACAGAGGAAAATCTCCAGAGAGTGCAGTCCATTCGCTCCCAAAGAGATCCCAATGGACTCTTTTATGAGTGGCATAGTAAGCCCGAATAAGATCCATTGAAATAGGGACATAACACTCCGTGGACAGATCTTCTGCTCACGTGTACTCATCCCATTCTACTTATGCATTCATCCTATCCCCTCTATTCCCATCCCATGAGATATACGGTCATTGTTTTCATTTTCTATTTCTTCGCCTTCATCCCCCTTTTTTCTCAAGATCAAGGAGACAGCCTCCTTCCTCACGTCATTTTGATTGTGGCTGATGATATGGGCTGGAACGATGTCGGCTATCACGGAAGTGAAATCCAAACGCCTACCTTAGACAGGTTGGCATCTGAGGGCGTGGAATTGAATCGATTTTATGTGCATTCTGCTTGCTCGCCTACGCGAAGCGCTTTGATGACAGGGAAGGCAGCTGTCCGCTTGGGCTTCGTGAATCCCATCAGCAAGAACAATGAGCGAGGCCTGCCACTTACTGAGAAAATTATGCCGCAGTATTTCAAAGATAAAGGCTATGCCACCTACCTGATTGGCAAATGGCATCTGGGTCGTTTTAAGAAGGAATATTGGCCTTACAATCGTGGCTTCGATTACTTTTATGGTAACTTGACGGGAGGGGTAGGACACTATGATCATGTCCACGGAGGAAGTCTGGACTGGCAAAGGAATGGAGAAACAGTAGAAGAGGAAGGATACACCACGCATTTGCTCACAGATGAGGCGATCAAAATCATTCGGTCAAGAGATACCCGTCCCTTCTTTTTGGAGTTGTCCTACGCGGCCCCCCACATGCCCAATGAAGCTCCTGAAGCAACAGTTGCCGCTTATCAGCATATAGAAAATAGCAACAGACAACTGCATGCAGCCATGGTGACAGAAGTGGATAGAGGAATCCAGAAATTAATCGAAGCCTTGGAGGAGGAAGATTTGTTGGATCGTACGATCATCTGGTTTATGAGTGACAATGGAGGTAAGAATCTGGTGGGAACGCCCCAAAGCGTGGCAGCACCCATCTTGGATATGGCTGAGATCTGGGGAGCGCCTTTGCCTTTTCCTTTTTGGGAGTTTTTGAGGGACAATATGGTCAATGGTGGAGGAGACAACCACCCATTGAGAGGGGGAAAAGCCACAGTGTACGAAGGAGGACTGCGAGTACCCTCTCTTATTTACGCCCCTGCTTTCATTCCCCAACAAAAAGTAGATCACCAGATGACTGTACATGATGTATTGCCCACCCTTGCTACGGCAATAAATGCCCCAAATTTTGATACAACCCGCCTAGATGGCCGGAGTCAGTGGAGATTTTTAACGGAAAAAGTAGCTGCTCCCTCTCATCCTTATGTTTCGGTGGGCAAATGGGGAGAAGCTTATTACAAGGGCGAATGGAAACTGATTCTTCAGAAGGAGGCAAAACCCGAGCTATACAGAATAATTGAAGACCCCACCGAGCAACTGAATCTAGCCTCTCAGTATCCCGTGGTTGTCTCTGCCATGTCAGCCGAGTTAGCGGCCTTTCCTAGAGGCGAATCTGTGGATGATCCTTTGTGGCGGGTTTTTCTCGATACAGATAAATTTGGTGGGGAGATAGATCGACCTCCTTTTGCAGGAAGAGAAGGGCGTGTGTCAGGGCCGCTTCACCCTAGTTTTTATGTTGCAGGGATATTGGCTTTTGTGTTGCTGAGTTTGTGCTTACAGGGAGTTCGCACGCTCATACAGTATGTGCAAGGCCGCGATAAATGAGGGAGTGGGAGAACTAGGGTGCCTCTTCCTGCTATGCTTAGAGTAGACTCCTTCACTTTGTAAGTGAAGCTAAATATAGGCTCCATGTGTAATCAGGAGGGGGCAGTGTTCCATGTTTGTTGAGTACTTCATTTTAGACAAATGAGCACATGGCATTTTATTGAGAATTCCTAGATTGGATACAGAAAAGGAAGCAAGGGAAGGATAGAAACCCAAGATATTCCTTTGTACGGTTATCGATAGGGATTTAATGATATGCAAGAGGCCTTAATCAAAATCAAAGCCGAGGATGGAGCAGTGCTTGCTTTATGGAAATCATGGGCAGATGAAAACGCGAATGGGCAGCACATTTTACTGACACATGGGACTTTCTCCAATCGAAAGGTCTTGAAAGGAATCACGACTTATCTTGTCTCGCAAGGATTCACTTGTTGGAGCTTCGAATGGCGAAATCATGGTGCGAGTTCTCCTTCTCCCTCCCCATTTGATTTTGAAACCATTGGCCAAAAAGATTTTCCGCTGATCCTGGACTTCTTATTTGACACCCAGGGCATTTCGCATCTTCATGCTGTCACACATAGCGGGGGAGGGATTTGCTTGACCCTGGCATTGATTGCCCACCCTCAATATCGGGATCGATTCCGAAGCATTTCCATGTTTGCCTGCCAAGCATTTGGCGCTGCCCATTCACGAGTCAATCATCTCCAGATTTTGTTAGGGAAGTACGCCAGTAAAACGCTGGGGTATATTCCTGCCCAAATGTTGGGGGGAGAGGAAAATGAACCTTACCATTTCATGCAGCAGTGGTTTGATTGGAACTTGACAAAAGAATTCATAGGACGCTCAGGAATAGATTATAAGGTGAAAATGAAGGATATCAAGGTTCCCATTTTTGCTGTTTTTGGCGAAGGAGACCTATTTATTGCACCGCCTGTCGGCTGTAAGCAGTTTTTAGCCGCCTTTGACAATCCTCAGAACCAGTCTCTACTCTGTGGTAAGGTCCATGGTTTTGCAGAAAATTACAACCATAGTAGAATCTTACATTCTAGGGCAGCAAGCAGGGAAATTTATCCAGCAGTACTCGACTGGATTCACCAGCATATCTAAGAAGAGGCCCATGCTTCGATTGCAGAGATAAGTGATTCTCCCTTTTGGAGCAGCCATTTACTTTTGAAACATACGCATGGTCCTTGCCTAAAATACACCATTATCATTTCGGATTTTTCCTCCATTCATCAAAACGAAGAAGCGCATCGAACGATCCAATGGCTGAATGGCGTCCCAGTGTTCCACAATTTGCCCATCTTGAACCCTCCAAGTATCCATAATATTTAAGCCCTTTGTATCATCGCCGCGATCTGCCTTATTCATGGTGACATGAGAGTGAAAAGTGACATGATTCCCATCTGCAAAGATATGTTTGACATCATAGGTATAGTCGGGAAAACGCTTTACGATCCCACTCACTGACTCCACCACCCCAGAGATCGTGTCAGTCATGTTGCGATTGTGTTGAGTGTAATTGTGATGTCCAAAGTGTCGATCTATGTATTCAAAGTCGTGTTCATTCATCAGATGTTGGATAAAATTTGTGATCAATGCGACATTCTCTTTTTCCTTGGCTGTCCATTCCTCGTTTTGAAGGTTGTTGAGTGCTACAGTTAACGTTTTCATTTTTATATATTTTTCAAGTAGAAGATTGACTTGCAAATAGCAACTAGTTCGATATATTTGTATAGTTTCAATTTGCAACTGAATCAAAGGTACTAATCTAGTTTTAAAATGCAAGTACTTCGATGAAAAAAATAATAAAAAGATCAGATTGTCCTGTGAGTTATGCGATGGATTTATTTGGGGACAAATGGAGTTTGTTGATTATCAGGGACATTGTATTCTATGACAAGCAGTTCTTCAAGGAGTTTCGCAGCTCGAAAGAGAAAATCGCTTCTAACATCCTCTCCGATCGAATCAAAAAGCTGGAAAGTGCAGGGATTTTGGTATCAGAGATCTATGAGAAACAGAGGAGTCAAAAGGTCTATAGCCTCACGCAAAAGGGAATTGACCTGGTACCTGTACTAGTGGAAATCATGATATGGTCAGCTAAGTATGACAATGAGTTGGCCATCACACCTGAGTTTCTGGAAGCTATGGAGCATGATCGAGAGGGGCTAATCTCGAGGATCAAGGCGAAACTGATAGCAGGCGAGCCAAGGGCTGAATAGAAGGATGATAGCAGTGTGCAGAAAGGATTTTGCCCTATATACATTGGGAAAAATATCATATGTTGCAGAAACTATTTGATGATTACAGAGCTATCATGAAGAAATTTTTACTGTGCATCACCCTGTCTTTGATCTGCTTCACAACTGTCAGTGGCCAAAAGAAACAAAGCCATCCTATAGACACCGCTTCTATCAATAAGGCAAGGTTACGAACCGCCATCATCACCCAGTCGGTCGTATACGTCGGGGGTATGTCTTACCTGCAATTTGTCTGGTACAAGGACAGCAAACGTGTTCCCTTCCATCTCTACGATGACAGCAAAGGCTATCTGCAGATCGACAAGATGGGACACGCCTATGCCGCCTATGCGGAGAGCTATGTGTGCTATGAATGGCTACGATCTGCGGGTGTCAGCAAAAATAAAGCCCTGCTGTATGGCGGGACGATGGGGATCATCCTACAGACACCCATCGAGATATTTGATGGGATCTATGAAAATTGGGGGTTCTCATGGAGCGACATGGCCGCCAATGCAGCGGGTTCAGCTTTGCTGATTGGGCAGGAGTTACTCTTCGACGAGCAAGTGTTTCGATTCAAGTTTAGTTTTGCTCGATCTGAGTATGCCCGACTCGCCAATGGATATTTGGGAGAAAATGCCCTCGAAAGCCTATTCTATGATTACAATGGACACACGTACTGGCTGAGCACCAATATAAACCGTTTCTTATTAAAGGATAAGCTACCCGATTGGCTCGCACTCTCAGTGGGATATAGTGCCAATGGAATGTATGGCGAATTTGAAAATAGGACCTCGTTTCGCGGTGTTCCCATTCCTCCCAGTCCGAGGTATCGACAGTTTCTACTCTCACCTGATATCGACTGGACGAAGATCCCCACGAACTCCAAATTCATGAAGGCACTCTTTCAGGGCTTGAATTTCATCAAGATTCCTGCGCCCGCACTCGAGCTCAATGGACTCGGGGAGTTCAAAGCACACTGGATTTATTTTTAGGGAAATGCCGAGAATAGCGTGTAATCTCGGTACGTATTTTTCAGAATCGGCAGTTCGGGTATTCCTATCATGAATGATTGTACCGCTTCAAAAGTAGGGAGGTTGATGCATCACTCGTTTCATCTTGGATACATCGCCTGTGAGCGCATCATCAATCGTTTATCTAATGAAAAAAACGCCACTTTTACTCATTTCATTCCTCCTAGCCTCTTTCTCTTTTGCTGCCGATCCTGATTATCCAGGTGTACCCTATGGTCCCGATGCGCGACAGTTTGTCGATATTTACATTGCGCCTTCCGCTACACCTACGCCTGTCTATTTTGATGCACACGGCAATGGTGCGACGACCAATATGCCCAATGCGATCATCAATGCTTTGAAAGCAGAGGGTATTTCTGTCGTGGCTTGGGAGTCTCTGACCGCTGTCAATACCCAAGGACAAGTAGATACAGCTTGGAACGATGCCGAGCTGATGTTTGCATGGGTCAAAGCCAATGCAACCACCTATAACTTCGATACGACGCAATTCATCATCGGAGGATCATCTCGTGGGAGCATCATCAGTTGGAAGTATAGCCACAGCGGAGACCCTGGCATCAAAGGACTGTACATGTACAATGCCTTGCCAGATGGCGTCTGGGCCGATACGACCTGGTGGAATCCACCCAATGAAGTGAAGGTCACCTCTCCTCCCGTCTTCTTTGTGTACAAGTTTGAGCCTGGTACGAATGACATCCACGATCCTCAAAACGGGTTTAAAATCATGGATACGTATACAGCACTTGGGATAGGAGATAAGGATACCTTGATACACAGTATTTTCTACACCAACAACAGTGACAAGTACCAATTTTTGGTCAACTTTGCGCGTTCGGTCCTGGGGGCAGATCCTGCATTGAGCATTGCGTCTGATGAAAGTTCAGTACCTGCTTTGCGTGCTTATCCCAATCCCTTTCAGGATACATTGGAGATTGCTGGCTTACAGGGAAACGAATTTTTTAGGTTGACAGCACTCAGTGGGAGATTGATTCAAGAAGGGTATATGCTGGATTCGACACAGCTAGCTAAGTTGAGTCCTGGGATCTATTTCTTGACGGTTCGAAGTAGAGCTGGCCAGCGTGTATTGAAATTGATTAAGGACTAGGATCTCTCTGTGTGATGGATCTTCCATGTGGATCTGTGAAAATCTCCTCAAGCTTTGGTCCCATTCTCGATGGGTGTGATAAGCTAGATGTGGTTCTCACAGATTTTTTTACTTTGTAAATGGACTGAAAAGAACGAAGGATAAGTGAGATAGGAAATCCTCAAACAGTAAAATTTTAAGTTTCCTATCTTAAGCATGGGGAAATCCCTTTCGGGCTTTCTTCTCAAGATCTAACGTCGTATTTAATATCACCATTCATACTATGAAGAGTAACCTAGTGAGAAGAGATGATTTTTCCTCCATCATCAATATTATTCTGTTTACCCTCATCTTTATTTCAAAACCCCCAGGTGCTGAGTATGGGATCTTCGGACTGATTCTACTCTTAGTGCTTTCCTTCTTTTTCCTAAAACCCATACACACAGATCGCAACACCTTACGTTTGGGGACCTTTAAGATCCAAGGGATAAATTCGTTGATCCAACTTATATTGTTTGGGAACTTGACGTGGTTGCACTGGGAAGAGTTTCAACTGATAGAGCGTGTATATCTGGGGATATTTTGTATGGTGCTGATCCTGACCATAAAGTTCATACGCAAGCAACAAGTAAAGGGCGAAAATAGTACCTACATAGAGCAATAGGGAGAATACTGATCCTTAAGATACTATATGCATCCCCACTCAATCTCATACAATAGCTTTCATCAGCGTCTTAAATTCCTGCTTTTTTACTAGCTTTTCACTGTCCTAGACAGCGTCTTAGCGCCTCATGTATGATAGATACTTCGCTTACTTCTTCTAACTTCTATTTCCTCCTAGCGGTGATCCAAGGCTTTATGCTTTCGATTTTCGTCATTTTCCACAAAGGAGCGAAGAAGCCAAGTATCTTTTTGGGTATCCTAATTTTCCTCTTCTCCCTTTCGCTCTTGCACATGGTCTTAGAAGAGTCCATTCATATTTTCAACGCCCGATTTCCCATACCGATGGACTTCAGTTCTGCCTACGGACCTTTGGCTTATTTCCATATTCTGTATATCAAATCCCCTGCTCGTCCTTTCCGTGCAAAAGATTTCCTTCATTTTTCACCAGCTATCTTGTTCGATGGCATCTATTTTTCTGCTCTATTTATCTACCTGCGCAACCATATGGATTGGGCGATGGAGCATATACCCTTGATTCAAGCAATGGGACTTAGCATGGCCATTTTGGGTGTGATACAGCTCTCCATCTATATTTATTTCATGTATAAAGAGTCCCTCCATGTCTCGATTCTTGTGAAGGAGTTTGAACCTGTGCGTCGCTGGCTGCGCGCCTTGATCATGACTTGGTGTACCCTCGTAGGATTTATTTTACTGGTAGCCCCCATTGCGCTATGGTTCATTGAGGACTTTGAAGATCATGATTTCTTGGTGTACAAACCGATGGGGGCGCTGGTAGGGATAAGCATCAATGTACTAGGCTATCTCTATCTCCTCAAGTATAGCCAAGCCGTAGACCTTTACACAGATCGTGTTCAGAAATTTCAATTCTCACAAGTAGAGTTGAATGAGAAAAAAGCACAAATATTAGCGGCGCTTCGTGAGGATAAATTGTATCAAGATTCTGAACTCACTGTGGCCAAGTTTGCTGAGCATCTGAACTGGCCCATCAATGATCTCTCCCGCATCATCAATGAATCGCTTGGGACCAACTTCAATCATCTGATCAATCAGCATCGTGTAGAGGCATTTAAAGTGCTGGCAAAAGACCCTGTCAATCGAAAGTACTCAATCATGGGATTGGGTGAGGAAGTAGGCTTTCGTTCAAAAGCTTCTTTCTATCGCGCCTTCAAACAGGAGACAGGTATGACACCCTCAGAGTTCATCAAGTCCCAGCCCGATGTGTCATCTAAAAGTTCTTGAAGGCAAGTGTAGCGCTCCATTCGCCCTTTCCAGCCTCTCAAGGCGTATCAAATGCCCATTTGAGACAACTCTGATTTTTATCTAGGGTCGATTTCGAAGACTTTGGAGGAAAATCGAATTCACATGAAACAAACATTCACAGTTATTCTCATCCTATGTCTTGTGCATCTCTGCGCAGGTCAGGCTAGCCTCGTGAAGGTAAAAAATAAGACCTACAAAACTACAAAAGAGGTAAATGTCAAAGGGCAAGTAGGTTATCTAGAAGTCTTAGAAAATCGACAAAATCCTCGAAGCAGAAAAATACAGGTCAAGTATATCTGGCTCAAAAGTCTAGCCGAAAATCCAACTGCTCCTGTAGTATACTTGGAAGGAGGAGGGGGAACCAGCACATGGCAAGCCGAGGACCCTCAGGAACTGGCGTATTGGCTAGAGTTGCTCAAGACGTCGGATCTCATTTTTGTAGATAGGCGCGGGACGAAAGACAAGAAGCTGGAGTATAGGTGGAAGGGGAATTTTCCTGAGAACTTTTTTGTTTCAGAGCAGGCAGCCGATCTACATTATCAAAATATGGCGGCCGCTGCACTCAAGGCCTTCGAGGAACGAGGGGTAGATGTAAAGGGGCACACCATTGAATCCCATGCACAGGACGTACATGAACTCATGGGCGCATTGGGAATCGATCGATACGCGATTTTCGGATTTAGCTTTGGCTCTCACATCGGTATGGCTGCGATGCAACTCTTTCCAGACGAGATCGTGCGCGCCATCTTTGCTGGGGCCGATGCACCCAATCAATCTTTCAATTATCCCCGCTATCTGGATCTCCACATAGAGAAGATCGCGCAGATGGTAGCTGCCGATACGAGTTTGCGTCAACAGATCCCTGATTTTACTGCACTCGTGACAAAGGTGATGGAAAAACTGGCAGAAAAGCCTGTGACTGTTACGGTAAGAAATCCGCTGACTTTGAAGAAGATGCCTGTCAAGATAGGCGCCTTTGGTCTGGGATTGATTTTGAGGCTAGACATTGACGATTACAACGATATTCCTGTCATTCCTCGCCTTCTTTACACTCTGGATCAGGGCAATACAGACATCCTCGCATGGTTTGTACAGAAGCGGCTAAAGTACAGTTTGGGCGTAACTGGCAATGGCATCAACCAGCAGTTGGCTTCGGGCGTAGACCCCGCTCGCTGGGCGACGATAGAGCAGCAAGCGGCTGAGAGTCTTTTTGGCCATGCTGTCAACTTCCCCTTCTCCGCTGTCAAAGACCACTGGATCGATCAATCCATGTCATTTGATCCTGCGCTTCCTGTAGAGACGGATATTCCGACCCTTTTCATCACAGGTACGTTGGATTGTCGTACGCCTGTAGCCCAAGTAGACGAAACGATGAAAGGCTTTCAACGTGCGGTTCATGTCAAAGTAGAGAATGCGGGTCATGAGCAAGCTTACTGGGATCGTGAGGTAAATGATGAAATCATTCCTGCTTTTTTGCGTGGGGAAAAAATCAAGAAGACAGAGGTTTATTACGCCGATCTTAAATTTATTCCAGTTACAGGAGCGGAAACAGGCCACCCTTCCTTGAAATAAGCGTCTTAATGAGAACCTATTCTATACACAGAAACACTAAGGAATGAATAAAAAGCTTCTTCTATTGACCTTTTGCTTGTTCATATATGCCATCACATATGGACAGCCCCATCGAAATATATTCTCACGTCAGGATGTACAGGCAGATCTCAAGACTTTACATGAAGTCCTTCCCCAAGCGCATGTAGATCCTTTTGCCTACACCCAAGAAGAGACCTTTGATGCTCTCTATGAACGTTTGCAGGAGGAGGTACAGCAGGATTCATTGAGCTTGAAGGAGGTCCATCTGATTCTCCAACCATTGGTGGGTAGCCTTAACAACGGACATACAGAAATAGACTTTCCCAAGGAAGCATATATAGCTTATGCTCAGGGCGGAGGGACGCTTTTTCCTTTGGAGATCGTTTTTGAAGAAGGAAAATATCTGGTTAGAGAAAATCATTCTTCAGATCCCACGATGAAGGTAGGGGAGGAAGTCACGCACATCAATGGAAGGTCGATGAATGATATTCTGGCAGCTATCTATCCACAATCCTCTGCCGAACGTACCTACTTCAAGCATGCGAAAATTGAGCTGTATACCTTCCCTCGTTACTATTGGCTGGTGTTTGGAGAGGAGGCTTCTTTCGAAGTAAAGATCCGTCACGCAGATACTGTGCGCATGCATACGGTGGCAGCGGTGGAGGTGATTGAAGGGTTTGAGAGGAAACACCAAGCGGTCCTCAACGCACAGATGAAGTGCTATTTTATGGGTTCGACGGCTTATCTTAATCCAGGTAATTTTTCAGGAGATTTCGAAAAATACCAGCAGTTTATCGATTCCTCTTTCTCAGTGATAAACAAAGCAGGAAGTGAAAACTTGATTCTTGACTTTAGAAATAATGGAGGAGGGAACGACAACTTTAGTGATTACCTGATATCCTATATTGCAGATCAGCCCTTCTATTGGTGTTCTCGCTATCGAATCAAGACAAGCGATTGGCTCAAGGCTCATGTACGAAAGTACAACGATACGACGGGGCATTTTTTTCAGGAAATACTCGACCGCCAGAGTGGAGAGGTCTACACATTTGCGTTTGATCCTTACGCGCCACAAGATCAAGATCGCAGATTTAAAGGCGATGTGTACGTACTCGTAAATCGACAATCCCACTCTCAGTCTACCGTAGCAGCGGCACAAATCCAAGACTATCAATGGGGAACCATCGTGGGGGAGGAGACAGGGGAATATGCCACCCTCTATGCTTCCCAGTTTCAAGTGGAGCTGCCACGTACAGGATTGATTGTCAGTATCTCCAAAGCTCAGATGGTTCGTATCAATGGAGATGCTACACCGCAGGGAGTCATACCTGATATCATCGTGAAAGACCATCTCTTGGATGAGCAGGATGAAATCTTGGATACTCTATTGATTCGATTGAAAGAATAAGGAAAGATCGGCCCGGGAGTGTCTCACTATATCGTGAAAGGATAAGGGTAATTTTGAATGGACTGTTACAACATCAAAATTACCCTTATATTAATATACACGAAACATTCCCCAAGATGAATATATATAATGCAAGAGGAGGATTAACCTATGAAATGAGAGGAAGATATCTCGAACTCCCAGAAAATGACAACTGGAGATTTTTTGAACTACACATCATCAAGTATGATCCCTATCAAGTCTCTCGATTGAGAGAAATGGACTGTCTAGAAGTCTCCATTTTAGGGATGTACATAGATTTGATTCAGGAGCCCATCGGATCCGACACGAGATATCTCTATCAGCTTGTTACCTACCTTGGCAAAAAAGACTATCAGGACGCCTGGAAGTTCAATGATCATATCACAGACTATCAAAAGTTTGGCTTCCAAGACATTCAAGCAGTGCTTTCTTTCTGTGAAGAAACCTGGGGCATTGTAGCATCTGATTTCAAGCCGCAGAGCGAGACGAGCATTCCTTAGGCTTTCGCTCTGGAATCACGTTGACTTCTATCCGATTTTTTCCAGTAGCTCCTCACTGAGTGTCCACAGTCTTTCGGCTGACTCGTCATCACATGCATGTGCATTTACGCCCATGTAGCGCGCCATGGGATTGGCAGGATCTGTGAGTGCCGCAATATTGCAATCTTCACAGTAGACGCCTGATTTACCTTCTAGCAAGGGAGATGTCGCTGCCCACAGGGTTGTAGAGCAACCTTCCTCAGTAGATTTGAATCCTTGCTTGGCAAGCTCCGTCGGACTTCCATCTTCATTGATCCAGCCTGCATGCACCATTTCTTCCTTGGGCATGTGACGTTGCAATGGCGTGAAAATTCCCCCTGGATGAACGGAGAAGGCCAATCCACCTGAATCTTTGAGCCTTCGGGAGAGCGCGTTGGCAAACAAGGCATTTGCTGTTTTCGATTGGCCATAGGCTTGCCATTTGTCATAGCCCGTACTGAACTGGAGATCATCCCAATGGATGTCTGTAATCTTATGTGCCGTAGAAGATAAGCTGACGACTCTTGCTCCTTCCGTTTTTTGGAGTAGAGGCATAAGCTCTTTGGTAAGAGCAAAGTGGCCCATGTGGTTGACGCCAAATTGTGATTCCCATCCCGGTCCTACGCGGGTTTCTGGGTTGGCCATGATGCCTGCATTGTTGAGCAAGAGATCGAGATGATCCAGTTCGGTATGCATTGTCTGCGCAAACTGTCGGACGCTTGCGATATCACCCAGATCCATAGTAGCTGTCTGTATATCTCCTGGGATACCCTCTAGGTTTTTAGCAGCTTTTTCGACTGAGCGTACAGGTACGATGACTTTTACACCTTTGGCTGCAAGTGCCCGCGTAGTTTCAAGGCCGATGCCACTATATCCACCAGTAACGATGGCTACTTTTCCGTTGAGATTGTGATCTGCGATTACTTCTGCTCCTGTACTTTTGCGATGAAAGGGAGAATGGACAGGGATTTGATCTGATTGAGCCATATGTTTGTTTAATTTTTCTATGAATACGATTTATGAAAAAAACAGAACCTCCGATTATCGTTACGCAAGCTTTTTCTGTGTCAAAGGAAGCCCTTTGGCTCGCCATTACAGAACAAGACCAGATGGTTCAGTGGTTTTTTGAGAACATACCTGCCTTTGAGCCTCGCGTAGGATTTGAAACTCAATTTGTAGTCGAAAATGAAGGCCGAATATTTCCTCATCAGTGGAAAATAATAGAAGTCCACCCCCAACGCAGGATTTCCTACAGCTGGAGGTATGAGGGCTATGAAGGAGATTCTATCGTGACATTCGAGCTGGTATCAATTCTTTCTGGAACCCAGTTGACGTTGACTCACGAAGTCATGGAAAGCTTTTCTGCCGATGTGCCTGAATTTTCCAGGGCGAGCTGTGAGGGTGGATGGAATTTTTTTATCAAGGAAAAATTGAAGGCTTTTATTCAAGTCAAAGTATCAGGTAATTCCTAATTCAGAGCATTTACAGTATCCGAAATAAAAGCCAAGGAATCATCGCCTATTCTTTTGTTCAATGAAAAATACCGCATATGAGTGATTGAGAAAGCATAGAGGAGGAAAGATCTTTGTTTCATCAACTAAATTATTCTGTTATGAAACACGTAATACTTATCCTAGGCTTGTGTCTCAGCCACCTAATGCTCCCTGCGCAAACCGCCTTTGAACTCAAACCTGATACGCTTGGACAAGGCGTTTTTTATGGAACAAAATTAGATTTACAAGGACCACTTGCTGTAGTCGGTACGGGACCTGGATTACTTCTTCCTCCTCGCGGGCCATATGTCTATCTATATGAAGAAGGACCTACAGGCTGGGAACTTCGTGCAAATCTGGTGGCCGTAGATAGTTCCGAGACGTTTTTTACAGATGCCGCTATTTCTATCCAAAACGATGAAGCACACATCATGGTGGGGGACATGGACAATGATCAAGCGGGGACCAATGCAGGTGCTGTTTACATGTTTACCTACGACATGACCAACCAAACATGGATACAGCAATCGAAGCTGACGGGAGGTGGATTTGCTGAGAATCAGGCGTTGTTGGGAACCTCTGTTGCCATAGAGGGTGACTATGCCGTAGCAGGTGCGCCACGCAAAGATGTGACCCTCTCACTGGCCAATCCCAATGATGGAGCGGCAGTGGTCTACAGGCGAGATGGAGGGACTGATACTTGGGTGATTGATACAGAGCTGCACGCCAGTGATTTTCGGGAGGCCGCAAATTTTGGACAAGCAGTAGGGATTTCGGGAGACCATATCATAGTGGGGGCACCCTTTGGAGATACGCTACCCGATGGCTCAGTAGCAGGTTCAGCCTATATCTTCGAGCGCAAGAGCAGTGGTTGGGAAGAGGTGCAGCGCTTGACGCCTTCTGTACAGTCTCCGCTCGCCCCTGTAAGCGATCAATTTGGCTGGTCTGTAGATATTGAAGGAGATTTTGCCATCGTAGGTGCCTATGCGCATGTCATCGACAATACAAATCCTACGGGGATGGCAGCTATTTTCCAACGGATCAATGATACTTGGCAAGAAGTGGCGCTGTTGATTCCCAGTGATGAGATTGCCAGCGGTGCTTTTGGCTGGGACGTCAGCATCGACAGTAATGGCAACGCCGCTGTAGCTGCCTTTTCTTCTACGGATGGTAGCTCGGCTTATGTATTCAAAAAAGAAGGCAATAACTGGATCGAGCAAGGCCCCAAGATCAATATACTTTCGGGAGGCACCTCGGCAGTAGCGATTGATGGCGATGACCTGCTTTTTGGATCATCGGATATTTCGGGGGGCTTTTCCCGCATTTATCGAGGGATATGTACAGGCGCCCTGAGTACTGAAACAGTCTTTTCGGATCAATCTTTTGTCAAGCTCTACCCCAATCCCGCTTCACAGCAGGTCTTTATCGAGGGGGTCCAAGAGATGGCCCTAGTAGAAATATGGGACTTGAATGGGAGAAAACTCTTGCAAAAGGAAGTATTCAACTTGATGCCATGGATAGATTTGAGTCAAGTAAATAAGGGAAAATACATTGTTAAATTAACTGAGAATGGAAAAACAGCAGGTCGCATGCTGGTCATTGAATAGGATATTTTTCCAATAGAGAATCTCATCATCTCACAGAGGGTAGGACATCTTCGTCTTACCCTGTCTTTATGGGGCAGGCTCAATTAGCAGCTTTACGGGTAGTATAGTATAAATATATTACTAAGTATCGTTATATTGGGGTATGCGTACATAAAAGAATTTCTGAATATGTGGGAAGAGAAACTGAAGATCTATGACGATATCATATCGCGTTGCCCGCGTTTTCATCGAAAGGGGAAGCGTGTCCCCTACACTTCGGCTAATGGATATATGTTTTCTATTCTGAATAAGGAAGGAGAGCTGGGGATTCGATTTTCAAAAGAGGTGCAGGAGCAATATATGCAAGAGCTGGATACTACGGTGTTCAAGTCTCATGGAGCGACGATGCGCGGCTACATTTTGATTCCTGATACGATGATGGAGGACCGAGACAGGGTCGCTACATTGTTAGACGAAAGTCATGATTATGTGATGACGCTAGAGCCGAAGTAGGAAAGGATCTACGATCCTGTCTTTTTTTAGATACAATTCAAAGAAAATATCTCGAAGTATCTCATATACGTATAACATGAATCATGAAAATACTCTCAGCCATTTTTGCCACGATTATATATATCATTGGGATTGAGCTTGTATCATTGTGGATGTTTATTCCAGGAATGGATGCTACAGGCTTTGCAATGTATGGCCAATTTTTGCAGGGTCTTCTTCAATTTGTCCTCATCATATTTTTCATTCATCTCATTTATCGTAAAGCTGAGGGTCGGGTCTGGAAGAAAGCCAGTCTCTATGGCTATGTGATAGCGGCCGTGACAGGCTTCTGTTTTGTAGGATTGCAAGTTCCCCTGTACAAATGGTATAATGAGATGGCAGGGACTTCCTTAAACATTGTGTTTGACTTCGATGGATGGAGAGAACTGCGAAATATCAATATGCTCTCTGTGATCTTCTTTATCCCTGTGAGTGAAGAATTATTTTTTCGGAGGTGGATACAAGATAAACTTCAAGAGGTAAGCCAGCCTTATACAGGTCTCCTAATAGCTACGATTTTATTTTCCTCTATTCATCTTGGACTTACTCAGATCTGGCTGGGATGGGAAATGTTAGATTGGCATGGAGCATTTATCACTTTTTGGGGAGGAGGAATAGCAGGATGGCTTTACATGAAATTTCAATCTGTAGGACCCTCTATCATCTTTCATATGTGTTGGAACTTCATGGTAGTCATTGTCTAATTTTTCTCTTTTGTCTTGAAATACATACTCTCCATGGCAATGCTTGTAAATGATGCGTATCGAGTCTCCTCGTTGCAAATTCAAAGATTAGGCCCCAATTTGTAGGAAATCCCACAAAAAAGCCCAAGAATCAATCCATTGACTACACGAAATCGCGGCAAGCAACCCAATGATGATACCCTATTTGCACCCAAATGGCATCCCGTCCTCACGAATGCTGCAGACGATCTGTGCTTCCTCCTGACGCGGGGCTATGCCGAAAACTCTGCACTTACCATTGTCGGGAATCGCTACCGCCTCAACAAAAGGCAGCGAAACGCCCTCTCCCGTATCAGTACAAGCGATCAGCGGATCGCCGCTCGCATCCAATCTCAATGTACGGAATCAGATCTGAAAGAAGCCACAGTGGAAATCGACGGATTCAATCTATTGATCTTGCTAGAGAGTGCCTTGTCTGGCGCTTTTATTTTCAAAGGGCGTGACGGCAATTATCGAGATATTTCCAGCGTTCATGGATCATACAAGCGCGTCGTGAAGACGGAGGATGCCATACATTTGGTTGGTCAGACACTGGAAGAGCTACAAGTGCGCCATATCAGATGGTACTTTGACCAACCCGTATCGAACAGTGGACGCTTGAAAACACGTTTGCTGGAGGTGAGCCGTGAAGCAGGATGGCCATGGGAGGTGACGCTCGTCTTCAATCCAGATAAGGTTTTAGCAGACAGCAAAGAGATCGTCATTTCTTCTGATGGCTGGGTGCTAGACTATGCCCAGAGATGGTTCAATCTAGGTGCCTATCTGGTGGAAGAGAAGATGAAGGCTTTGGCTTTGAATGTGGTAGAGGTGTAGAGTCAAGTCTGAAGACTATTTCTCCAATACAAAATACTTAGCATTTTTTCATAACCTTTTAGCACAATGAAAGCAACGATTTATGTATTCAGTTTGGCTTGTTGTTTCCTCTTTGTAGGATGCGAAACGCCGCCTCATATCGAAGAGGTATATAGAACTCGCGTAGATTTTGATCAAATCCTGGGGATACTCAAAAATTCTGGCCGTAAGGCAAGGATGTACAAAGATCTTTTTACAAGAGAAGATTTAACGGAGATCACAGATGTTGCGCCTAAAATATATTTCTTTCAAGTCCAATTTAGGCCTAGATCCAGAGATACAGTCACATTGTACGGAGAATTTAGGTACCAGACAGAGTTTCGCCAGTTCCAAATAGGAGACCAAGTTCATTGGTTGCCTTACAGCTGGGAAGGGTATGGAAAAGTAGATACTACACAAACACACATCGAGCTTTCTCCTTCTTTCTCCTTGTGGCGTTACGAAGATACACTACTAGAAATTGAGCAATGGATTCGTATCTCTATTGGGGAAAAAGGTTTCCGTGTCTCTTCTCGTGAGACTCGAGATGAAAATGGAGATACGAAAACATCTTCTGTTCGTTCATGGGGAGGAATCGGAAAGACCCAAGGCATGAACAATTTATTATCTAGCGTAGATGAAGAACTTAGGGTAGATATATCCGAATTTATTTTGAAAGAGTATGCAGAGGAAAAACAATTTTCCTTGTACAAGGATATCTTTGGAACCCGAAAAGAAATTGTAGGAGTAGTAAGCCACGGCTTCTTGCAATAGCGTAATGTGATCGAAAGACTGGTTTCGAAACCTCATGAATCCCCACAAGAAATCCCTTTTTGAGCATCAACTCAAAAAGGGATCAAATCGTGAACATGTACAAAGAGGAATCAGACAAATTCCTACTGCTTGTTCAGGATACGGTTATAATTCGATGCGTTTCGGAGGACACTCACGGCCTCTTTCACCTCTTGATCATGATCTAGGGCAGATTCCAGCGTACCTGCTTCATAGTAGTAGCGCTTGATGATCTCTTGCTTGAGCAACCAGCTGATATGATCTTTGTGCTTGTTGAGGTCTTTGTCTTTGAGCCTGTCGAGTTCTGAGGCTAGCTGCGCCAGTTCTTGTTCTAGCTGATCCGCGTACGCTTCCTTTTGGACCACTTCTTTCAGTGTAGACAGTTCTTTGTCTGCCTTGGTTTGGAAGGCAAAGTCCCTTTCTTTTACAAAATTTAGGAAGTCATTGTACATCTCAGAAGTAATCTGAAAGGATCTGGGAGAGGGAATCTGTGTATGTGAAACGACAAACTGCGTAGCAAAATCAAAAATCAATCCCTGATCTTGTAGCTCTTGTACAATGGTATAATTAACAGGAAGCTCTACAGGAATATCTGGTGCAATCCCACCTCCATCGTATACAGTACGTCCACGGGATGTCTGGAAGGCACGGCGGGCACTGTCTGCCACACGAATGGCACGTCCTTTACTATCTTTTTGTCCGTAATCCAGGGCTTGGATGCATCGACCACTGGGGGTATAATATTTGGCTGTCGTCACTTTGAGCTGCGTGTTGTAGCTCAGCGGACGGATATTTTGAACCAGACCTTTTCCGAAGCTTTGCTGGCCCACGATGACGCCACGATCTAAGTCTTGAATCGCACCTGCCACAATCTCCGATGCACTCGCGCTGCGCTTGTTGACTAGGACAGCAAGTGGGATCTTTGTATCCACAGGTATGCGCTGGGCAAAATGTACACGGCGACTATCTTCTAGACGTCCACGTGTCTCCACGATGATTTCCTTCTGTGGGACAAAGACATTGGCGACTTTGACTGCTTCATCTAGCCTCCCTCCAGGATTGCCCCGAAGGTCCAGAATCAATCCCGACAGATCGGGTGTGGCCTCCTTGAGGACTTGAATGGCATATTGAACTTCTCTACTGGCATCTTTTGTAAAGCCTGACAACGCAATGTATCCTACTTCGTCATTCACCATACCGAAGTAGGGGACATTTTTGACGTGGATACGATCACGGAGGATCTTGAAGGTCTGTGCGTTGTTGCTTCCTTTTCGGTTGACCATGAGTTTGACATGGGTAGCCTTATCCCCACGCAGCATTTTGCGTAGGTCTGCCACTTCCATATTATTACCGTCTACTGCTTGCTGGTCGATTTGGAGGATTTCATCTCCTGCTTTGAGTCCTGCCTTGTCCGCAGGATAGTCTTTGTAGGCCTCGATGACGAAAAATTTCCCTTCTCGCTTTCCTACTAAAGCACCTATTCCTCCATATTGCCCTGTGCTCATGAAGCGATAGTCGTCCAACTCGTCTTCACTGATGTAACTGGTATAGGGATCTAGGGATTTTAACATGGCGTCAATCCCTGTCCGCATCAGTTCCTCAGGGTCGGTTTCTTCCACATAAAGTGAATTCACCTCTCTATACAACCTTCCGAAAATATCCAAGTTCTTGGAAATTTCGTAATAATCATCTGAGACATTAGTGATAAACCCAACAGAAAAAGAGAGGAGGATAAGGGACGCACCCAAAATAACTTTCCTAGCCTTCATATACACGACTACCTTTTCAATACCCTATTAATACGCATTTTGCTACAAGGTACTTAGGTCAAAAGATTTCCCCATAGCAATTCCCATATGCATTCCTACAAAGTAAGAATTTTAACAAAAGGGTAAAGGAGTAAACAAGCCTTTTGCCCTTTAGTTCATTCAAAAATAGTATCTGAATATATGAATATCCCGTTGGATAACAAGGCTAGGTAGGGGGCTGAATGCTTCGAAGGTCTGAATTGATTCGTGACAGGCCTTTTTTCATGGCCCAATTGATGGTGTGAAAAGTGGGAGTTTTGAAGCTGCGAATGACTACAAAAATAGCGAGCGCTCCTTCTGGCAGTTCATTTGGACGCAGGTAAAGATATTTATGGAGTCTGTAGGCCTCCCGCATCCTCCGTTTGAGCTTGTTGCGCACGACGGCTTTCTTGAAGCTGCGCTTAGGAGCTGAAAAAGCAACTTGGACGGGTTCTTCTGCCCAATCTTCAGGTATGGGAAAGGCATAAAAAAATTTGAGCACGCCGACCTTAACAGACTTGCCGTGCTCAAATACATAATCTATAATAAGCTTTTTACAAAGCTTTTCTTCTTTCGGGAAAAAATAGCGTATCTCAGAAGGAGGAGTTTCCGAGAGACTATTTTTGCTTGTGGCGTCCTTCATCGCTGACAGTCAATCTATGACGTCCTTTCGCACGACGAGAGGCCAATACTTTTCTGCCGCCTGGAGTTGCCATACGAGAGCGGAATCCGTGCTTGTTGCGACGTTTGCGGTTACTAGGTTGGAAGGTACGTTTCATCTCTTAACTTTCTTTTCAAAGGACTGCAAAATTAAGTATTAATTTGACCTATCCCAATTTTTCTTTCTCTTTTGTGGAACTAAATGCAAATTTTCTAGGTTAAGGATATCATGAAAGTCAAATTAATACTAGGAAGTATACGCGAAGGGCGCAAGACTGTGCACGTCGCTCATCATATATATAAACTCTTGGCAGCAAATACGGATGTAGAAGTAGAGTTGATCGACCTCAGAGAGTGGAATCTTCCTCAATTTGTTTCAAGATGGGGTAAGGAGGAGAATCCCGATACGTCCTTAGTGGTAGTGGCGGGTAAACTCGCCGAAGCAGATGGCTTAATCTTCATTTCTCCAGAGTACCATGGAAGTTACACGGGTGTATTGAAAAATGCCATTGATCATTACTGGAAAGAATTCAAGAAAAAACCCATTGGGGTCGTAGCTACAGGTGCAGGTTCACTTGGAGGCATCAACGCCACAACGGAGATGCAGCAACTCGTACTCTCTCTAGGTGCCTTTCCTATGCCTCAAAAATTGATCGTGCCTTACGTTCAGCACGCTTTTGAGGATGATGGTACACCCAATAACGAAAAATATGTAGCACAGGCGGAGCAGTTTGTGTCTGAGTATACCTGGTTTGCTCAGGCCATTACATCGGCACATAAGCGAGACCTAATTGAATCCCCCAAAGAAGTACAGGCCTAGCGTACGATAGGTTTATAGAACATAGTCTTTGTCGTAAAAAGAGAGGGAAGGAGCGGGCTTTCCCTCTCTTTTTTTACCAGCTAATTTCAGCCTTGTCCCTAAAAAATTTATCTGTCAGTGTCGCAGGAGCGTCTTTGGCGAGCCACACGATGGTTTCAGCGCCTTTTTCTACAGATCGAGGAGCCGAGGAGCCTCCCATGTCTGTTCTAACCCAGCCTGGACAGACAGCATTTACGCTGATCTTTTTACTTTTCAAATGATAGGCCCAGTGTCGCGTCAGTCCATTGAGGGCGGTCTTGGACATGCTGTAGAGGGGTGCATAACCTCCGATCTCTCCACAGATCACACCCGCTCCACTGGATACATTGATCACTCGGCCGCCAGGCGCGAGCAAGGGGATACACGCTTGAATCAACCTGAATGGTCCAAGTACGTTGACCAGATAGGTCATGACGAGCATTTCGTTTGATACATCCGTCAAGGCTGTGCCTTCATCTAGAAGCAAGGCAGCATTATTGACCAAAATATCTACGTGGTGATAGCCATGAGAGATATCTTCTACGGCGCGATGTATACTTTGTGGATCGGCTAAGTCAAGCAAGATAAGTTCTACTTGTATGTCCTCAGCACGGAGTTTTTCGAGTGCCTCGCTGCCTCTAGTGCGACTTCTTGCCCCGAGCAAGATTTTCATTCCAGCCTTTCCTAACTGACGTGCGACTTCGTAGCCAATGCCTTTATTGGCCCCTGTGATAAATGCGACGGATTCCATATGGCAATTTATACATTTGTAGGTATGTCCATCGTCTTACAATTGACCTAATATGCGTTCTCCAAATCCCATTAGGCCCATCCCTCCTCCCGAATGAATGACGAGGATGTTTCCCGAGAGATTTTGCTCCATGATCTGGTGCTCTGCATTCATGAACAACTTAGCGGAGTAAATGGGATCTGTGATGATTCCTTCTGTCTGTGCCATATGCATCACATAGTCCAAGACGGTTCTGTTCACTGCCCCAAAGGAGGCTGCTGTATAGGGCCTGTAAGTCTTCCAGTTTGCCACTGCTGGAAATGTCTGTTGGGTCGCTTGCTCCAGCCATCCTTTGATGCGATGGAGTTGATGGGAAAAATAGTGGACATCTCCTGCAGTCAAAACCACATGTAAATGGCCTGGGTGATTATCTTTTGCCATCATACATGCAAGTACCCCTGCCATCAAAGCTGTACCTGAATCTATAAAGATATGATCAAATGCATACCCACATGCTGTTTCATTTCTCTTTATGTCTCGGTATAAGGTACTGGCTCCTGCTACGGCTGGTGCACAAGTACCGCCTTCAGGAATGAGATAGGTAGGAACTGTTGCCCGATCGACGAATGTAGCGGCTAGCTGCTCCACCTCACCCCAAGTTTTCCCTTCTATCCAATGGATTTCAGCGTCTTTTGTCATCATCCGAAACAACAGCTCATTCCCTGTAGTATGTGCTTGGTGACTCTTTTTGAGGAAGTAAATGGGGCGAATCCGATGTTCAATCAGCAATTGGGTAAGCCCTGCAATATGATTGGATCGCAGTCCGCCAATCAATACAGCTTGTGTATAGCCAGATTGAATCAGGAAGGGGATGAGTGAAGCATACTTACGTTTCTTACATCCGCTAATGCCAAAGCTTCCTTCATCCTCCCGCTTGACCCAAACTTTTCTACTTGGATGTGAGCGTGTATGCCATGGATGAATCCGACTCTGATACAACAAAGCTTGGTCCGAGAGCTTATACAGTATGTCCAGTGTCGACTGATTTGCCATGATTTATGGTTTTCTTCTTACAACTACCGTCTCCAATTTAGCATTTTTTATCTATATTTGCTCCAAATCATCCGCTAGCATATGACGCTAATCTCCTCTATTTCAGGCACTCGTGGTACTATCGGTGGCCGCGCAGGTGACAATCTTACACCGCTAGATATTGTAAAATTTGCTGCTGCTTTTGGTTCTTGGCTTTCTTTTAAGTCCCAGAATCGCACGGTTGTGATCGGAAGAGACGCTCGACCGTCTGGTGAGATGCTCAAACAAATGGTCTCAGGGACATTGGTCGGTTTGGGATTCGAGGTCGTAGACCTAGGAATCAGTACGACACCCACTGTAGAAATGGCAGTGCCAGAATTGCAGGCCGCTGGTGGCATCATTTTGACTGCTTCTCATAACCCCGTCAACTGGAATGCGCTCAAACTCCTCAACTACCGTGGAGAGTTCATCACTCGTAAAGACGGATTAGAGATTTTGGAGATTTTAGACCAGGATCTATTCCAGTTTGCAGAGGTAGAGAGTTTGGGGAGAATTCGAAAAGATGATTCCTTTGTCAAAAAGCATATTGAGCAGATCCTGAAACTCAAGCTGGTGGATAAGTACGCCACGAGAAAAGCAGGGCTCAAAGTAGTGGTAGATGGGATCAACAGCAGTGGGGGACTGTATGTGCCTCAATTGTTGGAAGCGATGGGCGTAAACGACATTGTGAAGATTCATTGCCAGCCCAATGGATGGTTTGCGCATGATCCAGAACCACTAGAAAAAAACCTTCAGGATCTGATCGAAGCTGTCAAGCAGGAGAAGGCCGATTTGGGTATTGCTGTGGACCCAGATGTAGATCGTCTGGTATTTATAGACAATGAAGGGCAGATGTTTGGAGAAGAATATACCATTGTAGCAATTGCAGACTATGTGTTGAAGCATACGAAGAGCGCAGTGGTGACCAATCTATCCTCCAGTCGTGCCATGCGAGATGTCGCCGAGCGTCATGGATGTAGGTACTATGCGTCGGCTGTAGGGGAAGTAAATGTCGTGGAAATCATGAAGCGTACAGATGCGCTGATTGGGGGTGAAGGAAATGGAGGGGTGATTTATCCTGAATTACACTATGGTCGAGATGCCTTAGTAGGGATTGCTTTGTTCCTGTCTCATCTGGTCAAAAGTGATATGACTGCACACGAGCTGCGTGGCCAATATCCCGACTACTTTATGGCAAAAGAGAAAATCCAACTTGCGCCTGGCATGGATATAGATGGTCTCTTGGAAAAGTTCAAGTCTCATCATCAAGGCGCACAGATCAATGACGTAGATGGCGTGAAAGTAGACTTCGAGAAGACCTGGGTTCACCTACGTAAATCCAATACAGAACCCATCATCAGGGTGTATACCGAGGGGCCTACGCGGGAAGAGGCGCAAGCGCTGGCTCAGGAAACCATCTCACTCGTTTCTTCATGGGCTTAACATTGAAAGAAATATTGAGCATAAAATAAAGATTATATATAAATTCCCTTCTTTATTGTAAGAAGGGAATTTATTTTATGGGGCATAATGTGTACTTTTCTAGAATTAACTAATAGTCATTGGCAATGAATACTGACACTAAGATATACTTGGATCACGCTGCTTCAACTCCTCTTGACCCAGCAGTATTTGATGTGATGAGGCCGTATTTTCTTGATTTTCAGGGAAATCCTTCTTCTACTCATGCCTATGGGCGCACCCTTAAGCACGCAATGGAACAAGCGAGAAGAGACATTGCCAACTGCCTAAACGTGCGTCCGCTGGAGATCTATTTTACCAGCGGTGGAACAGAGTCTGACAACCTTGCCATCAAAGGGGCAGTAGAAGGCTACCAACTCAAGCACATCATTTCTTCTCCGATTGAGCACCACGCGGTGACACATCCCATTGAAGAACTAGAAAGAGAAGGGAAAGTGACAGTGACATGGTTGAATGTAGACCGTAAGGGACATATCAGCCTCCAAGAGCTCGAACGCGCACTGAAAGCCAACCCTCGTTCCCTCGTATCCTTGATGCACGGCAACAATGAGATTGGGACAGTGTACGACATCGTTTCTATCGGACAACTATGTCGCCAGTATGATGCCCTGTTTCATTCGGACACGGTGCAGACACTGGGGAAAGTGCCTTTAGATGCCAGTGAATTAGAGGTAGATTTTTTAACTGCTTCTGGACACAAGTTCTATGGTCCTAAAGGGGTAGGATTTTTGTATGTGCGAAAAGGAATCAGTTTGCCTCCCCTCGTCACAGGTGGTGGACAGGAGCGAAGCCTTCGACCTGGAACTGAGAATATTCCAGCCATCGTAGGGATGGCTACGGCTTTGAAAAGAGCTTATGAGCGCATGGAGACAAGTGGTCAGCAAGAGTGGGAATTGAAAACGTACCTAGTCCAGCAGTTAAAGACATACTTTCCAGGCGTACGCTTCAATGGAGAGACGGAACCTGAGCATTGTCTTCCTAATGTTGTGAACATTACTTTGCCAGGGGCAGGCGACCCCATGCTCCTTTTTAATTTGGACTTGAAAGGAATAGCTGCTTCTGGTGGTTCTGCTTGTAGCTCTGGCGCTACGGTAGGCTCCCATGTGTTGCATCATATCGGTGTCACACAAGACGAGATGCCACGCTCCCTCCGTCTGTCTGTAGGTAAGACAAACCAAAAATCAGATGTAGACATATTGATCCAAGCTTTGCAGGAGATCATGGTTCCTGCTAGCGCATAAATATTATCTGAAATTTTTTTGACCAAATCCTCCCAGTTCTACGTATAGTAATTGGGAGGATTTGTCGTTGCTGGACTTTTAGTTTTTAGCCTTTCACCATTGAAGGTCTATTCACTCATCATATATTTTAAAAATTGTTGGAATGTAAGTGCCTTACGCCTACATTTCGTTTCTAATGGTTAAACAAATAAAAAGTCTGCTGAGCCCTCCTGTAGTACTGATGAATCTATATGGAAAGTAGTAGAAACGTAGCGATATACCTTGACTTTGAAAACCTTGCCATTTCAGCAGAAACCGTATACCCTTCTCGGGATAAGCCCTTAGATATAGGTCCACTGGTAGACTATGCCACTACCAAGGGCGTTATTTGTTCGCGAAAAGCCTATGCAGACTGGTCAAAAGATATATTTGCCCAATACCAAAATCGTCTCATGGATCAGGGCTTCGAATTGATCCACCTTCCCGAAACAAATTTGCAAGGAAAAAATGGCTCTGACGTGCGGCTTGCTGTAGATGTCATGGAGTACATGGAGTTTTTCCCCGAAATCGACACCCTTCTCATTGGATCTGGTGACACAGATTTCATCCCACTTATTCAGCGCCTGCGGACAAAGGGAAAGTCAGTGGTGGTAGTAGGATTTGAGCATAGTGTAGGCACGCTCGTCAAGCGCAACAGCGACGAATTCAAAGCGCTAGAGGATCTCATTGGAGCACCCGAGGAAGAGTCTCCTTCTTTTGGCCTTTCGGATGAGCCTACGATTGCCAAGGGGCGTAATTTACTGATCCGTTACATTCGAAGTAGCAGCAATAAGGATGAGCCGATCTTGATGTCCCAATTGAAACAGCAACTCTTGAGGCTTGATCCTTCCTTTTCAGAAAAAGAGATGGGCTTCAGTTCCTTCAAGCAGTTTATCTTGTCCCTGCTGGATGATGTGGTAGAGAAGGTCGAGATAGAGGATAACTCACTTCCTGTGGTCTATCTTCAGGAACCGCCCAAGGAAGATGAGCCCATCAGGCTAAATTCGAAGGAGACGGCAGGGCAGTTTTTGACGAAAAAGCTTAGATACCAAAGAGAGTCTGAGAAGCGTTTGGCGATGTCACAGTCACTATTTGACGAATTACGAAAAGATGAAGAACTTTCCATGAGTCAAATGTTTGAGCTGGTTCATGACATAGTCAGGCCTAAACTTGCCAAGACAGACGTTAAAAAATACATCAATACCCTCTTTACGGGAGGCGCTTTTGTGGCCAAAGATAACCGTACAAACGGTCCCTTACTTTCTCGTCCTTTCCGCCTAGATGACTCTATTGAAAGCCCCGAGGGGATGGATCAAGTATACATTCGTCGCATCTCCGAAATTCTCCAAAGCCGTTATACCGATCTGGAAACGCAGGAAATATTGGAATTGCTCATCTGAGACAGTTGAAAGAGAGAACTCTCTATTTTTGACACCCAAACTGGATTTCTTACATTCAGACGGTAAAATTGCCCGTTGGTGATGAGCGGAATAGGCCCCCTGCCTGTAATCTGTATATTGAAATGATTTTGCTCCCGTAACCCGACCATCACCGTACCCTTTCAGTTTTCTTGTAATCCCCAAGGGGACTCATGCTGCGCATGCATTCTGATGGATGTGTAGACAAGGCTGTTGTTTATCGTCATGACACACTACAATCCAAATCAGTCACGGTATCAGGAATCCCAGCAAAAAGGACCTCCTCCTTTTGATCGGGCAGATGAAGTATTGCATCAGGCCAGAAAGAAGGGGCAGCAAAAGCAAGACGCTCATGCACATCCTATGAAGAATGCCACATGGCAATGTAGTAGCTGTAAGCACATCAATAAATCTGAGGCATTGGTCTGCGCCAATTGCCATCAAGCCTTGCCCGTCATCGCTTTGTTTAAAGCGCATCATATACACGGTTTATCGCAAGATTTTATCCGTCTTCAGTGGGAGGTGTTCGAAGCGACCGAAGTGATGATGATTCCTGGGCATCAACCCCTTCCAAATAAGGGGACATTGGAAATTACGCCAGATGTGGGACTAGAGTTTACGCTCATTGCACGCAATGCGTCTGGATCTCGACAAATTACTACACAAGCGGCTTCCCTTCCTCCTATCATTCAAAGTTTCACCGCTGTAGATACAGAAATCAGTCTAGACTACGCTGTCATCCTCCAGTGGGAAGTAGAGAATGTCCAGCAATTGGAACTCGATCGGGGTATTGGAGATGTTTCAGGGAAAGGTTTTGTAGAAGTATATCTAGACGAGCCTGGACCTGTCACGTTGACAGCTACGAATGCGTCTGGAAGTGTGAGCCAGCAGCTTCATCTCACACTCAAGAAACCCGAAATTCATACGTTTCAATCGAACACATCCACCATCCAGTTAGGCGTACCGATCTCTTTCTTTTGGGATACGCTGAATGCGGCAGAGGTTACGCTCATGCCCGATGAGATTGATGTGACAGATTACAACCAAATAGATCTCTTCCCTGAGAAAACGACCACTTACACCCTCGTAGGTCGGAATCGCGCAGGAGAAGTCCGAAAATCCATTAAACTCACACTTCCTCCCCCGAGAATCAACCACTTTGGCTCAGATCATGCTGTCTCCACAGAGGGCAGTCTGGTAGAGTTGTCATGGGAGGTGGAAAATGCCTACAGGGTATACATCAGCCATGAGGTGGGAGAAGTCGAAGTTTGTGGATCGACCAAAGTGAGACCGAATCAGGCCTATACAGACTATATCCTCACGGCTGAGGGGCATTCGGGAGTTACCCAAGCTTCATTCAAAGTGACCCGTTTCCCTGTACCGCTGGAGGAGTCTTTGTTTGTTCTGGACACACCCGAACCCGAACTCCTTCTTATGAAGCAAAACGAGTCACAAATGCCAAATCCTTTACCTGAAAAAAACAATCAGCAGCATGCGGAGCCTCCCCGCCCACCTAAGTCGGAGGCAGGTGCAGAGCAGCAAGCTCCCTCACCTGAGACGATAGAGCAGGACAACTTCCATGTCTGGCGTGCCCAGCAGATGATGTTGACAGAAGAAATGATGCGGATGGAGAAAGCCAGCCTGCGCAAAGAAATCAAACAGATTCTAAAAAAAGTCAGAAATAAACTCGGCCCGAGAAAATCCTAAAAGCCAATGGAGGAATACGGAAATCATTATCAAGATCCCTATGCTACGCACTATGAGCGTCCCGATGGCATCAAGCGATTTTTCTTTGCTTGTGCAGGGGCCTACCTTCGCATCTTGGAAGAGTGCCCTTCGGAGCACACCAAGTATGTGGGAATCGGTGCAACCATCTTTCTTACTGCCTGCCTAGCAGTCATTTCAGGCTCATTTGCCATCTTTACCCTTGTCCAGAGTATCCCTATCGCCATTATGTTTGGCTTACTGTGGGGGGCCTTGATCTTTAATTTGGACCGATACATCGTATCCAGTATTCGTAAAGAAGGTCGTTTCTGGAATGAGTTGGCCATTGCAGCCCCTCGTTTGATATTTGCGGTCCTCATTTCGGTCGTCATCACAAAGCCCATCGAGCTGGAAATCTTCCGCAATCAGATCAATACGGAGCTGCTTTCCTACACGACTGATCTACAAAAAGATGCGGTTGCTCAACTCGATAATCGGTTGGGATTGGATTCCATCCGTCAAGAGCTCAAAGCAGTAGACAGTGTACGTCTGGAATTTAAGAAACTGCGTGAAGGCAAACCTACATCCTTCGATTTTGGAGAGATCTCAGCTGAGTACACGGCTGCGAAAGTTTCGTATGATTCTCTTTACAAAGTCTACAATCCCAGGATCAAAGCCAATGACCAGAGAAGGAGTTATCTTTGGGGAAAGTATGCCAAGCGTATCTATGAAGAAGACGAGAAGGGTGTGCGCCGTGCAACAGGAAAATGGGATGTGCCCAAAAATATACAAGAGCAGACCAACAATCTTTACCTCGTAAACAAGCGCCTCAAAGGAGAATTGGAAACTCAATCAAAGCTTGTGCAGGAGCTAGAGCAAAAGCGTCGAGGCGCTAGAGAAGAGTTTGCCGATGGAATGGAAAAGGAGATTACACTGCTCAATGAGAAACGCGCGAGCCTTGTGGCTTCTATGCAGGAGAAGGAAGCCATTCGTCGTGAGGAACTACCCAATGTGGAGGAAACAGCTAAAAAGTATGGCGTAGGACTTCCTGGCTTGATTCAAGCTTTGGAGCGGATGAAAAAAGCGGACAGCTCTATATGGTGGACTTCTAACTTGATCATGTTGTTGTTCATCCTTATTGAGACATCGCCCGTCTTCGTCAAGTTGATCTCTAAGCGTGGTCCTTACGACTACTTACTCAATAGAATTGAGCACTCGAAGAAGGTAGAATCGCTTCGCTACATCTCAGATATCAATTACGATCTCAACAACTCCATGCGGCTTCAGGCACGACAAAAGACCCTGAATGGTGTGCAGCATGAGGAGCAGATGTATTCGGATAATTGATATTTCGAAGTAGACAGACAGCATAGGCATCATCCATTTCAGCATTTGAGATGGATGATGTTTTTTATATGGAGGAGACAAGAGAAAGTAGGGGACTTTCCACGTAGACAAACGATGCAAACATATATTTCCTCTTACACCGTCTCCATGTCAGCTTCCCATAGCTTCTGAAAGAACTTCTGGGATCGACTGCTCTCAAACTTGAAGCCGAGCATACTGATGACATACGCAAATGGGATCATGGTCAGGGGGATAAATGTAAAGAGATCGATCCCTCCATTTTGTATGGCATCGTAGATTAACCCTCCCAAAGCAAATAGCACGAAGCCGCACCAGATGGCAAGAAATACGATTACCTCAGGTGCCAGACGCATGCGGATCTGAATTTCTGTCGTATGGGCTTTGGGAATGATGGTTCCTTTGATCTGTGGGAGAAAGGAATTGCGGGAATGAATGATGCGGGAGATTTTGAAGGTATTGATAGAAACATATCCTTTGTACCTATCCGAGGTCGAAGCGACTGTAGGACCTTGACGTCTCGTCTTCGTATGCGCGCTTAGGCGCTGGACCACCTCTTCTGGTGACAAGGAGGTGTGATAGACAAGGTTTTCGGTTGGGAGATATTTACTCATATAAGGGCTTCGAATACAGGATAAACATAAGAAAGATCGCCTAATTTTAGGGAGGTTGAAAATATGAGGCCAAATCTCGCCTTCTTCAGAATTGGGTGCCTTTAATATTTTACCATATCCTCCTCTTTGAGGGACCTTATGATATCTAAAACTCCAAGTCTGATACTATTTCGCTCCCTTTGTACATAAGTTAGCATGGTATGCTCAAGATCTTTAACCTTCTTCCCTTTTACCTCTGCCGCATATTTAAGTATTTCATATACTTTCTTTGGGTCCTGGATATCATAAAGTCTCCCCAACTGTACGCAGATAGCATGGTATTTTCTTCCTTCAGGTTGAATAGATTCTTTCAATTCGAGCAATACCCCAATTAAATTTTGGATTGTTCGCTCCTGTAATTGCCTCTTCCAAGTCTTTAAGTCCATATGATGAGATGTGTAATATATGGTTGCATCTATGACCTAGGTCGTTTACATACATTTTGAATGATAGACACGGAAAACTTCCTATTTGTATCAATCCAGCCTACTAATAACGATGATCCTTAATCACCAGTGCCTGATCCTGCTTTTCTTTATCTAGAAGTGCTTGAATTTCCTCTGAGATTTCTTTAGGCCTGTCAGCTCTCGCCTTTTGAATTCGTCCCTCTTGATCAATCAACACAAAGGTAGGAGCGAAGTTGATTTTGTACGGCTGTATGGCCTCATTGCGAAACTGCTTTTCTGCCACTAAGTGCACACCAGGGAAAGGTTTGTGATCCAGAAACTCCCCAAAGTTCTCGTCTTTTCCCTGGATAAATTGCTTCCAATTGGCAATGTTTTTCTCATTGTACTCAAGCGCTACATACAGAAATACTACATTTTCGTCTTTGAATTCATCTTTGAGCTTGAGCGCATTTGGAATCTCCTGTATACAAGGATAGCACCAAGTACCCCAAAAGTCGAGGTATACTACCTTGCCTTTGAAGTCGCTTAGGCTGACCAGTTCCCCCGCTGCATTGGGTAGGGTGAAGTCGGGTGCCATCATGCCTGGAGCGAGTTGCTGATAATCTTGAGAAAGCGAGTCAAACAATCCCTGACTAGCAGGCTCTGAAAATGTCATAGCCTCCTGGAAGTAGGTAAATTCCTGAAAGAAAGAATCTAGCAGGAGCCCTTCAGAGTAGGCCGTGACTGTACTAAGTGCCAGTTGATCTTTCCAAGCATTGGCTGGCAACCCACGGACATAGTCAAACTTCCAGAATAGATGCTTCTTCCACCAGTCATCGGATGGTTCCTCTTGAAAGGCCAACCTTGCCTTGTAAGTCAAGTAACTCCCTGCAAACTTCTTGGCTAAGCTACTTTCGTATGAACTACTTTCGAAGTCTATTTCATTGAGAAAGGAGAGATAGGTCGAGTCAGGATAGTAATATTCGAACTTGCGCTCCATGTAGTAATTTCTCCTTTCAAGGTGGGCGAGCAGAAAGTCTGCATGCTCGAAGTGAATATCATCTTCGAAGTGTGCCCTTTGATCGGGAGAGAGTGTATCATTCGCAGCAAGTGCTTCGAGCCTTAAGGTCTTTAGGCTATCCATGAACTGAAGGAAATCAGCTGCTGTAGGGAAATCTTTGCTCTTTAGTTTATCGTAAAAGGGTTTATCCTTGGGAAATGATTGATAGTCAGCCTCCAAGTGGCTGAGTTTGGCTGCTCCCCTTCCCGAAAAGCGTAAATCGGGTTCATCTCTCAAACTCGATTGCTTGACATAGATAGAGTCTCCTGGTTCCAATAGTAGGTCATACTTCAATCGGCCATAATTCGATTGCATCACTTGGACATATTGTGCTGCATCTAGTGGGACTTTGAAATAAAAGTATCCATTGGAATCGGTCCTTGTTTCTGCTAGAGGTGCTGTACTTCCCAAGCCCGGAAAGAAATCGGACATAGCTGTGAAGACAAGTTTTTCATTTTGCAAATCAGGCAATTCCCCTTCGAGTATCACAAACTGTGGGTCAGGCTGGCAACCCATTCCCCATAGACTTATAACCAAAACCAGAATCAAGGAGTGCTTCATTGTGTCGTGTATTGATAGGATGTATATGAAAATAGCAAATGTTTTCATATGAATACTATAGAATAGACGATCTGACTACAGAATGTTCTATATCTCCTTTTGTTTATATATAAGCCTATGGCTGTATGATGGCCATAATGGCAGCTTGATCCCTTGCCAAATCATCTACGACACTCCGAAAAAAGGGCTGTCGTGCACGAGGATAAGATAGGTCATGATCTACAGGGATTCCCTGATTCTCGTAGCATTTACCCTGATTATCCATATAAATTTCATTGGAGATGGCAAATGCCCAGCCATTGGGTAAGGTTTTCTCTAGGGCTGTGGACATCGCGCCAGATGTGGCAGAACCGATTCGCTGAATGTGGGGAATCGAAAGTGTAGCGATTGAAAAGGATTCTGCCGCGCTGCCTGTCTGTGGAGAGGTGAGCACGTATACGGGTTGGGTGTAGGCGTTCTTTTTCCCTTCGATATACAAAGGCAAGGTAGGTGTAAACTGGTTCTCATAGTAGAGCTTCTGCGTGGCGATTTGCGTTTGGGCAGGAATGAATCTACTCAGGATTTCGTAGCTCACAGCGTCTTGTCCCCCGCCGTTGAACCGGACGTCTATGACGAGGGCTTGCATCTGTGCAAGATCTTGCATGACCGTATCCATGATGCTACGCACGCCTTCCACTTCTTGCTCGATGTAGTCCCCCTCATACATTTGATGGAAGGTCTCGACGTAAGCATCTACGTATCCGATCTCTTCGATCAAAGATCTGGGAATATCCAGATCGGCGTATAGCCACATGGCTTTGACTTGGATATAGCCGATGTCATCTGTCATTCTTCCCCACTGGATGAGCCAAGAGTCGCGGGTCAATTCCTCCTCTAGATGATGCTTCGCCACCATTGCTGCTACTTGAAAGTCGCCATACTCAGGTAGTGTTTCTCCCTCCTCTTCCTCTTCGGAGCCTTCTTCCATTTCTTCTAGCATTTCATAGACTTCCTCATCTGCTTCCAGATAAGCATGGTTGTCCTTCAGGATTTCTAGCGTTTCTTCAATGACGAGATAAAGTTCGGCTTCTGTGGATTTAGGGGAGAGCTTGGCCTTTTGTTGGACGTACAGTTTGGGCCAGTCGATCTCGTTGAGCTGCATGAAGGCGTAGTGTTTGCTGACGGTCTCCGCGAAGACTTCGAAGTTGTAGATGGGATCATTCTGTTGTCTCTCAGATACTGTTTCCGTGCAGATCGTCGGCAGACTGGCAGTTGAAGTAAACTTATAGGTGATGACGCCTTTGTGGAGGGAGAGGGTGTCGTTTTTTAGGGTCAATGAAGAAGTAAGCTCATCTAATGCTCCTTTTCGGTTGGGAAGACAAGAGATGGAGGTGAGGTCATAAAACGAATACTCTATACTGTCTTGAATGTGCAAAATCCAACCAGAACCGACAGATTTCCATGTACCATTGAGGGTAGGGGGAGATGGGGACTGACAAGAGAAAAGGCCAAGCAGGAGAAAGAGGAGGATGTAGAAATAAAGCTTCATAATTTTCTTCGATTGGGAGAGAGATCAATGCCAAGGACAAAGAAAATGAAATGAAGGTGCAAGGAATAGAAAATCTTTAACGTGGAGGGATTGCGATTTTTTTTAAGCACCAACGAGATGTTGATGCTAGCGAGAACCTTATGGTATGCGTGGCCTACACCTTCCAATCGTTTGGATGTACCTTATCCAGCAAGCTTAAAAAAGTGAATCTCACGCGATTGCGCGTCATGCTGTAGTGTTCCAAAATCGCACTGGGTTCCTGATTTGAGGACCTAAGTCCCATCATCTCCTCCCGAGTAGCCTGTTCATCAGATCTCTCTTCTCCTTGAAGCTTGGCAAGCAACGTTTTCGTGTCTTTGACATCTTGAAGCATCCCACGCAAGTTGATGAGTTGATTGTAGGATTCCCAAGTAGGCTTTACATGAGTTTGTAGTGCGATGAGTGCGCCTTCCAGATCTTCTATAGCTTGGGTTTTGAGTTGAACCAGTCTTTCTTGGTGTTGCATATCGTTCATGATTCTTCCTATTTTTTCCAGATTTGATACCATTTCACTCGCTTATATACTTTCGCTCCTCAGCAATCTCGCCCAAACTATCTACTACAAAACTCAATATAATTTATGACTTTTCTTTATGATAGCTTTTTACAGAGGCTTGTCCATTTTCACCTTAAATGACCGAATCGTCCCTCCAGATCCATCATCAAAGGTGATCCCTGCCTGTATCCCTGCCCGCGCAATCGCTTCCGCGTCGAACTCTTCCCTGTCAAATACTGCATGCATCGCCCCCAGCGCATAGCGTTTGCCACTGCCATAAGCCCAAAATTTCTTGTACGGATGGACCTCCCGAAGGGAATGTACCCCAAACATGCCATGCTTGTTCACGATCGCGACCAGAAACTGAGAGGACTCTACAGGATCGTCGTCGTCTTCCTTAGGATTGAGGAAGTACTTCTCTTTCAAGTCTGCATGTAGTTTGGTGAAGTATTGATAGATGGAGGAAACAGAGGAAAAATCGGGGCTTTTGGTTTCCTTTTCCGCAATATCTCGCAGCACCATGTGGATAGAAACCATGCCAACCATCCCTACATAAGAATCTCCCCATCGAAAGATTTTATCAGGATTAGCTGAAAAGTCTTCGTTGAGCTTGAGCGTACCAAAAGTGGTAAGAGACTCGCTGGCGATACAGATTTCTTGGTTTTTTTGAACAATGGCAATAGTAGACATATAGAAAGTTAAGGTTGTGTGATGGAGGTGAAATGGACAGGTTTAAACATATGAGGGCATGAAGAGATGTACGTCAGAATTTGACGATTAGTTTTCCTTCTTCAACTTCGCCTTCATGAAGTGGTACAGGTTGTAACTGGTGATCTCGGGCATCGTATCCTGTTTTACGATCTGTCCTCCGCTGACTCTGATCGGATCAGAAAAGTTGGAGATGATCTCGTAACCCATGACGCCATCTTCTATACACATCCGGATGATCAGATCACTATTCATCCCTCCAAAGCGAGTGTACAAGCAGTCGTCATTGAAATAAGCATCGAGTATGATGCCGTTTTTCTCATCTATGGCCAGCCGCGATTGTGCAGAGTCTATGACAATTAATTGATACTTACGTATATCAGGACGCTCAGGATCTCGCTGATAGTCGATGATGTAGTCCCAGTCTGTACCTCTAGGTGCAATCTCTAAAGACATAGGGAAAGATTCAGTTTTTTGGTTGTAAGCCCAGATGTCTACGGTCCCCGTCCATGTGCCTTCCCATGATGGGGGAAGTACTTGGGCTTGTATTGGGACCGTGAGGAAAAGGAACAGAATGAGGATAAGATAAGTGAGGGCACGTAGCATGAAAAGGGTGATTGAGACGCAAAGGAAGAAATGTACAGAAAAATGGAGGGGATCATGTAGGATCAATCAGCGGATTCCTCGATCTACCCCATGGCCTACGGCATATGTGCTTCACCCCAACGCTTCATACTCCCAATGATCGGAAGCAAGGATTCGCCAAGCTCAGTCAATGAATATTCGACACGAGGTGGGATCTCTGCGTATATTTTTCGATTCAGTATATGGTCGGACTCCAACTCTCTCAACTGCCGTGTGAGCATCTGCTTACTGATTCCATCAATTCCTCTTTGCAATACCCCAAATCGATTGACACCCTTTGTGATCAAGAACAAGATGATGGGCTTCCACTTCCCTCCGATCTTCTGCATGGTAAAAGTGACAGGACATACCAGAGGCGCTACAGATTTTTTCTCTTCCATTACAAAAAATTAAGACTTTGTAACTATCTGTGAATCAATAATGGTCACATATATGTGACTAAGTAATTTTATTATAACTACTTGACTTTCAGAAACAAAGATAGAATTATTGTCCTAGTAAATCAATTCAAACTGATAAAAAATGAAGCCAGTATTCATCCTAAGTATCATCACAATTTCCCTTTTGATTATGCGCACAGAAAATGTATTCGCCCAAAACAGTTATACCCTAACTCAACCAAAAATGATGGACCCCAAGACATTAGCAGAAGTAAAACAATACGCTATCGGAGAGTGGCAGTCACTCAGCGTCGAGCTACGTCCTACAGAGGATCGTACAGGAAGTGGAGTCATCCAACCTACGTACCTGAAAAGAAACTTCAAGTATCTCTCAGCGGAAAAATTTGTAGGTACGATCACCCTTTTTGCAGACAATTATGGTCAGATGCCTTTGATGGAGTTTGAGTTCAAAGGTGAGTTGAACTGGAAGGAAGCCCACCCCATTGCAGAGGGTGCTTGGCAAATCGACTATGTCCTCAACGAAGGATTTGGTGTGACGCCCTTACATGCCCAAGCTGCTGACATGCTCAATGCAGCTTTACCAACTGGAATGTCTCCATTCGAAGTGAACCAGCAAAAAGACATTTTAGGGAAAGCTTTTCCTATGTTTCACATCGTCGAAGGACAGGTCGTATCCGACTATGATCTTATTTACTTCAAAAATGGTCTCCTATTCATGGGAGCAAAGCATGTGGATGGGACCCCCTTTGACAAAGCAGAAAATCGCCCACATCAGTTGCAAATTCCTTTAGAACGCGTGAAGTAGGGACGTGATCATAAGACGCAAAAGTCTTTATCCTAGTGTCAGGCTATGAAAATTAGGCTGACACATTTTGCATACTATGAGTACACCTTCTTACGAATGCATTTTTTCCTTCTTCTTATGAGATTTCCTTTAACTTCATGGCTCAATTATAGTTAGCAATAGAAATACGAAATCAATTTCTATGTCAAAAAGGCTGATACGGATATTCTTGTGTATCATGATAGGGATGTGGGGAGGGCGTGCATTCGCTTGTGATTGTGACATGCCGTCTACGCTGGAGACTTCGCTGGAGGGGGCAACCTATGCTTTTGTAGGAAAATGTGTGATGTCCAAAACGAATTGGATGTCGGGGGGCATGAAATATGGATTTGAGATTTCGGAAAGTTGGAAACGACGTGTAGATTCCTTTATGATTGTGAATACCCCCTTTGAGAAGGAGTGTGGTGTCCGATTTGAGGAAGGAAAATCTTATCTTGTTTTTGTCGAGAAAAAATTTACCCATAAGACCAACCGCTGTTTGGGGACACAAGCTTTGGATTATGTTGACATTCAGGAGTTGGGAGAAAGTCGGAGTCCTGCTCCTTCTTCACTGATAAATCCGATGATCTGGACTTTGACAGGGCTGACGGTCCTGGGTATTTTCGCTGTGGGGTTTGTCATTCTTAGAAGGAAAAGTAGTGACTAACAGGTTTTAGCTTAAGGTTTATGATATAGATTGCGAGTGTAGTAGCACGTAATCTGGGGAGGCGTTGGCTTTGGAATTTGGAGATAGGGGCGGAAAGATGTGTTGGGCTGAAATTCCATCCCGAGATTCATCATCGGGATTGGTTCTTTTTCCCTAATAATCCCGAGTCTAATGCTCGGGACGCTGAAAGCGACAGTTAAATTATACGTAAAATTAAATTACAGAATCACCCACTATTTCATGTCTCATCCTGCTGATAAAGTCAAAATCGAAGAGGGCTGGAAGCAAGCACTCTACAATGAATGGGGAAAGTCTTACTTTCAGGGCCTAAGAGAATTTTTGAAGACCGAAAAACAAAACGGAATCCACATTTTCCCTCCTGGTCCACTGATCTTCAATGCATTCCATAAGACGCCCTGGGATCAGGTCAAAGCGGTAATCATCGGACAAGATCCCTACCATGGTCCTGGGCAGGCACATGGTCTTTCTTTTTCTGTGCCAATGGGTGTCCGTACGCCCCCTTCCTTAAAAAATATATACAAAGAGTTGGTGGAAGATATTCCAGGTTTTACGATGCCTGCGCATGGCAATCTGGAAAAATGGGCCGAGCAGGGTGTACTCATGCTCAATGCGACGCTGACCGTACGTGCAGGACAAGCCAAATCTCACCATAAAAAAGGCTGGGAGCAATTTACAGGTGCGGTTCTCAATGCACTAAATAAAGAAAAAGAGGGCTTGGTATTCTTGCTATGGGGGAGGTCCGCGCAAGACGTCGGGAAAATTATAGATCCTTCGAGACATCATAAACTCATGGCTGCCCACCCCTCTCCTCTGGCTGGCGGTGCTTTCTTTGGGTCCAAGCATTTTTCCCAAACCAATCAACTCCTCGAAGCACAGGGCAAAACACCCATCAATTGGCAAGTGTAGCAGGAGACAAATCCATGCGAGAAACACATTTTCTCCAGTAGAATGTCTAGATTCGGGTAAACTCTACTCCCATGCTTCGAATTACTGTTTCTCTTTTCCTACTTTTTATCACACAGCTCATCTTTGCTCAGCGTTTTCCTACTCCATTTGAAAAAGGTCGAGGGGTAGAAACCGCAACTTATGAGGAAGCGATTAGCTTTTATGAGCGTTTAGCAGCGCGCTATCCTAAGCGTACGCGCCTATTTACTTACGGTGCCACAGATGCGGGTAAGCCCCTTCATCTGTTTGTTGTATCTGGTTCTGGTGTATTTGATCCTGATAAAATTCGGGAACAAAAACTCCCTTTTATGCTCATTAACAATGGCATTCATCCTGGAGAACCCTGCGGGATAGATGCTTCCATGTTGATGATTCGTAGTCTATTGGCAAGCCCCAAATTCAACCCTGTACTTGAAAATATGGTCCTAGGGATTATCCCGATCTACAACATTGGAGGTGCCCTCAATCGAAACTCTACTAGCCGAACGAACCAGGTAGGCCCCAATTCTTATGGGTTTAGAGGGAATGCGCGTAACTACGATTTAAACCGTGATTTCCTGAAGATGGATACAGAGAATGCCAAAACATTCGCACAAATCTTTCACAAATGGTTGCCTGATGTCTTCATTGATACGCACACGACCAATGGGGCAGACTATCAGTATAAAATGACCATCATCCCTACGCGAACGGAGAAGATTGGGCCGATGACTTCAAAACTCATGCAAGAAAAGCTATTGCCTGCGATGTATGTTTTGGAGGCAGGGACGCTGGTTGGTCCCTATGTCAATATGGTAGCCTCAACTCCCGACGGGGGAATAGCAGGCTTTTTGGATCTTCCAAGATACTCTTCAGGATACGCAGGATTATTTCATACGATCGGTATGATTTCTGAGGCGCATATGCTCAAACCTTTTCGTACACGTGTCGTCGCTACGAATACAATCCTGACTATGATGATAGAATTCGTCGCAGGCAATAGATACGAATTGGTCAAAGCAACCGAGAGCGACCGTGCCGCCTCCGCCAAACAAGAAATATTTGATATTCAATGGGAGCTAGCCAAGGATTCAAATACCCTCATACCTTTTAATGGTTATGAAGCATCTTATGATACGAGCCGTCTCACAGGACAATTGCAGTTATCTTACAACAGATCCAAGAAATACACAAAAGCCATCCGTTACTTTAACTATTATAAGGCGACAAAATCTATTCAAAAGCCGAAAGCGTACGTCATTCCCCAAGCCTATCGAGCACAGATAGAGAAACTGGCCTTGAATGGAGTCGAGCTAGATACGGTTCAGCGCGATACGATCATGAACTTGGAAGTATACTATTTGGAAGGTGTGCATACCTTGAGTCGTCCTTACGAAGGACATTACTATCATGATTCAGTCTCAGTACGAAAAGAAATACAACAAATTCAAGTCTTTGCTGGAGATGTGATGGTACATACAGATCAGTGGCGAAATCCTTTCATTATCCACGCGCTAGAGCCTGAGGCTTCTGACAGTTGGTTTCGCTGGAACGCTTTTGATGGGGTATTGATGCAGAAGGAATATTTCAGCGGCTACGTTTTCGAGCCCGAAGCGGCGCAACTGATCGAAAATAATCCTGAGTTGAAGAAAGCATTCGAAGAAAAGAAAGCGGCTGATCCTGCCTTCGCCAAAAGTGCCCGTGCCCAATTGGATTTCATCTACAAGCGGTCGGAACACTACGAGAAGACGCACATGCGGTATCCTATTTTCAGATTGTAGATGTGCCATATCTACAAGCCATCATTCCAACACAAAGAGTGGAATGTCTCCAAATAGATTGATAGGGGTGTAGGGATGTTGCTGCCCTCCTGTCAATTCTTTCACGCGCTGGGTCACATAGAGGTTGAGTTCCAAGAGACTAACTAGTTGGTCGTGGTTGTAATCGGCTCTGCCACGCAATCCTTCAAGGATGGCCTTGGTGAAGGCGCCATGTCCCCATCGAGGATTCTCATAAGAAAACTCCTTGCCACTGGAAGAGGTCATGACAGTTACGCCCGACTCTTGACCGAGGAGGCTTTCGACAGCCTGATTGACGTTGAGGGCTTTGATAGAGGCGAGCGAGAGCATGTCGTAGGCGGACTGTCCGCTATGGCATGCGTCGAGGAGGATCAGTTTCTTGCAAGGCGTCCCATTGATGCCCTCTGTCAGAGATGAGATATTGAGTCCCGTGGCAAATAGATCGTTAGACATGAAGTCCGTAGGGAGAATATAAAGGTTCCCTTTATTGTCTAGTGCGCCGTGGGCCGAGACAAAGAGTAGGATCACATCTTTTTGAGTCGCTTCTCTTTCGAGCCATGTGAGGCCTTTTTTGATGTTGAGCAGAGAAGCTTCTTTGTTGAGGAGCTGTCTAGAGTAGACCTTGCCAAACAGGTTCCCTTCTGTTTCTTCGAATTGCTGAGCGATAGATTGGGCATCTTTATGCGCAAAGGTAAGGTCAATCGGTTCGTGCTGATAATCAGAGATGCCAATAGATAGAATGTACAGATTGGGTTTGAAAGGATCTTCGGGTTCGTCCTGTGGCCTGTCAGGATCTTTTTGGGCAATGAAAGAAGCATCCTCTGCAAAATAACCTGGTTCTAGATTACCCCTACGATCGGTTTTGGCTATGTACATATCGGTTCCGCCTTCGCCATAGGACTTTGTCGCACCTGCTAGAATAAACCCTCCATCTTGGGTGAAGTTAAAGGCATGTCCCCAGTCTTTTTTATCTCCTTTGGCTACTTGCTCCCAGATCACTTCCCCTCTCGCGTCGATTTTAAGGAGCCATAGATCTTGCTTGCTGCCAGGTTGTTCTTTTTGCCCAAAAATCACGAAGCTATCGCCCCCACTGGATTTGACATCATAGAAGGCGTCCTTTCCCCCATCTCCAAAATCCTTTTCCCACTCCACGCGTCCTCCTGAGGTCATCTTGACGATGCGTCCCTCCAGGCGTTTGCCTTCCTTACTTTGGCCCCATCCTACGGCGAGGTAGCCGCCATCTGCTGCGAGGGTGAGCTTTTCGATGGTGGCATGGCCTCTACTTTGAATGGCTTTACGCCAGATGCCTTTACCTTTGCGGTCTACCTTCATCACAAACATGCAGGTTTCAAATGGTTCGGGATAAAATACATATCCCCCTAAGATGAGTTCTCCTGCTGTTGTCTCTATTAGGTCATAGCCTTTGTCGTCTCGGGATGAGCCGTAAGCATTTTCCCAGAGTGTATTGCCCACCGCGTCAAAGCGTACCAGCCAGAAGTCACTCTTTCCTTGGCCTTGTGAATAGGTAAATCCTGCTGCTGCGAAGCCGCCATCCTGTGTTTGGATGAGGCTACGGAGTTGGTCGGCTTTCTGCCCTCCAAGGGTACGCTCCCACATGATTTCTCCGTATCGATTGAGCTGACATACCCAGCCGTCTACATGTGTAGAATCTTTGGGGCGTTTGTGGCCTACGAGCGTGAAGTTTCCATCTCGTGTCATGACCATGTCACTGACCCAGTCAAATCCTTCCCCTCCGAGGTAGCGGCGCCAAATTTCCTGGCCATAGGCATCGACTTTGGTTACCCAGACATCACTTTCGCCTTTCCCAAAAGAGTAGGTGAAACCCGCTGAGACATAGCCTCCATCATCCGTCTGGGTGACGGCCATGGCGTGTTCGTTGTACTTGCCCCCAAACAGGCTGGTAAAACGCGATTGTCCGATGACCATCGAAGTCATTGCAAGCATTGTCCACAGCAAAAGGGCGAGTTTTTTCATGTGTATACAATTGGGGGAAGCAAAATACATCTTAAATAGACAAATGGCGATTTTGAGCGATTTACAACAAGCTTCAGGTCTATCCCTCTGTCTACGTAGAATACATTCTATGAGATACAGCTACTAATTTTACAAAATAAGCCTCAGCTTCCCTCCTTTTGGGCGAATGATTGTAGGTGTTTTTTGTACTTTTGGGTTTGTGTAGGAAAATATGTAGATCTTTTGATGGATAAACCTACACGGATGATCATTTACGTTTCTCTTGTAACAAACCAATTATGCAGCGAATCGTTGGAATACTAGGCCTCGTCATGGGGGGATTCTTTATTTTCTTTGGTATCTTTTTCGCAATCCAAAAGCCAGAAGTAAGCTTCCTAGAAGAAGCCCCAGGATGGTACTATTTTATGTTAGGTCTGGCCGTGGTAGCTTATGGAGGATTTCGAATATACCGTTCAATCAAACTCATTCAACGAAAATAATCTTCTTTATTTATGCGTATTAGCTGGATATGGGGATTGTGTTTTTTCCTGTTTACAGGTGCTCTACAAGCGCAAGAAGTAGTGGCCCGATTAGATATTGGCAGGAAGGATCCCAAACCCAATTTTGTTGAGTATTCTCCAGTAGACAGAGGACTTGTGACCATGGGACCTGCTTCTCGCAGCTCCAGCCGTTATTTTGCCATTGCCAAATACAGCGAAGACTTTAAGCTAGAGTGGAAGAAAAATGTATTCGAGCAAAATGGCCGTAAAAATGTCGATTTCCTCACCGTCATCGGCCCTAATATTTTGATATTTGTCTCCGAATTTTTTCCCAGGCAAAAAATCATCAAAACCTATTATTCGCACTTTGATCTCGCGGGAAATGTCATTGCAGAGGATCAAATTCTTTCTATTTATCCCAATCAAAAGGAGCAGAAAGTTGAGCTTCAATATGTGCTTTCCCCCGATAAGAAAGCCCTACTCGCCTACAAAAATCTACAGAACCGAAAAGAAGCAGAAAATATTCTTTACTACCTCTTCAATGATCGAGGAGAAGTGGAGTTAAATGGAGAGTTTCAACTAAAGTATCCTGACAATCGACTACGTATTACCAGCTTACGTGTAAGTAATCAGGGAAATATCTATGCTCTGGCCAAGTATTATGGTCAAAGCTGGGTCGTAGACGATAACAATTTCCAGTATATGGTCTTCCGCAAGGATGTGACGACGGAGGAGGAGACAGAGTTTAAAATCGAAGTAGGTCGTCGGTTCATTTCAGACTTGGCATTCAAAGTAGATCGTGAAGAAAATATATATGTGGCAGGCTTCTATTCGAACCGAAGCAATGACCAGATTGGAGGAACAGTGCTGCAAAAAATCGCGCCTGATGGACGTCTGATTCAGGACTCTACAGACCCTTTCCAAAAGAACTTTCTTGGGTATTATTTGTCACAGGGTCAAATCAATCGAGGAAGGGAACTGAGAGACTTTTTCGTGAGAGAAAAAGATGGCATCATTTTGCGCTCTGATGGAGGGGTATTGCTCATCGCAGAAAAATTTTATATCACCAATGATCCTTACAGGAACCAGTTAGGCAACTACCAAGATCAGACAATTTATCACTTCGATGATGTGATTCTGACTTCGATTTCTCCTAGTGGAGATATCGAGTGGCAGGCCATTGTAGATAAGGCTCAAACCTCCGAAGATCCATCTACGCTGTCTTATTTCAACGCAGTCAGTCCCTCGGGAACTTACATCTTTTATGAGACGCGTCCTCGGCGCATGGGATTCAATATTTATTACAGTCGTATAGACATACAGGGGAATGTATCGGGTCCGACACCGCTGCTTCCTGTATATTCTGGGAATAATCAATTTTTCCCACGGCTGGCCATACAGACAGGAAACCGTGAGGCCCTGATGCTCTACGTGCAAGGGCGCGGGAGAACGTACTCTGTTTTGAAACTGCGTTTTGACGACTAGTATGCTCATTCCGTTTCCTATTCTCATGTCTATCCAGAACACACACAATATGAATACAAGCTTAGATAGGAGCAAAGCACCCGAAGCCGCTCCACTGCATAATATCCACTTACCTGATTTTCAGACGATTCATCTGAGTAATGGGACGCCTGTTTATCTATTGCCATTTGGAGCCGTAGAAGTAGTGGAGCTACAGGTTATATTTCGTGCAGGCAAAGCCTATGAATCAGCTGTAGGAATTTCAGCTTATACGAGCCGAATGATGCAAGAGGGCACCAAAAACTACAGCAGTCTACAGATAGCGCAAGAGCTGGATGGGCAGGGCGCTTGGCTGAGTGCAGAAGTGGGAGAAGAGTCCTTGGCATTTAAGATGGCGACCACGACAGACAAACTCGTAGAAGTCTTACCCTATCTGATTGATATCTTGAATCATCCACTATTTCCTGAACGTGAGTTTTTCAGGATGAAAGGGCAGGCCCTAGATCGTCTTAAAGTCAGCGAGCAGAAAGCGCAGACCAAAGCCCAGCGCAAGTTTAGTGCGCTGATGTATGGAACGGATCATCCTTACGGCCAAACGCTGGGAGCAAAGGAGTTGGAGTCGATTCAGCTAGATATGCTCAAAGCTTACTATAAGGAATTACTCGTGCCTGGGAATATTGAAATCGCCATTTCTGGACGTTATGATGAGGGACAGGTAATGAAGATGTTAGAGCATTCCTTTGGACAATCAGATCGTTCCTCATTTGTTCTTCCTCCTTCTCAGACAACTGCAAAGGCTTTGACTTCTCCTGGAGGGAGGTATCATGTACCACACGAAGGTCCCCAATCGACGATTCGACTCGGGCATAGAGGCGTATCACGGAGTCACCCTGACTATTATCAAATAGATGTGGTGAATACTATATTGGGTGGATACTTTGGCTCGCGCCTGATGAAGAATATCCGCGAGGAAAAAGGCTACACCTATGGAATTTACTCCGCTTACTGGCCCAGTCGCCATCATGGAGAGATGTTCATACAGGCAGACGTAGGCAATGAATATGTAGAATTGACTATAGACGAAATAAAAAAGGAGATCACGCGCTTGCAGCAAGATGGGGTAGATGAGTCCGAGATGGAGTTGGTGAAAAACTATTTGCTCGGTCGAAGCATCAATCGCAGAGAGACCCTCTTCCAATTGGGAGACTTGCTTCGTTTTTCCATTATGCACGATGTCTCCTTTGCTGAGCTCGACCGTCGATATGAGGTGTTGAATGAAATGAATCGCGAAGATGTACCTGAAATCGCGAGGCAGTACTTCCGCTTGGACGATTTGATTGAGGTTGTAGCGGGAGCAAAGGGATAGCGACCGTCCCACTATCCATGGAGGCTTATGACTGAAGGCTAAGGTATACGCTAAAGGTACTTTAGAGGTAGCCCGAGGGTAGAATGAGGAAACACCTTAGCCTACGTTTATCCTCCTGCCTTCATACATGAGAGACGTTAAACCCATTATTTCGAAAATCCCGAACTGACAACAGCTCGGGATTACTTCACATACTTGTCTATCGTATCAAAGTCACCGTTCCCTGCTTACTCTCTTTTTGTCCATCCTGATATTCTACCTCTATCAATCGCCATACATAGACGTCACTCGCCGCCAACTCTCCACTGGGTAATCGCCCATCCCACCAAGTCGCAAAAACACCGTTGCAAATGGCTTCATCGCCTTCCCAAGTATTGACCTTCCACATCAGGCTACCCCATTTGTCAAATACCTCTACATGAACGTTTCGAATGCCACGACCAATGGGAAGGAAAATCGTGAAAGCATCTCCTGGAAGGTCACCAATGATATCATTGGGATCATCTGGACACCACGAATTCGGATCTACAGGTTGTGTCCCGCCCTCTGGCTGGAAGGCTGTCGGGAAGTAGAGTGCACCAAATGCGCAGGGGCGAACGACCTTTTTTACCGTATCAGGGCAAGCCTGGGGATTATTAGCGATCAAAGTGACATTGTAAAAGCCAAAATCTAGAGAGAGATAGGTGTGCAAAGGATCGCTTAAAACAGATGGCGTCGATGCGTCCCCGAAGTCCCATAGGTAACTATCTGCAAATCGAGAGGTATTTTCAAAAAAGACCGATCCGTCACAGTCCTCCAAAATCAATGTATCTCTTGCAGTGAAGTCTGCAACTGCACGCGTAAATACCTCAAAGGCAGGGTCCAACACCAACTCATCCTGGCATCGATCATCGAAAGATGAGACCAAACGGACAGTGTAAGCACCCGTATCCTGAACCGTAAAGCTTGCCTCTGCTCCTGTGAATGCACCGATGCGCACACCTTCACGGAAGATCTCCCAACTTTGCTGGGTTCCATTGAGGGATTGATCCGATAGCAATACCTCATCGCCGAGACAAAATCTATCTCCCACTTCAAAGATAGCTGTAGGTTGAGGGAAAATGGTGACCGTCTCGGATGCCGAATCAATACATTCATAGTCGTTGGTGGCGATGAGGGTGATCTCATACGTTCCAGGTCCCTCGTAGTTGACGGTAGGATTGACTGATGTGCTGGGCGCATCTCCATTGCCGAAGTCCCAGAGGTAATCCAGACTTAGCACAGCCGAGGAGGAGGTATTGTCAAGGGCGACCTCAGCTTCTCCACAAGCCTCATTCAAAGAAGGTACAAAGCTCGCCTGTGGTGGACTTGCTGTCAGGATCGTGGTTGTCGCTGTATCAAAGCAGAAATCGGCAGTATCTACAATCAATGTCACTGTAAAAGCGCCATCCACAGTCGTATATTCATGTACCGCATCGGTGGTAAATTCCTCGGGCGAGTTGTCCCCAAAGTTCCACATCGAACTACTAAAACCTGTCGATTGGTTGGTAAATGCCACTTCCATATCGGGAATACAGCCTCGGTATTTGTCTGCAATGAATGTAGCTTCAGGTTGTGGATAAACGGAGACAGTCTGTGAAAAGGAATCAATACAAGCAAAGTCATTTTCAATTGTCAACTGTACCTCGTAGGAGCCTGTCAAGTCAAAGATGTGAGCAGGGGAGGCTAACACACTAGTTTCACCATCTCCGAAGTCCCAATTGTACGTGATGGGACGCGTACTCTGACTGAGTTGGGTGAAATCATTCTGGGCAGGGGCATCACAAATCTCAGTCCATAGACTGGTGAATCGAGCCAAGGGAGGCGTGGCTGTCTCAATTCGGATGCTGGCTGTATCGCTACATTTTCCCGCAGTATCTGCAATCATGATGACGTCAAAGGCCTGATCAGGAGCCAAGAAGGTGTAGGGCACACTCGGACCTGTCAATACCTGTCCGTCGATGAGCCAGGTATAACCATCGGCATCTGTGGCATTTTGGGTGAATAGGACGTCTAGGGGAACACAACCATTGAGCCTGTCGGAGATGATGTCGGCCTGTGGCACAGGGTATACCTGCACGGAGTCTACATCTGTAGCGGTGCACCCCAAGCTATTCGTTACAGTCAATGTGACGGTGAAAATATCTACAGACTGATAAGTATGCGTTGGGGTAAAAGCAGTTGACGTGTTGTTATCTCCAAAATCCCAGGCATAAGTCAATGGAAGCGTCGCACTAGAAAGATTGCCAAAGGTAGCTATACCAGGAATGCCACAGAAGGTATCGGAAGGAACAACCATCTCCGCCTGGGGTAGACTTGCCGTCTGTATCACTACGGAGGTACTGTCAAAGCAGAAGTTGGCTGTATCTACAACCAACCACACCGTATCCAGAATATCTGGTGTATTATAGGTATAAGCCTGGGGATTGGTGGAGAAAATATTGCCCTCGATTCGCCACAACTGACTGCTATTGCCTGTCGAGAGACTGGTGAATACAACATCCAATGGGACACAGCCTGAAGAGGTATCTGTCTCGATGATGGCTTGAGGTTGTGGATAGACAAAAATGCTATCTATCGTTTGGTCCTCACAACCGAAATCATTGGTCACCGTTAGGGTCACCTCAAAATGCCCAATGTCTTCATATGTATGGGTAGGATCATTGTCCGTACTTCCATTTGTATCTCCAAACGTCCAGGCAGATGTGAAAGGAAGCGTAGATTGTGTGAAATTCGTAAAGTTGACCGTAGCCGGGGTATCACAAAACTGGGTCTGATCAGGTGCAAAGGCAGCCGTAGGAAAGCTGGCTGTCTGAATGACCTGCGTCACGGTATCGAAACAGAAGTTGGCCGTATCTACGATCAAGACCACTGTATCCATGATATCTGGTGTGGTGTAGGTGTAGAATACCACTGGCCCTGAAAAGAACTGACCATCGATTTCCCAAAGCCTGCTTGAATTCCCTGTGGAGAGATCGGTAAATCCAACACCAAAGGGAACGCAGTCTGCTGTATCTCCTACCTGAAGATTGGCAACAGGTTGGGGTAGTAGGGTGACGTTTTGTTCCAATGTATCACGACAGCCAAAAATATTTTCTGTTTCCAATCCAATTGTAAATGTGCCTGTAGAATCAAGCTGAAAGGAAGGATTCAGGACATTGGTCGTCTGAAGGGTATCTCCCACATACCATAGATAAGCAGGTGATCCCGTCGTATTACTGGTGGAGTTATTCGTCAATGTAACGACTGAATTGCCTCCACAAAGTGAATCCGCATCTAACGTAAAGTTACTAGTGGGCGTAGGAGCGATCTCTACGGTCGTGCTGGAATCATTGGCGCATACACCGCTGATGTTGAGGCGAATGTTGTAAGTACCTGGCACACTGAATGTATGGGTAGCAGATGAACCCGTATAATTGGTCCCCCCAAAACTCCACTGATAGAAAAGCCCTGGCGTTGTCGCTGTCGCTGTGATAGGCGTGCCAGGACAGACCAGTGTATCTGACAATATAAAGCCAGGATCAGGCAGTGGCCGTACAATGATCTGTCGACTGATGGTACGCGCGCAGCTATTGGTATCTGCAAAGGCCGTCAAGCTGACAGTAAATGTATCGACACTCGTGAACACGTGGAAAGGATCTACCAGATTGCTCCCTGTACTATCGCCAAAGTCCCAGTTGAATCCTCCGCTGGTCAAAGACTGATTCGTAAAGAATACGGTATCTCCCAGGCAGATGATGGTATCGCTCGCCACAAAGGCAGCCACAGGTTGAGGATCGACGATGATTTCGATGCTGTTCGTATCGAAGCTACACAAGTCATTGGCGCCATGAAGGACCTGATAGATACCTGCCGAGTCAAAGGTGAAAGTCGGATTCGTCCCCGTGGGATTGGCGAGCAATACGCCGTCCCTAAAGATCGCCCAACTGATGTTGGGAGCACCTGAGAGGTCCAGGAAATCCACAGTCAATGGCTCGCAGCCTCGGATCGGGCTGGTATTGAACTGAGCGTCGAGCGTATTGGGAAATACGGTAATCTCCGTAACCCCTGTATCGGTTCCACATGCATTTTCTGCCACCATGAAGACCTCATAGATTCGAAATCCTGTAGAATCTTCATAGCTGTAGCATTGCTGAGGAGGGGTCGCACCCGTGAAGAAAAGCGAATCCGTCGAAACGGTATCTAAATACCAATTGTAGGCAAAGGGAGCACCTGTACTGACATTGACGAGATCGACGCAAAAGACCGAACAGCCTGCGCTTGTAGAATCTGGTGCGAACACGGCACGGGGTAAAGGTGAGACTGCAATATCTCTGCTGATGGAAACCGAATCACATCTGTTGACGATGGTCAAGGTGACCGTGTAGACTGTATCGCCTATCCCGCCTGCATAGTTCACACAGGGAGGATTGGCTGTCGTGTCTGTTTGGCCATTTCCAAAGTCCCAAAGATAGCTTCCTCCTGCGGGATTGCTCTGATCTTGAAAACAAACCGTCAAAACCGCACATCCGCTATCTCCTGGTTGGCCATTGATGAGGGTGAGAAAGTCAGGGACAGGAGGCTCAGAGATATTGACCTGGCGGGTGGTCGTATCTGTACAGCCATTGGGGCTGGTGACGATGAGCTGGATGATGAATGTTCCCGTATCTGAATAAACTTTGACAGGGTTGGGCAAGGTAGAGCCTGTCCCGTCGCCGAAATCCCATTCGAAGCCTGTCGCATAAAAAGAGGTATTATTGATATTCAGTACATCTCCAATACAGACAGCGGTATCAGGGAGAATGTCAAAGGAGGCCGTAGGTAAGGAGTCAATAAGGACTGTCTCTGTCAAGGTCGTCACACATCCATTTGCAGGATTCGTGATGATATATTGGATGGTATCTGCCCCTCCAGAAGGAATCAGGTTGGGATCATATTCTCCATTGCTCGTGCCAGGATTGAGGAGACCATTGCCAAACCATAAGCCACCTGTCGGATTCCCTACAAGTGTAAATGTCCCAAAGTCTTCACAGATGACAGGAGGAAGATTGGTGATGGAGGCATTTAGTGTATCTTCTATGAGTACAATGGCCGAGTCCACGGCCTCACAACTTGTCCCCTGCGCAAAGGTGTAAAAGACCGTATGGGGGCCACTGCCCATGAGGAGTGGATCAAAAGTTCCTGTGATGGGATCGACGAGTCCTGGCCCACTCCAGATGCCATTGCCGGGGCTGGCTCCTGTCAGGCTAAAGAGGCCTGCATTGATGCAGAGGGTATCTCCAGGTCCTGCTTCTGCAGGTTGTGGACTGACTACGGTGACGGTGATCGTGTCGCGATCGATACAGCCGTCAGATGTTTCTACTACAAACTGTAAGTCAAAAGTATCTACCAAAGTAGGGATGAGCAGCGAGTCCAGCACAATGTTGGGGGCGCCTTCCCATCGGATGAGTGGTGCATTCACAGGAGGAGAGGTATTGGGCAGTTCCTGCGGGACGGTCGTCTGGCAAAAGAGTAGGGTATCTCCGATGGTAGGATCGATCTCAGCTGCGGGGAGTGGAAAAACAGTGATGGCTGTCGTATCACGACCGATACAGCCCGTGACAGCGTCGGGCAGTTCGTATACAAATAACCATGTCCCTGCTGTATCCGCTACAAAAGCCGTATCGCCTTGCAAAACGATCGCGGAATCTATCGCAACCCATGATCCTCCCAACGGAGTGGCGGTCAGCTGCACCGCAATCGAAGAGTCCTCGCAAAGCGCGGTATCGGCACGTGCGATAGGATTAGGAACAGGAATGACCGTGACGGCTACCGTATCATAAGCAAAGCAGGAAGGACCTTCATAAATATAAACGAGGGTATAGGTGCCATTTCCAATTCCAGGATCGAATCGCCAGTTGCCATTCAATGAGTCCACCCCAGGTCCTATCCACGTACCCGAGTCGGGTGTGGCAGTCAGTGTGAAAATAGGATCGGACGCGCAGAGGGTAAGTGTGGGAGCAAAAGCTTGCACATCTGGAATGCTATCTACAAAAAATCTCGTCGTGTCCGATCTGATTCCACAATCACTATCGAAAGTCAAGATGATTTCATGCGTCTGGCCTGCTGCGAATGTGACCGTAGGAATAGAATCACCTGCAAAGGTTCCAATATCTCCTGTTGTCGTCCATTGAGGGTTGAGGGGGTTTGAGCCATTGGGCGTCAGATTATAGGGCAGAGAAGTGAGGGTAAAGGTCCCACAAGTATCTGCCACAGGCCCCAAGTCGATGTCTGGCGCTAGATTCACCGTGATCACCGTATCATCAATGGCGAATCCACAGAAGTTGTCTACCCGCATTTGAACCGTGTAGGTCCCCGATTGATTGAAGCAAATGGTGGGTTCCCTTGAGCCTGCATTGGTTCCGTTGCCAAAGGTATGTGTCCCACTCGGGAAGACCGACCACGTATAAGTAGCAGGAATGGAGTCAGGTTGAGAGAGGTTGGTAAAGTTGATGCAGCCATTGGGGGCGCACGTATTTGTTGTGTCTGGGATGATTTCTGCTGTGGGAGGATCAATGACAATGATGGTATCTGTGGTCACCGAGGTATTGCAAGGATTGCTGACGGTAAGGGTAACGACATAGGTGCCAGGACCATCATTGACATAACTGATAAAGGGATTGACTAAGTTGGAGGTAACACCATTGCCAAAATCCCAGAAGTAGTTGACTGGTTCAACGAGAAAAGACTGTGGGCAACTGAAATTGTATGGAGTAGCAAGGAAAGAAGATGCTGTTGTACACAAGGTATCGGGAAGATCTATACTGGCACGTGGACTGGGGATGATGGTGGCCAATGTCTGAGAAATGTGATTGTAACAACCATTTTGTCCCTGAAGAGAAATAAAGCCTTGAAGATCCTGCGTATTGGCATTGCACAGATCGATTCCATCAAGTGAATAAACATTGAATTGTTGGGAGGTATCGTCTACCGTATATACAGGGCCAGGAACCGTAATATTCCCATTGATATCCTTCAAGTTCCAATCCCACAGGTAGTTGTCGATATTACCACACAATGGGTTGGTATTATTGGCTGCAAAAATGGTATCCCCTTCGCAGAAAAAAGAGCTGGTCCCACTTAGATTGAAGGCTGTGACAAAGTCTGTATAAAAGCGAAAGGTATCTACATAGGACGGACAGGTTTGACCAGGGGCAAAAATTTTGATAGGATAAGAGCCAAAGCAATCGTAGGTGAATGTTGCGTTAAATTGACTGGATGTTGTGGTATTTCCTCCACCAAAATCAAATGTGAGGGGGAGACTTCCACCTTGTATGACACTATCTATGACAAATAGCGTAACAGTTGCTGCGGCTGTTGAATCTAAATTTAATTGGCAGCTATCCATCGGAGTCACCGTCCCAATTAAGTTTGTCCTCGGCAAAATCGTCACGGTCTGTGTACTATTACAAGTGGCCCCTGCTGTATCGACTACCGTCAAGGTGACCGTATATGTCTGTCCCCCAGCGGGTGCATTGGTATAGGTATGGCAGACATTGGCACTACTTCCACCCATATTCCCATCTCCAAAGTTCCAACTATAGCTGGTGACGGTAGCAGGATCTACAGTGGTATTAAAGCAAAATTGATCCTCCCGACAACCTGAAGGCGCAGAGGTGGTGAAGGGACATTGTGCCAAAGCATGGGTTCCCAAGACCGAAAAGAAAAGGAAAAAGCGTAGGATGTATTTCACAGCTAAATGAGGCTTAAGTAGGTGAAGGTGGAAGGACGTATGATTAGGTTAGAAAATGGAGTAGAAATAAGGGGTCATTTTCAACCACTTATGGGGCTTCTCCAAGTCGATTATCTGACCAAAACTTAAAATTGATCCCCTAGTAGGTCTTTCTCGACACAGCATCTTCTCAATCCTTGGGGAATGTAGTATCTGAATGAGAACTCAAAGGTGCCTACCGAACGTGCATTGATGCCAGAGAAGGGGATACCATAAGAGAAGCTGAACTTGCTCCTGCCATTCTTGATCCCTACCATGATCAGTGGGGTATTGGTGGATATATTTTCTGTCAATCCTCTCCAATTGGGATAGCCATTTCGGGTTTGGAGGTAAAGCCCCCACCAGAAAGCGTCTCTTCTTGTCCCCCTCAAGTTTCCCGCATAAGGGTAGCTCATGCCCACACCATATTGCACATTTCGATGAATGAATCCCCCGCTGAATCTTTGCAGGTCTACTTTGGCCATCAAAGTGTAGTTGATGCTGCGACTTCCTCTGTCCCAGGTGTACATCCCCTCAGTCGAATATCGTACGGGTAGCCGTTCCTGATCTACCACCAGGCCAATCTGAGGACGTAGCAAATGATGGACGGTGAACCCAATACGGAGGTTTTGATTGTTTTTGTATCGGCCATACATCAGACCTGCTGTCACATCTCCATAAGGTCGATCATTGAGGAAATCACCATTTGCTGCTGGCGCACCTGAGATAAGCCCAGGATCAAAACCCGTGATGGCATTGAGCTGATCCGAAAAGGTAAAGTCGTCATTTTGAAGGGTACGATTGCTGACATGGGCAGTCACTCCAAATCGAATCTCTTCCGTCGTACTGAGATTGTTACTACTCCCAAAAGGTAAACTCACGGCTAGAGAAGCGCCTCCACTTTGCCATACGTAATAGCCTTGCCCCAACTCATGCCGTACGATATATCCTCCCGTAGCAAGGTTATAACAGGGAATGTCTACATCTAGGGATGCCATATATGAGTTGAAACGGGCACGATTGGTAGCACCATTTCCAGTCTCTAGACCCGAAAGTCCGATCCACTGAGTTCTATTGGATAGTGCCATATGAACCCCTCCATCATAGCCTGTCATGGCAGGATTGACGAAGGTACGATGAGCAAAGTATTGGTTGAATATGACATCTTGAGCATGGCAGGCGAGCCCAAGGGATACAATCCAACATAAACACAAGAAGCGTAGAGATTGAGGCATATTCTGTTTGTTAATTGAGAGAAAAAGGATTCGGCTTCATTTTCATAGTCGAAAATCAATGGAGAAGGAAACCTGGGAAAGCCGTGCGAGTAACACCTAAATTACAGGAATTGTCAAGGAGACCCTATAGGCTGGGGTGAGTATTTGTATTAAATTATCATTAATTTTGTAAATCGTCTCTTATACGTATGCAGTCCTCATAACAAATGGTGAGGGGGAGTACTTATTTTTAATGAATCTATGTCACTACACACACAGTCACTTGCAAACCTTCTTATCCAAGAAACCCAGAGAAGGTTATTTGAAGAATCTGTCCCAAGAATCAAAAAATGCCTAGCGATGGTATCTGAAGAAGAAGTCTGGCTAAATTTGAACGAGGCGACCAACAGTATAGGCAATTTAATCTTGCATCTTAATGGGAATGTCCGGCAATGGATTTTGAGCGGACTCATAGGACAGCCAGATACACGGAAGCGGCAGGAGGAATTTGATGCTCAACCTGGAAGTCTTGTGAAGACGGATTTGATCCACATGCTGGACCAGCTCGAAGTGGAAGTACAAGAGGCGTTACAAAATGTGTCTCCTGATGATCTCCTTCGCAAGCGATCTGTCCAAGTCTTCGAGGAGTCAGGTCTTGCTATTCTCGTCCATGTTGTAGAGCATTTTTCCTATCATGTAGGACAGATTACCTATATTGTCAAAAGCATAAAAAATGAAGAGACCCACTACTATGGTGGGCAAAATTTGTAAATGGCACAGGAACAATACATCCATACACGGTGCCCCAGATGTGGGAAAAAGCTCAAATACGACCGAGGCAAGCGCGGACTCAAGTGCAGCAACTGTCGATATAGTCGAGCGCTCGGACGCAATACTGATCAGGTAGATACCCATCCCTTGACCTCGGGGGTTTCTTTTGATGCCTTTCAGCGAGGATTGGGACTGACACTATACGATCACCAATGTCAAAAATGTAAAACTGTCATTGCCTCTACCCAAGAGGAACCCTTGGAGGAGTGCCCATTTTGTGGAACCAAGGATAAGTGGGAGAAGGTAGAAATGAGCAAGGATCAGATTTTGCCATATCAAATGATTCCCTTTACGCTCTCAGAATCCAGTGCCCGAAGCATCCTGAGTAAGTGGCTGAAGAATAAATGGCTTTATCCAGGGAGTATCAATAAATGCTTGGAAGAAGGACATCTGAAGGGCGTGTATATGCCAGTCTTTTTTGCGGATGTGTTCACGAGATCTACATGGAAGGGGGAAGCCAGCTTTCAATATGCCGAACAAAGAGGAGATCGCGTCGTCAAGCGTTCGATTCGCGAACCTGTCAAGGGGTACTATGAAAATTTCTACGAGAACTTTGCCCGAAATCAAACTTCAGGTGCAAAGAAAGCCATCAAAGATATCATGCCTTTTCAGATCTCACAAGGAATTCCCTACGATGCCGAATTTTTGAAAAGCTGGTATGTAGAATTGTACCAGTCAGATTTGTTGGGAGAGTTGAAGGAAATGGAAAAGCAAATAGACAAACTGATCGAAGGCCAGGCGAAGCGGAGGAGTAAGGGAAATGACCTGAAGCGGTTGATGGTACGCTCAGAAAAGATGCTGATTGCCTTCAGGACGATGCTCGTCCCTGTATGGGTCGGAGGGTTCAACTATCAAGGCAAGCGATTTCAATACTTGGTCAATGGACAGACTGGAGAGGTGACAGGGAAAATTCCACTTTCTTTCCGTCGTATTGTGATGCTAGTAGTAGGAGGTGTGGGGCTCGTCGGGGGACTGGTTCTTCTGGCAACACTATAAAAAAAGCCCCTGCGGGCTGAGCAGGGGTAGGGCTAAAAAAGAGGGGTGTTTGATTGGGATCAAACGGGGTAACTAACACTTAACACTAGGTGTGTTTGTTTGGGTCGAAAGAACTTGGGTTGTGGGATAAAAAATGATTGAAACTAACTGTGTTTGTTTGATTTAGCTTACGCCTAGGTCACTTTTTCGTTCCCCTATATTGTTCTATCGTGTAAGGTCTGTGTATATCTGCGTTGAATAAATGAGTAAGCGAGACAACAGGCACTTACATGAAAAAGTGGTACGTCTTTCTCTATATTGTGGACATAAAGTCCGCATCATTCCAAAAATATATTTATGATCTCTGAAGCACTCGCAGCCTCAACCAAGTTCAAGCAATGGAAAGCCAGCATTGAAGCCAGTGGATTAGAAATCCACAACATAGAAGAAAAGTATTCTCGTATCTGGCATGGGGATCAGGTCCTCTTCTCGGTCGTCATGCTGGATGCTACCACGCCTGAAGGCAAGAAAATTCCCCCTATTTGTTTTCTCAAAGGACGCGTCTCCTGTGTCATGGTGGTCCTGATAGATGAGGCCACAGGCGACCGATACAATCTACTAGTCAAGCAGCGCCGCATATGCAATGGTGATTTTATCTATGAGCAAGTCGCAGGTCTGGTAGATGAAGGAGAAGAACCCCATGCCGTGGCTGTGCGTGAAGTCGAGGAGGAAACAGGGATCACCGTCACACCCGAACAAGTCATTCCGCTCAATCAAGATCCCATTTATCCTGCTACAGGAACCTCTGACGAGTCGATGTACTTTTTCTATGTCGAATTGACCATGAGTAAAGAAAAGATCATGTCCTATGACCAAAATGAGACAGGGATCGCGGCAGAGCACGAGCAAATCTTTACCCAGGTGACTACCTTACCCGAGGCCTATCACTTGATCAAAAATACCAACGGCCTGCATAACATGACCCTGTATTTCCAGCATAAGGGAGAATGGCAATTGCCCTCGTAGGATTACGCTAGGGCGTAATCTGCGCACGCTTTAGCGGTGCGCCTACAGGGTATATCCGCGCACGCTTTAGCGGTACGCCTACGGGCGGTATTGCTCCACGTCCCACTTTACAAAATAAATATTCCCTAGGCCGTTTTCGATTTGTCGGAAACGGCTTTCTAGATCGTTGCGTGAAGTGAAAGTCTCTGATTCGTAGGACTCGGACTGGCGATAGGAAGAAAACAGCAGGACGCTGTCATTGACGACGACAGGGCAATATTCTCGCGAGGGAGAATTGATGGTAGGACCAAGATTTACAGGAGCTGTCCAACCTGTATCTGCCTGAAAGGAAATGTACAGATCACTGGAGCCAAGTCCCCCTCTTTTGAAGGAAGCAAAAAGAAGATAACTGTCATCAGGAGCGATGAAGGCATCAAATTCGGCATCATAAGAGTTGACCACGGGACCTAGATTGGTCACGACATAGCCTGTATCGTTGGGAATAGCTTGAAAGATATCATCTGTTCTACGTTCATTATCCCAAGTGGCAAAGTATAGCTTGTCATTCTTCGTAGTAGAAGGGTAGAAATCACCATAGCGTGTATTGATGGAGTTGGGCAGGCGTTGCGGAGCGCCTGTATCCTCTCCCTCCCAATCTACATACCAGATATCCAACGCGTTTTGAGGCTCAGATCCTTCTGCGGGTCGATTGGAACAAAAATAAATCCGATTTTTTGTAGGGTGAAATAGGGGATCTACATCGCTGTATTGACCTGAGAAGGGCGCAATTTCAGGATAGGTCCAATTCCCATCAGGATTACGTTCGGAGAATAAAATCGTGCTGTAATTGCGATCAGGAGATTCTACAGAATAGAAAAAGTAGTTGCCATCTGGGCTGAAAATACCGTTTAGCTCTTGATGAGGGGTAGAGATGATGCCAGGATGGAGCATCTGGGGTTTTTCTTTTGCTTTCGCCAATACATTGAGGTAAGGTCCCTGAAGGAGGTTGGGGGGAGAAGTGGTTGTCTGGCAGCCCAACCACAGAAAGAGGAGCAAGAGTAGGCATGAGTAACGCATGGAATCAAGTTCGATTATGAAAATGTGATGAGTGAGATGGAAACATATTCCGAATTATCTACGTGCAATTTGAGATTTTCCCCCTAGTCAATCTTGCACATATACACGACCGACCCTCGGACTGATGCGAACAAGCAGCTCATATGGGATCGTATCCGCAGCTTGAGCCAGTGTTTGAATCGATAAAAAGTATTCCTCCTGTTTCCCAAAAATAACGATTTCATCTCCTGCTTGGGCCTCAGGTATATCCGTCACATCTACCATCAACATGTCCATGCAGATCCGCCCAAAGGTAGGGGCCAGTTGCCCATGGATCAGAAAAGAGGCCTTGCCTTCGCCTACAGACCGTGGGATTCCATCTGCATATCCTATGGGAATAGTCGCAATTCGGCTCGGACGCTCTGTCGTCTGGGCACGACCATATCCGATGGGTACCCCTTCAGGATGTGTTTGAATCTGGCTGATCTGCGAGTGTAAGCTACCGATCTCCTTTAGTTCTGTCTCTAAACCATGCACAGGATCGATACCGTACAATCCGATGCCCATACGAACCATCTCCATCGCTTGATGTGGGAAACGTAGAATGCCTGCTGTATTGAGGATATGGCGGAAAGAAACCAGCCCCAACTGCTCATGCAGTTGTTGATACATGTGCTGGAAGCTTTGAATCTGTTGCTCAGAGAAAGCATCTGCTCCAGGATCATCTGCGGCGGAGAGATGAGATAGGACGGAGATGACCTCTAGGTCAGGATGCTGTCCGATTACTTCTAAGAGATCTTTTATATCCTCTGATCTAAAACCGAGTCGTCCCATGCCCGTCTCTAGCTTCAAGTGAATACGATAAGTCCGCATTTCGGATAGGCGTGCGGCGCGGATGTAGGTTTTGAGGAAATGGAGGTTGCTGACCTCTGGTTCTAGGTCGTATCGCAGGAGCGCTTCGATGGCAGAGGGATCTGGATTCATGACCATGATGGGAAGTCGAATGCCCCCTTCACGAAGTTGAACCCCTTCGGACACATAGGCCACAGCGAAGTAGGTAGCACCTTCCTTTTCGAGTTGCTGGGCGATCTCCCATGTACCGCTCCCATAGCTGGAAGCTTTGACCATACACATCGTTTTGGTTCCTGCTGGAACTTGCGACTTGAGGAAGCGATAGTTGCGGGCGAGCTGGGAGAGATTGACCTGGAAGTAGGTGCTGTTGAGTCGATGATTGAAGCGAGGGAGGAGTTGTTCTAGGGCAAATGATCGTGCACCCTTTAACAGGACCGTATGCTTTCGAAATTGGCTAAAATCTACCCTTTCCATGAAATGAGCGACATCATAAAAAGACTGCTGAGGATGTATGGCATGAAAAATAGGGCCTATGCTGAAGACGTTATGTTCTCCTACCAGCTCTTGCGCTTCTTTTAAAATGGTGGTTTGAATGTCTAGTTGATGCTCTCCCAAGTGGGGAATGTCAGTCAGGATAATACTTTTTTGAGGATGAACATCTGTCTGCGCAAGTTGGCGAAAAGCCTGTCGTACAGAGTCAGGATCTGTAGTGTAGCTATCGTTGAGGATGGTGATGTCGGGATTATCGGAGATGATCTCACTGCGCATCTGCACAGGATAGAGCAAGGGGAGGCGACCCTTGAGATCGGCTAGTGAGACACCCAACTCATGCGCCACATGTGTCGCAAGGACCGCATTCTCCTGCTGAGCCGCTCCCTGAAAAGGGATGTTGAGTAATTCTTCCTGAAAAATGATTCCTTCCACTCCCTTCTCCAATTTGATATTTGCTTGGGGATTAAATCCGACAGTAGATAAAGGCCATTTTCTTTGCTGTACGGCTTGAAAGACATTTTCCTGATCAGCCCCCATCCAGAGTTTTTCGACTTCTTGAAACAGGATCAACTTTTCTTCCAGTTTTTGCTCAAAATTCTCAAATCCTTCGGCGTGTGCGGGCCCCATATGTGTGAGGACGCCGTGGGTAGGTCGAATCATTTGCTCCAAAACTTCCATTTCCCCCACCTGAGAGATACCCGCTTCGATGATGGCTAAATCTGCTTGTGGGTACATTTGCAAGAGGGACAAAGCGACACCCAATTGGCTATTGTAGCTCATGGGGCTTTTGACGAGTTGGAATTGCCATTCGAGTAGCGTGGCCAGCCATTCTTTGACGGTCGTCTTGCCATTGGAACCTGTGATGGCGATCACGGGATAGGAAAATTGCTGTCGGTGAAACATCGCCCAAGTCTGTAGTGCCTCTAGTGAATCTTCGACTAAGGCATAGTTTACATCTGGATAGGGCAGTTTGCGCTCCGTGATGAAGTTGCGCACGCCTCGGGCATAGGCTTGCTCGATGAAATCGTATCCGTCACGATTAGAGGTCTTAAGCGCAACAAAAACGGTATCTACTCCGTGACTGATGTTGCGTGTGTCAAAGGAAACATATTTCAGAGGCCTAGCCTCCCATCTCCCTTGGAATAAATCTTTGGCGAGTGATGCCTGTGCAATGTCTTGTATGTGGTAGGGAGTTCCCAGCATGGTATGGATATTAAGAAAGTGGACCGACAAAAGAGGTTATTCTGTAAAGGATTGCCATGCATCCAAGATCTTCCCAAGGATCAGGAAATTTGTTGGCAATCACTATTTATCACGGGAAGCCTTCCACGACCTCTTGCTGCTTTATTTGTTTCTTATGGAATAATATCGAATTTTACTTCTCTTAAGAAACTTCTAGCGCAGTCATTTGACTACCCCAATCAACGAATGGATAAAATTACATTTTCACAGGAATATTCTTTTCGCCCTCTATTAAGCGTATTCATCATCCGATTTCTTTCTCGGCCTGTGATCCTGGTTATGTATCTGTTTTGGATTGGATATTTAGGACTATCCATATACAATGGCTTAAATTCATCTGATCCCATCGTAGACCGTCCTTTGTTGCTGATTTTTGTGGCACTGATTCTCCTTTATCCCTACAACATCTACCGAAGTGCACGAGCCACCTATAATGTCATGGAGATCTACCGAGAGGAGGAAGGAGCCTTTCATGTGACGGATCAAGCGTTGGCATTTGAGAGTCCTAAATATCATATGCACATCCATTGGGACTTGATTGATACGGTACACGAGACAAAAGAATGGTTTCTGGTCAAGCTTGATGCCCGTAGTATTCTTTATCTCTTCAAGGCAAACATGAGTCCGACCGATGTGGTCATTTTCCGTACCATCGTCAAAAGTCAACCATCGCTACCTTCCAAGCTGAAATCGTGAAATTAATCCTGAGGTAACGGGGGGTGATGCGTTTCTTTTTAACTTGGAAGCGTTCTAATCAAAAATCGAATTCACGAATGAAACGATCCCTTCTTTTGTTGATCATTGTTGCCCTCAGCTTACAAGTATGGGCACAAAAAGAAAAGCCTGCCGATCTACTACTCTCAGGCCCGATGGTAGGATATACCGAAATGCGCGAAGCGATGCTATGGGTGCAGACCAACGGCCCTGCCCAGGTATATTTCGAGTATAAGGAAAAGGACAGTGAGGCAAAACCTTTCCGAACGGAGCGTTATACCACGACCTCTGAAAATGTCTATACGGCACACTTGGTGGCGAACAGTGTACAGCCAGGGAAGACTTATGAATATACTTTATTCATCAACGGGAAAGCAGTCGAAAGACCCTATCCGACGACTTTCAAGACGCCACCGCTCTGGCAGTTTCGCACCGATCCGCCCACGATGCGTATCGCTTTGGGCAGCTGTACCTTCATCAATGATGAGACCTATGATCGTCCAGGAAAAGGATACGGCGATGGATATCAGATTTTTGAGTCTATCCGCAAGCAGACACCCGATTTGATGCTGTGGCTGGGTGACAATATCTATTTGCGTGAGGCAGACTTTTACAGCAAGACAGGAATCTTGCATCGCTACACACATACCCGCAAAACACCTGAGATGCAAGCCTTGCTAGCATCGACTTCTAACTATGCCATCTGGGATGACCATGACTACGGTCCCAACAACAGTGACTACACTTTCAGAGAGCGAGATTTTACTTTGGAGGCATTCAAGTATTTCTGGGGGAATCCTGGGTATGGTGTACAAGGACAAAAAGGAACGACGACCATGTTTGAGCGAGGAGATGCGCAATTTTTCATGCTAGACAATCGCTACTTCCGCGATCCCAATAACAAGAAGACGGGCGCACGTTCGATTTTGGGTAAAGAACAGTTAGACTGGTTTACAGATGCCTTAATCAGCTCAAATGCTACCTGGAAGTTTGTGGCTATCGGCGGGCAGGTGCTCAACAGCTATCCTGGCTACGAAAACTATGCCGCCATCTCTCCCGAGGAACGTCTTCATATCATCAATACGATTTTCAACGAAGGCATTCGCAATGTGATATTCCTGACAGGAGACCGTCACCACTCAGAGGTATCCAAAATGGAGCGCAATGGCATCACGATCTACGACATCACGACTTCGCCTTTGACTTCGGGTTCGCACGATGCTGAAAAAGAACCTAATAGCTATCGTGTGCAGGGGAGTCAGATTGGAGTCCGCAATTTCTCAGTGATGGAGATCACAGGTGAGCGACTGAGCCGAAAGCTTGCGTTGAAGTTTTATGACTCAGACGGCAAGGAATTGTATACATACGACATCGAGGCGCAGTATCGTCCTCGGCGATAGACTTTGACTGTACGTCACAGATAAAATGAAGCACTTACGAATCAATCATCGTAGGTGCTTTCGTCTTTCACGGGCAGAATTTGACCCCATTTTCCTGACGATATATGGTTTGTCAATGGAATTTTCTGATTGATGGATTCCCATTTCTCAAAGTCTTCTATTATAAATACTTTTGCGTTTATGCTTTCGAATTGGCGAGATAAGCTCAAGGGAGAATTTCTGCGACATGTGGTGACCCTATTTTCAGGGACGCTGGCAGCGCAGGTTTTTGCCTTGGCGATTTTGCCTGTATTGGGCTGGTATTATACACCAGAGGATTTTGGGGTGCGAGGCGTCTACATGGCCTCACTCATGATCGGTGCCATCGCCATCAATGGTGGCTACGAATATGCGATTATGCTTCCCTCAGATCGGCGTGAAGCCGCTTCCTTGTTTCAGCTATGTATCTATCTGACATTGGGGCTTTCTGCTTTGCTCGGGATGATATTATGGCTGCTAGGTCCCCTATTTTGGGTGTTTCTCTCTGTAGGAGAAATGACAGAATGGCAATGGTTGCTGCTGCTCAGTATCTGTATAGAGGGCTTGAATCAGCCCTTGCGCATCCATTTGAATCGTGCCAAAGCCTATCGCGCATTGTCCATCAGTAAGATGATCCAACCGATCTTGGGAGGAGGTGCGATGGTGGCAGGAGGATTTGCAGGCTGGGGCTTGGCGGGACTGCTGTGGGGAGGTTTTATCGGTCAGATAGGAACATTCGGTTATTTGGTTTGGGCTTATCGCAACCACAGAATGGGAGAACGTTGGGTGGATTTTTCTAAAATCAGGCAAGTTGCAATTCAATACCGAGATTTTCCCAAGAATAATATCCTCTCAGGCATTCTCAATACCCTTTCTGCCCAGCTTCCTATTTATTTCTTACCTGGACTATATGGAAAAGAAGTCGCTGGTTATTTCCACATGGCCCAGCGCGCGCTGATGATGCCCTTTGCGATTGTGGGCAAGTCGGTCGCGGATGTATTCTATCAGCAGGCAGCACGCGCCTACGAAGAAGGTACAGGGAAGCTATCAAACATGACACGAATGACGGCGCAGATTTTAGGTCTGGGAGGTTTGGTTCCTACGATTCTGATTATGTTGCTAGCACCGACCTTAGTGGACTGGATTTTTGGAGAAAAATGGCTGGAAACAGGGGAAATGGCTGTTTGGCTGATGCCTTGGGTCTACATTACCTTACTGACGGTTCCCTTATCGTTTTTGATCGACATTCGAAGGAAACTGGCCTTTCAGCTACGCTATAATGTGGTCCTCTTTACACTTCGGTTAGCTGCTTTGGTAGTTGGAGGGGAGATGCTGACTTACATTGGCACCATTCAGTTGTATGCTGCTGTCTGTACGGCGATGGGCGCGATCTTGATTGGGTATATGCTGCGACTCGGTTATGTGTGGGAGAAAGGGAAAAGTCTGAATAAAAGCTGAATACTTGTTATATCTAAATAATGTCGTTTGATACAAATTGTTCAGAAAGAGAATTTTGCTATGTTTGTAATTACTACACCTCGTATATGAGAATAGGCTGAAGATATTTGGCCTAGATTTTTTCACTACATCCATTTCAACCTCATTTACATTAAACCATGGAAAATGATCAAATGACCGATCAAGCAGCTGTTCAGCAAGTATATGAATATGCCGCACACTTGATGGTCGAAGAAGGTAAAGATGCCTACCAGGTGAAACAAGCCCTGATCGAGCAAGGACTAGGCAATGAGTCTGCTGGTATTGTCGTTGCCAATCTGGAAGACCAGATCAGGGTAGCCAAAAAGGAGAGCGGACAAAAAGACATGATCTACGGTGCCCTTTGGTGTGTCGGAGGGACAGTTGCTACCCTCGCCAACATTGGATTCATCTTCTGGGGAGCGATTGTCTTCGGAGGGATTCAATTTATCCGAGGAGCGGTTCGCTATTTTTCTGAGTAGGTATTTTTATTGTACCTGATATAAGGAGAGGACTTGAGAAGGTCCTCTCTTTGTTCAAAAAATAGAGCGATTTCAATTTTTTATAGGGAATCACCGCTCCCACTGCTCCGCGTAGTCATCCAACTACGCAGCTCCTAAATCTTTTAGTTCCCAAACTAAGCACCCCGCCAAGTCGCAGAAGACGACAGATTAGAGCATTCGAAGATCGGAGGCGCCGCTCTGCGTATTCATTCAATCATGCAGTGTCCAGCACCCACCCGCTCTGCGTAGTCATCCAACTACGCAGCTCCTAAATCTGTTAGTTTCCAAACTAAGCACCCCGCCAAGTCACAGAAGACGACAGATTAGAGCATTCAAAGATCGGAGCCATCACCAGACTTCCACCTTCCTCGGCAATTTCACCGTTTGCTGGCAGGTCTCATTCACAAATACGGTTAGTTTCACCTCATATACACCCGAAAGCTGAAAAGCCTTGAGCGGCTGTTCCTCCGTCGAGGTAGTCCCATCTCCAAACTCCCATAAGAACCGGTCACCGTATTTATACTTGGCTCGAAAACGCGTCGGGACTAGACGATCCACTCTGTAGTTTTTGGCCCGAATGAAAATATCTGCTTCAATAGAATCGGTAGGTAATTCTTCTATTTTGACCATCCAGAAGTCCTCATCTCCCTTCTTATCTTCCGAGAAATCATTGAGTTTTTGTCCGATGGCGAAATAAATCCCTTTGCGATACTCAATCAAGTCGCTGCAACGCTCATTGTTGGGACCTCCATACGTATTTTGCCATACGGTCCGCCCTTTAGTATCTGTCCGGATCATCCAAAAGTCATCCAGGCCTTTATTGAGGGCACCAATTTTTCCCCTTGGCGTAGAATAGCCACCAAAAATAAAACCTCCATCTTGACAGAGGGCGATGCTGGTAAGGTATTCATTTTGAGAAAAATCAGGTTTATACTCTGCGACTTGTTTCCCATCTTTATCCAGAATCAACCACCAAAAATCATAGCCTGTATCTTCGGAGAGATAATTTCCTGCGATGACGATACGTTGGGTAACGCTCTCTCTGACATCTGAGAAATACCCTCCCTGTGGACAAGAAAATACTTTACGCCATTTTTCTTTCCCTGTAGAATCCAGCCTCATGATCAGTCCTCCACCACGTGAACTCATGCGAGCCTGTGCCCAAGAAGCAGAATTTGTGTATCCCGCAACGAGATAATCTCCATTGCGGCAGGTGGTGACGGAGGAAGCCCATTCGGTCCCAATGTCTCCTATGACTTTCTGAAATTGAGGATTCCCTTTGGTGTCGATTTTCAGGGCCCAGATGTCACTCATGCCATTATTTTGGGCGACGTCACCATCACTTGAATGAGCTCCTCCCAGTATGACATAGCTCGCTTCCCTACCTTCGGATATGGCAAATGCTTGGTCGAGTTCACTCCCTCCATAGCTCTCCAGCCATTCGATGATGCCATTCCCATCAAACTTTCCGACAAAATAATCCCCCCAGTAGGTCTCATCCCCATTTTCCTCATGCTGTATGAGCGAACTGGTGACCCCTACGAAAATACCCCCTCCATCTGCAGTCTCCGCAATGTCTCGTATGGCTTCACAACCGCTGAGCGCGATTTCCTGCTCCCATATCATGTCACCCAAGGTATCCACCTTGATGATCCATATACTGGTACAACCATCATCCTTATTTTCATTGGTGACAGTATTCCCCCCGATGATCAGGTGACCATCCGTTGCCTTGATCAAACACTGGGGATCATCGACCCCAAAATTGTCAAAAAAGCGCTGGTATGTGAGCTTGGGGAAATACTGAGCAGAGGAAGAAATACACAGAAAAGTCAATAAAAGTGCAAGAGATAAGTGTTTCATAGGACAAGGGGGAATGATCTATTTGACCTTATGCGACACATCAATAATACGAAAAAGTAGAGAAACCTTCTTTGGGAAGGTTTAAAGCCTTGTCATTGAGATACTTGTTGCCTTCTGTAATAAAGTTGAAAAATAAAGGAAAAAAGAGGATGTACGTAAGATATTCCACCTTTTTATCTTTTCTAGATTCGTAAGAAGAAATGTAAATAATACTTTGTTTGGATAAATAATTTACCCTAATTGATATTGTTGAAATCGAACAAAGTATTTTTCATAAGATATTGGGTTGTGCAGATGATTGTTACTGAGTAAGGGGGTGCAGATAGTGCCTCCTTCTCGCTTTTTAGGTGTGAGGGATATATCGACAAGTTGAGCACACAAGCCAGAGAAGGTTGAATAAATTTTCACGGGGGATAAACAAAGGAAGACAGCTTAAGGAAATGCCTTAGCTGTCTTTTATTTTTGGGCATATGAATGATTATCACGAATGAGCTGTTATGACATGTTCTACATAGAGATTTCGATTGATCACGTCTCTATGTAGAACATGAATCCTAGCTAAATTAATCTATGATAATTACTATCCTGATGTGTATTTGACTACGCTGAGACTTCTTGGGCAGCCAAAAGGGATTGTTTGTATTCTCTGTAGTCTCCTTCACAGTGACTGATATCATAGAGCGCATTGCCCACCATCAAAGGAAGTACAGGATGTGTATCTTTTCGCATGGCGTATTTCACTTCTCCTTGAAGATTGAGATGTGTCAGGCGATTGAAATGCGAGGAGAATCGGAAGAAAAAACGTTTGCGGCGATTGGCCGTTTGGAAGAGAGATTCCGCGACGATAGCTGTATCCTGATAACGCGCGAAGTTGTGGCGAAGACGTCTGACCATCGCTCCTGCAAAGATGCTATCTTCTAGCGTTACATTTTCGCGCCATCCAGCGCAGAGTAGACATACATTTTCGTTTTGCTCGATCAGCCACTGGGTCAGTAGGCTAATGTTTGGAAAAGCTCCTACAACGATTTCTTTCGCATGGTGTTCTTGTGCCGCTTTGATGGCGCGCGTACCATTTGTCGTAGTGATCACAATCTTATTGCCTTCTACTACTTCTCGGGTGTAGGAAAATGGAGAATTTCCCAGGTCAAAGCCTTCGACTTTTTCTCCACTTCGTTCGCCTGCTACGATGTAGCCTTGTTTCCCCAGCGCAACCGCTTCATCTATAGTTGCTACAGGGACCATATGATCTACCCCATGATCAAATGCTACGCACATGGTCGTCGTCGCACGAAGTACATCAATGACGACAACAATGGCGTCTGACACATCGTACTGGTCGATCAGTCTGGGTGTCAGGCATACGTGTACATATTTTTTCCCACTCATGCCGCAAAAGTACAACAAGGGAAGGCTAGTGAACAAGTAATTTGAAAGCGAAGCCTACTCTCGAGCGCAAAAAAACCTTCTGAAAGTGTTAGCAATCAGACGATTTATGGCTTTTTGGTTACATGGAGGCCTATCTGAAGAGACTTTTGTGGAAGTATTTTTTTATTTGCACCTTGAAAAAAATCCTTGCGGCAACTCCTATTTTATGCAAATCCGAATCATCATTCCCTTTGAACGTGTCGAAGCCGCTATTAATGCCGAATACCAAGAACTGCTGATCCCTCAGGTCAAAAATGACATTACGCAGTTTTTGACAGAAGTCGATATCCAGAAAGAGACTCCAATACGCATCGGCGCGCACAAGGAGGGCATGAGGAGTGAGCTAACCATTCGTGCCAAGGTCAAGCTTAGAAGGAAAGGACTTGCTTTTGCTAGCTTGTTACCCGAGATAGAGCAGCTTCAATTTACACTCAGAGTTGCTGTCTTGACCCGCATCCAGCTAGGAGCACAGTGGAATCTTCGCAGTCGATCCACCATATCCTACACATGGTTGGAGAAACCCAGTCTCATGGGAGGTTTGCTACCGATTCCGTTGACGACTTTATTAGAACCCATTTTGGATCGACAGTTACAGTCCGTAGCCCAAGATATAGATCGATACATTCAGAGTATTTCTGTAAAAGAAGCATTAGAAATCGGGTGGAAGTCTTTACATGAACCCATTGCTTGGGAGGCAGAGGATGAATCTGGTGTAGAGGGCAATTTCTCTTTTGGGATCATAGAATCGAAAGTAGGAGCAGGACCTATCCAAACAAAAGGCAGAGAATTACAAATGGCCTTTGAGATTCCCACAGAGATGTTTTACTCTTCAGACCCTATCGAGGAAACGAAAAGCATCGGACCTGTACCTTCGCCCAGCAACTGGATTCCTCCGAGGCAATTGAGAAATGAAGTTGAGATTTTTTACAGCTGGAAGAAGATAGCGGCACTTCTGACAGACTTAGTGATCGAAGAAGAAAATAGTCTGGCTCTTAACTTGAGCGAAGTTTCGGTGAGTGGAGGACCTGAAGGCATAAAAATAGAAGCTTATATCAAAGGCAAATGGAAGGGCTGGCCTTTTCACGGGAAATGGGAGTTGGAAGGGATGCCAAGTCAAACAAAACGGGGGTTGGTATGGGAAAGCCTCGAAATTTCATTATCCCAAAAAAGTCCCACTTTACAAGTAGCAGATACCGTCCAAAGAGGAAAACTGATTGACAGACTGAAAACATATCTGGAGAACTGGCTCCCCAAAGCTAGCGAAGGATGGGCCACAGATGTGCAACAACGCCTTCAGTATTGGCCCTTTGACCTTGGGCTCAACCTCAGAAGTTTGGGACTGGATTGGGAGGTACATGATCTAGAATTGACAAAAGAAGGGCTCTGGGTGACTACCGTCTGGCGAGGCGATCTCTTACTCGAAGTCAGACAGTGGGAATGACAATCGTCGCTAACTGACAATTCTTAGTGTAAACACTCCTCATAACTGATTAATTATCGGTAGGTAAATTGAGTGATTCCCTCTCTTTTTATGACATTTGATGCATATAAGTTCAGGTCTAGCGTTTATCTTACATATAGGCTTTTGGGCCTCTGATGGTGTATACATGCTTCACACCATACTCTCATTCATTTCAACCCATATTCATCCAAACCATGCATCAGATTATTCCACAAGGAATCAGGCGTGCCATTCTGATTTTGCTAAGTGTATGGCTCATTTGCTGTACAGGTAGTCCTGCTGCCTTCGCCTATGAGGAAAAGACCGACCAGGTACCCACATTGACTTATGCACCTGCTGTGACCTTTGGTGTAGCAGACACAGGATTTAAGTTACCTTCATTCGACTTTGACTTCGATTTCGGTGGCATCTTTGAAGAGTCTAGCGCTTTTCCCACAGGCTCGAAAGTGATCCAATTTGGACTGGGATTAGGCTCAACAGTAAATCTCAAGCAGCTCAGTGCCGAGTTGAATCTCATCGATGCGAGACGCCGTATTCCGCATCTTTCATTTTTGTATGAGCGTCAGATTGGTCCCACCAATGTCGGAGCAGGCGTCATTGCAGGCTATCAGATGTGGTCCGTTCCCTCACTTAGTTATCGTTACCATTATTATACCCTCGGACTGAGAGGTAGCTATCACTTCAATGTAGAAGCCCTCCCTGAACTAGATCCTTATGTGGCATTGGGCTTTTCTCTGCGTATGATGACCCTGACGAATGGTCCACGCGGAGAGACTGAAGCGAAAGTGACAGCACATATGATTTTGGGCGCCAGATATTACTTCCAAGAGAAAATGGCTGCCTTCTTTGAGATTGGGCAAGATGCTACCAGCGCATTGAAATTTGGCGTCGCATATCAAATCTAACACCTCAAAAAAACATAAGATGAAATCCATCACAACCCCTATGCTATGCTTGATCGTAGCACTAGCCGTATTTACCACTTCATGTTTCAATAAATATGATGAATTGGTTCCTGTACTCCCTAGTGTACCTGCGGGAGGTGTAGATCAGATCAGCTTACAATCCGTGAGCGATGAAGTAGTAGAACTAGAAGTCACCATTTTCGCGGTGGATCACTTTGGCAGCTTTATCGAAGGCCTGTCCCAAAAGGATTTTTCTATTGATCTCCCTTCGGGTTATGCCGCGACAATCGAATCCGTGGAAAGAGTATCTGCCGAGCGATTGGGACCCTACTCTGCGACAATGCTTTTTGACCAGTCGGGCTCGATCAGTGGTACGGACCCTTCCAACGACCGCGTGACGGCTGGCGTGCAGTTTGTCGATCTTTTGGGCAATGGAGATGAGGCTTCTGTAGTCGCTTTTACCAGCGGAGGTCAGTATCAATCTCCTTTTGAGGTCCTGAGTGGATTCTCTCGTGATCGTGCGACGCTTCAGCAGATCATCAACTCGCTGGCTGACAATGAAGGAGGGGGGACACCCTTGTACCGTTCTATGTTTGAGATGATCGGTTATACTTCCGATAATGCGACCAATACGAATAAAGCCATCATTGCCTTTACAGATGGAAAAGATACCAATGGAGGTGTCTCGATAGATGCAATCGTAGAAGAGGCTTGTACCAATGACATTAAGATCTTTACCGTGGGGTTGAGTTCGGGAATTGATGCAGGAGAACTATCAGAAGTAGCCTTCCGTACAGGAGGTGCGGTGATGCTGGCGGCCGATGCGCAGCAGTTGGTCTCGCTTTATAGCTCGCTGGGAGAGTTGTTGCATGGTGAAGCAGAGTTTTATAAGCTGCGGATGTCGGTACGCAATCCATCTGGTAGCTTTCGCGCAGGATCACGCGTTAGTGGCTTCATCAATTTGAACCTTTCGGAGCAGTATCCTGTGCAGTTGCCCTTCCAGTTTGAATTGACTAGAGAGAATGCAGGATCTTTTGATCAAAGAGAACCAGCGTGTGATTGTGGACAATTGAATGCGGGAGATCTCGTGCAAAAGTGGAAAGATGAGGCTGAAACATTGAGAAATAGTATCTCGAATCCCTCTCCTGCGAATGAAGGCATTACGTGTGCATACGTAGACATTTACAACCGAAATCCTGAGAAATTTAAGTGGGCAGGTCTGGCTGCGCTTGTTTCAGGAGAAGTAGGTGAGCAGGTGGAGAATCCGCTTCTGATACTTGATCCAGGCTTTTCAACGGATTTTATTAATAATGCCATCAATGGGAATGAAGCTATTTTCGAAGATATTGCATGGCAGCATTTAGCCTATGAGAATGGAGGTATTGATGAGCTGGCTAGAATCTACTGTTCCGAACAAACTCAATCACAACCTGCTTTCTCAATTGAATTGTATCGTGCATGGCTTAAAATTGCTTCCAATGATCCCGAGCTTATTTGGGAGGGAAACCGAGATCTTCTGTATCATGAGCAGCTAAATGTCGTCCAGGTACCCCTTTACGATCCTCATCCCATCATGTGGTCATGGATAGAAGCATTTGGGCTTCTAGAATCTCCTGTTCCTGGCCATGATAATGAGTTCGATACAGACAGAAGAGAGATCGACCGATTCATCGACCGTTGGAACTGGATCGAGAATGACATCTTACCTGCTTGGCGTGCCTTTGAATCCAACCCATTGAATGAGACCGTGCTGACGGCAGAGTTTAATAAATACTGTCAGCCATAGATTCGATCATTGAGTACTAGGAAGTCAAGTTGAATTTTCGTCAAAAAAAATAACAAGGTATCTAGAGATGAAGCCTTTATATTTGCGATGAAATCTCAACTTGACTTTTTTACTTCATCATTCTTACTCCTTGTACTTCTATGGGCAAATTATTTTCACTCCCAGCTATAGAGTCACTGATTGCCAAATCGGACTTTAAGGATCTCTTCTCGGACATGACCACCAATATCAACTCTGCCTTTGAAGACTCGACGGTGAAAGCACGTGGTTTCTTGGGTGAATCGGTCGAAGAGTTCAAGGTAGGGGCATTTGAAAATCTAGACAGCATCCGCCTCAAATGGATTCGTCCTGACTGGTTTGAGTTCATCCCTGTGAAGGAAGCGCCTTTCGCTTTTGTACGCCATACAGGTGAACGCATCGTGCCTGGACGTATGTACACGGATGGAGGCAGTATTCCCCGTCCTTTCTGGGTCAATGAAAACCTCTCTCCTTGGACCTACGGCCCCGCCTTTTTGATCCATGACTGGGAATTCGATGTGCACCACTGCAAAATGTCCGAAAAGAGCTTCGAAGAGGTACGCGATACGATGATGGAGGCCATACATACACTGATTCAAATGGAGCTTTCGCCCATGTCCGATTTAGCTTTTCGAGCGATTTATGTAGGCATCGACTCGCAGATCGCCCGTGAGATGTGGAACAAGAACCCCGAGGAGTGCCCGCTTCCTCCACAGACGTAGGAACATGCTAGGGCATGTTCACACCTGCAACACCCCTGGATTGAACGGTTTCACATCTGGATTGTGATTGGCCATTTCGATTCCTGTGGAGATGATCTTACGTGTCTCGGTAGGATCGATGATGCCATCTACCCACATACGGGCCGCTGCATAGTAAGGCGATGTCTGTGCGGTATAACGATCTGTAATTTCTTGAAGTAGTTGCTTTTCCACCTCAGGATCAATCTCTTTTCCTTGCTTCTTGAGGGCGGCGACTTGAATCTGAAGGAGGGTCTTGGCAGCAGTAGATCCCCCCATGACTGCGATCTGTGCCGAAGGCCATGCATAGATCAATCTAGGATCATACGCCTTGCCACACATGGCATAGTTACCTGCTCCGTAGGAGTTGCCCATGACAAACGTAAACTTGGGCACGACAGAGTTCGATACGGCATTGACCATCTTGGCACCGTCCTTGATGATGCCCCCTTGCTCCGAGCGACTGCCGACCATGAAGCCTGTCACGTCTTGCAGGAAGATCAAGGGGATACGCTTTTGGTTGCAATTCATCACAAAGCGTGCAGCTTTATCCGCCGAGTCGGAGTAGATCACTCCCCCAAACTGCATCTCGCCCTTAGCGGATCGAAGGACTTGGCGCTGGTTGGCTACAATCCCCACGGCCCAGCCGTCGACTCTCGCATAGCCCGTGACGATCGACTGGCCATAGCCTTCCTTATATTCATCCCATGAGCCACGGTCGATAACGCGTTCTAGAATGTCGCGTACCTCGTAGGGTTTGGCTCTATCTGCGGGTAGGATACCCATGATTTCTCTTGGATTCTTCGCAGGTGCTTTGGGCTTTTCTCGATTAAAACCTGCTTTGGGCTTTTCTCCGAGCTTACTGACCAGCGAACGAATTTTCTCAAGACACGCCTCGTCATTAGGCATTTTATAATCCACTACTCCGCTGATCTCGCTGTGCATCGTGGCACCTCCCAACGTTTCGATGTCTACCTCTTCGCCGATGGCAGATTTGACGAGATAGGGTCCCGCCAAAAAGACTGAGCCCGTACCATCCACGATCAAAGTCTCATCACTCATGATGGGAAGGTAAGCGCCACCTGCCACACAAGGTCCCATGATTGCCGCAATCTGGGGAATGCCCATAGATGACATCACTGCATTGTTGCGGAAGATGCGGCCAAAGTGCTCTTTATCAGGAAAGATCTCATCTTGCATGGGGAGGAAAACTCCCGCAGAGTCTACCAGATAAATGATGGGCAGGTGATTTTCCATCGCGATTTCCTGCGCACGCAAGTTCTTCTTACCAGTCATCGGAAACCATGCGCCTGCTTTCACTGTGGCGTCATTGGCCACGATCATACAAAGCCTGCCCGATACACGTCCTATTCCCGTCACTACTCCTGCACTAGGAGCACCTTTCTGCTCTTCGTACATGCCGTGGGCAGCAAGTGCACCTACTTCTAGCCAATCATTTTTGTCATCAAGGAGGAGGTTGATGCGCTCTCGGGCGGGGAGCTTTCCCTTCTTACGGTGCTTGGCAAGAGACTTTTCGCCCCCTCCCATATATACTTTTTGTAGATGGCCCTGTAGTTTACGGAGCAGTTCGCGGTTGTGGTCTTCGTTTGTGTTGAAGACCATGTCATCTTCTTTAAATGCAGGTGTATATTTCACGTAGTGTAGTCCTTAAAACAGCGGTTGATTCTGCCGTTTTCAATGGCGCAATTTAAAGGAATTTGGAAAAACTATTGTCGGTTTCTCTGGAATAATCTAAGGAGTGGGAATCATTCGTTTTGAACAATCCGTTTTTTCTCCTCAACTACTTACTTTTCCCATACACACGGCGCAACCATGCGGGAAGCAGCGGGACACCGATCAAGAGATAAGGATAATAGGTCACCAATCGCCAAAGTAGTGCGACGATCAAGACAATGGTCAAGCCACCAGGGATGAAGTTCTCAAACAGCGGACCAAATGTCCCTTCAGCAAAACCAGAGGCACCAGGTGAGGGCGCGACAATCATGACCTGAAAAAGAATAACCTGACGAGCAAAAGCTGTGATATGCTCCGAAAAGTTGAGCACAGCAAAGGCTGCAAGGACACAGTTGAGGGCGAGATAGCGGCCCATCCAGGCGAGCAGTGTCGCGAAAGCAGCCCTGAGCCAAAATCCCAGACGCTTCTTACGGAACTCCCTAGAGGCAAGGAGCATGTCGTCCGCTAGCTGAAAGGTACTTTTTTGCCAACGCTGAAGACGCTTCCATTGAAAGACTTTCTTCAAGATGCGATGGGTGCCAGATGGATTGAAAAATAAAGCGAAGGCCAGGAAGATGGTGTAGGCTGTCAGGATCAGATAAGCAAACCAAAAGAAAGCCTCTAGCGGAACGAGATAACCAAATAGCTCGGGTTGGGTCTTGGCGTCAAATACCACCTTGTAATCCACAAATAGTAAGACGAAAGGAAAAATGATGATGTAAAAGCATTCGTCCAAAAAAATCGTGATGAATACCAGTGCCGTACTTTTTCCTGCAGATATCTTCTCTTTGATCAGCATGAAGATCGCCAAGGCGGAGCCGCCTACTACAGAAGGGGTTAAGGCAGAGCCAAATTCCCATAAGAAAATGATCTCAGCCGAAGAGCGCCAGGAGAGCTTGAAGTCGGTCAGTAAGCGCATCCGCCAGATATAACCAAAATCCCTCAGCCCCATCATGAGCAATCCCAAACCTAAGAACCCAAACAGCCCTGTGGTCCATTCAATCTGACTCAGAGGATTGGTGCCTGTCGTTTGCGTTTCATTGATGATCTGGTAGATGGCGTATCCCAAGACCGATAAGCCTATCAGGATAGGCCAGATGATGTTGCGGAGCTTAAACTCTTGTACAATGTCGGATTCTTTGGGATCGGGGGCTTGTGCCATACACGAAATAGGGTTTATCTCACCAACGCGAAAAAGACGCTTTAGTTATCATTCTTGTGTCTGACGCATGATCAGGCCGCTAAATTGCCAAATCCTTGCTCGGATGGCAAATGTAAAGCAGGATTTGTGATGTTATTCTTGACGATCAAGATTAGGTGCCATCCGTTTTTTTAAAATATATGATAACTTAGACATATCTATTGCGCTGTCCATCAATCCCGACTTTATTTCTTTTCTAGCTTTTCAGAAGACCCAATCGCATACTTTAGAAATGGAAATTATTCGCCTGCCTGAGGCTTTGAATCATCATCCTGATACCCCTATTCAGGTTCATGATTATAGAGTACATGAAGATTGTATTCGGGGAAAGATCAATCTCACCCACCATACCATCAGCTTCTTACTCCAAGGGAAAAAGGAAGTAGTCGGTATCGAGGAAACGGTCCGTATAGACCCTCATAAGTTTGTCTTGATGAAGTCTGGACATTGCCTCATGACAGAGCATACTTCTGAGGAAGGCCAGATTTACCAGAGCATGTTGTTGTTCTTTTCTCACCAAATGGTCCTTGATTTTCTGGAGCATCACGAGATTCGACTCACACCCCAGGACCCAATACCTTCTTTTTTTGTGTATGATTATGATCCCTATATTCATCATTTTGTCCAAGGATTGGGACATGTCTGTATGCTGGCACCCGCCATACAAGAGACGATTCTAAAGGCGAAGTTTGAGGAACTCATGTGGTATCTGCTTCAGCGAGAGGGAAATGCCTTTTTGAGTGGAATGGTGCAAGATCCGTATGACAGTCACTTGAGATTGCGAAATGTCGTCGAGAGCAATAAGCACAAAAAACTCAACCTTCAGGAACTCGCTTTCTTATGCAACATGAGCGTTTCGACTTTCAAACGTGCCTTTGTCAAGCAGTTTGGGCTTCCGCCGATTCGTTGGTTCCAGGAAAAACGATTGGAGCACGCGGCCTTCATTCTACAGACCCACCAAAAAAGGCCCATAGATTTATATGAGGAAATAGGATACGAGTCTCTTTCCAATTTCGTCCAAGCCTTCAAGAAAAAATATGGGACTACGCCCAAGCAGTTTCAGATGGAAGCGTAAGTAGCCCCAGATACAGAGCCGATTTTCCCGTAGGGCTACCGCTACAGCGTAGCCCCTATTCTGTGGCATAGCTCCCGTTCATACCCATTCCTTTTAAAATGACCTTTTGGCCACACTTTTTGAGCCTTTTGCATGTGGTTTCCTGCACGGTGAGCCCCAATTTTGAGTCAATAAAAGAGTAGCAAAGAGAGTCAAACAAATCCCTCTTCCTGCTCATCTCACATATATTTCATTTACTCAAAAAATAAAGCCATGCAGAAGATTCTATTTACGATGGGCCTTTTCTTGATAGGAAACCTAGGACTTTGGGCACAAGGCACCTTCACGCTGAGAAGCGAGACGCTAGGAGGAGAAGCAACCCAACAAGAAGAATTCAACGGATTTGGGTGTACCGGAGAAAATACCTCTCCTCAACTATCTTGGATGAATGCACCCGAGGGAACCAAAAGTTTTGCTGTCACGATGTATGATCCTGACGCGCCTACGGGCAGTGGTTGGTGGCATTGGGTGATGTTTGATATTCCATCTGATGTCACCCAACTGCTAGAAAACGCGGGGAACCTGACGTCTGGTCTTGCGCCCAAAGACGCCATCCAGAGCCTCACCAACTATGGGGTAGGAGGCTACGGAGGTCCTTGCCCTCCCGAAGGTCATGGTCTGCACCAATACATCATCACCGTACACGCCCTCAAAGTCGATAAGCTCGGGCTAGATGCCAATACCAATCCCGCAATTGTCGGATATTACCTCTGGAATCAAACCATTGCCAAAGCAAGCATCGTCACCTACTATCAGCGATAGGAAACGATTAGATGAGGAAACTGCTCCTGAAACTTGCGGGAGTGGTTTTCGGTATATGGAAAGGACAACACACGGATTCACACATTTATTCCCATGCTTCCTTTATCCCATACCCTTACTACTCCACGATTCAGGCTCCGTTTTCCCACGGCGCAAGACATTCCCCGTATTTTCTCAGCTACACGCCATGAAGGGTTCAACGATGGGATGCTTTGGGAGCCTCCTACGAGCGAGGAGGAGCTACGGATTCCCTTAAAACGAAATACAGAAGCCTGGAAATCAGGTCAAGCCTATCAATTTTCGATCCTATCCAGAGAAGATGAAATATTGCTGGGGCGCATCTCGATTCGTAGGACCGATCATGAAAATGTCTGGAATGTTGGTTTTTGGACGCATCCTGAGGTGCACAATCAGGGAGTGATGACAGAAGCGCTGGGAGCGGTGCTGGCTTTTGGTTTTGGTGAACTTACTGCTATACGTATCGAAGCTCGCCATGCGCTATGGAATCACGCCAGTGAGAAAGTATTGAAGAAAAATGGGTTCCAGTTTGTACGGTATCTCCCCCAGGGTTTTCAGAAAGGGGGAGAATGGGTAGAAGAGAATTTACTGGCTATTGACAAGGAAGATTACACTTGCCACGCTTAGGGATTTCGTGTAGCATTAGAAGGCGACTTTTTTCATTCAAAACCCAAAATTACTCAAAGTGTAATTTTGGGTTTTTTGTTATGGTATAGTGGAGGTATATCTTTCGAAGACAGAAATTAAGCATTTATGTATTTTTTTAGGATAGGCCAAATGGTATTTTGTAGTATGTCAAGATCTGTGATTGTCACGCATTTATGTATCGAATTCGCGACTATGAGTACACATCAATAGATCTTCTACGAGATAGCATTAAGCCGAATCCTGCACTTGTAAACAAATGGGACCTTTTAATCTGAGTTTTATTCACGATCGAATTTTTGCAGAGAGAAATACAATCGCACGAAGAATTTACTTTTTTTCTCTTGGATTTATTTTATGTGTGACAGCCTTTGGATTGGTTTTTCAAGGGATGGATTTGATCATTTGTGGGTTGATATCAAGCACACTTGCGTTGATTCCACTTTTTCTCAAGAGAAAGAGCAACTACGATAGAGAGTGCATCATCATGGGCTTTGGGTTCTTCCCTTTGATCGCCGCTTCTCCCAGCATTATTGGTCCCATATATTTGATGCCCATCGGTGTGCTTTCCATGATCTTGATTGCTAACTACATCGTAGAAAGCGGTCGTACCATGAGGTTGTTCATCTTTCTAGCGATACTCTCTTTGGCGGTATACTGGTTCCAGATTGCCACACTCACATTTCATTCATTTTGGTTACTTCACCTGATAGATGCTTTCCTGGGTATCTTTACCTCATTTTTGATTTATCTCACGCTTATCAGTTACCACAAAAGCATCAATCAATACAGAGTAGGACTCGAGAGTTCTCATGATCTGCTTCAGCAGATTTTGAATGCAAACCCTCATATCATTTTCACGAAAGATCTAGACCTCAGATATCAGTATATCAATAAGACAGCTACCGATCGGCTATTTGCTACACCCGAGGAGTTCCTGGGTTTACAGCGAGAAGAAATTGCCATTTTTGCAGGAAAAGAAGACCCCTTGGGTAATTCTGAGCAAGAAGTGCTTGACAGTGGCATCCCTCGAAATATTTCACGTCGCATCCTCACAGATCCATTGGGAGAGAAGCGGTGGTTTGACTTCTCCCAAACTCCCTTGTACGATGAAGAAGGGGAGGTCTCTGGTATTCTCACTGTTGCGACAGATCGGACGGAGGAAGTCTTGAAGGAGGCGGATTTGGCGCGGAGCGTAGCCTTGTATCGAGATATTTTTGAAAATAGCCCAGTAGCCCTCGGGATTTATGATTCTGGCGTTATCAAAAGTGGCAATCAAAGCTTATCAGAGCTAACAGGATATGGAGATCGAGAGATCCCGCTGACCGATTTATTGGATGAGGAAGTTGCGGTCCAAATCGATCTTGCGACGAAGCAAGGACAAATCCGAGAAGTCACGTCCAAGGATTCTCACACACATCTTTATAGTCACGATGGAGATACAAAATACGTGCAAATACGGATTGTACCCATTTCTGATAGTCAGAAGGTAGAGAGCTTGGTGGCCATCACAGACGTGACAGCGGTCATCAAGCAAAAAGAAGATTTGGCACATCTCGTCTCTGAGCTAGAAGCCATTTTTGAGAGTACAGGGGAGGGGATGCTGGTTTCAGATCTACAGGGAAATATTAGAAAGTACAACCAGCGATATTTTGACCTCTTAGTCTTTGACGAGTTTGATAAGAACCTTTCGCTGGACGAACGTCTCAAAAGACACCTTACCTATCGCGCTCCTGAACTCAAACAGTTTAAGCAGCGCATCAAAGAGATTCATGAGAATAAAAACCACCCTTCACATGATGTGATTGAGTATAGGGATGGAACGGTCTTAGAGCGATCTTCTTATCCACAGCGGATTGGCAATGAAATTGTCGGGCGTGTATTTACCTTCAAAGACATCACCCGTCAGCGCTACAACGAACGTGCCCTCAAAGAAAACGAGCAGAAATACCGCACGCTGTTTGAACAAACACCCATGGGATTGTTTCTTCTAGATTTTACAGCAGATCAGATGAGTATGCAATGCAACTCTAGGATGGAGACGCTTTTCAACGTACCCAAAGGAAAGTTATCGGCTAGTCATATGTTGGAATACAGTCCCGAGTATCAGCCCAATGGAGAATTATCCAAAGTGAAATTTGAGCGATTATTTGGTGAGCTGTTGAAGGAGATGGAGACAAAATTTTTCGAGTGGCGCTATGTAGATGTAGAAGGCGCACCTTTTGACTGTGAAACCACGCTGGTTCCGTTGCATTTAGGAGAAAAAGTCTTGATTTTGGGCATTATCCAAGATATAACCGACCGCAAACGCCAAGAGAATATCATACGTCAGCAAGTCAATGATCTCAACCTGCAAAATCAACAATTGACGGGCTACAGCTATGTAGTTTCCCATAACTTCCGTAGTTCAGTGGCCAATATCATGGGCTTAGCCAATACCTTTGAGATCAATGAATCGGAGGAAAACGTAAACCAGCAAATCATTCAGATGCTGTACAAGGTGGCTAGTCGTCTGGATGATTCTGTCAGAGATCTTCAGCAGATTTTGGATGTGCAAGGGGTGACTGAAAGTCATTTTGATTCGATCCACATTCAGGAGATTATTTGGAAGGCTGAAGCAGAACTCCAAGAGGAAGTCCAACGTACACAGGCAAAGCTATGTGTGGATTTACCCCAGCCGCTTTACTTGACTGGATTGTCTTCCTATTTTCAGTCCGTCTTTTTCAATCTCCTGAGCAATGCCATTAAGTATAGACATCCAGACAGGAACCCGCGTATACAGGTAAGCCATCAGATCAAAGGGGATCGCATTTGGATCTTTGTAAAAGACAATGGGCTAGGAATTGATATGGAAAAGTTTGAAGGGCAAATATTTAGTCTTTACAAACGCTTTCATGATCATGTAAAAGGAAAGGGATTAGGCTTATTTCTTGTCAAAGCACAAATAGAGGCGATGGGCGGAAGAATTGAGTTGGAGAGTTGGGTGAATGAAGGCTCCATCTTTAAGCTAGATTTTCCCTATCAAGTCAGACAGGGAGAAGAGGCTTCCCGCACGCAAGTAAAAGCCTTGGTGCATGCGGAGCGAAGAGGATGATGGCAGACAAAATTTCCTGCATAGCGCCATTCAACCCACTTGATGATATACAACCTAATAGATATTAATGAAGAATTATGTGAAGCCTGGGAAAAAGTTTTTGCAGATGTAAAAGGAGTTCAAGTAACACACGATTCTATTTTTAACCATCCATGTGACGCATTGGGAAGCCCCGCCAACAGCTTTGGCTATATGAATGGAGGCATTGATTTTGCCATTTCAAAAAATCTGGGCTGGCACATCGAGAAAGACTTACAAAAGATCATCAGAGAGAAATATTATGGCGAACTGTTGATAGGGCAAGCCATCATACTTCCTACCTATCATTCCGATTTTCCCTACCTGATTTCATCCCCGACTATGCGCACCCCTATGAGCATCGTCAATACCCCTCACGTCTACCTGGCCATGAAAGCGATTCTCCTTCTTACAGAGTTGGGGAATTGGGCAGATGGTAGGGCCATAAAATCAAAAGTTCAGTCGGTAGCGATCCCAGGACTGGGGACAGGAATCGGGCAAGTGCGTCCGATAGACTGTGCGAGGCAGATGCGGATTGCTTGGGAAGACGTGCAAAATCGTAAATTCGAAACCAAAGAAGGATGGAAGGAAATGGGAAGTAACTTTGCTTACTTCTTTACGGGGCGAAAACAGGACTTGAAATACGATATTCCCTAAATATCATGGACTATATAGGATTGGATGGATGCAAAACAGGTTGGATCGTTGTTGCCTGGGATGGAAAAGCACAATGGGAAGTAAGGCTGATTCCACATGTTTCATCTCTATTAGATCATTATCCTGATCCGAAGCAGGTATTGATTGACATACCGATTGGGTTGCCTTTTCGTCATCCGAGGCTTTGTGACGGAGCCGCCCGAAAAGTCCTAACGCGCCTGAGAGGTTCGAGCGTATTTCCTGTTCCAAGCCGCCAGTCTCTGCAAGCGCCTGACTATCCCACAGCTTGTGAGGTAAATCTGGGGATCATGGATCGGAAGCTCTCAAAGCAGACGTGGAACATAGGAGACAAAATTTTGGAGGTAGATAGTTTCTTGCAAAATCATGATTATCCTATCCGCGAGTGCCATCCTGAGGTAGCATTTTGGGCGATGAATGGAAAGAAACCGATGCCCGAAGGGAAAAAGACACCCCAAGGACAGCGCGATCGTTTAGACTTATTGGCATCTTACTGGGATCAAAGTGAGGCAGTCCTACAGCATACCATGGACTCGTACAAGCGCAAAGAAGTCCTGGCGGACGATATACTCGATGCGACGGTCCTGGCGATCGCTGCAACTTATCCCTTGCAAAGTCTACCCAATGAACCCGAGATGGACGAAGTGGGATTGCCTATGGAGATTGTGTATCCTGTCGTTTAGTCTATATAAAATCTTTCCATGCATGCACCTCTGGCATCGGAGCTGTCACCCTGACGGGCGTCTTCAGCGTAGGATGCGCTAGGGTGATTTCTCTCGCCAGCAGACAAATGGACTTGTCAGGATTAAAGGCTGTCTTGCCGTACTTCACATCGCCCACGATCGTGCATCCCATACTCGCCAGTTGTACCCGGATCTGATGTCTACGGCCTGTATGCAATTGGACCTCTAGCAGGGCGCGCTTACCTGCCGTTTGAAGAACCCGATATTCCAAATGCGCTTGCTTACTGGCATGTACCTCCTTGTTGTAAGCCCGCATGATGTTTTTGTTGGGGAGCTTTTTGAGGAAATGTTTCAATTCTCCATGTGGCTGATCAGGGATGCGTTCGGTGAGTACCCAGTAGATTTTTTGAGGCTTTTTATCCTGAAATTGCTTGGAGAGGCGGGCCGCAGCTTTGGAGGTCTTGGCCAGTACCAGCACCCCGCTGGCAGGACGATCTAGTCGATGAACCAGTCCCATGTATACGTTGCCTGGCTTGTTGTACTTCTCGCGCACGTATTCCTTCGCCCAATCAAAGGCATTGAGGTCACCTGTCTCATCCCCTTGTGAAGGCATACCGACAGGCTTATTGATGATCAATAAATGATTGTCTTCGAATAAAACCAAGAATCATCTGATTGTAGACGCATCGCCATGGCGTGCGCCCTGCTCCAAAATTTCTAATAAGCCTCTGACTCCTTCGGAAACTCTCCCCCTTTGACATCTCTGATATAATGTTCTACTGCTGCGTGCACATCATCATAGAGATTGGCGTAGCGACGGAGGAAGCGTGGGCTAAATTCTTTGTTCAAGCCCAGCATATCATGTGTTACCAGTACTTGCCCATCACAGCCAGGACCTGCGCCGATCCCGATGGTAGGCATATAAATAGATTCACTTACTTCTCTCGCCAGTGTTTGAGGAATTTTCTCTAGTACAACCGCAAAGCAACCCGCCTTATCTAGTTTTTTTGCATCTGTCTTAAGGACTTTGGCTTCCTCTTCTTCTTTGGCACGGACCGTATATGTCCCAAACTTATAGATCGACTGAGGTGTCAGCCCTAGGTGACCCATGACGGGAATCCCCGCGCTGATGACGCGCTTCACAGAGTCTAGGATGAATTCCCCTCCTTCCATCTTAATGGCGTGGGCGCCTGACTCTTTCATGATGCGGATCGCACTTTTGAGCGCATTTTTTGAGTCTCCTTGATAATACCCAAAAGGAAGATCTACCACAATCAGCGATCGCTTGACTGCCCGAACTACTGCGCTGGCATGATCGATCATCTGATCCAAGGTGATGGGGAGGGTCGTTTCGTGTCCGTGAATCACATTGGAAGCAGAATCTCCGACCAAAATCACATCAATTCCAGCCGCATCTATGATGCGTGCCAGGGAAAAATCATAGGCTGTCAGCATGGAAATTTTCTCTCCATTTTCCTTCATAGTCCGCAGTACACGTGTGGTGATCCGCTTAAAATCTTTCTTAGCCGTAGACATTCTGTTGAGTTTAGCGTTTAGTAGATGGGAGATTCGCAATTTTGATCTACCAACTGCGTCATAGTCCCGATTTTTTGTGTAGCCAAAGTTAAGATTTTATTCCATATTCGCAGGGGCTTGTAATTTCTGGATAAATCAAGTCACACCATCATTTAGCATATGTTCATGAAACAATCCATGGTTACTTTTTATCGAATCGCTATTCTTCTTTTTCTCCTATCCCTCGTAGGCTGTTCTACAGAAGTCATCCTTAACGCTCCTCCCAAGGATATCTGGGTGGTCTACGGTGTACTGCGTGAAGAAGCAGACGTCCAATACATCCGAGTTTCTCGTGGTTTCCTCATAGAAGGAGATGCACTGGCTTTTGCAAAGGAGAATGACCTGACAGGAACAGGCTTACAAGTAAAACTAGAAGGCGCTCAACGTACCTACACCGCTACTTATGTCGACTCTGTAGTCAAGGAGCCAGTAGATGGTATTTTCTATGGATTCACAGGTTTGTACAAGATTGAAACAGAAGGCGCTGCTGCCTTAGAAACTGCTGTACGATACAATCTGACCATTACACAAGGAGATGATCCCAACTTTGAGTTGACAGCGAGTACACGCATCCCTGAGGTTGTAGACATCGAACGTCCACGCTACACGCCAGGTCAGGGTCAGACGAGATGCTTAGAGCAGATGACCATACAGGCAGATACTCGGGTAGAGTTTGACGCAGGTGCCATTCCTGGAGCAGCTTTTGAGCTGAGAGCCTATCTGGATTACACCGAAAATGGTGTGCCGAAGCAAGCCCTTTATGGACCTACAAATATGTTTAGTGAGAGCCAAGGATGTACGACTCAAGGAGGAGACAATCCCTACTGCTATGAAATATCCAATGGGGTAGCATTAGTCGATCTGCTGAGTGACATCGATCCTCAGTTTCAAAATATCTATGAGTATGACCTGACCAATGCGTGTACACCCCGAGGACAGGAGGAAAATTTCTCAGACGATTTTAGGATCGAAATTACAGCCATGGATTTGGAACTCAAGAATTATCGTTTGGTCAATGATCCCAAATTCCTGGATTTGAATACGGTCAGACCTGAGTACACAAATATCGAGGCAGCAGATTCTTCCGTAATCACCTTGGGCGTCCTGGGAAGTACGAGTCGTGCGTCTATCTTGGCCCGTCTATCCGAATGTGCGGAGTATTTGCTCCAGTTGAATGGAACGCCAAAGCCTGAGACGCCTTGTGAGTTATAAATGTGGAGGTAAGGATTCAGGCTAATTGCGAATCATTTGTAGTAAGCCCATGAGATCATGCGTGTGGAGATCTACATACTCGGCACATGTTCAATAGATTATTGTAGATTTTATGCACTGTGCAGTCTAGTTCAGGCTTTTCAGAATGGTCCGTGTGAGTGTCAGACAGAAAATGTGGAAGCGGTTCCTCTTGGTTACACTGGTAGCTTTTAGTTCAAAATCAGAGGAAGAAAAATCTTTAGCCTGCTCTTTGTTCCAAAATAGGAGTAGTTGGGTTGATTTTTGTTTGTATATTTTGTGTGTAAAACAAAAGGATTCTCTCAAAATTACGTTGAATTATTCCGTAAATACTCTTAACTACTGGAAAAATTCATACTTGAGTATCCAAGGATACCATCTTCCACTATATGAATCTCGATTCTGGACAAAAACGCGTACTGGTAGCTGAAGATGAGGAAATTAACCTTGTCATTGCTACACACATTCTCAATAGAGCAGGCTATCAAGTCGTTTCCGTAGACAATGGCGAAGCAGCGATTGAAGCCATTCGCAGTGAAAAATTTGATCTGGTACTCATGGATATCGAGATGCCCATCATGGATGGCTTAGAGGCGATTCCCCACATCCGTGACCTCCCCAACGGTAGTACTATTCCCATTGTCGCACTTACGGCCCACTCTCTCCCCGAGAAACTACAGCAAATTCAAGAAGTAGGCGGCAATGATTATCTCCTCAAACCCTTTGATGAGGATAAGCTGCAGCAAATCATTGACCGATATTTGTAAGATAGAATTATTACGATCTATCCGATCATTTTAGCTTTGATTATTTTAATCAATCGAGGGAGAAAGTTTACCCATTTCTTAAAAATCCCTATATTCGACTTCTGTAAACGGAATTATCCCCTACAAACATGCTCCCATGGTAAAGTATTGGTATCTGGCTTTCGCCTTATTGATAAGCACACAAGTCGGCTGGTCACAACAAGTTCTGATTGATACAGTATTTTTTGACTTTGACAGCGATTATCTCAAGCCCTCTCACAAGGATCAATTGGATTCCATGTCCTCCAAGTTTCTCTCCTATCCTACGTATTATGTAGAGATCTACGGAAACACAGATAGTATAGGAACTACAGGCTATAATCTGGAACTCTCTGAGATGCGCGCCCGTAAAGTTGCCCTCTATTTGATAGAAAAAGGAACGCTCGCAGACCGTATTTTCTACGAAGGGCTAGGCACCAACAAACCCGTAGGGCCAAATACCACCTATGCAGGAAGAAAGAAAAATCGCCGAGCAGATATCTCAGTTATCTATACGCGTGAAATTTTCTCTCCACCCGTAGTGGAAGATACAACGACAACAGATACTGTGTCCGAGACGCCTGTAGTTGTAGAAGATCCTGCTTCTCTTGTCGATACCGTTTACTGTTCTTATGCTCCTTTTGAAATTGATACAAAAAAGAAAACGGTCATCATCGCCCCGCAAGGAACTCAGATCACCGTACCTGCAGGTGCTTTCAAAGGCGACACAGAATATATAGAGATCAAAGTGTCGGAGCTGTATACACGTAGAGACATGATCGTGGCGGCCATGCCTAGTGTAGAAAAGAAAAAGGGCCCTTTTGAAGCTACAGGCATGTTTACCTTTGAAGCGAGGGATGGACGAAGATTGGCGCAAATAGTCGATGACAAATCTTTCGAAGTACTGCTCCCCGCGACGCGACGCGATCCTTATACGCGGGTATACTCTGGATCAGGTGGATCCCGAGGCCGTTCTCGCTCTCGTGGAGGCAATACAGCCAAAGTCAAAAAACCAGCCATGACAGCCGTGAAAGCATGGAACGAAGAAAACTATCAGATTCGATATCTAGGCCCGAAAAAAGCCTATGCCTTCGAAATCAATAAATCTGGAAAATTTGCCGTAGGACGCCCCCTTCACTATTCCCAAAATACAGAGAAAGACGATCTGGGAACTAACTTCATCGTCAAACTCAAAGGCAAGCGATTTGAAAAGACTACGCAGGTGATGCTCGTGGGTGAAGTTGTCAAAACCTATATTCCACTAAAGAAAGTCTCCAAGAAAGTCTATGAAGGAGATCGCGTGAAATTCTTGGATGATGATACAGAGCTCGTATTGGTCGGTATTCAGTACGATGACAAAGGAGAGCCTTACCTAGCGAAAATCTCTTTCAAGCCAGGGACCTTCCTCGGAAATAAAAAGCGTGATCCTAAGAAGCGCCCTACCATTAAGTTGAAGGCGAAGTTCAGAAAGATCACTCCTGAGCGTCTGGAAGAGTTGCTCACAGAGCTCAACGTATAATGCTGCGCATTGCTGTAATCGGAGCTGGAAGGCTCGCATGGAACCTCATTCCCCGCATCATAGATGCTGGGAATGAGGTTTCTCAGTTGATCAGCCGAGACGAAGAGAAGTTGAAGTTGTTTCAGAAGACGTTTGATCTACCCAATGTCTATACCCAATTTAACGCGTTAGATGCTTCAGTAGACATTGTATTTTTGACGGTATCAGACAAAGCCATTGAGCCTGTCGCACATAAGTTGGCAAGTACTTCGATCTCGGGTCCTATCTTTGTGCATACCTCTGGCAGCATCTCGCTCGACGCCATTGAGGTTCTCGGCGCGCGTGTAGGCGTTTTTTATCCTTTACAGATATTCACCTTCGATCGACAGGTAGCGTTTCGTGAACTCCCTATTTTCTTAGAGGGCGAAGGAAAAGTGTGGGAAGTATTAAAGGTATTAGCAGATCAACTCTCAAATCAGGTATACCAGATGGACAGTGAGGCACGACTCCGTCTCCATATGGGGGCAGTCATCGCCTGTAACTTTCCCAATTTTCTTTGGAAACTAGCCAAAGACCAACTCCCTAAAGAAGTCGGACTTTCTGTCTATGAAAGCTTAGTACGGGAGACGACAGACAAGGCCTTTTCATTTGGTCCCGAAAATACGCAGACTGGACCCGCTGTGCGGGGAGATTTTCCAACCCTGAATAAACATCTGGACCTGCTGAAAGATATACCAGAGGTAGCCGAGATGTACCGGAACCTATCCCGATTGATCAATCCCGATCTGGATCTGTAGACACTATTCCATCTGCTTAAACCGTAGCTCGACCAAGTCTTGAATGAATGCCTGTATGTTGGACTCTAGGAGGGCATGTTCGTGAATCCAAGCCTGGTTCACAGGGGTAAATCGCTCCTTGAGGACATCTGTATGCTCAAGGGCATAGCGCATCATATCTGCAAGGGTATCGGGCGCGAGGCTCTCTACCACCAATCCGTTATAGGCATGCTGCATCAACTCTCGATGGGCAGGAATATCATTGACAATGGGAATGGCGCCGACAAAACGTCCCTCACTCAGGGCATTTGAGTAGCCATCATACATGGGTGTAATCACAAAGGCATCTACCATTCGCCATAAAATCATCATCTCCTCGCGCGGGATGAGCTCTTGTAAGTAGGTGAAATTATCGAATTGCGTAGCTAATTCTAGGGCTTTGGCTTCCTGCTCTTTAGGTACATCATATCCTGCACTGAGTACGATAAAGTGTGCGTCACGCACGCCGCGCTTGAGCAGGAGCTCCATAGCTTGCAAAATAACGTCTCCATTGTACACAGGCTTGAGCCCACGAGGGCTGAGGATGACACGCTGCCACTGTCGGATCTGAAGCTTTTGCCTGAGGGCAGCTATTTGAGAAGGAGGAACATCAAAAGCTTTTTCTTCTATCCCCCATCGGTTGAGCCGAATCTTATCGGAGGGGACTTGAAACCATTTTTCGAGTGCTTCTGTCAGTTGGAGATTGTCGCCCGTGACTAAATCAGCTGCTTCAAGTGCGGCGGCTACATTTTTTCGAAAGGTTCTCCACTTGAAGGGGAAGATGGCCTGCTGTACAGGACCTAATTTTTGGGTGCGATTGCTACTATATAATCTGTGGGTGGGAAGCTCTAGTTCCTCCAGAGTGGGAGGATATTCTAAGATATCTGCTCCCATCGCAATCTGTACCAAGGGCCTGAAGCCCGTCCGAGCGCCCCATACGCCATAAGGTGTGACGTTGATAGGATTAAGTACGTCTATTTGATGTGTATAGAGTGCTTCTCGGAGATCTTCGTAGCTATGAAGGTAGGAGAAATAGGTGATTTTGCCTTGAAGGGTGCGCTGTGGAGGAATACGGATACAAGTAGCCCCTTCAATTTCACCTTCAAAAAAACTGAAGACCGTTACTTTGGCACCTTGGCTCAACAGACCCTTCACCCATTTTCGGGTGTGAAAATTATTTGGATCCGATAATACGCCAATGTGCATACAGAGAGTAAGGATTTATATGCAAACTAGACATTTTGTGTGGCTTTCTACAACTATGAAGAAGGAATGTCTATCCTTAGTTCAGATTTTCCCCCTAGGATTTATGTAATATTCCAGAAGATTCCCTTGTTTTACATCTCAATCTTCCATTTATCCTCTTTCTTTCGAGAGGATTGTCGAATCAGATTACAAACCATATGGCTGGTACAGCTAAAGGACCTATATACGCCGCAGTTGCTGCAAATGTGGCGATTGCGATTGCAAAGTTTATTGGAGCAGCCATCAGTGGCAGCTCCGCCATGCTTTCTGAAGGCATTCACTCATTTGTGGATTCGGGCAATGGCCTCCTCCTCCTGTACGGAATCAATCGTGCGAAGAAAGGACCCGATGAGGAGCATCCGCTGGGGCATGGCAAGGAATTGTACTTCTGGTCGCTGGTTGTGGCCATCCTGATTTTTGCCTTGGGCGGGGGGGTCTCACTCTACGAAGGATACCATCACATCATCGATCATGAGGTGCCTGCGGAGGGAGAATCTTCCAACTACATGGTGAGCTACATTGTACTTGCGCTGGCAGCAGTATTTGAGGGAGCAGCACTGATTTTTGCCTTGCGCAGCTTCAACAAGACGCGTAGGAAGCGCAACATGGGCTTTTGGGAGGCCATCAGAACAAGCAAAGACCCTGCGGCTTTTGCCGTCATCTTCGAAGACTCTGCTGCCTTGTTAGGATTGATTATTGCCTTTCTCGGACTGTTACTTACTGATATCACAGGTAATCCGATCTTTGACGGAATTGCTTCTGTCACTATTGGGATATTGCTAGCTGTAATCGCTGTATTGCTTGCTGCCGAAACGAAAGCCTTGCTTATCGGAGAGAGTGCCTTGCCCGAGGTACGTGAAGGAATCAATCAGATCGTACTGGATGATCCCGAAGTGGATAGTATGTCTCCACCTATTACCCTTCACTTTGGTCCACAAGAAGTACTGTTGGCACTGGATGTAGAGTTTGAAGATGATTTATCCTCAGATCAAATTGAAGCAGCGATTCGGCGGATCGAGAAAAAGATTAGGGAAAAATACCCCATCGTCGGACGTATCTTCATCGAAGCAAAAGCAATGATCAAGCATCCAGGAAAGCTGGAGAAGCCCGATTGATACTATTTTACAAATAGTCTAGGGAAAAATGACGAGCACTTATATGAGGGTTAGAAGCTCAGGCATTGTCCTGAAGGGATAATGTCATACAGCATGCGGAGTTTCGTCCCATGCTCGGAGTAGCCTGGACCTTATGTCTTCTTTCTACGCTCGTCAATCCTAAATCAGGGTCAGCTTATTATTGATCTCCAAGGCCATTGCTTCCTGTTTCAGTTCGTACTTGATCCTACGAAGATAGTCCAGTACTTCGTCTAGATGTCGATCTAGGTCGTTTTGGGTAATGTAAGAATGGATGATATAGACCATTTCCCCTATCAGTCCTAAGGATTCGCTATTCCAGACACCATTTCCAACTTTACAAGTAGCCCCTCCAAAGAGCTCCGCCATGAAATTTAGGGCTTCCTCCATGTAGTTTTCGGTATTGACTACTTGGTCTCCGTCTACTGTGGTAGGAATAAACATGCCGATGCTGTTGCTGCGTTCGAGGCGATCGAGGCAGGTACTTACAATCTGCATCATTTCCTCTGGAACATTGGTGATGGGTTCTTTCAGATGGAAGGTGGGAAATTTCTCGATATAAGGAATCATATAGTCCGCTAGCGGTTCGACCTCATCGAGCAGATCTTCAGGGCGTCGTTGAGAGAAGATCGAGAAGACGCGTGTTTGATTGGGGCGAATGAAAGCTTTGAGCTGCTTATGCACGACTTTTGCATCTTTGATACCTAGTTCATTTGCTTGTGAAAGGACCAATACCTGTGTCGCGTCTTCGAGCATCATATAGATGGCGTCGTCCATCCCACCATGGATATTGATGACGATATTGGTGTATTGATGCTTGATTTTATCTAGAAGAATGGTAGTCTGTGTAGCAAACGGGAGGTAATCATCTTGTTGGGGAAACAAAATGTCGTATCCATTGGGATGGTTGTACACGGTCTTGCCTTTAGGGAGTTGTTCTCCTTTGAGAACGCGCCACGGATTGGGATATTCGAGATAAGCGGTAGAAGTTTTGCGTGTTTCATACATCTCCTGTGCAAGGAGAGTCCCCAAAGTTGTCGATCCTGTTTGATCTTGTGCATTGAAGAGGAGGATCAGTTGGAAGTCGGCCTGATCATTGGCGATGCGACGACTCGACTGGACGAGATACCGGCCAAGGATCTTAGCCAGTTCGATGGCCACTGTCGAATGCTTGTGCATGATGTTTAAGAAGTCATCCCGCTGGATGACCAAGACATCGACATCACTGATGGCCATGACGGAGGCCGAGCGCGGCTGGTTTTCGAGTATCCCCACCTCACCAAACGTATTGCCCCGCATCAGGTAGGCCAGGATATTCTCCTTCCCTTTTACCATATTTTTTACAGCGACAATGCCATTCATGATAAAAAAGAGTGTCGTACTAGGTTGCCCTTGCCATACGATCACATCATGGGGAAAGTATTGTCTTACTTTAGCCTTTTGTGCGACCAGTTTGAGAGCATCTGAGGATAAGCCAGAGAAAAGATTCGCCTGAGATAGCGTTTCTATAATATCTTTATTGTCTTTAAACATATGTAGCCCAAGATAAGAAAACAGCAGAGAGAGATTCTGCCGATACAATTTAAGGTAAAAATTTATGGTAGGATAGACCTTATACAAAAATGAATGTTGAGAATACCTTAGAATATTCGAATATCTATCCTTCGTGAGATGCAAAACATATATTTCTCTTTCTTTTTTACTTTTTCGCTTAAATCTGGGAGAAAATAGGAAAAATTGCATTTCCTCTTTCAGGGGGTGAGATCCTACCCCAAAGATTCTTTGGGGTTTGGCCAATGTTTTGCAACTTGGATATATGAATCTTTCTGTCTTTGTCTATAGAGATAGAATCAAAGGATACCTGAAACATGCGACGGATCATCACTTGGGCCCTTGCCTTTGCCTTGAGTATTTCTACGGTTTGGGCACAATATAGTACGGCTGAAGAAGTCGAAAACGCCCTAAATCAAGCGAAAAAGGACCAAGACAAACTAAAAATATATGTACAGGGCGCAGAAGACCTCAAAGGATCTAACCCACAAAAGTCTATAGAATACTCCAATAAGGCGATTGAACTTTCGCAGAAGGTATCCAAAGTATTTAAGCTAAGAGGATTTGCACGTGCGCTAGGAGCCGATGCTTACACCACGAAGGCGCTGGTCCTCATGAATCAGGAGAAGAACAAAGAGGCAGAACCCCTGATTGCGACAGCTATCAAAGTGCGAAAAGGCCTAAATAAGAAAAGTCAAGACGTCAAGATTGCTCGAAATTATCGACTGTTAGGATTTTGTATAGAAAAGCAACGCCAGCCCCTCCGCGCGTATAAAGCTTATCTTCCAGGAATTAATTACGCCAATAAAAGTGGTAACAGAGAAGAGATTGCCCGAAGCTACTATTCTCTAGGAAAAATTCAGATCAAGCGAAAGGAATACAAAGAAGCGCTGATCAGTCTGGGAAAGGCAGAAGGAAACGCCAAACAAGCCAACCTTCGTCAACTTATTCTCGAGATTCGGAGTGCTTATGACTCTGCTAAAGATCTCCTTGAGAGATCCACCGAACTCAAAAATCTGCAAGCAAAAAATCAGGTGGTGCAGCAGCAGTATGATCAAGAGATCGAGGAAGCGGAAGCCGCCATTTCTTCCTATCAGGATAGCTTGACTACGGCTGCAGCCACAAATGAAATCCTCCTGCAGGAAAGTGAGTTTCAAAAAATGCTGGTCGATCAGCAAAAGCTTCAATTGAAAGCACAGGAAGACTCGATCCAAGCGGCAAACATCAAAGTAGAACTAGCAGAATCCGAACGACAAGCAGCCGAGCAAAAAAGCCAAAAGCTGCAAGTGGTTTTTCTCGCCTCTATCCTCGTAGGGGTGCTCTTGCTATGGATGGTGATTACCCTCTTTCAGCGAAGCCTGGAAAGAAAGCGCAGTGCGCATCGTCTGGAAGAAGAAAAAGAGAAGTCTGATCGCCTACTTCGCAATATTCTCCCAGATGCCATTGCCAATGACTTAAAAGAGAATGGAAAAGTAGCGCCGCAGGAGCACCCCAACGTATCGATTCTGTTTACAGACTTTCAAGGATTTACTTCCATCGCAGCAGAGGTCGCACCAGGAGAACTGATCAAGCAGCTCGAATATGCTTTTGAGCATTTTGATGCGATCGCGACGCGGTACCGCTTGGAGAAGATCAAAACCATCGGTGACGCCTATATGGCAGTCGGAGGACTCGTTCGCAAAGATCCCTATCACGGGATCAACGCGGTCGCCGCAGGCATGGAGATGCAAGATTTTATGCGCAAATGGAACCATGAGCAGCGCAGCAAAGGCCAACCAGAATGGAGGCTTCGCGTAGGTATCCACACGGGGAAAGTCGTCGCAGGAGTCATCGGAAAAAAGAAAATAGCCTACGATATCTGGGGAGACGCTGTCAATATCGCCAGCCGAATGGAAGCCGCAGGAGCTGCTGGAAAAGTCAATATATCCGAAGCTACCTTTGAAGAGGTCAAGCAGTACGTGCAAGTCGAACCTCTGCGTACTGTGGAAGTGAAAAATAGAGGAGAACAGAACATGTTCTTCGTCCAGCGAATCATTGGAGAGCGCGTAGCCAAACAGTGATGATCCAGGATTCGGACCACAACCAACCAATCATGTAGAGGATATCAGAATCAAACCACTCTGTAAGCTTCCCTATAAGAAATTTTGCTTCCTTGCTTTCCTAATTACTACCTGCTATGCGCCTGCTTCTCAGCCTATACATGTTGGCAGCTACTTGTATGCCGATTGTCAGTTATGCACAGTTGCCCGTCTTGCTTCGGGATGAGTTCCGTAAGCTCCAACCCCTTTGGCCTGTAGAACTGGAACCCACGCACAGCCGTCAATTTGAGAACGAACACATGATCCTTTCGCAGTCCGATCTCACAGCGACATGGTTGTACACTACGGAGCAATATTTATACAATCGTCCAGACTTTATTTTTGAAGCCTCATTTACCGTACGCGAAAGTAATGCTACTGCATCTTATGGACTTTGTTGGGGTGCCACGGAGGATTTGCAACAGTACTATGCCTTCGAAATGAATACGGAGGGTTTCTTTCGTGTCATCAAGGTCCAAGGAAAAGATATACAGACCCTTCTACCGTGGAACTCTCACAGGAAAATCGAACCTGTAGGAGAAGAGAATATCATACGCGTGAGAAAGGATGAGTGGGGCTTATATCTGGATGTCAATGAGAAGGAAGTTGGCAGAATCAAGTATCCCAAGTTCATGGGATTGAATCACGGCTTGATGTTGAAAGGCCAAATAAAGCTATCTGTAGACTATTGGATGGTGCGTCATCCTGAGATCACCATTAACCAGCTTCAGCAGGGGTGGCCTCAAGCTGTGAAGGTACGTTTGGATAGTACCATCAACTCTGACCAGTGGAATGAAACACATCCTCGATACCATCCCTTGGAACCAATCTTTTATGTAAGCCGTTCGCAAGCAGGTAGACTGGAAGAGACGGCAGATATTTGGTACACAGAGAAAACCGATTCTGTATGGACACCACTAGCGGCACTTGCTAACCCTTACAATGACAGCAAAGGCAATGCAATTGTACGATTTGACCCCAACGGCAGCAAGGTATGGCTCAATGGGAGGTATGGCTCACGTGGAGGTGGTGCCAATGGATTGTCTTTTGCCCAAGTAGATAAAAGTACGTGGAGAAATATTCAACCCTTTCCGCTTCCCACGAAGCTATTTCCTGGGCAGACGACCATTACCGATTGGGCCATCAATGAGGGGCAGGACATCGTCCTTTTCGCAGCGGAATTGCCAGGAGGTTATGGAGATATGGATATCTATGTCACCTTCCGTGAGGGAAGCAACTGGTCCAAACCCAAGAATCTCGGCCCTTCCGTCAATACCTTTGGGCGCGAGTGCAGTCCGATGCTGCTCGAAGATGATGAGACTTTATATTTTGCTTCGAATGGATGGCCAGGATATGGAAAGGGAGATCTATTCATGACGCATCGTACCAGTCGCACCTGGACCCAATGGGATGAACCTATGAATTTGGGGCCCAAAATCAACTCTGCAGAATGGGATGCCTATTTATTTCCTTTTCCCCAAAAGGCACGACAATACTTCATGGCCAGTGTGGATTCAGCAAGAGGAGATTACGACATCTACAGATTAGCCGTACCTGTTGACATTAAGACACAACCCCTTTGCCGGGTGTATGGACAGATCAGGCATGTAGAAACAGAGCGAATCATTCCTGGTACGGTTCAGTTCTGGACGGTCAAAGGGGAACAAATACGGAAGGTAGGGGAGGCCGAGGCCGAAAAGGGAAGTTACGGAATGTATCTTGACCTAGGCAAAGCCTATCAAATGTACGCGGTGACAGACGGATATTTTCCGATCCTAGATACGCTGGACGTGCGTGCAGCAGAGACCTACCGAGATGTGCGCAAAGATTTATTTGTGAAATCCCTAGAGCTAGGAAAGGCTGTGCGACTCGACAATGTCTTCTTTCACCGCGCCAGTCCTGAGTTACTGCCTGCGTCCTATTCCGAACTCAACAGATTAGCAATTTTGATGCATGCCTTGCCCCATTTATATGTAGAGATTCGCGGTCATACAGACAATGTAGGAGAAGAAAGGGAGCTTCAATCCCTCTCTGAGCAGCGCGCAGCAACTGTACGCCAATATTTGGTCGATATGGGAATCAGCGGAGATAGGCTGAGCAGTCAAGGTTTTGGCTCCTCTGAGCCGATTGCCAGCAACGATGATCCGACGACACGTCCCCTCAATCGACGTGTCGAGTTTGTGATTATTCGGAATTAAGCCAACCTTTGGGCTTTTCAAACGTCTTCTAGGCATTATCTAGCCCCGACCAAATTGTACTTAAGACAAGCGCTTACACATATCCGACGCATATTCTCCTCCAGTACCCCTATAGAAAAAGGGTATTTGAGCTTGTTGTTATTGGCTGTGGTGAGTTTGCTAGGATCACGCGCAGGCTTGAGTCTGACGACAGGCTTACTATTGATATGGGCATTTCTGGGAGCAGGAAGAGACACTAACAACTACCTCCCCCTTCTGATCTTGCCGCTCTGGTGGTTGAGTACGGCTGTAGGTTTGTTAAGATCTCCTGATCTGATTCAAGGACTAGATGCATGGTTGTTAGGCATTCCCCTTTTGTCCTATATCTTGGCAATCACGCGCATGCATACATTAGCAGAGGAGACAAGAAGACTCATATTTCGAGCTTTTATGTTGAGCCTTGTTTTGGGATGGTTTGTTGCGATGATGGTAGGGAGCTACAAGTGGCTGACAGGATTATTGAATTGGGATGAGGCCTTTACGTATGCCACATTTACCGAAAATATCCTCCAGCATCCCACCTATTTGGCACTGATGATCAATATTGCCTTGATTTGGCTCATTCAACAGACAAATTTGAAGAGAATCTACCTGTGGCTATTGGGCTTCTTCCTCCTTTTTTTATTGATGACAGCCGCGCGCCTACAAATTCTCATCGGACTTGGCATCATAGGAGGCATTCTTTTCTTCAAATATCCCAGACGGCGCAAATGGCTGTATCTAGGGAGTGGAGGCTTGATCTTGATGGCTATATGCGCGGTCATCTTTCTTCCTGAGCAGGCCAGTCGTCTGAGTGATTTATGGAATTACAGAGAAATAGAAAACATCCGCCATAGTGGGGTGGCTGTGAGATTGGCCCTTTGGGAAATCGCTTGGGGAGAAATCATGACGCAACCGCTTACAGGTGTGGGACTGGGAAACGTGCAAGCTACAATGGAAGCTGCGTTTGTGCGAGAAGGGATGCCTTTACAAGGGCTAGGACCACATAACCAATATCTTCATACAGCGCTTGCCATTGGGATTCCTGGTATGTGTGCGCTCATTTTTGCCTTGCTCGTTCCTCTTATCAATGGAATGATACAGCGACGTTACACGGCAGTGGGGATCCTGCTCCTCGTGATACTGGGATGTTTGACAGAAGATATCTTTAGCCGACAAATTGGAATCTGTACCCTAGCAATTTTCCTTCCCCTTACTTGGCCTTTGCGGGAAAATGATCAGGCTGTAGAAAGGGAATGAGTGCCATCGTGACAGCGGGAATATATAGGGTTGTTCTGGTAATTACATTGCCCGTCAAAATTCCTACAGCTCCTTGTTGCTGCTTAGAGTTTTGTGTGCCAAATACGATGTCATCCGCTTCTCCCAGCTCCTTTCCTTCTCGTATGAGCGTGGCTACTTTGGGAGGCAAAAAGAAGCTCGCTGTTCTCCCTTTCCCCATTTGTTGTTTTCCTTGAATCACTACCCATGCAAATGCGAGCAACGCCCCATCCCATTCGCTCAATCCTCCTTCTATCCCCACCGCAAAATCTATTTCAGACGGCTGATTCCAAGCTGCTTGTGCACGATTAGAGGCGCCTAGGAAGGTTTCCTCCTCTGTTATCGGTTGATCGGAGACACCAGAAGGAACAGAAATTCCTTCGAATTGTATAGCGGTTTGAGGAAAAGCGGCTTCAAATGCAGCTTGTGTAGCTTGAATTTTGACGGGATTGCGAGAGGCAACGATGATTTTCATGGGGGAAAGATGAAGGAAAGAAAGGATATGAATCAAGAAAAGTCTGATTAATTTTGAAGAATAGTGATGGTCACGAATGAGTCAGTGCTGTATATTCTATGTAGAAATGTCTATTGATCGTGTCTCTACATAGAAAATTAATCCTATCAGAATTTATTCGTGATCATCACTAATCATTACGAGTAGAAGTGCAGTCTAGAATCAGAAACTACATTCCATAAGTCCTAGATTCACATCATCACCTCACAAACTTATGGGTTTCCTGCTTCCATCCATTAACAAAAACCTATGTCGCATCCCAAGCCATCCCAAGTCCTTCAACACGTCCAGCGTTGGGTAGAACAAATCATTATCGGTCTAAATTTCTGTCCATTTGCAGGAAAAGTCTTTCAGGAGGACCAAATTCAGTATGTGGTTTCTGAGGCAGCCTCCCTGTCAGATTTGACAGATGAGTTGGGAGCTGTACTGGAAACTTTTCTTCAAACAGATCCCGAGGAAGCAGATACCTTGCTATTCATTCATCCTTATGTCTTGCAAGATGACTTTCTCGAATACTGGGACTTTGCGCAGCATATCACAAACTGGCTTGTGGATACAGGGCTAGAAGGTACGCTACAATTGGCAACCTTTCATCCTGATTATCGCTTTGAAGGCCCTGACGAGCAGGATCCCTCCCATTTTACCAACCGTTCACCTTATCCCATACTTCACTTTCTGCGAGAAGCAAGTGTAGCACAAGCCCTGCGTCACTATCTAGCGCCTGAGCAGATCCCCGTACGAAATATGGAAAAGCTGTCTGATATGGGGAGGGAGGGAATTCAGAAACTTTGGTCGGACCTAAAGAAATAGTGTTGCATATTACTTGCTGGACCCACCAAATAATGCCTCAGGGTCTTGCAAAGTCCTTTTGGGCTAATCTGAAATAATTGAAACCTCCGTCCCTCAAATTCAGTTCAATAGGACGTAACGGATATTCATGAATAGCAAAGAAAAAATTGAGCACCTCCAGGACCTGCTGGAACTGGAGCGACAGGAAGATCTTAGACAGTATAAGGAGAAGGTGCTCAAGCGTACGTTGAAAGAACGTATTCAAAAGGGCGTGACTTGGTTTCCTGTATTTTTGCGGCGCATGTACTTTGGCTTGGGAGACCGACTAGTCATCGAGGTAGAGCGGAGTGAAAGTAAAAAGAAAGTAGATTCTGGATTCCAGTCGGGCGCCGTAGTGGCTGTCTTTGGGATGGATATGGACCAAATGTCAGGCCGACTCACAGGCGTGATTGCTGCCCTCCAGAAAAACAGCATGAAGATCGCCCTGAGTACAGACAACATCCCCGACTGGCTGCCACACAGCAAATTGGGCATCGACCTAGAGTTTGATGATAAGACCTACCAGGAGATGAAGCGGGCCTTGGTTGAGATCAAGGAGCCGAAGAAAAATGAGCGCCTCAAAGAGTTGCGTGAGGTGTTGTTTGGGGAAAGGAAACCAGAGTTCCATGACTGGAGCATTCAGCTAGAGCACCCTCAGCTCAATCCTTCTCAAAATAAAGCCGTCCAGCGTGCGCTCGAAGCAAAGGATGTGGCCATCATCCATGGCCCTCCGGGGACTGGCAAAACCACCACGATGGTGCACACCATCCAAGAGGTGCTGCTGCATGAGCATCAGGTCATGATTTGCGCCGCGAGCAATACGGCTGTAGACTTATTGACCCTCAAGTGTATCGAACTCGGTATGGACGTCGTACGTCTGGGCAATCCTGCCCGTGTCGATGAGGAACTGCTCAAGCATACACTGGATGGAGCCGTCGCCAATCATCCAGATTATAATGCATTGAAGAAGCTGCGGAAGGATGTGGAAGATGCACGAAAACGCGCCCACAAATTCAAGCGAAAGTACGGCTCCCGGGAGTACCACAAACGCAAAGAACTGCTACGCGAAGCTCGTGAGATGAAGGCACTGGCCCACCAGTTGGAGGATTACATCCTGCATCAGGTGATCAATCGCACCCCGATCATTGCTTGTACCTTGACAGGGGCTTCCTCCAAGGTGCTGGGACGCAAGAGTTTTCATACGGTATTCATTGACGAGGCAGGGCAGGCTTTGACGCCAGCTAGTAGTATTCCCTTGCTGCGCTGCAATCGCGTGATCATGGCAGGAGACCACCTACAGCTTCCTCCGACGGTCAAGTCCATGGAGGCAGAGAAGAAAGGACTGAGTACAACGCTTTTTGAGGAAGTAGTGGAGAAACATCCCGAGACTTCTGTCATGCTGGAGCAGCAGTATAGGATGAATGAGCAAATCATGCGCTTCTCTGGACAGCAGTTTTATGAAAATCGCCTGATTGCTGACGCTAGTGTAAAGGATCACCAACTGACGGAGAACTTTCCGCCTGTTGCGTTCATTGATACGGCAGGTTGTGGGTTCAACGAAAAGAAGAATCCCGAGACGCTTTCGACAGGAAATCCCGATGAAGCACAGTTGCTCCTGCGCCATTTGGCTTTGATGTTTATGAAGCTAGAGTCGGAAGCTCCCGATAGTCTGAACGAATCGTTTTCAGTCGGGGTGATCGCGCCTTACAAGCAGCAGGTACAGATACTCAAGCAGCAACTCGGCAGCAGTCCGATGCTGAGCAGCTTCAAGCAGTACATCACGATCAATACCGTCGACGGCTTCCAAGGGCAGGAAAGAGACGTGATCTACATCTCCCTGGTTCGCTCCAACAAGCGTGGCGAAATCGGCTTTTTGCAGGACATTCGCCGCATGAATGTGGCGCTGACACGCGCGCGCAAACGACTGGTCGTCATCGGAGACTCTGCGACACTGGGATCACATCCATTTTATGAAGATTTCTTCAACTACATCGACAAAATCGGAGCCTATCACTCTGCATGGGAGTTGATGGAGACGCTTTCGTAGTAGCTACATACATTTTTGACTTCAAATAAAAATCCAGAAGGTATACATCATCTTCTGGATTTTCTTTTTCCCTTATACTTCAGCTATTTTTTCGGATAGGAGAGGTTGACATTTCTTTATATATAAAAAACCATATTTTATTTCGCTCAAGTATTGTCGAAATCCCTTCGTTTCTGTAAATTAATATATATACAAGTGACCATTTATATATGTGGATGTGGATAGAGCTACCTGGACCATTCTAAGCAGAATATCCCCAGGTCTCTATTCCATTCCTATTGCTGTCCATGGAGCCCGTACTTCTTGAGCTTCCGTACAGGGTCAGGCTCTAGATGACCATCTAGACAAGCAGGGATGACCTGCTCAACGATGATCGGTACACCAGTCGTAATTCCAATTCTTCCTACCGTATAAGAATCTGATTTGGAAGCGACGATATCGACCCCTTTCAAGTGAAGCTCAGAACGAATGTGAATCTGTAGATTCTGATTTCTTGCTTGGATCTCCCGATTCACAAACTGGCTACCCAAATATGTGATGACCAACTCAAAGGAAGGTGCCGCTGAAGCATCCTGAGGAATCTCTAGTTCAAACCTTCCCTTGGCATCCGTTTCTACTTGTGCCAGCACTTTCTCCGCGTCTCTTAATGTCACCATGGCTCCTTCCAGAAATCTGCCGTTTTCTTTGGCACGGACAGTTCCCATATAGGTATAGGTCTTCTTTTGCTTTTTGTCCTTCCATTCTACCACCTGCATATGAGATTCGAAAATCTGATGTGCAGCGACGGGTGTGGTTTTGGCGAAGTATGCGCTCAAGCCCAGCGAAAGCATCACATGCATCCATCTTTTTCGCCATGTACTAGATACCACTTGTCGGACTAGGGGATAGGTGTTGGGGACGACTTCAACCGCTTCCTTTGGGAAGATCCCACAATGGGGAAGGTTCTGCGGATCGGCTGCTTGCTGACGGAAATCTCCAATCGCTTTTTTACAAGCGCCACAGAATTTCCCTTTTTCGTGCGCCGTCATTTGGGTGAAATCCTGGCTACAGGGAATGAGAGAGATTTTGGAGGTGGATGTCTGTGCCATATGATGTGGTTGTTAGGATGCCATTCAGATGAAAGATATCTCCCGATCATTTTTTCCATAAAAAAGACCTGCCATCCCAGGAGGAATGACAGGCAAGGGCACTAATAGGGTAATAATGTCAGGCGTTAGATTTTGAGCTGTATGAATCAACAGATCAACTGAATTTTCGTATCAGCAATTTCAACTATTTGTATTCGGGAGCTACTGAGGTTCGTTTGTTATGCGAATGATATTTAGGAGCATATGGGATAGCAACTAGGGATCATCCAGTTTTTTCCCATGTTTATCGACGAAAAATCGTGTTGAGGGCATCTGAGTTGAAAAAAGTCAGCCTACATCCTTTCTTGCATACCATACAAATGACAATTTCTATTCAAAGACATATCTCGTAGCCCTTAATTTCTACTAAAATGAAAAAGATCAGCCTCATCCTTTCCGCTTTTATGCTTGTAGCACTTGCGATGACCACAACAAGCTGTAACCTATTCAATGAAACGATTTGTACCCGTATCGAAGGAGATACAGAAGCACAGACGCTGGATTTTGATGCCATTACTTCTCTAGATGTTCGCGATGATGCCCAAGTATTTCTTAAGGAAGGACCTGTGCAAGAAGTACGCATAGAAGCACAGCAGGAGATTTTGGACAACCTCAACTTCCGTGTAGAAAATGGAGAATTGATCGTAGATGTAGAAGGCTGCTTCCGCGGAGACTACACGTTTGATGTATATATAACCTTGCCTTCCACTCAGGCGTTGGAGGAGATAGAAGTCTCAGGAGCAGGTCTGGTTCAAGGTAACAGTGCCATGCAAGTGGCAGACGAAGTAGACTTTGACATCTCTGGATCAGGAAGTATCGCTTTCACAGCTGCCAATGCTGCTACCTCTGTAGAGATCAGCAATTCAGGATCTGGTGAGGCTAACATTGAAATTGGAACAGATGCGATGGAAATCGGAATCTCAGGAAGCGGACGCGTTATGTTGATCGGAGCTTCTGTCGATACGGAGGTGTCTATCACAGGATCAGGTATCTTACAAGCGTATGAGTTCGTCACCAAGAATGCCAATGTAAGCGTGAGCGGATCTGGAAATGCGGAGATGCGTGTAGAGGGAGGAGCATTCGACGTACGTATCTCAGGTTCTGGAACGGTCAGATACAAAGGACAGCCAGGATCTATCGAAGAAAGTACTTCAGGATCGGGTCGGTTGATCGACGAGAACTAGGCATAGAGAAGACAAAAACAAACACAGAAAAGCCGCTGGAGAGTTCTCTAGTGGCTTTTTACGATTTCACACATTGAGCTACCCTATGGACCACCTCATCTGGTGAAATTCCCTCCATACAGTACATACGCTCACGAAAGCAAGCCTTATTCCCAAAAATGGAACAGGGCCTACAAGTTATCTCTTCGACAGGCATCTGAATAAACATCCTTTCATCCTCTACACCAAAAGGAGCATATCCGCCCGCAGGATGGGTCGCTCCCCAAATAGAAAGTACAGGGATGCCGAGCAATCGCGCCATGTGCATATTGGAGGAATCCATCGTCAGCATGAGATCTAGCTTAGCCATGAGTCCCAACTGCTCAGGTAGGGCATACTTCATCCCGTCGTGGAGGTGATCATTGTGAGCAAGTGTCTGCCAGTCTACAAAGGTTTCCTGATCTGCTTTTCCCCCTCCAAGGGCAAAAATATGATAGCTCCTGGCCAGTAATTGCACAACAACTTCACGCATCAGATGGGACGGGTAGGTCTTCTCCTGAGTAGAAGCAGAGGGGGCAATACCAATACGAATGCCTTCAGGAAGGGGAAAAGAAAATGGATAATCGCTTGCATGAGCGACCCGTGTATTCACTTGAGTAGGAAGTGCCAATTGCTGAAATACTTCTGCCATGCGGTCGATGATAGAAGTAAGAGGGGTCCGATCTTTATGTTCTTTTTGAGTAAGGCTTTTGCGCGCTTTGCGGTCTTTGTTGATGGAGGCGGTCTTGATCCCATGTAGGGAAAGGCTCTGTCGTAGAATGATGGATCGGAGGACATCATGCAAGTCGATCACACCTTCGACAGGTTGTTCTTTTTGAATTTCTCTGGCGAGGCGATAAAGCCCTGTCAGCCCTTTGTGCTTACCATACAAGTCAGGCGTGATGAATCGAATCCTTTCCACCCCTTGAAAGAAGGCCTGATAGGCAGGACGTGTCACCATATGCAAAACAATGTTGGGATGCTGCATCAATACCTGGCGAATGACTTGGGCCGCCAGTACCACATCACCCATCGCGGAGAGCCGAATGACCAAAAAGTGGCGCAATTCTTTCCCCATGGTCACGATTCTATTTTGACTTCTGGATTTTTGAGGTAGGGATTGAAGTCAGGATCGTTGTACATTTTCATCTGCTTGTAGGTACGGACCACGCAGCGGCCTTCATAGATGTTGTCGAACAGCTGGTCTATAGCCTGGCCAAGATCTTCCAACTGTGTGAGGAGAATCTGTAGGCGATGCTGGGATTTGAGGAAAATGCGGTCATCTTCTGCATTGCCCAACTTCTGATGCATATGGTAGATTTTGATATGCAAAATAGAAAGACGATCAATCGCCCAAGCGGGTGTCTCTGTACTGAGAAAAGCATCTGGCAGAGGTTTGATCTCTTGGAAGTGGGTGAAAAATAGCTCATCAATAGTCTCCACAGTATCGGTTCGCTCCTGGTTGCATCGATCGATCTCCCACTTGAATTCAATCGCATCAGCAGGTGGACGCTGGCGATCGCGGATCAGATCTTCAAGATTCCACTGGCGGTTGTCGATCCAGTTTTTTTGGAAGATCAGCCCCTCTAGACTTTCTATAGGATAGGGATTGGGAATAGCCAGTTGGATATCATTGTGTTGATAATAAGCCTGGATACTTTCCCTGAAAATTTCATTCAATCGTTTGCTCTGCATGCACACAAGGGTTTGACGCGCGACTCAATAGATGAGTTGCAAGTTAGGTCTTTTTAAGGAAATCGTCAGCGAGGGATGTTGGGTTGTTTAAACCAATCGCTTGGGCATTTTTTCTCCCCCCTTCCAATAGATCACACCTGGCTTATGCTCTTGGGCAAAGTGCCCTATACCCTCTAATCCTAAGGCTTGTCCTCCCTGATAGGTCGCCCATGTGATGAGCGTATGAAAAGGGATCTCTGGATGATGTGCTTGTATCCATTGCACCTCTTCCCAAATATTTAAGGAGTGATTACTTGCCAAGCTGTCAGTACCTAGGCAGACTTTTTCTACAGGAAATTTCGATACATCAGGCCCTTCTCCATGGATGTAGACATTGGATCGCGGACAAAGACAAAACCATGTATCTCCTTCGAGTGCTTGAAGCTGCTTGAGATGTTCATCTGTCGCTTCTTTTAGGTGAACCCAGATTGAGGGAATGTCACTAGGAAAATCTGCCAATATATAAGCCAGAGGATCTTGTAAGGGAAAACCTTTGTAAGGGATATTCATCCTTTCGTAGAACTCCTTGATGCTCCCTGTTCCTTTTAGAAATAATTCGCGTTCGGCTTGCGATTCCAGCATGTGGATCGATATACGGGCTTCCTTGCCTCCGATGGAAGGGAAGAGTTGGGCTTTGAGCTCGGGTGAGACAGAGTAGGGAGCATGCAAGGTCAATGACCAAGGTGTATCAAAATGGCTCAACCCCAGCTTCATCCCATCCCAGATGATGCTACGAGCCTTACTTCCATCCAGTCCCAGCAGTTCGATAAATGTGTGAAACTGCATCCGATCCTTCCAGGCTGATTTGGCAGGGGCGGTTAGACGTTGATTGACAATGTCCCCTATAGCCTGCGTTCCGCTCTCCCATGCATCCTCAATCGCCTTCTCCATAGCGGCTTTTTGCTCCTCCTCAGAATATGTGGCTCGCTGCTTGACCACTTGCTCCACAAATGCCCCCATCCCTGATTGTGGGTGGATAGTTCCCTGTAGATGAGATAATTCTAAATGGCAATGCGCATTGACAAAGCCTGGGAAAAGGTAGCCTGGAAGTTTCTCAAAGGATTCCTGTGGCTCGATAGGGCGTAGATCATGTATCCTGCCTTCTGGTGTAAGTTCTAGGACGTGATCAGATAGCCATTTTTCAGGGGTATAGATATATTCTGCTGCAATTTGTCGCATAAGGAATTCTTTGAAGGTAGGAAATTATGTATTTTAATTTAGACGACAGACCCTTTAGGAGAAGAATCAGAGGAAAAGAAAACGGATACAGCATGTGATTTCGTTTTTATCCTATATATCCAGCCTTATCTGCTAATTTTTTCATATGTGACTCACCTTAAATCCCCCACCCATGAAGTATCTCGGTCTACTACTCATGTTCTCCTTTCACATCCTCGCATTTGGCCAGAAGGACATCCGTAAACAGCTCCAAACACAATTCATCATGGCGGAAGCGGGGGATACCATTGAGGTTCCCGCAGGGACATTTCGCTCGTCGGGTTCTATTTCCATGGATGAAAAACGTGACATCGTCATTCGTGGAGCAGGCATAGATCAGACCATCCTCTCTTTCAAAGGGCAAACGGAAGGCGCAGAAGGGATTCGCATCGACAATAGCCAAAACATCATCCTGAAGGATATGACCTTGCAGGATGCCAAAGGCGATTTAGTCAAAGTCATGAATACGAAGGGCATCAAACTGATCAATGCGAAGGTCGAGTGGACAGGGAAGCCCAACAAAAAGAATGGGGCTTATACAAGACCCCTGTGGCTGCGGGGCGTGGATCAGGTGGGTTGAAATATGACATCCACCCAGGAAGACCTGGGGCCTCTATCCTCGTCTATCGAATAGAATCTACCGACCCAGGCGTCAGGATGCCAGAAGTAGGTCGCAGCCTTGTCCACAAAGAAGGGCTGGCCACGATCAAGCAGTGGATCGCCGAGATGAAAGACGAGTAGTATTTCTCCGCGCTTGAGAAAAATTGATCCTGTAGTGGCCTCGCTTGTGAAAGCATTTTATTTCTCCTGAGTTTCTATATTTCGGAAAAATCCTTATGCTCCAAACCGATCGTTTGCACCTAGTACCCTTTGCAGAAGGTGAAGGCGAATTGCTCCATCAGATTTTTACAGATCCTTATGTAAGAGAATATCTATGGGACAATGAAGTTATTTCCCCTGAAGCAGCTTCAGAAATCCTCCAGGTACATCTTATGTTATTTGAAAAGAAAAAATGGGGGCTGTGGAAGATTGTTTCTCCAGCAGATAAGACAACTATGGGTTTTGTGGGGCTATGGTATTTTTTTGAAGAACCTTTACCCCAATTGATTTATGGGTTGTTGCCTCCTTTTGTTGGGCAGGGATTTGCGACAGAGGCCGCAGGTAGGATCATCTCTTACGCTTTTCAAGAATTAAATTTTCCACATGTCGTGGCAGCGATGGATGTCCCCCACCTTGCCTCACAGGCAGTCGCCAAGCGATTGAATATGAATAAGATAGAAGAAAAGGAAGTGGAGGGAAAACCGACCGTATTCTTTCAAGTCGATCATCCAGGAGCAATCGTTGAAAATTATTCAAAATAATATCCTGCAAATACCGATATATTTACAGGGATCTTAGGCAGATTCCTTACTGTTCGTTTCTCAAGTCCTCATCTTGCTACACGCGCTATCTTTCTCCTTTCTAATAGAAGGGAAGATTTCGTGCAAACGTATTTCTCGCATTTACACTGAAGCCCCAAGCATATGTTTATCGAATTTAACTCTGCGAATCAAAAATCAGGTTGGATTGAAGTCGTCTGTGGTAGCATGTTCTCTGGTAAGACAGAAGAACTCATTCGCAGACTTCGAAGGGCTCAGATTGCCAATCAACGCGTAGAAATATTCAAACCTGCCATCGATACGCGCTATAGCAAGGATCAAGTGGTTTCTCATAATCAGAATGCCATTCATTCTACCCCTGTGTCTTCAGCCCAACAGATCCCGTTGCTCGCGTCGGGTGTGGAGGTGGTAGGAATAGACGAGGCACAGTTTTTCGATATGGGGCTGGTATCTGTGGTGGAGGAACTAGCCAATCAGGGGATTAGAGTTATCGTAGCAGGGCTAGACATGGACTTCTCTGGCAAGCCTTTTGGACCGATGCCTATGCTCCTGGCCAAAGCAGAGTTTGTTACAAAGGTACATGCCATCTGCCAGGTCTGTGGAAGCTTGGCCAACTACTCCTACCGTATTGAAAGCGATAAGAATCAGGTGTTACTAGGTGAAAAAGATGCTTATGAGCCTCGCTGTCGGACCTGCTATATAGAAGGAGATCAAGCGCGTGAAAAGCACGGACATCGTCGGTCTAATCCTCAACCCCAAGTCACACCTGACGGTGACATCTAGTCTAGATACACGACCAACCGTGTCACACGGATATCCAGATCTTCTACGCCAGGGTCATTACTGGTAAATAGCTGTTTGCTCTTGAAAGGGGTAACTTTTGAATCAGGTACACTTCTTCCTGGTGCGAGCCGTACGTAGAAATATTTGCTGCGACTCTGCAAAGTCCCATTTTTCCACGTTTCAATCGTGCCGCCATACTCCCATCCAAACCCATAAAATTCAATGGGTGCTTTATTCGCTTTGATAAGATCGAGCAAGCTGATACCTACTCCCAATCCTTGAGAGGTGTACCAAGAGGAACCTGACTCGCCTAGGTAAATAGCTTTGACTTTCGACCGTGTATCATCCTTCCAAGTAATCCTGATCTCATCTTTGGTTCTTGGGAAAACGACTGTGCAGGATTCCCGTTTGTTGTTGGGGACGGATACTTCACCTCTGGCCACTCTTGTGGGGCCATAGATAGAGATAAGCTCGCTTTCAGAAGTATTGAGTTTGATCGCGCCAAACTGCTTACCTGGGATGATGAGTCGATCTACTGCGGGGTCCTTGGGTGCAGCTTGTCGAGCATTGGTTTTTGTGTTGAGGAGATCGTTGAGGATTTGTTCATAATCTGGTGTAAGATAAGAGACCCCTCCTTCATGTACCCATCCCATGACCCCACTTTGGGTTTTGATTAAGATCCATGGTTGGTAGAAACGCTGCCCTCTCAAAGAGAACTCTGATTTCCTGACGGTCCGTTGATATAGATATTCGGCTACTTCTCCTTCTTCCATCAGCCCTACCTGAGGCATTTCTTTTCCAGGTTGTGCTTTGACGATGAGTTTGCTGACCCAAGCACGCACTTTGTTGGGCTTCGCCATTTCTTGCACCTCTGTTCCTAGCTCAACCAACTCTTCAACAAAGCCATCATTCAGTTGACTCGTTGCGCCAGAACCAGTATTGGGATCTGGAATTTGGCACCCAAATGAGAGAAAAATGAGAAAAAAAATGATAGGACCTAGATATTTCATTTTGTTTAACGTTTCTATATAAAATATAAACAGAACTGCTTAAAAAAAGACTTTCTTGTTTAATATTTACATATTTTCATCTCTTGTTTTGTCTCAAAATTACTATATAAAATGTTGATTATGAAGGATTTTTTTCTTCTTCTGCAAACACAATGGACTGTTTGGTGTTAGTATTTCAAATCAAGAACAAAAATATAGTTGTCATGAGTGTTGCACAAGTTGGATGGTCAATCTCCCAAATGGAGCTATTGACTCGTACGTTAAAGGCCATTGCGCATCCTGTACGTCTTTCTATCATTGAGATGTTGGAGGGTGAGCGCCGCATGACGGTGACTGAGATTTACACCAAGCTAAATGCTGATCAGTCCTCTGTTTCTCATCACCTTAGTATCCTCCGTGATAAAGGGGTATTGAGCTCTGAAAGAAAAGGTAAGTATATCTATTATTATCTCAAGAATGCTGCTTACCTGAACATTATCGACTGTCTTACTTCTATCCAAGAAGAAGAAGCTGCAAGAAAACCCCTCTTTCGCTAGAAATTAATTGAGCGGTTTTATCCCTCAATGAACCCTGTTTTCAAGTAGTCAACATCTACTTACGTTTTCTGGTGGTTTGATCCTTCACATGATCAAATGAAAACTCCATGGTATATCAGAAGATTGAAAGATATGGGTATAGGCAAATCCAGTGGAATGAATATACGAATATAGACGTGTGTTCATTCCACTGTTTTTAAAAGGGATAAAGTATTGAAGGTCAAATAGCCTTATTTGGCTCTAAAAGTTAGGTGGGATTACATTTTTGAAGTGTCCATTCATCTTCACCTTTGTTTTCAATCGTTCTGTCTCTTCTACTACAGGCAGAATAGCAATAAGGTGTTTTTTAATGTAATCCATGCGGTCTATTTCTCTGTTGAATGAAAGAAGTTCGTACTCTTGTTTGAGCGACAAGCCAATGTGATGCCCGATGAGATAGGCGGTCAAAGGCTCTTCTTCATCTCCAAAGGTTTTGTGTATGCCCAAGGCTTGATGAAATTGAATCAGTAAGTCACTCACTTCTTCCAACGTTTCAGCGGCTATGTCCATCTCATCAGAGATGACTGTAATTTCTCCCCCTGGATACAGTTTGTCAGGTGACTCTTGGAAAAAAGAATCTATCCTTACGCGCTGAATACCTTCAGTCGTGATATCCATTTCCCCGTTGGCATACTTGCGATCAAAAGCAACCACTTTTACCTCTGTCGCGATGGTCACTACATGCTGATCAATCACAGTAGGAATACCAAAGGTCGAAGATTGCTCCAGACATTCGTTGATAAGTTGTTTGTACCGCTCTTCAAAAATATGTAGTCTAAGTTGCTCTCCAGGAAAGACAACGAGACTAAGCGGGAATAATGGAAGAAATTGAGACATAGGACGATATCTTTAGCTTGTCCACAGACAATATGTATGCGTAAGTCCTCCTATGGTTTACGAATCCTTCCCAATAAGGATGTTGTGAACTTCACGCATTTTTGCTTTGCCCCCATCTAACTCTTCCTTCTCCTTGATTGTTCTCTATATGCCATTGTTTTCAGGGGGAAATTACCCTTTTGGGAAAGAAATGGCGTAATGAGGATTTGTTAGGCTTACGATCATTTTGATCAAAATCTTACATGATATCCAAAGCAGATAGTAGATGGGAATGGATGCTTGAGAGTAGGTGAAAATTCTGTATCCGTGATTTTTACATCGAAAACATATGCCTGTAGAAAGAGAAACTAGATTTTTCGACGACTCACCTAGTAGATCTTTCATACGATATCAAAAGATGCACACAACTAAGAGAGGGGAATCTTACGTATAAAGTGTAGACACATTTACCATTAAAGTCTTTCTACCCAAACGTATGATCCGCAAACTACATCCAGCAACAAGTTCTACTAAGTGGTATGTAATTCCTCTACTTTTTATACCCTATCTCTTATCCTTTTTGGTTGCTGGTTTGATCCGTCTCTTTCGTAGTACATCCAGCAAAAAGGAAATTCGAATCCCTACCGATGAAAAAGTAAATGCAGATCTTCAAGAAGTGATTAATAAGCATGAGCCGCTTGCTTCTGGTGTAGACTTTGCCCATCCATAAGGA